>CAYGUV010000056.1:0-1024 GCA_964353185.1 uncultured Micavibrio sp. | reverse complement strand
CTTGAGCACGCTCAATCAGCTTTTCCACATAGGGCAGGATTTTCTCGACGATGACATTAACACCATCGGGGTTGGGGTGAATGCGATCCGCTTGATTGAGATTCGCCTCACCGGCAACGCCTTCAAGAAAAAAGGGATAAAACACCACATCGAATTCTTCGGCCAAACGCGTGTACACGCCGAAAAACTGATCGCCATAATTCCGGCCGAGATTGGGGGGCGCCATCATGCCCGTCAGCAACACCGGCAAGCCTTCAGCGTCGAGCCGGGTGAGAATTGTTTTGAGGTTGTCGTAAGTGACATCGGGGTCGATGGCGCGCAGGCCATCGTTGCCGCCCAGTTCGACAATCACCGCATCGGGATCTTCAGCCAAAGACCAATCCAGACGCGAACGCCCCCCCGCCGTGGTGTCGCCGGAAATGCCCGCATCCAGAATATCGACGGTGTAGCCTTCAGCACGCAGGTCTTCTTGCAGCCGCGCGGGGAAGGCGAGAGCGAGATCCTCAAGGCCGTATCCGGCTGTGAGACTGTCACCCAGAACAAGAATACGAAGTGTTTCGCTGTCTGCGCCGCGGTCTGCCGTTTGGATAAGAGTCTGATCTGAGTTGAGTTGGCCCGCGTAAGACCCTACAGGATAACCAGACAACATAACCACTGACACGAGGGCTAACAAAACACCCCTCCACATGGTAAGGGTGCGCTTAATCATGACTGAAACTCCGCATCAGCTAGACGTTACACGTCAAAAACCGGCCATAGACCTGAATGACGTTCACCTCACCTTGGATGGACCAGCAGGCAAGGTCAATATTTTGCGGGGCGTTTCCCTGCATGTTCCGCAAGGAGAGGCCCTTGGTGTGGTTGGGCCTTCGGGCTCGGGCAAGACCACCATGCTGATGATCACCGCCGGGTTGGAGCGCATTTCCAGTGGCCGCGTGAGGGTGGCTGGACAAGATTACGCCGACCTGGACGAAGATGGCCTGGCGCTGTTTCGCCGCGACAACATTGGCATTGTGTTTCAGTC
>CAYGUV010000055.1:0-1029 GCA_964353185.1 uncultured Micavibrio sp. | reverse complement strand
CGCTGCTGCGTGAGGGTGATTTACCGGTCTCAGCCGCATTTACCCGCGAAAACCGGTAAGAGCCATAAGTTTAAGAATTAAGGAGAGATAACTGTATGTTAGATCGTCGTTCACTCTTTGCAGCCACCGCTGCTGTTGGCTCCTTCGTTGGTGCCACATTCGGTGCGCGCAAAGCCTCAGCCGCAACCAATACTGCTGTTAACCTCACACTAAAAGATGACGTTGAGCCCCGTGGATCAAAGGGTCGTTTGGAGCGCTTGCCATCACTCGATATGGAAAGCATCCATGACTTCGTGACTGGCTTCCGCAGCTGGCACAGCGGTGGGAGCCGTGTTGTCAGCCAACGTGTTGACAAGATTCTCGAAGAGAACAACATGGACCCTAAGGCCGAATACACCCGCGAAGAAGTTCTGCCGTTGATCGAAAACGATCACATTGTGGCAACCAGCGGTCGCACATGGATCAGCAATCAGCAAATCACCTGGAAGAATTTACAAGACCACTTCCATGCAAATGCTGATGCCTACATCGCCGAGATGGAAGCCGCAGACAATGCCGGACCGGGAACACTAGAACTCAATCCAGATCTGGAAGTGCCAACTTACACCAAGCATGAAATTCACATTCAGCCAGGTGGTTATGTTGGTGATGAGTTTGCTGGTCATATTTATCACTACGGCACCAACAGCTTCTATGTGGGCGCCATTGGCGATAACGAACAGGATCAAATCCACATCGGTACAGCGAACCGTTTGCCCACCCCTAAAGACGGCAAAGTCATGCGCATTCTCGATATGGGTTGCGGTACAGGCCAGTTGACCGTTGCTCTTAAAGAGCGCTTCCCCGATGCAGAAGTCTGGGGCATTGATGTCGGTGGCCCAATGGTGCGTTACGCACACATGCGCGCCAATGACCTTGGTGTTGACGTCAACTTCGCTCAGCGTTTGGTTGAAGACACCAAGTTCGAAGACGGTTACTTCGATATTGTGGTGTCCTACATCATCAACCACGAACTGCCACAAGACATCA
>CAYGUV010000054.1:0-1035 GCA_964353185.1 uncultured Micavibrio sp. | reverse complement strand
TATGCTTATGATTTAGGGTTGGCATTTCAGGTCACTGACGATGTCTTAGACGTCGAAGGCGATAGCGAAGATACAGGCAAACCCGCCAATCAAGATGAACAGGCAGGAAAATCCACCTTCGTATCCACCATGGGTAAAGAAAGCGCAAAAATGCGCGCTGAAATGTTGGTTCATCAAGCTATTCGCCACCTTCACGTTTTTGATGGCCGCGCCGAAATGCTCAAAGAACTGGCCATGTATGTGCTAGAGCGCAGAAGCTAATCTCATGCAATTTATTATTATCGGCAAAGATGGGAAAGACGACGAAGCCCTCGGCCGCCGTCTAAAGGCGCGTGACAATCACCTTTCTTACTCTGAAGAGGCCGCAAAACGTGGCGAACAATTAATGGCCGCTGCCATGCTTGACGAAGATGGGCAAATGAACTGCTCTGTCATGATTGTGGAATTTGATGATCGCGATGCCCTCGACCATTGGCTTGAAAACGAAGCCTATGTTACAGGCGAAGTTTGGAAAGATGTTCTGGTTATCCCGTGTAAGGTCGCCCCAACATTTTCTAAATAAACTTACCCACACACCGTAGGGGCGTGCATGATTTCGCCTGTGTTTTGATCTAAAACAATAACGCTTGGGCCAATAGGCATCAACTGATCATCCCTCACTTGCGCCAACCCGACGACCCCTGTTTTAAAATGATTCTCTAGCAAAAACTTTGCACCTTCTTCTTCAACTATACGGTACATATCGTCGCCTTTAATTAAACCTGTCGCATATAGGACAGGTAAATCGAACGCCTCGCCTCGTCCAATAAAACAATTATTCGCAGCATAGGTAATTTCTCCAAGGCTACGGCGTTGAAACATGACCGCCTTACTACCCGCTGGCTTTGGCCTACCCACAAAATCTTCAATAATATTATTCTGAGATGGCGGTATGGGGCTGTCTTCATAAGCTACTGTTAAAATAAGCTGACGCTTACGCGTGCGTCCATGAAGTTTAACCGCAAAACCAGTCCGTACAAAATTAAACGCCATTTT
>CAYGUV010000053.1:0-1064 GCA_964353185.1 uncultured Micavibrio sp. | reverse complement strand
TCTGTAAGGCCCCAGGTGGCCGCTTTATCCAGTTTCATCAGCGGTGTTGCGATGGTAAAGGGCCGATCCAAGCCTCGGCTGAGCGCCAGTTCCATGGCGTCCAGGGTGTCTCGGCGGCAGTCTGGATAGCCGGAGTAATCGGTTTCGCACATACCGCCCACCAACACGCTGATCCCACGTCGGTAGGCTAGCGCAGCGGCGGCATTGAGAAACGCCAGATTACGGCCGGGAACGAAGGTGGTGGGCAGCCCGGCGTCTCCCATTTCGATGGCCACATCATGGGTCATGGCGGTTTCCCCGAGGGCGCTGAGATAGCCGAGATCAACCATATGATCGTCGCCCAGGCGTTTGCCCCATTTTGGGAACAGAGTGCGCAACTGGTCGATGACCGTGGTCCGGCAGGTCAGTTCAATATGGTGGCGCTGGCCATAATCGAAACCGATGGTTTCCACGTGGCTATAGCGGTCCAAGGCCCAGGCCAAGCAGGCGGTGGAATCCTGTCCTCCGGAAAAGAGGACCAACGCGGACGGGGATAAGGCGGCGTTTGTCATGATAAGCGCACTTTGACCAGTCGAGAGAATAGGTCAAGAAAGATTTTTAAGTGTTTGATTTTAATCTAATTATTGCTCATAGAGCGGCCTAAATTGACGATGCTTTTCAAGCCGTGCTTTTTTGCAACGTTGATGGCATAGTCCGCCCGCATTACAGACCAAGCAGACACATCGACGAGTAGATACGCGACCCATGGAAATCTTTAAGAGTTTTACCTTCGAAGCCGCCCACCATCTGGCCCCCAATGTATCGCCAGACCACCGCTATGCGCGCCTGCACGGACATTCGTTTTCGGCGGAAGTGTATTTGGCGGGAGTCCCAGGCAAAGATACGGGCTGGATTGTGGATTTCGCAGACGTGGATGAGGCCATAGCCGTTCTCAAAGCGGATCTGGATCATGGTTACTTGAACGACCTTGAGGGGCTTGATCACCCGACACTGGAAAACATTGCCGTTTGGGTCTGGGATAAGCTGGCGGTCCAGTTTCCGGCGTTGAGCAAAGTTGTCATCCG
>CAYGUV010000052.1:0-1071 GCA_964353185.1 uncultured Micavibrio sp. | reverse complement strand
TGTACCGCCATCATCGCGCACTTGGAAATTAAAGTCTGTATAAGAAATACCATTATCATTTAAACTTGGTGTGAAAGTTAAATTTGTAATATCCCCGACTGTAATTTCTTGTCCTGCGGTAACAGCTACGCCAGAAAGTTCTAAAACTCCATCTGCGGGTAATGTTGTAATAACCACTGATTGAAAATTATTCACTGGTGAATCAATTGTATCACTAAAACCAAAATCAGAAGGATCAAAATTATACGGCGTATCTTCGAGTGTTGTAAGTGTATTGTCCGCACCATCTGGCGCATCATTTACTGATGTTACATCGATGGTCATCGTGTTTGGAACTGCGTCTAAATCAATACCCCCGTCTGTTGTGCCGCCATCGTCGCGCACTTGGAAGGTAAAGGCATCATAGGCCGCGCCATTTTCATTGGCGACAGGGGTAAATGTCAGGTTCGGGATATCGGCGAAAGTAATTTCTTGTCCAGCCGTTACCGCAACGCCAGATAAATTAAGCGTACCTGTTGTCGGTAGTGTTGTGATAATAACGGATTGTAAATTGTTCGCTGGGTTATCATTTACATCTGTTAAGCCAAAGTCAGCAGGATCAAATACATAGTCATTGTCTTCTAAGGTTGTAACAGTATTATCCGTGCCATCTGGTTCATCATTGACGGATGTCACATCAATAGTAACTGTATTTGGTGTTTGATCTGTATCTTGACCACCATTAGGTGTGCCACCATCATCGCGAACTTGAAAGTCAAATGTATCATATGCTAACCCGTTATCATTAAGGGCAGGGGTGAATGTAAGATTTGGAATATCAGCAACGGCAATTTCTTGCCCTGCTGTCACCGCAACACCAGAAAGTTCCAATATACCATTTGTTGGAAGTGTTGTAATAAAGACAGATTGGAAATTATCGGGGCCGTCATTTACGTCCGTGAATCCAAAATTAGAAGGATCAAAAGTAAGGGGTGTGTCTTCAAGTGTTGTTAAGGTTATATCCGCACCATCAGGGGCATCATTCACTTCGGCCACGTCAATGGTGATAGTGTTTGGTGTTGAATCTAAGTC
>CAYGUV010000051.1:0-1115 GCA_964353185.1 uncultured Micavibrio sp. | reverse complement strand
CCCACATTCCGCGGATCTGAATTAGAGAAATTTCGGATTTTTCATGCTACGATGAAAAAGCATTAATTTAAGAATAAGCAGATTTTGAAAGTTTCCAGTAACTACTTTCAACCATTCCTAGCAAATCTAATACGAGAAGTTGAGTGGCATCTAACTTATCACAAAAAGATTCAATAATTTCATTATCAATAGAGAGTTGATAAGTTGCAATAGACTCAAATAATTCAAAAATGACATTAGCGGTTGGTGCACTGCAACTGCGATTTTCTGGATAAACATCGATGTTATAAATCTTTTTGAGTTTCATTTTTTCTCTAATTTCCCGCTCAATCAACGCTCTCAAAATAAGCGCAATAAAAAATAAAAACATATTTGCTTCAACCCGTGTAATATTTTTAAATAATAGAGGTGCTGCATGATGATAGTGTTTAAATTGACTAAATCGTTTTTCAATATTAGGTTGATATTTATAGGCTAAAAGGACATCTTTAGATGATAAAGCATGATCGGTTGATAACAAAGGGAATAATCCATCTAGTTTGGTTTCTTTTTTAAGTGCAATTGGATCTCTATTCCAGGTCATAGTGTAAAGTTCAAAGGTGTTGATTTGATATTGTGTATTTTTAGTTGGTCGGCCTTTTCCAATTTGTTTTTTTTCACCATACTTGGCTGTTCGAATATCAACCTTGACTAAATGAGCAACTCCTTTAGCGTTAAGAATATTATCCACTTCTGTTTTTATCGATTCATACGTTTTTAAATGCCGTTTGTTAATTTTACAAAGAAGTTCAGTTAATCGATTGTCTGCTTTTCTGAGTTTTTCTTCACGTAGAAGACGATCACGATTTCTCTTTTCACTAGAATAAATCCAATGAATTTGATAGTGACGCTTTTTTGTAAAGTGGCGTCCTTGATAGACTGAAAAGTACTCTTGCTCGTCGATTGTACCCGGTTTAATTCGTCGATAAATTTCTTTTTTGGGGATAATCGTGTCTCTTAATTTGTTTTTAAATAAGCTCACTTCTTGCCACGTTTCAGGAATAATGGTTATGGCTCGACCACCATGCTCTGTAATATACGTTAATTGTTCATCACTACACAATTTACTGTCTGCA
>CAYGUV010000050.1:0-1131 GCA_964353185.1 uncultured Micavibrio sp. | reverse complement strand
AGCCACTGGGCTAGTCCCCGTTCGCTCGCCGCTACTAGGGGAGTATCAATTGATATCCTTTCCTCTTGCTACTGAGATGTTTCACTTCGCAAGGTTCGCTTTTTATACCTATGTATTCAGTATAAAATACTCTTAAAAGAGTGGGTTTCCCCATTCGGAAATTCTCGGATCAAAGAGTGTTGACCTCTCCCCGAGACTTATCGCAGCCTGCCACGTCCTTCATCGCCTCTGATCGCCAAGGCATCCACCAGATGCTCTTAGACACTTGAATTCAAATCACGCGCAGAATTAAATCTGCCATTAACAATTGCCAACTGTATTTGCGTCTAAATGTAAGGTGTATAACGTCCCACATGTAACAAATACAACAAAAGTTAGGTTCTTTATCGACTCGGCAAAGTGATAAAGACATACGTTTGATTTGTTTATTATTAAAGTCGTATACACTATTAAAGTAGTAAGCTTATTAGATAAAAGATATGGCTTACTTCAACCTTAGAAAACCTTGAAAAAAAGGCGCATATCTAAGGCATAGTTTCTACGACTATACTCAGCTTATATAAAGTTAGATTTTCTTAGACTTGTTTGAACGACCAATCGGAAAACCGAAGGGCCGAACATAAAATGATTTAAAGATGACTCCCTAAACCAAGTTGTATTAACTAAAAAAATATTTTTAGTTGAAAATTTTAATTTCTATAAACTTCATTTCAAACTTATTCACGATGACCAAGAACCGAAGAAAAACTATTCTTCATTTAAACATTCCAAAGAGTGCTTAAAAGAAAAATAAAACAAATTAAATGGTGGAGCTGGACGGGATCGAACCGACGACCTCCTGCTTGCAAAGCAGGCGCTCTCCCAATTGAGCTACAGCCCCGTTTTTAAATAATGGTGGGCCTGGTAAGACTTGAACTTACGACCTCACCGTTATCAACGGTGCGCTCTAACCAGCTGAGCTACAAGCCCTTAGTAAAGAAAGCCAAACCAGCAAACTGGTAGACTAAACCAAAAATTAGTTTCTTCAATATCTAGAAAAAAGAGATACACCGGCAGCAAAACTTATTAATGCCAAACAACATCCTTAGAAAGGAGGTGATCCAGCCGCAGGTTCCCCTACGGCTACCTTGT
>CAYGUV010000049.1:0-1139 GCA_964353185.1 uncultured Micavibrio sp. | reverse complement strand
ATTATATACTCGCTCCGGATGAGTTTTAGGAATTTTTCGCATCCAAGATTTGGAAATTTTGAGTGAGTAATGATTCAAGCTCGGTTTTATAATCGGCGATATTCTCGAAAAATCCCAGCGTTGCTTCCTTAAAATCATCAAACTTTTCATAATATTTGTTGTAAAGGATTTTCTTTTTCATGAATTTCCAAAGTCTCTCTATCAAATTCAAATTCGGTGAATACGATGGTAAAAAGACTAATTTAATTTTTGACGTTTTTAAAAAAGCCTGTACTATTTTGGATCGGTAATATTTCGCATTGTCACAAATAATGTAAATAATCATCGCCAACGGATAATTGGCTTCTATCTTCTTCAATAATTCTACTGTCGTGAGGGCGTTAATCGTTTCATCATCGCGTACAATTACGTCTAATGTCTCTGCATCTAACGCACCATTAATATTAATTCGTTGGCGACCCGTGTTACTTTTAATAATATTATCTTCACCTTTTTTTATCCAGCCATAGGATAACATCGTATTGTGTTGAGGATGAACGCCATCCATGTAAAGTAAAGGGTCATTTTCCACTTTATTTTCGCGTAGCTCCTCAATTTCTTTTAAAAACTGCTCTTGCCTTTCTGCATCTGCTTTTGCAGGAATTAATTTCGATTTTTTATACGTAAATCCCATGCGATGTAATAAATCGGTCATACCGCTGACTGAATAATTAACATGATAACGTTGTTTAACATACGCGATGATCGCTTCTACGGTTAGATACGTTTTTTGTCGAAGATGACAATCTAACTCCTCTAATTTTCCTACGCTTAATTTCGCTGATGAGCCCTTGTAATTATCCGTCATTAATTTTTTAATCCCACCTGCTTGATAACGCTTCACATAATTACGTAATGTCTCTTCATCAAGCATTAATATCTTGACTACATCTTCAATGCTTGAACCTGTCCCTAATGAATAAATTGCTTTAATGCGATCGGCTTTACGCTTATCCTTGCAAGCACGATGCGCGCGGCGTAGTTCATTAATTTGGTCTGCTGTTAGTGTTAATCCGTTCATAACGCATAGCTTGATCTTTTCTACATAAAAATCAAGTCTTTGTTAAAAAAAATCCTAATTTTCATTCACGAAGGGTATA
>CAYGUV010000048.1:0-1142 GCA_964353185.1 uncultured Micavibrio sp. | reverse complement strand
AACAACATCGCCATCGGCAGCACAACCGTGAGCGGCACATTGGCCCTAGACATTTCTGGCCAAGTTGGCGCAACCGAATATTGTGATGCAGATGGGCTTAATTGTACAACCGCTTCTGACTTAGGCGGTCTTTGGACAGACAACACAACCCACATCACCCGCGAAAATTTCCACATCATAGATACAGGCCAGACTTCGACAACGACTGGCTTGGATGTAGCGGGTACTTATTCGTTTTTTGCGCCTGATAAAGGGGCATTGCGGGGCGGAAGAATTATTGGTGTCAATGATGCGTGGCAAGATACAAATATCGGAGCTGAATCTTTTGCATGGGGTCGAAACACCCAAGCCAGCTCAGATTATGCTTTTGCCGCTGGACAAGGCACAACCGCCAGTGGAACTGCTGCTGTTGCATTAGGATCAAACACAACAGCAAGTGCATTATATGCGACAGCATTGGGATCAGGCACAACCGCCAGTGGAGATTTTTCAACCGCAATAGGCGCTACTTCTTCCGCTACAGGATATCAAAGCTTTGTGATGGGAACCGAAGTGGTGTCAAGTGGTTACAATTCATTCTCATTTGGTCAGCACGTCAGAAGTGGTACTGGCACGGCGCAAACTACTGATGTGAATGCTAACCAAGGTAATTACTCTGTTTCATTTGGCCTTGGCGACTCTTCACTTGGTATTTACCCCCAAGTAACAGGAAATGAATCTTTTGCTATCTTCTTCGGCGATCAAAACGGTGAAGATATCACCGCGACAAACGTGCTTGCCCTTGAGGGCGGCTCTCTCCTCCTCTCTAACGATTCAGGCACCGCTTGCGCGGCCGCTAAACAAGGCGCACTTCGCCTAAACGCTGGTGGCACTGCCCTTGAAATGTGTGATGGCGCAGGATCATGGAATGCCTACCCTGCCCCAGGCGGCTCAGCGTCCGAGCTAGCAGATTTTGACAACGACACCCGTATCCAAGTCGATACATCAGGGACAGGCGCAGACAACCGTACTGTCTTCACAAATAATGGTAGTGAATCCATGCGTATCACAACAGATGGTGATGTGGTGATTGGTGATACAGCCGCCAGCGCAACTTTATTATTAGACGTCGCAGGCCAAATCGGTGCAACCGAATATTGTGA
>CAYGUV010000047.1:0-1163 GCA_964353185.1 uncultured Micavibrio sp. | reverse complement strand
TCTAAAGTATCGTTTGCAATTTGTGTTGCCGCGTTAATTTGGTCTATTGTACCTAAAGGACCTGTAATCCCCGCTGTCTTAAGGGCATCCACCTGTACAGTCTTTTTCGCATTAAGATTGTTTAGTTTTGTTTGATGCTGTGCCGCTTGAACTTTTAACCCTTCAACAGCTGCATTGATGCTCTTTTTTGAGAAATCAATATCGCCGTTACTATTTCCATTAAGTGTTTTAACAAAAGCTTTATCAAGTTGATGCTGTTTTCTTTTAGCTTTGTTAAAAAAACGTCCAACTATTGTTGTGCGTCTTCCATTAATAGCTTCCAATTTGGAAATGGCTGCATTCTCTTCAGCAAGATCGTCTGAGGTATCATTAATATCTTTTTGGGTACCGGCGAGTGTTTGAAGACTAGTCAAATTGTCTTCCGCCTGATCTCTGTCATGTTCAGCAGCAGTTTGATCAGCTTTTGCCGTTACCAAAAGCTCATCAGCACGTTTTACAGTTTTAGGAATTTCTGGAACGTTAACCGCAGAGGCATTACTAGCTCTAGGAGTTGGGCTTGGAGTAGAGCCTGCCTGTCTCCTCGGTGTAAAGCCAATGCCTTGGGATGTCATTTCCGCTTCCAATATAGGAAGATGGTCTAAATATCTATCAAACTTTGCAGGGTCTTCAGATTCTTTATGGTCAGTAATCCAATTATCTCTGGTCTGCCAATTCTTAAATAATTCTGTTTTACTCATTGTTGAAGTCTCAACTTCACGACCATTTTCTAACTTTATCTTCGCCATTTCTCTAACCCTTATATCTACCCATCAGCCTTAAATTCTAAGCCATTATAGTTAATTTATCCCTAAAGGTCAAATATTATGTAAATAATTGCCTTTTTCTTCTTTTATTATTTATTTTAAAATACCAAAAAAGGTCTGAAGAATGCAAAAAACTACGGAAAGAACCCACTAAGCAATTGTTTTTATTCATTTAATTTATTTACAATAATTTGGAAGAAATTATAAAAACTGGTCATAGCTAAAAATCAACCCTCTCAAATTTAACTGACAACTTCTAATTTGGCACAAAAAAGCCGCTCTCAAAAAGAACGGCTAAGTGCTTAAAAATAAATGGTGACCGCTGAGGGATTCGAACCCTCGACCTACTGATTAAAAGTC
>CAYGUV010000046.1:0-1165 GCA_964353185.1 uncultured Micavibrio sp. | reverse complement strand
CCGGATTTGCACCCGCATATCGACCAGGCCAGGCGCGAGGCACAGACCTTTGGCGTCGATTATGGTCGCGTCAGAGGGCAGCGTGCCGCCAAAAAGGTTTTCGCCGAAGTCAGCAATATCCTCGCCGATGGTCAGCAGATCCCCGACAATATCCAGACCCGTCGCCGGATCAAGAATGCGCGCGCCTGTGTAGGCAACTTTAGTCGTATCCGGAGTGCTCATGGTTTTGCACCCTCTGCAGACAGCCCCCTCAAACGATGCGCCTTTAAGTTCTTTGCCAACAGTTCCAGCACAGCCATTCTGACAGCGACGCCTAGCTCAACCTGTTCGCGTATCACGCTGCGCTCAAAATCGTCTGCCACATCGGAGTCGATCTCGACCCCCCGGTTCATGGGGCCAGGGTGCATAATCAAGGCGTCAGGTTTGGCGAGTGATAATTTTTCCCGGTCCAGACCGAAGAAGCGGAAGTACTCCCGCACGGACGGAATGAAGCTGCCGCTCATGCGTTCGTTTTGGACCCTGAGCATCATCACGATGTCACAGTCCTTAAGTCCCTCGCGCATATCAGAGAAGGTTTGCACGCCCAAGCGGTCCAGGTGGCTGGGGAGGAGTGTCCGTGGCGCGATCACCCGCACTTCAGCGCCGAGGGTGAGGAGCAGGTAAAAGTTTGAGCGCGCGACCCGGCTATGGGTAACGTCGCCACATATTGCGACTTTTAGGCCTTCGATCTTGCCCCGGCGGCGGCGGATCGTGAGCGCATCAAGCAAGGCCTGCGTCGGATGCTCGTGGCTACCGTCACCGCCGTTCACCACCGCACAGTTCACTTTATCCGCCAGCAGTTTAACCGCGCCCGATTGAGGGTGCCGCACCACCAGGACATCTGGGTGCATTGCATTCAGCGTCACTGCCGTATCAATGAGGGTTTCGCCCTTGGCCACCGAGCTGGCATCAACCTGCATGTTGATGACGTTTGCGCCTAGGCGCAGGGCTGCGAGTTCAAAGGAGGTGCGTGTGCGGGTCGAGTTCTCGAAGAACAGATTGACGATCGTGCGGCCTTTAAGGCTTTGGGACACCTTATCTGGACTTCGATTGACCTCGACATAGGGGTCGGAGAGGTCCAATAGCCGATTGATTTCTAAGGGGGAAAGCCCTTCGATCCCGAGGA
>CAYGUV010000045.1:0-1171 GCA_964353185.1 uncultured Micavibrio sp. | reverse complement strand
CCATGTCCAAGGAAAAATTTGAACGAAATAAACCCCATGTGAACGTTGGCACAATCGGTCACGTAGATCATGGAAAAACGACGTTAACGGCGGCGTTAACAAAAGTATTTGGTGAATTCAAAAGCTATGACCAAATCGATAATGCGCCAGAAGAAAGAGCGCGAGGAATAACGATCGCGACAGCACACGTAGAATACGAAAGCGCAAAAAGACACTACGCGCACGTAGATTGTCCAGGACACGCAGACTATGTAAAAAACATGATCACAGGTGCGGCGCAAATGGATGGAGCGATATTAGTAGTGAGCGCAGCAGACGGCCCAATGCCCCAAACACGTGAACACATCTTATTGGCTCGCCAAGTAGGTGTGCCCTATATAGTTGTGTATCTGAATAAAGCGGACATGGTAGATGATGCAGAGCTATTAGAATTAGTGGAAATGGAAGTAAGAGATTTATTGAGCAGTTATGAATTTCCAGGAGACGACACGCCGTTAGTGGTAGGCAGTGCGTTAAAAGCCTTGGAAGGAGACGAAAGCGATATAGGCATACCGTCGATCCAAAAATTAGTTGCTCACTTAGATGAATATATCCCGGAACCAGAAAGAGATATCGATCAACCATTCTTGATGCCGATTGAAGACGTGTTTTCAATCTCAGGTCGAGGAACAGTGGTGACAGGACGTGTTGAACGTGGCGTGGTTCACACAGGTGATGAAATCGAAATTGTTGGGATCAAAGCCACAACAAAAACGACGTGTACTGGTGTAGAAATGTTCCGCAAATTATTAGACGAAGGTCGAGCAGGCGACAATATTGGTGTGTTACTTCGTGGAACGAAACGAGACGAAGTAGAACGCGGTCAAGTGTTAGCAGTACCCGGGACAATCAAACCGCATACTAAATTTGAAGCGGAAGTTTATATTTTGTCGAAAGAAGAAGGTGGCCGTCACACGCCATTCTTTAAAGGATACCGTCCACAATTTTACTTCAGAACGACAGACGTAACAGGTGAAGTGATATTAG
Source organism: uncultured Micavibrio sp. (assembly GCA_964353185.1). Taxonomy (GTDB): domain Bacteria; phylum Pseudomonadota; class Alphaproteobacteria; order Micavibrionales; family Micavibrionaceae. The sequence goes on along the minus strand of CAYGUV010000045.1, from coordinate 145 downwards.
GTGAAGGTGTAGAAATGGTGATGCCAGGCGATAACGTTCAAATGGTTGTTCACTTAGGTTCACCGATCGCCATGTCAGAAGGCTTACGCTTCGCTATTCGTGAAGGTGGTCGTACTGTTGGTGCGGGTGTGGTTGCTAAAATTAT
>CAYGUV010000044.1:0-1206 GCA_964353185.1 uncultured Micavibrio sp. | reverse complement strand
GGGTTCCAGCCCGGAGAGGTTTTTGTCGATATTGGCGCAAATATGGGACTGTATAGTCTGTTTGCAGCCGCATACTCCAAAGCTAAGGTATTTGCTTTTGAGCCCGAATCGCAAAACTATGCGCTCCTTAATCAAAACATTCGTCTTAATAATATGGCGGACTCAGTGGTAGCGTGGTGTTGTGCACTCACAAATAAACATTCAATTGATCGGCTGTATATGAGTCGTGTTGATGCGGCCACGTCAGGACATGAATTTGGCGACGAAGTTAATCATGAACTGAAACCTGTGCAGGCTGCTTTTGCGCAGGGTTGCCTGGGATATGCTCTCGATGATTTTGTTGCCGCGCAATCTATTCCAGTGCCGAACCATGTAAAGATAGATGTCGATGGTTTTGAGCACCTGGTCGTCGAGGGCGCTTTACAAACCTTCGCGAATACAAACCTGCGCTCGGTGCTGATCGAGATCAGCCCTCATTTGTCTCAGCACGCTCAATTAATAGATATTATGTGTGATCTTGGATTTGTATTCGACCCAAATCAGGTCGAGCGCGCAAGACGCAAAGAAGGCGGCAACAAAGACTATGCAGAATATATTTTCAGGCGCTGAAACCTATGTTTCAAAAAAAATAACTCAAGCCGTTGTTTCACGTAACCCTTTTGAGCACTGCGTCATTGATGATGTTCTGCCAACTGCAGTTTTTGATGCAATTCATCAGAATTGGCCAAAAGATACAGATATGATGCGTCTGCCTGGTACCGGTCGCACAGAAGCATATAAAGAACGCCTGGTCATGCTGTTGGAAGACCGCTTTTTTGCAGACCAGCCGCCAGAAATGGAAGAATTCTGGGTCAATGTTGCTTTCGCAGTGATGAGTACAGCCGTGATCACAGCATGCTACCATAAATTTAGGGCTACGCTGGAGGCCCGCGTTTCACATCTAAAAGGGGTGGGACGATTAGACCCTGAATTGTTGATTGTCAGTGACCGCAGTGATTACAAGATAGGCCCGCATACGGACTCGCGTGCTCGCTTATTGAGCCTTTTATATTACCTGTCGCCGGATTCAAAGTATCGCACCTACGGCACTGGTCTGTATAAGCCTAAAAACCCAGACATGCCGGTGAATGATATCTTGCATCATCCCGTCTCAGAGTTTGATTTGGTTAGCCGCGTTGAATACCGCCCCAACCGCCTCGTTCTTTT
>CAYGUV010000043.1:0-1222 GCA_964353185.1 uncultured Micavibrio sp. | reverse complement strand
GAATGCTTGAGATAGATGTTGTGATGTTTTCTGCGATAGATGAAAAGTCATTTCCTGCCGCAAGTGCGTCTTCGGCTCCTGCTATTGTTCCAACAAGAACAGCTGCCGATAATTTTAAACTCTGTTTTCTTACAAATTTAATCATTTTAGTCTCCTTTTAAATTTCTGTTTAATTCCATTACTCTAATAAAAATCATTAGGTCTTCTTCAATCGTCTAAGACATCCCTTAACCTTACAATTAATTAGAACACATTTTGGCTCTTTTTGTCAAATTTATGACACATTTAAAGATAAAAATTGGATAAGATACTGATTTTAAATAATATTATTTATGCCTTTTTTGCCTTAATCATAGCTAAAAATTTTCAATTAATGAGAATTATAACTTTAAACCTTAGATTTAAGATGCTTCTTGAGCGATCTCAGCATAGAAATTTTTCCATTGATTCGGTATTTTGCCGCCAAAAGGGCCATTTTTTGATCGCCAATAAGCTAAGATTTGCGGGAACTGATTAAATTCAAGATCGCCTTCTTTGATAATTCGCCTATCTAAAGGAAATAATCTGACGCCCTCTAACTTTTGATTCCGCATGGCGTAGCTTTTTTGGCTTAAAAAATCACGCATCACCATCGATAAAACATGCGGATCGTCTGTATGAATGCGCGCTTGCGAAACCTCACGCCTCTTCATTAAGGTTTCCAAGGTTTTTTTGGCTGTATCAGCCATGCTTCCTTGGGAAATACGCGCCGTATAAATCGCGCGCGCAATGTGATGCAATTGTGTTTGTTCAATTTCGGGCAACCAAATTAATACGCCTGAGCGCATCTCCGCTACCTTTTCCAAATCAAAACATTGATGGCAAAATATACAGGCCGTCGCCAAATTATCCAACTTTGTATTGAGCATGTCGCTGTCTAAGGCAACGACATCTTGATATTTTTCCGATTTAAACTGACAAAACGCACATGTGTGATCATCACGTTCCAAAATTTTTTGCTTTATATCAGCCGCAAGGCTAGGGCGCGGCGTATTACCGTCCGAGGATGTGAAGAGGGCATCGCGCGGCAATTGCGCAATGCCCAGATTAATAATTTTATTTTGCATTAGGTCTTAGTTAACCGCAAACTCAACAGCGTTCAATTCTGCTGTTGTGGCGTTACCACCTTCACCAATTGTGTTTGTCATTGCTTCGTACACGATTGGTAGGGCAAATAATCCAC
>CAYGUV010000042.1:0-1335 GCA_964353185.1 uncultured Micavibrio sp. | reverse complement strand
GCAGATGGCCTTAACTGTTTTGATTATACCGATCTTGGCGGCCTCTTCACCGACAATACAACATACATTACACGTGAGAATTTTAATATCATCGACAGCGGTCAAACCTCAACCTCAACTGCTTTAGATGGAGCAGGCGGAGCAATTGATACAACCTTCTACGATCCGAATAAACGTGCCTTGCGTGGGGGCAGAATAACAGGAACAAATGATGCATGGGTTGACACCAATATTGGCGACAATTCATTCGCATGGGGATCAGACACTGAAGCAAGTGGTTTAGATTCTATTTCCTTGGGTAGAAACACAACAGCGTCAGGCGGCAGGTCTATTGCGATAGGTAATGGCGCAGATTCTACGGGTGACTTTTCAGTTGCAATCTCAAACGGTACCGCAAGTGGAGACGGGTCCGTTGCAATCGGTGCAAATGTCGAATCTGCTGGCGGTAACAGCTTAGCACTTGGCAGTAGTAATGTTGCATCTGGTTACAGAAGTACTGTTTTTGGATTTAATGCGGATACAGGAACGGGCGTCGCACAAACAGGGGGAACTAATCCCGACGTAGGGAATTATTCTATGGCTTTTGGCCTTGGCGTTGCCAGTGGTTCAAATCCAACGGTTATTGCAAATGAATCTGCGGCTTTCTTTTTTGGCAACCAAGCTGGCGCAACAATCACCGCAACAAACGTCCTCGCCCTTGAGGGTGGATCACTCCTCCTCTCTAACGATTCAGGCTCTGCCTGTGCAGCCAATAAAGATGGCGCATTACGACTAAACGCCACATCTGATGGTCTTGAAATGTGTGATGGCGGAACAACATCATGGGTTGCATTTTCTGGCGCCGCCCCAACAATTGCCATTAATGATTTAACTGATGCGATTACTGATTACGCGACAAGCTTTAATATGTTTGCAGGCAGTAACGCTGGAGCGGCTATCTTAGTGGGCGGAACCTATAACACATCCTTTGGCCAAGAAACATTAAACGATTTAACAACAGGCGATGGTAATACCGTTTTTGGATCTTACGCAGGAAGTCAATTAACAACCGCAGGGCAAAACACTTTTGTTGGTGCAGACGCGGGAACATTTACCGTAACAGGTGCGCGTAACACCGCTGTTGGTTATGATGCCTTTAGCAATAGCACCGGCGCAGATAATGTGGTGGTAGGGGTCAGCTCACTCAAAAGAAATACAGGAAGCTTTAACACTATTATTGGCGCAGATTCTTTACCCGCCGTTGGAAGCGGCGCACGAAATGTTGGTATTGGCCGCAATACATTTACCGCGCTTACAAACGGAAATAGAAACGTCGCCATTGGACAAGGCGCAGGC
>CAYGUV010000041.1:0-1376 GCA_964353185.1 uncultured Micavibrio sp. | reverse complement strand
GTAATAATGTGGATAAAAGTAATTGCTCATCAATGAGTGCTCTCATCGCATCAATATGCTCGACTAATTTTTTATTCAATTGACGAAACGATTTGCAAGACGGTTTATATAGAATACGTTGATTATTAATATGATAAAGTTTAGCAATTAAGTCAATCCATTGTAATGCCCATGTTTCCTGCTCTGGATAGCCCTTTGCGTGATTTAAAAAATCACGCCTAACATGGGCCCAACAAAAAGCTAAAATAAATAATCCTGCTTTTGCTATTGCTTTATAGGCACTATAACGATCAACATTTAATATGCCGCCTTCATGATCTTCCCCAAAATGATCGACTAATACCTGTGATGAACGTGAAGGACAGAGCTTATGAACAACGGTTTCAGTATTTTTAAAAATCCATAAATACCAACGATGATTGACTTTTCCTTCTATCGCTTCAAACACTTTCCAGCCTGTTTCATCGGCATGCCAATGATCGGCTGATAAACTTTTTTCGACTATTGCATCATAAACAGGGCTCATTAAGGGTAATATTTTTTTCGACCCATCACACACTGTACCTGCTGCTAACGATAATCCTCTTAACGATAATGACGTTAATATTTCATTCATTGAACGTTGTTGCCAATATTTATTAAGCAATAAATAACACCAAAGACTCACACCATATTGGCTTTTTGGATAGACTCTTGGTGCGGGGGACGCACTGATTATGCCGGGGGTTGTTTTACAGCGACAGCCTCTTGCATAACAGTGACGTTTTATCACGCGAACATGCGCTTTGACATGGACTTCAAGAATTTGACTGTCTTCTGTTTCATTGAGTTGCTTATAAGCGCAACCACATGCGGCACATCTTTTTTGATCGTCAGGTAAATCATGATATTCTATTTCACGAGGCAACTCACGATGAGTGCGTCTTCCATGTCCGTTACTCCCTAATTGGCCACCACGCTTTTTTCCATTTGCGCTTTGCTTTGTTTGTTCGCTTTTGCTTTTCGTTTTCTCATTGCTTTTCCCAAACAGTTGATGCTCTCGCTTTTTTAAAGCCGCTTTTAAATCGTCAATTTCTTTTGCTTGCTTGAGTTGGATTTTTTTTACTTGTTCATATTGTGCTTTCCAATAATGCGCTTCTTGCTTGTACTGGATCAACGCTTGTTTTAAGCCTGCTAATTCCTCACGCAGTTCGTTATAATGCGCTTGCCAATCCGTTGTGCTTGCCTGCGCTTCCGCTAAGGTATTTCTTGTGACTTGTGCTTTTTTCATAACCCATAGCTTGATCCCCTAATCGCATGTTTTCAATACTTTTTTCAACTTTTTTTCTTTTTCGCTTTTCATCGATGTTTTTTGTATGGGTTTAGCGAATATTTAC
>CAYGUV010000040.1:0-1698 GCA_964353185.1 uncultured Micavibrio sp. | reverse complement strand
GGGTCTGGGATAAGCTGGCGGTCCAGTTTCCGGCGTTGAGCAAAGTTGTCATCCGGCGCGGCTCGTGCGGCGAGGGCTGCATCTACACTGGGCCTGCGGCTTAATCACATGCGCTCACTTAATAGCTAGATATCTAATAGGTTTGAGATCGTCTTGGCGACTGCCAGGAGATGTTCGTCCCGCCCAGGCAAGCCATCCAGCTCCAATCCAACAGGCAGCCCAGATTGGCTGAGACCGATCGGAAGGCTGATCCCCGGTCGTTGTCCGGCGCTGCCGGGACCGGTGTTGCTAAAATAAAACCAAGATAAAACGGACGCTCCGTCACGCATCACGTTGTCATCCTCCGCCAAGGGCAAAGCGACATCGGGTGTGGTGGGAAAAGCGATGGCGTCCAGACTGTGATCTGTGAACAGACGTGCCCAAACGGCTTGGTACGCTTTGAGCCCGTCTCCGGTGGCATACGCATAGGCTTCCTGGTCGTGGATTTTGCTCAGCCGGTCCTGGGTAAAGGCTTTCACCGAGGGCGAGGCGATCTGTTCGGTTAAGCTTTCTAAGGTGAGATGAGGGGCATGCGCTGTTAAATACGCTTGCATCACCCCTGGAAACTCACTGTCGATGACACCAACCGTGGCGGCACGGCGCACATCGATGTGGCTAGATAAATCGACCGGCACAAGGATGACGCCAGCTTTAACAAGCCGCTTGAGAGCGTCGTCAATGACATCGCTGATCTGGCTGCTAGCGGCTTCAATCAGATGCTCGGCGATACCAATGCGCAGGTCTGTGCGGTGTTGAGGAATGGGAACTGAGCCGCCTTCAGCCAATAGGCCATCGAGAAGAATGATATCTTCCATGGTTGTGGCCAGAGGGCCTGCGCTATCTTGCGTCCGGGAGAGCGGTACAATCCCGGTATCGCTATAGCGCCCCGTTGATGGCCGGAAGCCAAAGACCCCACATAACGCAGCCGGCACCCGCACGGAACCAGCCGTGTCTGTGCCCAGACCTGCCGGAGCCAAGCCTGCGGCGATGGCGGCGGCTGTGCCACCGGAAGACCCACCGGGAATCCGTGTTTTATCGTAAGGGTTTCGCACCGGACCGAAGGTATGGTTGGCGCTGGTGCCACCCGATGACAGTTCATGCATGTTGGCCTTGCCAGCCAGCAAAGCACCAGCCTCGAACAAGCGAGCAGCAATGGGCGCATTGGATTGAGGCAGGTTTCCGATCAGGGCCGGAGTGCCTGCGCTGGTGGCCATAGCTGTGGTGTTGATGTTGTCCTTCAAGATCAGAGGCACACCGTGCAACGGCCCGCGTACGTCACCGAGGGACAGGGCGACATCGGCTTCCTTGGCTTGGGAGAGCAAAGCGGTGCGGTCAAAGGTGGCATAAGCATTGAGGTCGGTCTGGGCTTCGATCCGGTCGCACAACTCAACGCACAGGTCTTCAGAGGTGATCTCACTGCTGGCGACTTTTTTGGCAAGCGCGCTGGCGCTGTTGGCTTTTGGCTGAGGCAAGTTACGGCCTCCTTTTAAGACTTCGCCCGCGAAGAGGGTGTTTAGTCTGGAACGGCCAGAACGATATAACAAGCCTGCTGACGGCTAAAGTGTTCAGCAGATACTCGACGTCTGTGTCACCTTACCATCGGCGGGTCTGAGGGGCAGCCATGACCAATATCGACCCATAATATTGTTGGCGTTTCTA
>CAYGUV010000039.1:0-1731 GCA_964353185.1 uncultured Micavibrio sp. | reverse complement strand
ACCAATCGGTTGGGGCCGCATTGAATTCAAAATCGAAACCCTTGTAGTCGGAGTTACCGTTGCTGGCGAGTGAGGTTGTGCCCACTGGCAAGACGATAACAGCCGCAAACGGTTGGTTGATCCACTCGGCATAGAACACGGCCAAGGTGAAGTTCCACCAATCAGCCTGCTGTTTCCAGCCCCATTCGTACTGGGTGTTTTCTTGGATCCCGGTGAAGAACCCAATATCTGCCAGCGCAGAGGCAGGAAGCACGTCCGGGGCCACACTGTTCACGAAGCCAGCCTGGGTTGGAATACCCAACAAAGAACTTTCCGAATAACTGGCGTAGGTGGAAGCCCCTTCAAAGACGTCATAGCTCAAAATCACGCGAGGAATGAAGTCGTTATAGGAGTTCTCTTGTTGGCAAACCGGCGTGAATACACCGCAGCCAAGGCTTGGATTGCCCTGAAAGATCTGCGTTGACGTTTCATCGGTATACCGGCCTTCAACAGACAGGGTCAGCTCTTCGGTGATGTCATAATCAATAGAACCGAACACGGCTGTTGTCGTGTTGTCCTGGAAGTCCAGAGTCGCCGTTGACGTTGCCAAAGTGGCTTGAGCTGGCGATGTCGGTGAGTTGGCCTGACGATAGCGCTGGGTGTAGTCGCTAACACCAATCAAATAGCGCAGGCGATTGTCTTGCGGCGACGCGATACGGGCTTCGTAGTAGCTTTCCCGCATGTAGGTGCTGCTGCCGGTAATACCGACTTGGCCAAGAGGCAAACCGTAGGAGAAGTCACGCACGTTGTTGGTGCCGGTTTTGGCGCGTGAGGCCTGGAACGACAGGGTGTGATCACCAAGGTCGTAGTCACCGCTCAATTGCAGACGCCCAGTTTGGTTATTCGAACCCAACTGGCCATCCGGATCGCGCACAAAGCCATATTTGGCGATGAAGGGGTTCAAACTCTCAAGCGCGACGAGGGCTTGATCACCCTGCGTATTGTCACCAGGACCAGGACGGACTGTGAATGGCGTTTGAACATTCTCACCATCTGGGAATTCTCCACACCATGTGGCAAAGCCGAGCTGGCTAAAGTCACGTGTAAACGGTGTGGTTTCCATGGTCGCGTTGTTGTAATATAGGCCCTCATAGACGAGGTTACATTGCCCCGCTGGGACACCGTAAACGCTGGCATCAATGCCAGCATAAAGACCGTTATCATCAGCCTTAGTATAGTAGCCGGTGACTTTAAGGCTGAGATCTTCCGTGGGTTGGAAGGTCATTGTGCCGCTGACCGAGGTGTCTTTGGTCACGCCATAGGGGTCTTGTTCACGCACGGTGTTGTAGTCGCCACCGTCTCTTTCGTAGGACGCCCAGACACGCACGCCAACTTTATCGTTGATCGGACCGCCAACGCCAGCTTCGATGGTGTATTCGTCGCTCTGTGAAGGAGAGTAATCAAGTGTGACATCGCCTTCCCACTCGTCGCCAGGCAGCTTAGGAATAATGTTCACAGCGCCGGAGAAGGTGTTACGACCAAAGTAAGCCGTCTGTGGGCCTTTGATAACTTCAACACGCTCAACATCGCCGAGCGGCAAGAAGCCCGTACCGGAGCCAATATAAGAGCCATCCCAGAATACAGCGCCAACCTGCGTGGCTGGTGTAATGATCTGCTGGTTAATCCCACGGAAGCGGATGGTTGGGTTTTCACGGCCACCGGTTGAGGTGGAGCCCTGGAAATCAAGACCCG
>CAYGUV010000038.1:0-1829 GCA_964353185.1 uncultured Micavibrio sp. | reverse complement strand
TCAAATTTTCGGCGAACATGTGCGTGGCAATAGCTAGGATCCACATTAGGATCGCTTAATAATAAATTGAATATCGAACTGGCATCCATGTGGATAGTCCCTTGAAACCCTTCTAACCAATTATCTAAAAATACTTGATACTCTTGATAGGCATAACCATATAACACCACGCGACGCGATGGTGGTCCCCCCTGTAAACAAAATAATTGTGATTTGGTTTCAGCTTTTCTGCCTGGCTCATGGAGGACTTGTAAGCTTGTTCCATCAAGCCCAGCAATATCATAATCGATAATGGCATCTTTGAGTAAATTGAACAAAGGCGTTAATGGTTTAACGAGTTTAATCATCCAACGTGCCATCGTTTCTCTTGATAATCCGGCAACATCACCATATTTTTCTAAATGATACAGTGGTTGACGATGATGAAGTTTTGCTACCACAATATGCGCGAGTAAATTCTCGCTGGCTTTGACTTTAGGCAAGATATGTTTTGGTGCAGGCGCTGTGATCATCTCATCTGGGCAGCCTTTTGGACATGCCATTATTTCTCGACGTTGCTCAATAACTTGTAATGTAGCAGGCTGATAATCGAGTATATCTTTTGGTTCATAGTTGATCACGATCTTTTGGCAACCGCAGGCACAAGTCCGTTCACTCTCGGGGACGGAGATGATTTTAATTACGCGCGGTAAATTGTTTGTTTTATTCTTACGTTTTTTTCGAGTATGGGCTGCAACCGTTGTTTCTTCTTGTGTTTCTTCAATAGGTTGTTCCGTGGGTGGAAGTGATGAAAATAAATCTTGTTGTGGTGTAGTCGGATCAATAAATCGTTCTGATTTTTTACCAAACCGGTTACGTAATAATTCTTTAACTTGGTGATTAAGCCTCTCAAAAGCGGCAGCGTATTCTTGGCAACGTTTTTCAGAGTTTTGAAGTGCGGTTTCTAACTGTGTGATTTTATTATTTTGCTCTTGAATAATTTGTTCTACTTGCGTCATTGTTAACCCCCAAACAATGGAAGTATTATAACACAATGATAAAAATAAAATGATTTGTTTTTATTTATTTGCTGGTTTTTACAGTGTTTTTTAATAAAATCTTGTTGCCTCTATACGTGGTAATTGCTTTTGCAAACTAAAATCTAAACCTGATAATAACCAATCTAATTGATCGCGTGTGATTTCCATCACACGGTCGTTATGCTTTGGAAATATCAGTTTACCTTTCTCCAATCGCTTATAACATAACCAAAACCCATTACCATCATACCAAAGTAATTTAAGTTTATTGCTCGTTCGATTGCGAAAAATAAATAATTCACCTGATGTTGGTGATAATCCTAATTCCGACGCAATTAACAATACTAAGCCATCTATTTGACGTCTGAAATCAACGGGGGTTGGATATAGCCACAATGGTGTGTGATAGGATAATTGCATTAGTCCTTCCTTGATAAGATAAATTCAATCACTGATTTGTCGTGTATCATGAGTTCGTGACCAGTAGATAATTTAAGTGTTGCTATCGCTTGTAATGTAGGAACATTATTGTCTGTTAATTTTATTGGGATTGCCTTTGTTTTTTTTATTGGTTTGACTAATCGTCGATACCAATATTGGAATTGATGATAAGCTAACTCGTGACGTCTACAATATTGTTTTCGATTTAATCCACTTGCAAGGTGCGCTTTGAGATGATTTTCCCAATAGGGTTGATCATGACTTACGGCTTTGTTTGATAATTGCATTTCATTTATCCTCTTCTTTAAAATGCAATACTTTTGCAGGTTTAGTTTTCTTTTTCTAGTATGGGGTTTTTAAGTCGCTTAC
>CAYGUV010000037.1:0-1831 GCA_964353185.1 uncultured Micavibrio sp. | reverse complement strand
GATGCGGCTGGGTCTTAGTTGAACGTGATTGATAGCGTATCGCAATGAAAACGGCCGCCCCTGCTCTTGTGGCAAACGGGCGGCCGCATCTCATGTTTCTAAGCGGGTGAGGTTAAAACGACCAGGTCGCTCTCACGCCAACTTCACGGTCACGCAGGGCGGTAACCACAGCACCGCGCCTGACAAACAGGTTCGAGAACAGAACTGGCACGACACCCAGGTCAAGACCTGTCGTTCCGCTGGCCCATCCAGTCTCGTCAAACAGGTTGTTGGCGAAGAACTCGAGCGTAGTGCCTTCGTTTTCGATCCCGACCTTAAGGTTCACAAGCGTATAGGCTTTGACCCAGTTAATGTTCGACGGGTCAGCATAAGCCTTGCCCTGATAAGCCACATCCGCACGGGTGTACCAATCCCAATCAGCGTTGACTGTTCCGGTGTATGTGCCAGAGAGACTGCCGCTCCATTTTGGGAACGCAGGCAGGGTGTTGCCATCAACGCGATACCCTTCCGCATTGCTCAGGCCAAACAACTGATTGACGCCAGAGATGGCAAAATCATTATACGTGGCGTCGGTATAGTTGGCTGTGAACCCGAGATCGAAGGCCTCTGAAACAAGCCAGTTGGCCTCAAACTCAACGCCCTTGATCTCGGATGTTCCTGAGATCAACGCCCCCTGCAAACCTGTCGCACCTGGCGGGATAAACGAGACCGCCGACTTCATGTTGGTCCAGTCCATCATGTAAGCCGCCAACGCATACGTCGCCCGGCCTTCAAGAAGACTTTGCTTCAAGCCAATTTCATAGCTTTCAAGTTTTTCTGGTGGAATGGAGTCCTGCAGGCCTGGAATCTGTGCCTGTACGATGGCTTTGTCTGCGGCTGACAAGTTTATAAACGTGCCATTAAACTGTCCCGGCAATGTGCCTTGGGAATAACTGACATAGGTCGTCATGTCATCCATCGGGCGATAGCTGAGAATTGCACGTGGCAGGAATTTCTTAGACGTCAGAGACTGTGCCGCACCCGGCGTCAGGAATTGACCCCCAAATTGCGTGACCTTGTCGTTCTGCCAACGCCCTTCCAGGGTGGCAGTCAAGTTATCAAGGATGTCGTATTCAAGAGAGCCGAAGATGCCGAAAGTTCTGATCTTATCGTCGTTGTTGCCGGAATTCTGAGCCCCGGTCACACGAATCGTCGGTGCCGTTGGCAGGAAATCGAGTGACAACTGGTTGGTGGCTTCGATCGCATTGCCGAAAGCCGCCTTGATCTTTTGTTTATAGTAATTGGTCCCAATCAGGCCACGCAGTTTTCCGCCATCATCATACTGAGCACGGATTTCACCAGAATAGTCTTCAAAGAAGCTCGGAGCTCCAATGTAGACCGACTCCGCGTCGGTATAATCTTGGTCGTTGATCCGTCGAATTTTCTGATCGTTATAGGCCAAGCTGCCAGAAACAGTGACGGCATCCGACGCCTCGACATCGAAGGTTGTTGCCAGCCGCACCGTCTGACGGCGCAAGCCAAAGTGATCCAGAAATGGTGCCCGGTCGATTTCGTCGATGCCAAGACTGTTCCCAACAAACAGGTCACGCACATCAAGCTCAGGGAGGTTGCCGACGGCTGGAAAAACGGGGAACGTGGTATTAGCCGTGACCGGCACATCTTCCGGCAGGCCGCCGCACCAATAATCACCCTGGAGAGAAACATTACGAGACGCACCTGAAGCGTCGAGCACAGTCAATGGCGTTCCCGCAGCACAGTTGCTTTTGTTAAAAAACTGGATGGTTGTAACGGCTGGCTGGCTGTCTTCATCTTCGATGTACGACGCGCGAAC
>CAYGUV010000036.1:0-1835 GCA_964353185.1 uncultured Micavibrio sp. | reverse complement strand
ATTTACCGCGCTTACAAACGGAAATAGAAACGTCGCCATTGGACAAGGCGCAGGCGCAAATTTAACCGTAGGAAGCAGTAACATTCTTATCGGTGATGGCGTTAATGCAAGTGCCGCTGGCGTTTCCAACGAACTTAATATTGGGGATTTGATTTACGGCGACATAGCCAACAACCAAATATTTTTGGATGCGCCTGCAACCGCGGCGCCAGATGGCGACCTCTTGAACGGGCAAATAACATTCTGGTTAGATGCTGCAAATGACGAAATAGAGCTAAAAGCAAAAGATTCAGCCGGTGACTTAATAAATGTAACCGTTGGCGCAGGATCATCCTTGTTCACCGATAACACAACATATATCTCGCGCGGTACAACACCTGCTGGCTTTCATATAACAAATGCGGGATCAACCCTTCCTGCAGCATTAGATGATAACGGAACACGAAGCTTTTATTACCAAGACAAAGGCGCAATGCGTGGCGGTTCCATTTCATTCGCAAGTCCAGCATGGCAAGAGGCAAATATTGGAAATAACTCCTTTGCATGGGGGGATAGAGCAAGCGCACCTGGAAATAATAGTTTTGCTTTGGGAGACCAGCTCATTGCAAGTGGGCTTAACAGTATTGCCTTTGGTAGTTTTGTAGAATCTGTAGGAGATTATTCAACTGGTATCGGAACTGAAACATACCCTAATGGATTTAAAAGTTCTGCATTTGGAAATGGTGTAGCAACAGGTGCGGGCGTTGGTTCCCCTGGAGAAACAAGTGATATAAACAGTGATGTTGGTAACTATTCTATGGCTTTTGGCGTAGGACCTGGTTCAGGGCCAGGATTTCCAACAGTTCTTGCAAATGAATCTGCTGGCTTTTTCTTTGGCAATCAAAATAGTTCTCAAATTGTAGAAGAAAATGTTTTAGGTATTGTCGGCGGGCAACTTTTAATTGATGGCGTCCATGGCGGCGGGGATACAAATACTGGATGTATCCGTTATAACGACACCTCAAACGAACTTGAATTTACAAATGACTGTGAAGCAGTTGCGCCAACATACACAGCCTTGGGCGCAGGTGGAACATCCTTGTTCACCGATAATACAACACATATTACACGTGAAAACTTCCACATCCTTGATGCAGGTTTGGCGGCAGGATCAAACACAGCAGGTCTTAACGTAGATGGCATACGTACATTTTATGATCCAGACAAAGCCGCATTCCGCGGAGGACAAAGCTTATTTAGCGGCGCATGGGATGATGGAAATATTGGTAATTTTTCTTTTGCTTTCGGTAATAGTCCTGAAGCAAGCGGATCACAAAGTGCAGCATTTAACAGCTATACAAGCGCCTCTGGAAATTCTAGTACGGCGTTTGGTGATGTAACATTTGCAAGTGGTAACAATAGTATGTCGGCGGGGGTAAATTCCACAACAGCAAGTGGTGACGACAGTTTTGCTTTTGGTCATCGTGTAACTTCAAGCGGAAACGGCTCATATGCTAAAGGTATTGATACAACAGTTAGCGGGGCATACGGATATGTTTTTGGACAAGAAGTACGTGTAGGAACAGGCGTTGCGCAAACAAATACAGCAACTGCTGACCAAGGTAACCTATCTGTTGCATTCGGATTAGGGGACTCTTCAACAGCAACATTCCCTCAAGTCACAGGAAATCAGTCCTTCGCCATTTTCTTTGGCGACCAACAAGGCGAAGACATCACCGCCACAAACGTTCTTGCTATCGAAGGGGGATCACTCCTTCTCTCGAATGATTCAGGAACCGCTTGTGCGGCGAACAAAGACGGCGCGCTTCGATTAAACGCCACATCAGACGGCCTTG
>CAYGUV010000035.1:0-1848 GCA_964353185.1 uncultured Micavibrio sp. | reverse complement strand
AAATTTGGCGCTTTGAAGAGGCCATAGCCACTGACCGGATTTGCACCGCCGTTTGCCTCGACGCTGCCATCACTCAGCACAGTGCTAGACGTGCCTGCCGCCTTGCCCGCATCGACAACGTTGTCACCTATTGAGGTGAACCAGGCGTCCCACGCCGCCAACGCTTTTTGGCCTTCTTCTTCCGTCTCGGGCATACCGCCACCGTGATATACAAAAAGATATTCTGGCATTTTGGGATCCTCTTTTTTGACGGATTGGGTTTTTTAGAATGGCGTCACCTTTACACAGACTCACACCGTGCAAAAGTCTGGGCTCTTTAAGTTTTGAATACAGCCCTCAATCCAAGAAAACCCACGTATGCCGGGCACGGCATAGAGCTGGCATCAGCTACTTCTTACCGGCCACAGGATTTTCGATATTGGCCAGATCAACCAGATTCCACGGCAGCCCGGCGTTGCGATAAATCCGTTTCCCCTTGTTTGGATAATCGCCGACATCATGGGCGAGCCGTTGCCCGACGACGATACAGCGCAGCGGCACCTCGCCGGTGTTTTTCATGGTGTGGGGCAGACCCCCGGCGCGATAGCCGATGAAGTCGCCGTCTGCAATGCCGTGGGTCTCCTCACCAATCGTGACGGTCCCTGAGCCCGAGAGCACGTAGGTGCATTCATCTTCGTGATAGTGGACATGAAACTCAGTCGACTCACAGCCGGGCGGCACCTCGATGAGATGAAAGCCGAAGCCGGTCAGGCCGGTGAGATCGCCCAGCGACTTGTTGGTGCGCCGGGCGTTTTCATTAAGGAAGTGCTGCTTGGCCGTACCTTCAAATGCCTCAATCTCCGCCTTCTTTAAAACGTACTTTTCTTCTGGCATGTCGTCTCCTTATGTGTGCGCGCCCTAGGGGAGAGTCTCGCAATCTGCAGCCCTGGGGACAAGAACCGAAGATCAAAAAGTTGAAACGTGTTAGCGTTTGGGACAAAGAGAAATTTGAGGAACACGCTGATGACGTATCGCGACTACGCCAATGGCCCCTACGGCCAAGTGCACTTTCAGGACACCGGGACACTTCAGGACACCGGGACACCCGGCTTTCAGAACACCGGGACACCCGGATCGCAAAACGGCATCCCTCTGGTGTTGTGCCATCAGGCGCCGATGTCGCTGCGCCAGTTCGACCGCGTGTATGAGTTGCTGGCGGCAAAAGGGATCCGCGCCATTGGCTTTGATCTGCCGGGCTTTGGCGGGTCGGACGCAACGGATTTTGTGCCGACCATTGAAGACTACGCCCGGGTTGTGCCGGCCGTGCTGGACCATTTGAAGATCGAGAGCGCCTTTGTGCTGGGGCATCACACCGGCGCCCAGGTGGCGACCGAAGTGGCGCTGCAATTTCCAGACCGGGTGCGCGGTGTGATTCTCAACGGACCCTTGCCGATGACCGCCGCAGAGCGGGACGCGGGCCTGGCCTATGTGGAGGAGCACGAAAAAGGCTACACGCCGCGCGCCGATGGCACACATCTGCTGGACCTGTTTAAAAACCGCATGGCTTATGGCCACGACGAAACCGATTGGCGTTTGGCGACGCGCTATATCGCCGAGCAAGTGATTGGGCGCGGGCCATTCTGGTACGGCCATCATGCCGCGTTTCAGTATGACCAGGCCAAGACCATCCCGCTGATCACCCATCCCACTCTGGTGCTGACCAACACGGGCGACAGCATTTACGACAAGGCCCAAGACACGATGAAACTGCGCCCCGACTTTGCCTATGCGGAAATCGAAGGCGGCACGATTGATATTGTGGATGAAAAACCGCAGGAGTGGGTGGAAGCCGTGGCCGCGTTTGTGATG
>CAYGUV010000034.1:0-1877 GCA_964353185.1 uncultured Micavibrio sp. | reverse complement strand
ATATATATGGAAAAATAAGATAATTACAATAATAAAATGACAATTGACTGGAAAATATCAACGGCGCCGCAGGCATATTTGGACTCTGTTCAGTATATGGAGGAGCGGGTTGCGTTGATTAAGGATGGCAAGGCCGCGGAGCAAGTTTGGTTGTTGGAGCATCCACCGCTTTACACAGCGGGAACAAGTGCGAAATCAAGCGATTTAATCGATGCAAAATTCCCAGTTTTTGAAACAGGACGGGGAGGGCAGTACACATATCATGGACTCGGCCAAAGAATAGGGTATGTGATGCTAGATTTAAAGCGCCGCCAGCAAGCCCCTGATATTAAACAATATGTATGTGATCTAGAGCAGTGGATTATAAATACACTGCAAGTATTTGATATTAAAGGAAAGCGCATTAAAGGACGCGTAGGAATTTGGGTTACGAGCCGTAGTGGAGCGGAAAGTAAAATCGCCGCAATTGGCGTGCGTGTAAGGCATTGGGTGACCTATCACGGAATATCCATAAATTTAAACCCAGACCTAAGCCATTTTGATGGAATTGTGCCCTGCGGCATCAATGATGCGGGGGTGACGAGTTTTGAAAAGCTAGGTGTAAGTATTACACAAGAAGAGCTGGATCAGGCCTTAAAAGACAATTTTATATTTTAATAAATATCAGAAAGATGGCTTAGCCACGATTAGGCTTGGTCGGCTGCTGCGCGGCAACGAAAGTTTTTATTTCTTCGTATGCATTTTCCGCATAATCCATCAAGCGCTCTAGATCTTGACGTTGGGCTACAGGTATTCTTTCAGAAGTTTCAACCCATTTTCTCGCTTCATCGATGGATCTTTTTAGTGCACTTCCTACAGTTTCATCGTTGAAGTCTTTTGAAAGGTCAGATTTTGATAATTTGCTTGGCTTTTCCCATGCCTCGCAAAGCGTTTGTCTGCGTAAGCCAGGGTTATTACTGTTAAAGTTAAAGGGCATTACGGCCGCTAAACCATCCATAAATTCTGATGCCAAGCCAAATGTAAGAAGTCGCTCACGATTGTCCGTATTCTGGCTGAAGCTCATCACTGCGGTTGCGATATAACTTTGCGCTGCCGCTAGGTTGTCGAAAGCTTTTCTTGGAAAGTCTGTAGTGGTTTCTTTTTTTGTCATAACGGGTTTATAGACGCGTAAAAAGGTTATGTCAACAAAAAAATATGTAAAAAGCTATTAAGTTGTATTATTAGCTATATGTATTATCTATTGTTATGAAATCTAGCTAGTTAGTTAGTTAGTTAGTTTCTTGCAAAAGTGTAAAGAATATCTATGGCGTTTTTAGCTTCAGTTAAATGGCTTCCAAGATTTTCTAATGCTTCTGATTGTTCTTCATTGTCGATATGCCCAGTGGAGCTTGTTTCCCAGAAAGATTCTAAGCTTTGCAGTCCACGATCTAACGCTTCTCCAACAGTTTCATTTGTTTGTGAAGATCTTGCTAAATTGCTTGGTTGGCTCCACACCAATGGTAGGGCGTCTGCATTTCTACCTACAGCAGAATTAAGCATAATACTTTGCAATGCTGTATAAAATTCGTTGCGAAGGCTTTCAGTTCCCCTTAGAGGCTCTATTGTTGTTTCTGGAAAAATGTTGCTATCAAGAATTACTTGAATCTCTCTCGTGATTTTGCGTAAATTATCGAGAGCTTCATTGGCCATTTCAAAGGGTGTGTTTATTTCTAAAGTATCAGTCATGGTGTTATGTATATGAGTGAAAATAATTTATGTCAACTATTTTTTATCTCTTTAACGCAATATTTTACCAATTTATTTAAGTCGTCTTTAAGTTGTTGAAATCCTTTGTTTTTTGCGCCGGCACGCTCGTCTAAATAAAGTGCTTTGTTAAT
>CAYGUV010000033.1:0-2238 GCA_964353185.1 uncultured Micavibrio sp. | reverse complement strand
GATAATTCCAATTCTAAAGTATATGTTCCAGCCATCGGCCTAGATTATTCCCCTCACTTGTTATCCCTGTTAATAATTATGCCCCCCTAAAGACACCTTTACCTATTATCAAGAATACCAAGAAATGATTACTAATTGATTAAGAATGCGCGCGTGTGAAAATACGCACTAAAACATTGATTATAAATAATAAATACAAAGAAAAAAGAATACTTAATGGGTTACTGATATTTTTAAACATTATTGAATAATATCTAATATTATTCAATAGACGAGCCGCTTAAACAATAATTGTACCATTTGCTTCTAAAGTAGCCTCATCCGTAAGGCCCGTTATGCTCAGTAATGTCGCAATTTGTGTTGCTGCACCAAACGAAGCAGAACCTGTTACATCAACAAAAACTTCTGAATTTGCGCCACTATCTAATATTTGAACAAAATCTGTTATATCGTCAGTGCCAGAATTATATCCTGATAAAAGATCACTCAAATCAAGAACATCATTCTCTCCCAAAGAAAAGTCATGAACAAGGTCAATATCATTAAATGCATTAATATTTTCAAATACAAAGGTATCTGCACCGCTATACCCATACAGGCTATCTAAACCATCACCGCCACTGATTATATTGTCACCATTATTACCATTAACCGTATCGTTTCCAGCTCCACCGCTTAATATATCGGCCGATGTGTCTGCATCGTCATTTTCGTAAATAATAATATTGGCAAAGCTTGTGTTACCATCTGGCGCGCCATTATTCGGGGCATTTCCATCATCATCATTGACCAAAACAAGGAAATCAAAGAAGCCAGTATAGAAAGAACCAACATCAATCTTGTAATGTACCCAGTCGCCTGATCCATCGTAATTTTCAAAATTATTAATGCCCCAATTTTGTGTATTGAAAAGCGCAAAAGTTAAATTACTAGAAATATTATTATCCGTATCAAAACCAATTCCACCAACCTCTGGTGCTTCTGTACTTCTAAAATCAAATTCTAAAATTGTGTTTGAGGTAACGGTGTAATTAACATCAAATTTCTTCCATAAATTACCTTCTAGGCGAACGCCGTTTCCTACAAAATCCACTGTTCCATATACATCTTGGCCACCGCCGTAAGAAGTGATTGTTGTGGCGTCAATTAATTCTCCTTGTATACCAATAATTGTGTCATTACCGTCGCCACCATCAATAACATCAACGCCATCTCCACCGATCAAAAGGTCATTACCCGCACCACCATTTAAAACATCATTGCCTGCACCACCATTTAGAATGTCATCTCCAGCTTCACCATTTAAAATATCGTTGCCATTTTCACCATTGAGTATGTCATTTCCATTTCCACCATAAATAGTGTCATTACCATCACCTGCATTGATAATATCATCGCCTGATGAGGTATCACCTAAGCCGTTCACGGCATTCACACCAATATAATTATCTAAGGCAGTCCACGCATTGGATGTATCCGGCCCGCGCATATCAACATCCATGACATTGCCACCAGTTCTTTCAAAAAATGTGGCATCTAACCTGTAAGTGCCTGCTGTTAAGAACTGCCCCGCGCTCGTTACTGTAACAGCCCCATGTAAACCATCATTATTAACGATCCGTACGCCATCTACGAACAACATACTTCCATCATCGGAGCGGGTTCGAAAGTCGTATGTACCTGCTGTTGTTATTGTTAGATATGTTGAATATTGAATCGCATAATTACTACCGTTATCAATTAAGGCTGGGTTTAGGTCATTTGTAAAATTATGCTCAGTAATTATATTCGTATTAAAACGTTGGTCGCTTATTGTAAATCCTGCCGAAGCAAGCGTATTTGGCGATGTTCCCAAATCATAATATTTGTAAATCCACCCTTGAAGATTATTACCGCCATCACCAACAATAAAGTCGCTACCGCTCCCACCATTAATAATATCATCATCCTGAGAACCTTTTAGGGTGTCATTCCCATCATCTCCATTGATGATATCATCTTCTGTACCACCATCGATGAAGTCGTCTCCTGCGCCGCCATTGTGAACATCGTTACCCGCACCACCATAAAGAATATCAATGCCTGCATCGCCATTTAATTCATCTGCGTCATCACCACCAAAGAGACGGTCTTGCCCATCCCCTCCATTTAAAATATCATCCCCTGCCTGCCCGTAAAGCGCATCATCCCCAGCATCACCGTTCATTATGTCATCGCCAATATTACCAATTAAGGTGT
>CAYGUV010000032.1:0-2563 GCA_964353185.1 uncultured Micavibrio sp. | reverse complement strand
CGAACCGAATTAATATTCCATGTGACTATTTTCATTTAAATCCAGTCGGTTGCCAATCATCATTTACATGATTGTATTTCTTAGGTTGTTCATAGTGACGCATTTCTGCAAAATAATAACCTATACCTGAGTGCGCATTAAATATACTTTCAGCTTGATCTCTTATATAGACAGATTCGTCAGAAAATATTTCGTCACCATCCACCCCAAACAATTCCCAACAATGATCTCTTAGCATCTGAGCATAGATATTAGGCATAACTGTTATATCTTTTGGTAACAAATCTGCCCCGCTAGCAACTAACATCCACTCATATTCAGCAATAGTGTCGTTTAAAATTTGCTGATCAGTAGATGAGAGTAAATTAGGGCATGATGTCAAAATATTTGCTAAGAATGAGCGCGCCCTAGTTTCAATTTCGTAATATTCAATGTTGGTTGTTCTTAAAACGCGTTCAGGTTGATGTACAAAGTTACTCGCAAACAATTGTTCTGCTTTTAATTGTTCGGACAGTAATACTCGTTTGTGTTTAATCATTGTTTCACTTAATCAATTTTTAGCTCAAAAAACAATAAAAAACCGCCCAAAAGGGCGGCTGTTTTAAATTGGTCATGGTGAATAAGTTTGAAACTCATTAATCATCAACGCGTAAACGCGAGGATTAAATATCATAGTTAGCTTAGAAGAACCGGCAATGACCTACTCTCCCGCGCCTTAAGACGAAGTACCATCGGCGCTAAGGCTTTTCACTGTCCAGTTCGGGATGGGATGGAGTGTTTCGCACTTGCTAGAACCACCGGTTCATCAAAAGTAATTACGAAATACTTTCTTTTTTGTTTTGGATATAGCTGCCTATTATCATACCGATAATTGCCATCATCAAGCCAACGAGTTGTGGCGGAACAAGCAAAGCGGTGCCATTTTCAAACATGCGCATATTAATTGCCTCCAATACGCCCCAGCTGACAACCCCAAAACCGATCGACGTTAAAGCGCCCATTTTATTGGATTTAGACCAATAAACGCCCGCGGCAAGCGGAACAAAAGCCCCACACAGAGTAACAAGATACGCATTTTCGACCATTTCAAAAATACTTAATCCCGCCGAAGCGCTTAAATAAGCATACCCCAAAACAACCAATCCGAAAGCAACCACACAAAGGCGCAGGGCCTTAAGCAATTGTTTGTCATTAAGGTTCAAATATTGTTTTAAAATATTCTCCGCCAAGATTGCTGACGGGGCAAGCAACGTCCCTGAAGCTGTCGACATAATTGCAGAAATGAGCGCGCCAAAGAACAGCACCTGAATTACCATGGGCACTTCATTAATAATAAATTCTGGTAATATGCGTTGCGAATCACCGCCTTCGGCCATATGAACGCTAAGCAATTCAGGATTAAGCAATGTTGCCCCGTAGGCAATAAAAATCGGCACGAAACAGAAGATGATATAAAACCCTCCGCCAATGACCGTACCGCGCACAGCGGTTTTTTCATTCTTTGCCGACATAACGCGTTGAAAAATATCTTGCTGAGGGATTGAGCCAAGAGCGAGTGTTACAAACGCCCCTATAAAAGCCAAAATTCCGGCAAGTTCCCACTCAGGCCAAAAATCAAATTTATTGTTGGCAGACGCATGATTGATAACATCCATCGCGCCACCATCAAAACGGCCGCTGACCACATAGGCAACAGCCAATAATCCTATTAAAATAATCATCATCTGAACAAAGTCAGTAATCGCAACAGCCCACATTCCGCCAACGACGGTATAAAGCATCACTGCGGATAAACCGATAACCATACCCAGTTCAAATGAAATAACATCATAGGTAACAATGTTAATGACGAGACCGAGGGCAACGATTTGCGCAGCAACCCAACCAAGGTAGCTGATACAGATGGCAACAGAAACCAAGACCTCAACCGTGCGGCCATATCGTTGACGGAAAAAATCACCGATGGTCAAAAGCTTCATCCTGTAAAGACGCGCAGCAAAAAACAATCCAACAAATATTAAACAAAGACCCGCGCCAAAAGGATCTGCAACTGTTCCGCTGAGCCCTTCTTCCAAAAATGTTGCAGGAATACCGAGCACAGCTTCGGAGCCAAACCATGTCGCAAAAACAGTCGCAATAATCACATATATTGGCAAAGATTTTCCAGCCAAAACAAAGTCAGCGGAATTGCGCACCCGCAAAGAAGCATATAAGCCGATACCAATAGAAATAATCATATATAAAAGGACAAAAAGCGTAAGCGTTCCCATGATAAAACTCCTGTAAGGAAAAGCGCCTGAAAATGTGGCGCGGAAAATTCATTATATAATGAATTTTACTTTTTCCAATCAGGGAAATTGAACGCACAAAAAAACCGCCCAAAAGGGCGGTTATTTTAAATTGGTCATGGTGAATAAGTTTGAAACTCATTAATCATCAACGCGTAAACGCGAGGATTAAATATCATAGTTAGCTTAGAAGAACCGGCAATGACCTACTCTCCCGCGCCTTAAGACGAAGTACCATCGGCGCTAAGGCTTTTCACTGTCCAGTTCGGGATGGG
>CAYGUV010000031.1:0-4017 GCA_964353185.1 uncultured Micavibrio sp. | reverse complement strand
TCCTACAACTAATACAGGCACCATGTTTTTTGCAACCATTTGGTCACGAATAATGTCTGCATCATAAAACCCTTTGATTAATTCAAGACCATCTTTTTGTGATGTCCAATCCTCCACATACCAGTTTTCGTCTTCCCATTGAGGGATTTGAAGATGGGCGGTGTTCTCTAGATAAGGCTTAAATGATTTATAAGGGCTTCTATGTTTTGTAAAAATATCTAAGACTTGCCATGATGGTCGATCCATACTCATCGCGGGGTTGGTAAAAGGCGCAAAAGAAAAGAGCAAAACAAGAAGAATGATTGGGTATTTTTTCATTATTTTTCAATGGGTTATTGTTGTAAACAAGATATTAACGAATATTATGATACACTATAAATATGATTGATGCCATTACATCTGCCCTATCGGGTTTAAATAATGCTAGCCAGCGTGTTGAGCGCGGCGCGGCCAATATTGCCTCTGGTGAAAACGCCGATCGTATCATCGAAGATATCGTAGATATCAAACAAGCCGAGATTAGTTATAAGGCCAATATAGAGGTCTTAAAAGTTACTCAAGATCTAACAAAAGAACTTATTGAAAGTTTTGATCGCAAAGTCTGAAAACCATCCGTTACAATTTAGAAATCTTTAATTGATCAATCGTCTCTTGTTGATCATTAATTTTTTGTATCAAATCATCGCGATCCATTAAATAAGCATAAAGTTTTTCTAATGAATTCTCCCGTATGATGTAACGCCATGTATATAAGTTAAGTAGCGCGAGAAAAATCATATATAAACGCCAAGCAGGCCAAAATATTTCTAAAATCACCCATGCATACCCACATATGGCACAAACTATAAATATCCATTTCAAATCGTTTAAGCCACGCTTTGCTGCGCTTTCGGGTACAACTTTTGATGCCTTGAACCACCGATAAGCAATAATTAAATACCCAGAAAATATTCCAACGCATAAAATGAATATAATCGTAAGTGTTACAAAGTCATTATCCATACAATGGATAAGGTTATGATAATGATAATAAGCGCCACCCCTAAACCATTGAATAAAATCTGTCATATTTAAACCTTTACATTAAACACTGGAAACAACCATAGATATATTATACTATCAACCCATGATTGTTAACTTATTTATAAATAAAGACGCCATTTTATCCAAAATTGACCAATATAGTATCTCTGTAATTATTACTGGTATTGTAATTACAGCTATCTTTACGGCTTATTATTTTGATGGTTTAAACAAAGATATTGTTATTAATAATACTCTACCAACTGATCATTCAATTCCCGCTGAATATTTTATTCAAAATGGTAAATTAAACCCTATTTTTGTTCTTATGATAGGCGGGATATTATCTGTTGGTTCCTTATTTTTATTTTTATCTATTCAACAAAGTAAAAAACGCGCAGAATATGTTGCCTTTACAAAGACGAAATCATTAGAAGAAGTTTTACTTTTTCAAAAATTAGTCATGGACAATATCCCAGATCTAATCTTCGTAAAAGATTCTCAATATCGTATTATTGCTGCAAATAATTCATTTTTAAACGCGTATCCTAAAGATAAAAGGAGCTCAATTATTGGGACAACAACTGTTGAGCAATATAATCCAGAGGAAGCAAAATATTTCCTCAAAAATGATCGAGACGCCTTTGAAACTGGTATGAATGAAGTTGAGGAAGTCGTCACCTTCCCTAATGGTAAAACTAAAACTTTATTGACAAAAAAAGTACGCTTTGAAAATCATAAAAATGAGCAATTTATACTGGGTATTTCCCGCGATATTACTGAAAGAAAAATCGCAGAACAAGGAATTTTACGCTCCAATGATGAATTAGAACGTTTTGCCTATATCGCGTCCCACGACTTACAAGAGCCTTTGCGTATTATTGTTAATTTCACAAGCCTTCTTAAAGAAGATTATAACGATGATATCGGTGATGATGGTCAATATTATATGAGCTTTATAACCGAGGCCGCAAAACGTATGCAAAGCCTTATTGTCGATCTTCTGGAATATTCGCGTGCGGGCACGAATGAAACCAATAATGAGCCATTTTCAAGCACAGAAAAAATAAATGCCGCCATTGCCAACCTAACCGAAGCAATCCAAGAAAATAAAGCCAACATTCATTTAAGGGGAGAGTATCCCACGTTACACGGCAACGCTATTCGTTTTATGCGACTTATTCAAAATCTAATCGGGAATGCGATTAAATATCGTGCCTCCAACCGCGTTCCTGAAATTATGATTTCAACAAAAGAACATAAAGATTATTGGGAATTTTCTATTCAAGATAACGGTATTGGCATGAAAGAAGAATATTTAGAAAATATATTTGTCATCTTTAAACGCCTTCATAATAAAGATGAATATAGCGGAACAGGAATAGGCTTAGCCGTTTGTAAAAAAATAGTTGAAGGATTTGGCGGTGAAATACACGCGGAATCAAAACCTAATATTGGTAGTAAATTTATATTTACATACCCCAAAACAAAAAAGAAAGATTAAAAATGAATACAAAACCAATAGAAATACTCCTTGTCGAAGATAATGAAGCCGATGTTTTCCTAACAAAGCGCGCCTTTAAAAAAGCATGCATTGCCAATAATATTAGTGTCGCCAGCGATGGCGAAATTGCAATTGAAATGCTCAATAACAGGGGCGAATATAAAGACAATCAAAAACCAGATATCATCTTTCTTGATATAAACCTGCCTAAAAAAGATGGGAAGCAGGTTTTGGCTGAGATTAAATCGAATGATAATCTAAGGCGTATTCCCGTCATTATCCTTACCAGTTCCAAGGCAGAGCAAGATGTTCTAAAAACATATGACTTACATGCCAATGGATATATCGTCAAACCCATTGATATCAAACAGTTTCATGAAGTCATTAATGCCATTGAAGATTTCTGGTTCACGGTTGTTACCATGCCAACATAATATCACGGCTCTATTATTTCGCCTTGCCAATCAAGGCATTGCCCTGTGTTACTGGTTTGAATATTATTAATTACATTCAATAATGACTGCGCGGAAAATGCGGGTGTAAATAATTTCCCCTCTGGCACGTTTGATTTAAACGGTGCGGATAAATCTGTATCAACAGTACCCGGATGCAAGCCGACAACACAGGCCTGCTTATTACGGCGGGCTACCTCGATAGAGGCGGTTTTAATCAACATGTTTAACGCCGCCTTTGACGCACGATATGCATACCATCCGCCTAATTCATTGTCCGATATGCTGCCCACCCGTGCTGACAAGGATGCAAAGACAGACCGACGATCACGATTTAAAAGAGGTAAAAAATATTTCATTAATAATGCAGGGCCAAAACTATTTACAGCAAAGGTATTATCAAAATTTTGTTTATTAATATCACGCAAACTTCGCTCAGGAGATTTTTTCCCTACGCTCAAAATTCCTGTAGCGTTGATTATGATATCAAATTGAATATCGCCTAATTCATTGATTACGCTTTGAGCAGCGTTTTCATCGCAAATATCTAACGGGGCCCATTTTATTTTATCTGCCAGCCCTTCTGGTTTTTTACGTGAAAATGCCCATAAGGTTGAAACATTTTTCTGCGTTGATAAATGGTCGATAAATGCGCGCCCTATACCGCCAGTCGCACCAATAATGGCAACATTTAAGTCCTCATCAAATTTCGATAAAATATTTTCCATGTGTACTTTTCCTTTTAGCATCTTATTATAGATTAAATTTAAAAAATAGTGAGATGCAAAATGAAAATAATTACACCCAATGAAACGTTCCAATTAATGCAAAATGAAAAAATCACTTTAATTGATGTACGTGAAAAAGACGAAACTGATGCTGCCTATATTGAAACGGCGCAATTTGCCCCGTTAAGCAATCTTCCCCAAGCGATTGAATCGGTCAATATTCCCAAAGATCAAAAAGTCATTGTCCATTGCCTTAAAGGCGGGCGCAGCGCCAAGGCAATTGAATTTTTATCTGAGAATATTTTGAAAG
>CAYGUV010000030.1:0-4630 GCA_964353185.1 uncultured Micavibrio sp. | reverse complement strand
GAGGATATAATCCCGCCAATAACAACAGTTGCTAAAGGTCTTTGAACTTCTGAACCTGCCCCTATATTAAAAGCCATTGGAACAAACCCTAATGAGGCGACAAGAGCAGTCATAAGCACAGGCCTTAAACGCGTCATAGCACCTTTGATAATAGCTTCATCAAGCCCTAATCCTTTTTCTTGAAGATCACGAATGAAGGAAAGCATCACAACACCGTTTAGAACGGCAACTCCAGAAAGCGCAATAAATCCAACCCCTGCTGAAATGGATAATGGAATATCCCTTAAAGCCAGAGCTGCTATTCCCCCTGTTAAAGCCAACGGAACACCTGAGAACACTAATAGAGCCGCTCTAGCTGAATTAAACGCCATAAAGAGCAATCCAAATATCAAAAGCAAAGCAACTGGCACAACGATAGTAAGGCGTTGTTTGGCTGATATTAATTGCTCAAATGTACCGCCATAATCCAGCCAATATCCAGCAGAAAGGTTAGCTTTCTCACGAACGGCAATTTGTACATCCTGAACAAAACTAGCCAAATCACGCCCCCGAACATTAGAGGTTACAACAATACGCCTTTTCCCATTTTCACGGCTGATCTGCGCATAGCCATAAGCTATATTAAAATCTGCAACTTCACTTAGAGGTACATAATCAGGCGTATTCTCTTTACCTTCCATTTCAGCTAAGGAAAGAGGTATTGGAAGGTTCTTAAGAATATTAATATCTTCCCTTAGTTTTTCAGGAAGTCTTACAACAATGTCAAAACGTTGGTCACCATTAAATAGCTGACCAGCTTCTTGTCCACCCATTGCCGTACCAATAACGTCTTGTACATCGGCAATATTCAAGCCGTATAAGTCTAACTTCCTACGGTTAGGAACAATACTTAATACAGGTAAACCAGAAGTCTGTTCAGTCTTCACATCTGCTGATCCCTCAACACTTTTCACGATATTTTCAACATCTTGGGCTGACTGCAATAACTGATCTAAATCATCACCGTATATTTTAACGGCTAAATCACTTCGCACCCCAGAAATCAGCTCATTGAAACGCATTTGGATGGGCTGTGTAAATTCATAATTATTCCCTGGAATTTTTAACAGAGCCTTTTCCATTTCCTCGACTAACTGTGCTTTGGACTTTTTGGGATCAGGCCATTCTTTTCTTGGCTTCAACATAATAAATGTATCTGCCACATTTGGGGGCATAGGATCGGTTGCAACTTCTGGTGTCCCAATTTTACTAAAGACTTCCTTCACCTCTGGAAATTTAAGAACACCTTCTTCAACTGCATATTGCATTTGAACAGACTGACTTAAACTTGTGCCAGGAATCCGCATAGCGTGCATAGCAATGTCACCCTCATCAAGGCTTGGAATAAATTCTGCTCCCATACGTGTTGCTGAAAATAGACTTAAAACAACCAGAATAATTGCTCCTGCAATTATCGGTGTTGGGTGTAATAAAGACCATTTCAAAACAGGCTCATAGCCAATCTTTGCACCACGAATAAGAAAACTATCTTTTTCTTCAACTTTTCCCTTAACAAAGACAGCAACTGCCGCAGGAACAAACGTCAGAGAAAGCACTAGTGCTGACAATAGGGCAATAACAACTGTCAACGCCATTGGGTGAAACATTTTACCCTCTACACCGCTTAAAGCAAATATAGGAAGGTAAACAATAGTAATAATCAAAATACCAAAAATGCTAGGTTTAATAACTTCACTGGTAGCAGATGCGGCTAATGAAAATCGTTCTTCCTTACTTAACAAACGGCCTAATTTTTTCTGCTCTAATCCAAAACGTCTAAGGCAGTTTTCAATGATGATAACCGCACCATCAACAATCAAACCAAAATCAAGTGCGCCAAGACTCATCAAGTTTCCTGAAACTTTATTCTCAACCATTCCTGTAATTGTCATCAGCATCGAAATAGGAATAACAGCCGCAGTAATTAGGGCAGCACGTAAATTTCCTAAAAGTAAAAATAGAATAACAACTACAAACAATGCCCCTTCAACTAAGTTCTTTTCGACAGTTTTAATTGTACGTTCAACTAGAGCCGTACGGTCATAAATTGTTGTGGCAACAACGCCCTCTGGCAAACTATCATTTACAATTTCTAATTGAGCCGCAGCACGTTGTGCAACATCTTGGGAGTTTTCTCCCATAAGCATCATAACTGTGCCTAAGACATTTTCTTCACCATTATGAGTTGCTGCGCCTGTTCTTAATGGTGATCCTAATTGAACATCGGCAACGTCACGAACACGTATTGTTACTTCATCACGCTTCCCAAGGATAATGCCTTGAATATCTTCAATGCTTTCAACCTGTCCAGGAACACGAACAAGGTACTGTTCACCATTACGTTCAATATATCCCGCGCCAACATTGCTGTTATTCGCTTCCAAAGACTCAATCACTTGGTGAATATTTAAATCATAAGCTAATAATTTATCGGGATACGGTAAAACATGATATTGCTGCTCATATCCACCTATCGTATTAACCTCAACAACACCTTTCAGATTACGAAGTTGGGGCATAATGACCCAATCTTGGATTGTTAATAAATCCATTGGCGTATAAGCCGTACCGTCTTCTTTAACTGCGCCTTCTTCGGCTTCAACGGTGTACATCAAGACTTCACCTAAACCTGTAGCAATAGGCCCCATCATCGGCTCTAGCCCATCAGGAATTTCACTTTTGATTGTTGAAAGTCTTTCAGCTAAAAGCTGTCTGGCAAAATATATATCAGTATCATCATCAAAAACGACTGTGATTTGCGACAGGCCATAACGTGAAATTGAACGCGTATAATCAAGCTTAGGTAATCCTGCTAAAGTTGTTTCAATAGGGAATGTAATGCGCTGCTCAACCTCTAATGGGGAGTAACCACGGGCTTCTGTGTTAATTTGCACTTGAACATTGGTAATATCAGGAACAGCATCAATGGGTAGTTTTTGGAAGTTAAATATTCCTAAAACACATAAGCCAAATACGGCAATGAAAACCAACCAACGGTGTTGAATAGAGGCATAAATTATTTTTTCTAGCATGGGTATTTCCTAAGAATTAAGAGTAATTTGAATGAGCATTAAATTTTAATGTTCGTGTGCAGCTCCAGATTTTAAAATATCAGCTTTAATGATAAAGCTACCTTGACTGACATAGCTTTCGCCTTGGCTTAGACCACTGACAACTTCAATATTTTTATTATCCGTTTTTCCTAATTTTACAGGGCGCATTTCGTATTCATTATTGCTTTCAACAAAAACAACGCTTTTATCTTCCATTGTCTGAATGGCACTTTGAGGAACAACTATGTCGGCATTAGTTTGAGAAACAGATACATCCCCCTCCACAGTCATACCAGGTCGCCAATCGCTGTTATCATTATCTAACTCAACGATAGCAATATAGGTCTGACTTAGCGCATCTGCCGTTGGCAAAAGCATTTTGATATTTGAAGTTGCTTCTTTTTCAATATTACCAAGTGTATGGACAGTTACACTCTGACCTTCTTTGATATAGCCTGTATCTTTTGGGAAAATATGGAACTTCGCCCAAACTTTTGATAAATCAACTATTGAAAATAAAGGTGCATCACTCGTTAAGTTCCCAACATTGGTGTTTCTTGATAAAATTGTTCCAGAAATAGGCGCTGTTACATTAAATACTTGAAGGCTCTCATTACTTTCAACAGTTGCTAGAACTTGCCCTTTCTTAACCTTCTGACCCAATTCCACTTTGACGCTTCGCACTTGTCCCGTAAAACGTGCTTTCACTTCGGCAGAACGGTTAGAGTTTTGAACAATCTGACCTGTTAGAGAAATATTTTGAGAGATAGCACCACCTTGGGCTTTTGAAAGCATGATGCCTGCCTTTTTAGCATGATCTGGCTCTATATCTGTTTTGCCTTCTTCATGTTCATCATCATGTCCGCCGTGTTCGTCTTTATGTCCATGATCATCGTGACTATCTTCATCTTCATGATTTTCATGGCCATGTTCGTCATGCTCATCTTTTTCATCACCATGATCTTCTATATGATTATCCCCATCATGGTCATCGTGTTCTTCTTCTTCGTCATGCCCATGCCCTTCGTGGCTTTCCTCTTTATGTTCCGCGTGGTCGTGTGCATCTTCTGCATGACTAGATTGGGTATATAAATAAACCCCACCTAATCCAAATAAAACTAAAGTTATGAGTGCTAGTTTTTTCATCGTTTATTCCTTTTCAGTAAATAATGAAGCTGTGTAAGGGGTATAATTCCCACTCAACATATCAATTTGAGATTTGTTTTTATAAAAGACGTTTAACGCCTCTAGGTAGCTTTCTTGAACATCAAATAAAGTGCGCTGTGCATCTAATAAATCTAAGAACGAAAATGCGCCTCGTCCATAGCCGTATTCAGCTTGGTCTAAAGCTTTACGTGCAGAAGGTAAGATGTTTTTTTGATAATCCATTGCTTCTTGACGCGCATTATCCATTGCCTGCCAAATCTCCATTGCTTGTTTATTCAGATTCAAACGTAAGCTTTGATCTTGCGATTGAGCTGCTTTAACACTAGCTCTTGCGCTTGCAATATTCCCTTGATTACGATCAAAGAAATTCA
>CAYGUV010000029.1:0-6468 GCA_964353185.1 uncultured Micavibrio sp. | reverse complement strand
GCGACTTGTCCTTCCGCTACGCCTTCATGAACAAATGCGACGAAGCCGAATGGCCCACGATTGCGGAATATTATCAAAGGTGTTTTGGGGTGGATTTGTTGGAAAAGTAATATAAAACGTCACCCCCGCTTTATGCGGGGGTCTGGAAAGAAAATGCAAAAACAATACTATGTTTATATTTTAACTAAAGGTCGAAACAGCACTTTTTATGTAGGCATAACATCAAACTTACAAAAGCGTATTTGGGAACATAAAAACAAAATAGCCGATGGATTTACAAAAAAATATAATGTCGATCAACTTGCATATTTTGAAACTTTTGATAATCCAGAAAATGCAATTCGCCGAGAAAAACGATTAAAGCGTTGGAACCGAGATTGGAAAATGAAAATCATAGAAGAACAAAATCCGCAATGGAACGACCTATATGAAGAAATCTGTAATTAACCGCAAATGTCATACCCGCTTTATGCGGGTATCCGGATCCCCGCACTATGGCGGGGATGACTCTTATGCCCGATAACAAAAACGACTTAGAAAATATAAAAGGCGCGACCGCCGCTACCCTGCGTGCGCTTGCGGGCAAACGTGACTTTGAGGTTAGCTTTAGCGCGACTGAACGCATTGACCGCCCAACCAAACCACAAGATGACCGAACATCTCTCCCCCTGCCTGAGCAAGAGCTGGACAAACAAGCCATCGAAAATTTACGCGGTGCATCTGACGCCAAGGCCCTGCGCCTTCAACATCATACCGCCAAAATTCACAATCAAAACGCCCCTATGGATTTAACCGCGCGCGCCGTGTTCGACGCCATGGAACAAGCCAGATGCGAAGCCATCGGCGCAAACCAAATGATTGGGGTGAAGCACAACCTGCACAAGACCCTTGATGAAAAATGTAAGCGCCTTGGCCTCAATAAAATTCAAAATCGTGAGGATGTGACCATTGCCGATACCATCCATTTATACGCCATTTCAAAGCTTACAAATTCTGAGCCTCCCGCTTTGGGTAAAAAGGCATTCGATGAATGGGCACCATGGATTGAAGAAAAAATCCCGCCCGCCACATTAGAAAATTTAAAAAACGCCATTCACGACCAAACCCAATTTGCCAAACTTTCCCGTGAAGTGATGGCAGGGTTAGACATCATTGCCACAGACACCGATGATGGTGAAGAAAACCAAGAAGCCCTCGCCGAAAATGACGGCGAAAGTGATGAGCAAGAAAATAGCAACGATACACAAAACCAAAGCGAAGAAGAAACCACCGACCAAGAAGCAGGGGATAGCGATTTAGAAGAATCTGGAGACTCCACCGCCGAAGATGATAGCGCGAGCGAAGATGATTTTAACGACAGCGACCTCGCCGACCCATCCGAAGAAGGCGAAGCACCCCAACCCGACATGCACCGCCCCGATAGTTTAAGTAGTGGAGCCGATGGCCGCTACCCCATCTACACCCGCCAATTTGACGAAATTATTATGGCCGAAGATTTGGCTGACACCGAAGAGCTAACGCGCCTGCGCTCCATGCTCGATCAACAGCTGAAAAACCAAATGGGCTTAGTGACCAAGCTAGCCAATCGCCTGCAACGTAAATTGATGGCGCGCCAACAACGCTCTTGGGAATTTGACCTTGAGGAAGGCTATCTTGATCCCGCAAAACTAACGCGCATTATCACGGGTGACCAAGTGCCCCGCGCCTTTAAACGTGAAACGGAAAATGAATTCCGCGATACGGTTGTCACTATATTACTCGATAATTCAGGCTCCATGCGTGGCCGTCCCATCGCCATTGCTGCGCTTTGTGCCGATATCCTAACGCAGACGTTGGAGCGTTGCGGCGTGAAGGTAGAAATTCTTGGCTTCACCACCCGCGCGTGGAAAGGCGGAAAATCTCGCGATCTCTGGATTGATAATGGCCGCCCCCCCATGCCAGGGCGACTCAACGATATACGCCATATTGTTTATAAAAGCGCTGATGCCCCCTTCCGCCGCGTTCGTAAAAACCTTGGCTTGATGCTTAAAGAAGGCATCTTAAAAGAAAACATTGATGGTGAAGCCCTTGTCTGGGCGCATAACCGCCTCTCGCGCCGTTCCGAACAACGCAAAATCTTGATGGTTATTTCCGATGGCGCGCCCGTGGATGATTCCACCCTCTCCGTTAATCCCGCCAACGTGTTGGAACTTGATTTGCGTCACGTCATTGATTGGGTCGAACGCATTAGACAAGTGGAGTTGACCGCCATTGGAATCGGTCACGATGTCACACGCTATTACTCCCGCGCCCTCACCATCGCCGATGCAGACCAACTCGCCACCGCCCTCATCAACAGGCTCGAGAAATTATTTAAATTGACATAAGTTTGAAATTATTTTACTTACTTGCAAATGACCTATTTAAAAGAAGCCTTTATAATTTCATTAGCATTAGCCACCACAGCGGCAACGCCATTATTATATAAAATGCGGTATCAAGATTCTGCCACTCCAAAAAATTCTACACCCTGCATTAAAACATCCGCCAATAAAGCTTTTCTAAAGTCTCCGCAACCTCTTTGTTGATAGATTGACATAAGGTTAAAAATAGTTAATATGAACTAATAGCGTTATTTAGTTTAGTGACTTCAAATGAGTGAAATTTATCTAAAACGTGTTGATGCTATTAAACGAGCGGCCGAAGCAATGGAACGCGCCACTAAAACCGGCTCACCTACTGGAGAAGAATTAGCTAAGTTGCATAATTCATTGGTGTTAGCAGGCAGACAAAAAACGGATACTCCCGACCCGCCAACTCTTGTCTAAGCGGCCTTGCCGCCTTCTTTGAAACGTACCAGTTTCCCTGAATCTGGGTCTTGGTGCACCTGAATAGTGTTTGTCGTGATAATCGCTTCGCTTACGGGTCTGCGATGCGGCGCATTGACCGCGCCCGATTCCGCTTCTTTGGAAAAACTATATTCCACCTGCTCTGGCAAATTTTGGAAATTTTCAACCATTTTGGTCATGGTTTCATTCATCGCCTGCAATGTTTCATTAAACCCAGCAACCATACCTGCAACCATATCCATTTGATCTTTTTGGAACTTGCCAAAATGATCCATAATTTTTGATTGTAAATCTTGGGTACTACTTTGCTGCGCGACCATGTCGTAAAAAGGTTTAAAGTAAGCTTGCGCTTCTTTTTGCGTTTCTGGCTTTTGCAAAGGAATAGTAAACCCATATTGCGGGCCAAATACACCATCTTGCACGACCTTTGTAAAACAAGAACGACGTCTTACATAAAGTGCACTACCAGAAAAAATCTTGCTCAAATAGCTACAGGTCTCACCTGCAATTCCTTGCTCAAATATCATTGTTACACACGTATTTTGTCTCTATTAAAAAAATGTTATCAAATGATTTTCTTAAAAAAAACAAAATTATTTCACTTTTACGCAAAAAAAATTCTAGACTCTTTTGTAATTTTATTATTTTGAGATTCCTTTGAACGGATTTTTTATCATAAGTCCTTGATTCACAAACAATCCCCTTGCTTTACACAACGGATGATTTAATTTGCATAGCTATGAGTAAAGAAAAGAAAAAAATTTATAAACCAAAACCAATTAGTGGATTTCCTGAATGGTTACCCGAAGAACGCCTTGTCGAACAACGTTGGTATGACCATATTCGCAAAACTTTCGAATCTTATGGATTTTGCTCCATCGAAACCCCTAGCGTGGAAGAAATTGATGTCCTTCTTGCCAAAGGCGAAGTCGATAAAGAAATATATATATTAGAACGCCTGCATAAAGACGATGATAGCGATAAAGAATCGCGCCTCGCTTTACATTTTGACCAGACAGTTCCTTTTGCGCGCTACACCGCGCAACATTTCAATGAATTGGTGTTTCCTTTTAAACGCTATCAAATGCAACGCGTTTGGCGCGGTGAACGCCCCCAAATGGGCCGTATGCGTGAATTTACTCAATGTGATATTGATGTCATTAATGTCGATAACCTCCCCCTCTCCTTTGACGCCGAAATTCCAGCCGTTATTTATGAGGTCTTAGAAGGGTTAGAGATCGGCCGCGTTCAAATCCGTATCAGCAACCGTAAAATCTTACTCGGCTTGCTAAAACATTTAGGTATTGATGACGTTGTGTCCGTTACCCGCATCATTGATAAAATTGAAAAGTTGGAGCGCGAGCAGATTGAACAGCTTTTGAAAGATGAAAATCTGACACAAGAACAAATCAATAAAATCTTATACTTGGCCGAAACAAAAGGCACGGCCGATAATATAAATGCCTTAAACGCGGAAAACGACACAATGCGTGAAGGAATCGAAGAGCTTTGCTTTGTCCTTAAAAACTTGGCACATCTACCCGAGCATGCCGTTATTGGTGACCTAGGAATCGTCCGTGGCCTCGATTATTACACAGGCACGGTATATGAGACGCAGCTATTAGATGTGCCTGAATTTGATGGCTCTGTTTGTTCTGGCGGTCGATATGATGACCTCGCAGGCAGCTTTATTAACAAGCACCTTCCGGGTGTCGGAATCTCCATCGGCTTTAGCCGTTTGTTTGATGTCATCCGTCAATCACGTCCAGACCTGATGAAGATCGGCGCAAAATCGCCAACAGATATTTTGGTTTATACCGAAAATGCAGACTTACAAGCTGATGCCACCCTCGCCGCACAAACTTTACGCAAACGCGGCTTTAACGTGGAAACTTTCCATACCGTAAAAAAATGGGAAAAACACTTCAAATACGCCAAAAACAAAGGCATCCCCCACATCATGTACGTAAACGCCGCCGATAAATTCGAAATCAAAAATGTTGAGACAGGCGAAACATCAGAAACTACACCTGATGGGTGGGATAAATAGATTTTCTGGTTTTGGTGGAAGCAAAAGATTGCATCCAAACATTTCTAACACGTTTATAATCAAAAGAAAGTTCTTGATTTGGGTTCCTCCCACTTACGATTTCTGCAACCTCATCCATTCTAAGCGTTCTAAAAAATGCCTGACAAACCGATTTATTATCTGTTCCAAAAGAAGTTGAATCCAAAGTTTCAAACATGCGCTTTCTGATTAGCTCCATTCGTCGGAAGAATAATTTTGCCTGTTCTGTTTTAAACTCAAAGTCAGGCAAAGCTTCCCCCCATTTGTTAACATCACCTATTTGCATTTTTTCATAGTCTTTAGATGTAGGCATAACACCTAAAAATCTAGCTTCAAAAGCTGTCATTGGTCTTTCGGATTCTGAAGCCGCGGTGAGAGCTTTTTTAAGCGTTAGTAAAGAGGCTAGTCTATCTTCTTCGCAATATCCCTCAACCAAAGCTGAGTATTCATTTTCTCCAAAAGTTTTTATAAGTGTATTATATCTCCCATACCAAAAATTAAATCGAATCTCAGTCATGTGAACCAAGGCCTCCGCAAATAAATTTCCGTCTGCTAAAAAAGGACTCCACCCCTCTTCTTCACATAGAATATCAAGAAATGCATGAAGCATTTCATGCTCAAACCTATCCTTAATTACGATTACATCAGACAGATCTTGCCATCCATAAAATTTTGCAGATTCTTCGTTTCCTCGATGCCCATAATTTGAATGCTCAACATGACTT
Organism: uncultured Micavibrio sp.; assembly: GCA_964353185.1. Taxonomy (GTDB): domain Bacteria; phylum Pseudomonadota; class Alphaproteobacteria; order Micavibrionales; family Micavibrionaceae. Next base: position 847 of record CAYGUV010000029.1, on the reverse strand, counting down.
TGAACATGTTTTTCAAGGGTAACACCATTTTTAATAGAATATGGTGTTTCAGCATAGAGCCTAAATAAATTAGGCTTATTAAACGCCGCTGCCATATCAAAATCTCGTAAACAAAACATGCGGATTTGTAACAAAAAATTTTATATTATGTCAACAACTATCTACTCAACGCCTTAATCCGCTCGACCATCGCAAAAAAACCGTTTCGGCGGTTCGGCGATAAATGCTTATCTAATCCTAACTCTCCAAAGGCTCTCTCAATATCAACCTTAGCAATTTCTTGTGATGTCTTATCCTGATAAGCAATCAACAAAACCGCGATTGTCCCACGCGTAATCAACCCATCACTATCGGCGGTAAAGTGATATCGCCCTGCCTCATTGCTTTCAACAATTAACCAAACTTTGGATTGGCATCCTTTTACTTCCGTTTCGGCAGTTTTAAGCGCCGCATCCATAGGCGGCAGCTTTTTACCCAAATCAAGCAAATATTGATATCGCCCTTCCCAGTCATCGAAAAGGTCAAAATTTTCTTTTAATTCTTCTAAATCTGGTTGAGACATCGCCCATAACACCTTGAGGTTATTTACATTTTATTCATCTTTATACTTTAAGCATAAAGACTAAGTAACATATCAAGAAATTGGTGATAAAAACAATGATGAATAATTTAAAAAACAACCCTTGCAAGGGATAATCCCCCTAGGCTACTTTGGATGTATTGATTCATTCCTATCAATGGCATAGCATCATTTAAGTAACAAAATTAACTCAACAACGAATATCTAAAAAGAAATAAAAAACAGGCAATTTAATGAGTAAATCAGACGATAGCAGCGACAGCAAAA
>CAYGUV010000028.1:1786-6641 GCA_964353185.1 uncultured Micavibrio sp. | reverse complement strand
GTACGACGTCAAAAAGGGCGGAAAGAATGCGGTGAAGATGGGGGTTTTGTAGGGGGGAAGGGATAACGGTTCGTCGTTTATCTCTATTTATCCAAAGCCGCGATATAGAAACCTCAAAAAAAAGCGCTTTGCGATGTCTCCCGCAAAATGTGCCGCTCCCAAGAGCGGACATGGGATGAGTATAGCATGTTAACAGCATTTTAATATTGACAAAATCCAGATAATTCCATAATAAACAAGTATGTTTCAAACTTTAAATACAAAAGCCAAAGCTCTAGATAGCATCCAAAGTCTTAGAGAAGAATTTGGATATAAAAATTCTCTACAGGCAATAATACAAATTTTGAGGCCTATTTACGAAGCAGACTTAAAAGATGGAATTGTTGATGAAGCTATTTTTGTTCCTTTTGTTTCCGCGCTGTTAAAATCAAATGAATTTGGGGTTGCAGAAGAAATAATATCTCAAGCGGAATTAATCGAGCCAAACGAATTTTTTATCCTTCAACAAAGAGTGAATTTATTCTTAAAGACAGAAAGGTTTGATGAAGCTGAAGTACTGCTCAATGAGTTTAATGCAGATAGGGATAATCAAGATAACGTTCTCTCTTTAAGGACTTCGTTCGCAAAAGCAAAAAAGAATTTTGAGGAAGCTTTTTTCATTTTAATGGACGCTTACCAGCTCAATAAACATCGTAATGAGACGTTTTTTTGTGATTTATTAGGAACGATGGCTCTTTTAAAAAAGTCTCCTCTAGAAAAACTTCCAATCGCAATGCAAGCGCTTGAAATACATGCAAGTGCAACAAAAGTCTTAGAAGAGGTAGCGCATGTCTTTATTCAAGCGGCAAATGTTTTAAGATATGATGACCCAGCATCCGCACAATCATTAAGAAAAGATGCTTTAGCAGCATTGCTTAAATTACCTGAGAGTCATATAAAAAAACAAAATTTATCATTTAAAATTGATAGATTAAAAGATGCTATAGATAATCCTCAAAAATATGCCCCTATTGCTAAAACACCTTTATTTAGTTTGGATGTATTAACGAGTGATGAATATGAAAGAATAAAGAAAAGTGCGCGCGTTATCGCCCATGCAGAGAATTTTGGTGCTGCGCATAGATTTATTCAAAGAGAATTTGAAAAAGCTGGAGAACAGCATCCTATGCTTGCGGCTCAGGCGGCGCGCTATGCGTTAATTAATCGTGATTACGAGGATGTTGAAAAGTTTTTAGCGATGGCAGAAGGCAAAACGTCAGATGCTTGGAATTTCGACATGCTTACGATTGGTTTATATGCGCAGACAAATAGAGAAGAAGAAGCATTTCAAAAATCAGCAGAAGCTCATAAGAAATATCCCCAAGATACCCAAGCCGCCTTTGTTTATGGACTTGGTCTTGCAAGCAAACAAATGGGCATGGAATTTGTGATGGCTTTAAAACCTTATGTAGACAAAGCTATTTCAGGTGAAATAGCTTTAACTGCAGGAATAGAATTAATAGCCTTATGGGCAGCAATGTTACCATCAGAAGAGGCTAGAGAAAAAGTAATATTAAGAACAACAACAAAACAGCAAGATATTGATAAACTGTTTTCTAAGGTAGAAAAATATCGGGAAAGTTTAGCAGAGGATAAATATGCAAATGTTGTTTATCCAACGCGTTGGGAAGAAAAGCTTGTTAGAGCGTATGGTGCGAGCCGTATTTGGGATTTAACTACAGAAGCACGTGGAGTAGATAGGGTGGCTCAACGCGTTGCTCATAACCTCAACCCTAATTATCATTAAATCAATCCCTCCGTCTTAAAACTTTTATAGCCGTTCCGACTTATGATCAGGTGATCGTGCAGGGTTATGTCGAAGGCGGCAGCGGCTTCGATTACTTTGCGGGTCATTTGGATGTCGGCGGGTGAGGGGGAGGGATCACCGCTGGGGTGGTTATGCACCATGATGAGGGCGGTTGCCCCGACATCGAGCGCGCGTTTGACTATTTCACGCGGGTAGGCGGGGGTATGATCAACAGTGCCCGTTTGTTGCACTTCATCGGCGATGACTTCGTTTCGCTTGTTAAGAAAGATGAGGCGGAATTGTTCCTTGGTTTCGTTGGCCATGGACGCTTGGCAATAATCCAATAAGCGTTGCCAACTGGTCAGGACGGGACGATTCATAAAGTCTTGCTTTAAGAGTCTGAGGCCTGCCGCACGGATGGCACGAATGGCCACAGCAGAATTGTGGCTAATGCCATTTATTGATTGTAAATCATTAAGTGATGCGTTGAGGACGCCATTTAAATCTTTGAATTTACTTATTAATTCCTTGGCAATAGGTTTTACATCTTTGCGCGGTATGGCCATGAATAATAAAAGCTCTAACAGCTCATAATCGGGCAGGGCATCGGGGGCATTTAGAAAACGCTCACGCAATCTATCGCGGTGGCCGCCGTGGTTGTGTTTTGGGCTTGGTTGAGGTTTGGGATCTAGTTTTTTTTCTACGCTCATAAAGTTTTTTACCATGAAGGCGTAAAGACACGAAGGGTTTTTATTGGGAGCGTTATTGTATAACCGCCAAGACGCAAAGACCGCCAAGGAGGGGGGGACGCTTTCGGCTAATAGCGGAAGTAGTCTATGAGTCGGAATAGATGCGCAGTTTGTCATACGGTTGGGCATGAATTGAATCTAAGCGTGATCGGAGGTTGCCAACATGCGCTTCTAACTTGTAACCATCCGGGTCTAGAAAATACACGGAGTCTCCTTCGCTCGCGTTCGTTTTCCAAATCTCAATACCGCTCTCAGATAATGCAAGAGTAAATGACGGAAGATCTTTCGGATCTATGCTAAAAGCAATGTGGCTATAGCCCGTTGCTGGAGAGGATTCTGGGTCGAGAGACAAACAAATCCAACAGTCACCGAGAGTGATATACGCACCATTTGCCCATTTAGCTTTTAGATCGCAGCCAAGAATACTGCAATAGAACGTCAAGGATTGCTTTAGATCCTTAACGGCGAAAGTAATGTGGTTTAGTCCTCGCAGTATTCCCATACAAATTACAATACTATTATTTCTAGCGTCTGCAAAGGCTCGAAAACAGCCAAGGTGCTGTGTGGTCGGGTTTAAGATAAGTTTAATTTTGCTAATTATTAGTATGAAACACTTTTATTTCTTGGCGGCCTTGGTGTCTTGGCGGTGATTTTTACTAGATACCCGCCTGCGTAAGCATAACAATTATTTATGTTTTATAAGGGGGTTTTGTATGACCGACCAAGGAGTGGGTGAAGATTTCAAAGCCGTCTTCGGTGACGGCGAGGGAGTGTTCATATTGCGCGCTTAGGGAACGGTCCCTTGTTACAGCGGTCCAGCCATCTTGCAGGACTTTGGTTTGATATTTCCCTGCGTTAATCATGGGTTCAATGGTGAAGAACATCCCGGGCTCTAATCGGTCGCCGGTGCTGGGTTCACCAAAATGGACGACAGAAGGTGGGGCGTGGAAGGTGCGCCCTAAACCATGGCCGCAGAAATCACGGACAACGGAATAACGGTTGGCGTGCGCGTGTTCTTGGATAGCGTGTCCGATATCACCCAATGTTGCGCCTGGGCGGACGGCTTCGATTCCGCGCATCAGGCATTCATAAGTCACGTCGCATAATTTGCGCGCCTTAACGGGGATTTTGTCGCCAACAAAATACATGCGCGAGGTATCACCATGCCAGCCATTTAGAATTACGGTGACATCAATATTAACGATGTCGCCTTCACGAAGGGATTTGGCCTCAGGGATGCCGTGGCAAACCACATGGTTAATGGAGGTGCAAATTGATTTAGGAAACGGAATACGTGTGCCATCCCCGCCATAGCCAAGGGGCGCAGGGATTGCGCCATGTTTGGTGGCATACATATGGCAGAGGCGGTCAAGCTCCTCTGTTGTGACGCCGGGAACAACATGTTCGGTAATCATATCTAATGTTTGCGCGGCCAATTTGCCTGCAGCGCGCATGCCTTCAAAATCTGCTTCGTTATGAAGTTCGATTCCTGAGAGGGTAAATTTGTTCTGTTCTTGTGTCATCATGGCAATTACCTTATATAAACAAGTATATATTTCAAGGAATAAGGTCACATGACAGATAAGATTTACACGGCAGCATTGGTTATCATTGGAGATGAAATTTTATCGGGGCGCACCCATGATAAAAACACCCCTTGGATTGCGGAGCGCCTAACCGAATTGGGCGTGCGGATGCGTGAAGTGCGGGTTATCCCCGATGTGGAACAAACGATTATTGATACGGTCAATGAAATGCGCGCGGCGCATGATTATGTGTTTACCACTGGCGGCATTGGCCCAACCCATGATGATATTACAGCCGAGAGCGTTGCCCACGCCTTTGGCGTAGAGGTTGAGCTGCATGAAGGCGCGTATCAAGAGTTGCTAAAATATTATAAAGATGAGAGTGAGATTACCGAGGCGCGGAAAAAAATGGCGATGATTCCACAAGGGGGGGAATTAATTGATAACCCCGTGAGTGGCGCGCCTGGCATTAAAATGGATAATGTTTATATCTTTGCCGGTGTGCCGCGCATCATGCAAAGCATGTTTGATGCCGTTGCCCCAACCTTAAAAGGGGGAAAGCCAGTGCAAAGCCGATCTGTGACAGCGGACTTACCAGAAAGTGCGGTTGCGGATGAGCTGGGGAAAATTCAAAAGAGATATCCAGATATCGCGATCGGGTCATACCCGCAATATCGCAATGGTAAATTTGGTACAACGTTAGTGATGCGTGGTATAGATGATGAAGATCTAGAGGCGGCAACGCAGGATGTGGTCACGCTGGTGAAGTCGTTAGGCGATGAAGATCCAGAGAT
>CAYGUV010000028.1:0-1686 GCA_964353185.1 uncultured Micavibrio sp. | reverse complement strand
CGTTTCCATATTGAATTAAATGAATGTTAAGTTTCCTGTTTTATCCTCTTGGATAGAAAAGGATGGACATCATGAAAAATATAATATTATTAACGGCGGTTATAGTTTTGGGTTTTTCATTTCATGCGCGCGCGGAAGTAATTCATTTTGATTATCAGCCCACGATAGAATTTCGAAGTGAAAAACCATTTTGGTATCAAAGTGATTTTAATCAATTTTTGGAAAAGCGTGCCTTAAGTCTAGAAATTCCGTTAGAGCCAACGGACGGCACAGACGGTGATTGGAGCATGCATTTGACGAACCCCAATAAAACGCAGCCCCTTGGAAAAGCGGAGTTGGGGCAAAAGCTTTTGTTTGTAGGGATGCGTTACAAGTTTAAATAAACTTATTCAGTTTCAGTATCTTTAATTAAAAGGCAGTCGGCATCGGCTGCTTTTTTTGCTTGCTCTTCCGTTTTGAAAACAACGTTTAATTTGGCTTTGCCTGTTAAAGGGTTATAGCTTTTTATCTCTTTATCAATGGCGGTTGAGTTAACGAGAGGACATTTTGAGGCGTTAGTCCCAGTTTTTTTCATGGCGCTGTAATCAACATTTTGAGATTGGTTTTGTAAGTCGCGGGCATTTTCATTGATGGTTAAAGAAACGTTTTTACCGTCTTGTGAAACTTGGGAAATGGGAAAGATGACTTTCGCAATTTTAAAAGATCCTTCTGATATTTGAGTATCATTCAATGTTTCAGATGCTTTTAAATTTGTAGATGTAAAAAATGATATTGCCAAAAGGACGAGCCAGAAAACAAGGATCGAAAAAATAACCTCTTTGGTTTTGATTGTTTTCGCTTTCGTTTTTGATTTGCGCATTTTTGTTTCTTTGTTAAAGGTTGACTGTTATTGATACTTAACGTTCAAGGCTAAAATATGTTCCTTTTATAAATTCTTTTGATTTTCGGCCAATATATAGTAAAGAGGAAGCATGAGCGAAAAAGAAAAATCAATGAAAATAGGGGTTTACCCAGGTACGTTTGATCCGATCACCAATGGGCATCTGCATATTATTAATCGGGCGAGCAAGCTTGTAGACAAGCTAATTATTGGGGTGGCCGCCAATCGAAACAAAAATCCGCTTTTTGATCAACAAGAGCGCGCGGCGTTGGTAAAAGCAGACCTTGAATCATTTACAGGAACAAATAATTGTATCATTGAGGTTCAAGCATTTGACCAGCTTTTGGTTGATTTCGCACAAGATGTGGGGGCAGTATGTATTTTTCGTGGTTTGCGCGCCGTATCCGATTTTGATTATGAATTTCAGATGACGGGCATGAATATCCATTTAGCGCCAGAGATTGAAACAGTTTTCTTAATGGCGGCGGATAAATGGCAATTTGTATCCTCTTCTTTTATAAAGGAAATCCATGCGTTGGGCGGGGATACCGAAAAATTTGTGTCTGAAAATACCCAAAATGCATTAAATAAGAAAAGAGGGCGATAAAGGGTTGCATTTCACTGTGAAACCCAGTATTTAATCCTTTCATTTGTCATTTATAAAATAAGGGCAAAATGATTATTGCCTCCTTCGCCTTGTCGATTGAGGGCCATTATAAATGTGACCGCTTAGCTCAGTTGGTAGAGCAACTGACTTTTAATCAGTAGGTCGAGGGTTCGAATCCCTCAGCGGTCACCATTTATTT
>CAYGUV010000027.1:0-7316 GCA_964353185.1 uncultured Micavibrio sp. | reverse complement strand
CTGTTGATGCATTGTTTGATAATGGTCGTCGTGGCCGTGTGATTACTGGCGCGAATAAGCGTCCATTAAAATCACTTTCTGACATGTTGAAAGGTAAGCAAGGTCGTTTCCGTCAAAACCTTCTTGGGAAGCGTGTTGACTATTCAGGTCGTTCGGTAATTGTTGTTGGTCCAGAATTAAAACTGCACCAATGTGGTATTCCAAAGAAAATGGCGCTCGAACTATTTAAGCCATTTATCTATAACAAACTTGAAATTTACGGCATGGCCTCTACGGTTAAAGCTGCGAAAAAGATGGTTGAAAAAGAACGCCCAGAAGTATGGGACATCTTAGAAGAAGTTATCCGTGAACACCCCGTGATGCTAAACCGTGCGCCTACATTGCACAGATTGGGTATCCAAGCGTTCGAACCAACTTTGATCGAAGGAAAAGCGATTCAGCTTCACCCCTTAGTATGTACAGCCTTTAACGCTGACTTTGATGGGGACCAAATGGCCGTTCACGTACCATTATCTATCGAGGCTCAGCTTGAGGCACGTTGCTTGATGATGTCTACAAACAACATCTTGTCACCTGCCAATGGTAAGCCGGTTATCACTCCATCACAGGATATTGTTTTGGGTCTTTACTACATGACAATCGCCCTTGATGATCAAAAAGGCGAAGGCATGATCTTCCGCGGCCCTGGAGAGATCCAGCACGCAATGACCGAAGGTCACTTGTCTATGCATGCGAAAATCAAATGTCGTTATCATGATGTTGATGAAGATGGTAAGAAACGCACAACGCTTGTTGAATCAACGGCGGGACGTATGTTGTTCTCTGAATTGTTACCACGTCACCCAAAAATCTCTTTTGACGAAATTAACAAATTAATGACAAAGAAAGAATTAACCAATTTGATCGACGTTGTATATCGTCACTGTGGTCAAAAAGAAACGGTTATCTTCTGTGACCGTATGATGAAATTAGGTTTTAAGAACGCTTGTATCGCGGGTATTTCTTTCGGTAAATCAGATCTTATTATTCCTGAGGCGAAGAAAACATTGGTGGCCGAAGCCAACGAAAAAGTTGCTGAATATGAACAGCAATATCTTGATGGTTTAATCACCAAAGGTGAGAAATACAACAAAGTTGTCGATATCTGGTCAAAATGTACCGATGATGTTGCAGATGCAATGATGAATATTATTTCTGATGTGAAGACAGCTGGTTTGAACTCTGTTTACATGATGGCGCATTCTGGTGCGCGTGGATCTGCGGCGCAAATTCGTCAGCTTGCAGGGATGCGTGGTCTAATGGCTAAGCCTTCTGGTGAAATTATCGAAACACCGATTATCTCTAACTTTAAAGAGGGTCTATCGGTTCTTGAATACTTTAACTCCACTCACGGGGCGCGTAAGGGTCTTGCTGATACGGCGTTGAAAACAGCGAACTCTGGTTATCTAACCCGTCGTTTGGTTGACGTGGCACAAGATGCCGTTGTGATCGAACAAGATTGTGGTACTGAAGAAGGTATTACAATTGCAGCTGTGATGAACGGTGCAGATGTAGTTGTTTCCTTAGCTGAACGTATTCTTGGTCGTGTTCCTTGCACGGATGTAAAACACCCATTAACGGGTGACGTAATTGTCCCTGCTCAACAAATCATCGACGAAGTTACTTCAGAAGAAATTGAAACAGCTGGTGTTGACCAATTAAAAGTCCGCTCTGTTCTAACTTGTGAAACGCGTAATGGTGTTTGTGGTAATTGTTACGGTCGTGACCTTGCCCGCGGAACCCCTGTTAATATGGGCGAAGCGGTTGGTGTTATGGCTGCTCAATCAATTGGTGAGCCTGGAACACAGCTTACAATGCGTACCTTCCACATTGGTGGCGCGGCGCAGCGTGGTGTTGAAACATCTTCTTACGAAGCGGCCATTGATGGTAAAATCGAAATCCGTAACGAAAACACAGTGACAAACTCTGGCGGTATTGAAATCGTCATGGGTCGTAACACGGAACTTGTCTTGCTTGATAGTAAAGACAAAGAACGTGCGACACATCGTGTTCCTTATGGTGCTCGTTTGCTTGTCAAAAATGGTAGCAAAGTCAAGGCAGGTGAGAAAATGGCCGAATGGGACCCATTCACCATGCCAATTATCACCGAAAAAGATGGTGTTGTTAAATTCATTGACTTGGTTGAAGGCGTGTCCGTCTCTGACCGTACCGACGAGGCGACAGGTATATCTGATAAAGTTGTTATCGACTGGAGAAGCCAGCCAAAAGGTGGTGATTTGAAACCACGTGTTCAATTGACTGGTCCTGGTGGCGGCGCGCTTAAATTACCAAATGGTCTTGAGGCAAGTTACCTTCTATCGACCAATGCGATTATGACCGTTGAAAACGGTGCAGAGGTAAAAGCTGGTGATATCTTGGCTCGTATTCCACGTGAAGCAGGCAAAACCCGTGACATTACAGGTGGTCTACCACGTGTTGCTGAATTGTTTGAAGCCCGCCGTCCAAAAGATTTCGCGATTATTTCCGAGATCGATGGCCAAGTTGAGTTTGGTAAAGATTACAAGACAAAACGTCGCGTGATTGTGAACCCAACAGATAAAACGATGGAGCCTTCAGAATACCTCATTCCTAAAGGCCGTTTGATGGCTGTCCAAGAAGGTGACTTTGTCCGTAAGGGTGACCCACTTCTTGATGGCGCGCTTGTACCGCACGATATTTTGGATGTTATGGGTGTTGAAGCCTTGGCTGAATACCTTGTTAATGAAATCCAAGATGTTTACCGTCTGCAAGGTGTTGTGATTAACGATAAGCATATCGAAACGATTGCCCGTCAAATGATGCAAAAAGTGGAGGTTCTTTCTGTTGGTGATACGACTTACCTTGTGGGTGAGAACATCGACCGTGAAGAGTTTGAAGCGGAAAACAAGAAATATATCGAAAAAGGGAAGCAACCTGCTGTTGGTAAACCTGTTCTACAAGGTATCACCAAAGCATCCTTGCAAACTGGATCCTTTATTTCTGCTGCGTCATTCCAAGAGACAACACGTGTCTTAACCGAAGCAGCCGTGAACGGAAAAGTGGATGAGCTGAAAGGCTTGAAAGAAAACGTGATCGTTGGTCGCCTTATCCCTGCGGGAACAGGTGCTTATGTGAACAAAATCCGTAAAGTCGCCGCAGATCGTGACAAAATCACCTTGGCCGCCCAGCAACAAGCTGCCGCGTTAGAAGAAGATGAAATTGATCTAGCCCCTGAAAGCTTAGAAGCGCCAGAAATGGACGATGAAGCCAAAGAAGTCGCAAACGGTTAAGCTTTTTATTGGTAATAAAATTTTAAAACCGCTCTTGTTCATTCAAGCGCGGTTTTTTATTTTTAAGAAAAAGCGTGACTTTCGCACAAATATAGTGTTTCCTGCTTCTTGAGTTTAATAATAGGCTCGTAATACACGCTAAACGATAAGGAATATGTTATGGCTAAAGGTAAAGTAAAATGGTTTAACCCACAAAAAGGTTTCGGGTTTATCGAACCAGCAGAAGGCGGCGGTGACGTATTTGTTCACATTAGCGCAGTAGAAGCAGCGGGTCTTCGTACCCTTGATGATAATCAAGAAGTTGAATACGAAATCAAAGAAGAAAAAGGTAAGCAATCAGCAACAGATCTTAAAGTTGCCGCTTAATTTTTCTTAAAATATAAGTTACGAAGAAGCTCCCTTTTGGGAGCTTTTTTATTTTTCGTAACGATTTTCCTTGCATTCTATGTAAAATATGGTAAATAGACACACTTAACAAAATAACAACGTAAATTATACGCGGATAACAAAAGGAAAACTCCTGTTTGTCCGCTAATTACAAAGGAAAAACAAATGGCTTTAACTTCTCTTACTCAATCATGGGCAAACCCATTTAAAACAATTTTTGGTTTTACTTCTGAGGTTTTAGGAAGCATGGTTATTCAAACACCATTAAAAGTGTCAGAACCAAATATCCAATTATATTTAGAGAAGAATGCGCCCGCTAATAAAAATGTAAGCTTCGTTTCTACGAACCCGCCATCTGTATCTTCCTTGGACGAGCAAGATGATCAATCAGTTAAGCCGCTAGAGCCTATTGTTAATGAATTTATTGTTTCGAGAGATCAAGTAGGAGAGAACACAACCTCTGTTGAAGGTGATGGCATTATTATTAAAGTGAAGTCACTAGATCCAAATGCCAGATTCGAATTTGTATCTATTCAGGATAACGGGAAAAATAATGGTGGCGAAGGCCTTGGCATCATCTCAAGCGCACACAAAAGTCCAAAAGCATTCACCCCAAAAGAAGAGCATGCTGGTTTTGAATCATATGAAATTAGCCGTATAGATGGACAAACGGCAGAGATTTTTGAATTTAAATTATCTGACGTAACTCCAAACAATACGCGCGGCAATCAAGGCGTTGAGATTAAAGGAAAATCAGCAACAGGTGAAACACAGACAATAGAAAAAGTTTTCACGGCAGACCAGGTAGTGAATAACGAAATAACAATTGCTGTGAGCCCTAATGATTTTGACGAGCTAGATAGCCTTGAATCTATCGTAGTAAGTTCTACTTTAGATGGAAAAAATGATATAACAAAACCATCATCACTTGTTTTGGTAAGTGCGGGGTCAACTATACTCCCACCTATCCCTGAACCAACACCAATCATCCCACCAGAGATTTTATCTGACACAAGCGCTTATTGGGGCTTTGATGCTATCTTGAAGGGAGACAATTTTATTACCAATATCACGGCAAAAGACCCTGATGTAGAAATCATCGATTCTGTTATCAAATATATCACAATCAATGGTGAAAAATTTACCTTCAAAGATGGCGAAGATACATTACTTGCCGAAATTGATGGCGCATTGATCGAGGTTGATAAAGGCGGACGTTACGATGTCTATTTTGATGACCAAGAAAACAAAGACCAATTAGAATTTACAATCACGGCAACCTTAAGTGCCCGCGTTAAAAACAAAGACGGTAAAATAGAAGCCGTTGAAATTGAAAAAGACGCGCATGTTTCAAAACTAATTTACGCTGAAAACAACCGTGGCGGGGTAACAATCGAAGGGTCAAGCCTCCCACAGGTATTTTCTGTGACGGCGGACGCTGACATAGTTTACATTAATGGTGATTCTATACTTGGGGCGCAGAACTTCATTTTTGGTGATGATACACGCGCCGATACTCCAACCAGCACCGCTGGTGATGAAATTCACGGGGGCAATGCAAAAGATACTATCTTCACGACAGATGGTAAGGACTTAATTAATGGTAATGGTGGGGATGATTTCCTTGTTGGCGGTCGTGACGATGACACCTTAAATGGTGGTGCGGGGGATGATGTGTTGGGATATGACTCAGTCATTGCAAAGGCACGTTTCGAAAATAAGGACGTTGAAGTTAGAAGCGATAATAGCGATGCGCCCACTCTATCTTTCCTTGGTAAAATAAAAGAAGCGTTTAACACATTCGCGGCAAAACTTTTTGATCGTGACCCAAATTCTCCAGATTTACCAATCGCTGCTGCTGAAAAAATCGGTGGCCATAATGATGGTAACGATACCTTAAATGGTGGTGATGGCGATGATATCGCTTTTGGCGGAAGAGGAAACGACCTTATTAACGGCGATAATGGCGATGATAAGCTAGACGGAGGGTCTGGCCGCGATGTTATCAATGGTGGTTCGGGCACGAACGAGCTTTTAGGCGGGACTGATGCCGATCTTCTTATCTCTATGGGGTATGGCGACCTAATTGATGCTGGCCCAGGAGGCGCAAGAGATGCTGATATAATTAAATTTACCAAAGAGGCGTCTGGTGAGGCGACAATTAAAAATGCAGATAACAGTGATGTTATTGTCATTAATGGTGTGGTTACAGAAATCTTTGCTAATGCTGGGGATGTTGTTGTCGCAACTGCTTCAGATTTAAGTCTTAGATTTGAAAATCAAGATTTAGGTACATTTGATATTCAAATCCGCGATGATAACGATGCACACGCACCATCTTCATATCGCGCCTATGTTGATCACTTTGAATTTTAAAACAGAATAATAATTTAAAAAATAAAGGTATAAAAAAATGAATAACTTAGTAAAAAGAGCGGCCATAGCTTCAACAGCATTATTAGCTGGTTGTAGTGACGGAACATCAATCCCACAAAACACTGCAATAGGTTCTGCAAAGGCAATTCCGTCAACTGTGACTTTACCATCTATATCAAGATTAACGCCAAGACAATCATGGGTGTGTGATGGGGCGCCTGACACAATACAGGCAACCCCTGCCATAGATGGTCAGCAAACCGCAAATTTAGGTAAGGCCACTGTATTTGTAGCAGATGGCAGCGAGATGCGACATGTAACGCAAACAACAGCGGCAGCTGCTGGCGAGAAAATAGATTTTAACGGTGCTGGATTTGGTGAATTTAATGCGGCAGCGGAAGCGGCTGGTTTGAGAAGTATTAAATCATTTGGGGAAGGCGGCTTTGGTTTTGTTTTAAATGATCAAAAAGGCTCAGAAACACTTCGATTGGGTGTTGGCGATGTCCGCTACGAAAATCAAGAACCAGGTGAAGATAACAATACGCTTGCAGTAACATTTAATAATGGAACAACTGTAACCTTAGAAACGGCTAATTTGACTTATGATGATAATAATATCGGTTGGGTTGATTTGGATGCGTCTAAAACGGGCGGCTTATTTACGGCTTTTAAAATAAATTCACCAACGGGCGCATCGTTCACGCCAAAAACTTTGGAGATGGGCGGTTGTGATATTCATACAGAGGATAAAGAATCTGATGACCCTGTAGTTAAGCCGCCTGTAGAAGACAAAACACCCCCGAAAGTTGATAGTCCTACACCTGCAGATCGTAGAAATGGTGAGGGGAGAGGAAATAATGTTGACGGGCATGCGAGCTTAAATCAGTCATATCAAACAATTGGTTTTGGTGGTTACCAAACGCCTAAATTTGGCTAATTACAACGCGTCATAAATTTTAATAAAACGGGCTAAATAGGGCCCGTTTTTGATGTTACAAGCCAAACATGTTTGGACATAACACAATAGGCTTTTATTCCTAAGTGTTTGATTTCACTTTATAATCTTATTTCTGTTTCACGTGAAACACTTATTTTCTGCGGGTTTTAGAGGTTTTTTATAAGGTAAAAATTTCTATCGAAAAAAAAGTTAAAAAAACGTAAATGAATGCTTGACCTAAGGGGGGCTTTGACCCTATATTGCGGCGAAATTTAAGGAATCGGATGGGTTGGCTGTAGCCGACGTTT
>CAYGUV010000026.1:0-9868 GCA_964353185.1 uncultured Micavibrio sp. | reverse complement strand
AAATCTGGGAGCCTGAAAATCGCTTTAAAATCTGGCTTGAGATTGAAACGCTCGCCTGTGAAAAAATGGCGGAATTAGGCACCATCCCTGACGCTTGCCCAAAGGCATTGCGCGAAAAAGGCGGGTTTGACGTGGCGCGCATTGATGAGATTGAAGCCGAGGTCAAACATGACGTCATCGCCTTCCTCACCTCCGTTGCCGAACATATCGACGACCCAGAAGCCAGCCGCTACGTGCACCAAGGAATGACCAGCTCAGACGTGGTTGATACTTGCTTTGCCAAACAACTGACCGAAGCCGCCGACATTTTATTGCTCGACCTTGATAAAATCCTCGCAGCGCTAAAAAAACAAGTTAACGCCCATCGCGAAACACTTTGTATTGGTCGCTCCCACGGTATCCATGGAGAGCCAACAACATTTGGCCTAAAAATGGCGGGACATTATGCCGCGTTTGCCCGTGCCAAAAAACGCCTCATCAACGCCCGCGAAGAAATCGCCGTTTGTACAATTTCTGGCGCGGTTGGCACATACGCAACCGTCGCACCCGAGGTGGAACAATATGTGGGTGATAATCTCGGCCTTCGCCCTGAAACGGTTGCCACGCAAGTCATACCGCGTGACCGTCATGCCATGTTCTTTTCAACGCTCGCCGTAATCGCCAGCTCGATCGAAAATTTAGCTATTGAAATTCGTCACCTACAACGTACCGAAGTACGCGAGGCGGAGGAATTCTTCTCCAAAAACCAAAAAGGCTCCAGCGCGATGCCGCATAAGCGCAACCCTATTGGAACGGAAAATTTAACCGGTCTTGCCCGCCTCATCCGCGCAACGGTTATTCCCGCCTTGGAAAACGTGGCACTATGGCATGAGCGTGATATTTCCCATTCTTCGGTGGAACGTAATATCGGCCCCGATGCAACCGTTACATTAAATTACGCCCTAAATCGTTTATCAGGAATCATTGAAAATCTTTTGGTCTATCCAGAAACAATGATTGAGAATTTAGAAAAAATGGGTGGCCTTGTGTTCTCACAACGTGTTTTGCTTGCCCTTACACAAGCAGGCATTAGCCGCGAAGATGCCTATCGCATCGTTCAACGCAACGCCATGAAAGTTTGGGAAAGTAAGGCGCAAACGACATTAATGGACGCGCTGTCAACGGACGAAGACGTTCTGGCCAAAATAAACAAGGAAGAATTGACGAAAATCTTTGACTATTCTCCCTATACAAAGAATATTGATACCATCATTAACCGCGCGCTTGCGTCATAAGCAACGCAGCAAAAAAGGAGAAAGAGCCATGAAAGGCGATAAAGAAGTCATTAAACATTTAAACAACGCCCTTAAAGGTGAGCTTACAGCCATCAACCAATATTTTTTACATGCAAAAATGTTAGAAGATTGGGGTGTTTCGAAATTAGCCAAACATGAATACGCCGAAAGCATTGAAGAAATGCAGCACGCAGAAAAAATCATCGACCGCATTTTGTTATTAGGTGGCCTGCCAAACCTTCAAGATTTGGGCAAATTGAAAATTGGTCAAAATACCAAAGAAGTGATCGAATGTGATTTGGCGCTAGAGCGTGATGGAATTGCAGGATACCAAGCAGGAATCAAAGCCGCTGAAGCCGCAGGTGATTACACGACATCTGATCTATTCAAAATGATTTTGGCAGAAGAAGAAGGCCATGAAGACCATTTAGAAACACAACTTCAAATGATTAACGACATGGGAATCGAAAACTTTCTCATGCTGAATGCCGAAGCAGAAAACGAAAAAGAAGGCGGCGATAAGTAAGCTTATCCCTTCCTTATCATATAGAAATACACCAAAACCCCTTGATATTATTATCTTGGGGTTTTTGTTTATTTTCTTCTTGCGAATAAATCGCATTTGCAGTAATTTATACCAAATCGCGAATTATTCGCATTTGCATGAAGTGGATAAACGAAATGTATATATGTATGTGTAACCCTTTTACCGATAAAGATTTAGACGGCGCATTGAAAAATGAGTCTGTTTTGAAAAAGACATCGGCTGTTTACCAAGCTTGTTCTGGTGGGGAAAAGCCCTGCTGCGGTACTTGTATTTGTGAGATTAATGACCGCATCAAAGCGCATAATAAAGATTCGCTCCTAATGGCTGCGGAATAAAGTTATTTCTATTAGCGCTCCTTTAGAATAATCACAAAATAACCATTTTTCCTGACTTGCAAATGCCCCATCCGTATGGCAATTTTGTTTCTTAAACAAACATATAGGAAACACTTTATGCTTAAAATTTTCACCATATTACTAGGGAGCTTACTCATTATGACTGCCGCACCTTCAGGCGATGCAAACGCCGCGGATCTAGATCCAGAAAACACCGCCTATCTTGATTTAAAAGATGGTCGTGTCACAATTAAATTGATGCCAGACATCGCACCAAAACACGTTGAGCGTTTTAAAGAATTAACACGCGAAGGGTTTTATGACGGTATCGTATGGCACCGTGTTATTGATGGTTTCATGGCACAAACGGGTGACCCAACGGGCACAGGTATGGGCGGTTCCGAACTTCCTGACATGGACGCAGAATTTAACGACTATAACTTTGGTCGCGGTACAATTGGTGCGGCTCGTTCCGCCAGCCCAAACAGCGCAAACTCACAATGGTTTATTTGTTTTGAAGATTGTAGCTTCTTAAACAACCAATATACCGTTTGGGGTCAAGTCGTTGATGGTATGGAACATGTAGATGCCATTACAAAAGGTGAGCCACCAAAGAATCCAGACAAAATTGTTAAGTTACAAATTGCTGCTGACGCAACGGCAGAAGAAGCCCCTAAAAAAGCGGCGGCTGAGTAACCCCATTGGCAACCTACCCGATTTATCAGGTTGGTGCCTTTACTAACAAGACATTCGGCGGCAACCCTGCCGCCGTTGTCCCTTTAAAAACATGGCTTTCTGATGAGCTTATGCTCAAAATAGCTGAAGAAAACAATCTCTCCGAAACGGCATTTTTTATTCAAACCGATAATGGATTTCATATTCGTTGGTTTACCCCAACAGAAGAGGTCAACTTATGTGGTCATGCAACACTTGCTACATCGTGGGTAATCTATAATGCGCTAGGTTATAATACAGATCATATCACTTTTGACTCGTTATCAGGGCCGCTCATTGTTCAAAAATTAGACGATAAATTTACTTTAGATTTCCCCACATGGGATAGTAAACCCAATGATGAAGATAAAGACATCCTCACCCAGGCCCTTGGTAAAGAGCCTACAGAAATTTATAAAGGTAAAAAAGTCGTCGCATTATTTGATGATGAAAATTTTATCCGTAATGTTCGTCCTAATATACCACTCCTCGGCACTATTGAATGTGAGGGTGTTGTTATTTCTGCGCTCTCCAGCGACCCTCAATATGACTTTGTAACGCGGTATTTTGGCCCTCAGCTTGGCATCAATGAAGACCCTGTAACAGGCTCAGCCCATTGTATTCTGACCCCAATATGGGCAAAGAAGTTAAACCAAACGAAATTTAAAGCATGTCAAGTTTCTGCCCGTGGCGGTGACTTGGATTTAGAAATAAAAGATAATCGCCTTCTTATTGGTGGCGAAGCCAAACTTTACATGAAAGGTAAAATTTATGTCTGATAGCCCATGGTGGAAAAAAGGAGTGTTTTATCAAATCTATCCGCGTTCCTATATGGACCGAAATGGAAATGGTATTGGTGACATGGCGGGTATTGCTGATAGGTTAAAGTACATCGCTGATCTAGGCATTGATGGCATATGGATATCCCCATTTTTCACCTCTCCCATGGCGGACTTTGGATATGATGTATCCGATTATCGTACAGTTGACCCCTTATTTGGTACGAACGAAGATTTCGATGCCGTGTTAACAAAGGCACATGATTTGGGCATGAAAGTCATCGTCGATATGGTCTTGTCCCATACATCAATAGAACATCCATGGTTCACCGAAAGCCGTGTGAGCAAAGACAACAGAAAATCTGACTGGTATGTATGGAAAGATGCAAAACCAGATGGCAGCCCGCCCAATAACTGGCAGTCTATCTTTGGTGGCCCCGCATGGACATTTGATACAAAACGCGGACAATATTACTTCCACAATTTTTTAAAAGAGCAACCTGATTTAAATTTTCACAATCCTGCGGTGCGCAAACAAATGTTGAGCGAATGTGAATATTGGCTTGAACGCGGAGTTGATGGTTTCCGTTTAGACACGGTAAATTTTTATTTTCACAATAAAAACCTTACAGACAACCCGCCGCGCGATGAAAACTTACTTTCAACCGGCCTACAGATTGAAAAGCCAATTCCCTATACAATGCAAACGCATATTCACGATAAATCTCAACCAGAGAATTTAGAGTTTTTAAGAGCCTTACGCATGCTTATGGACCGCTATGGCGAAACAATGGCCATTGGTGAAATAGGCGATGATGATCCCTATAAATTGGCAGTTCAATATACAGATGGTGATGACTTGCTTCATACCACTTACAATACGCATTTATTGGTCGGCACAGGCGCAGGAAATATTACAAAAAAAACCATAGAAACCCCACTCAAAGAATTTGCTAAACAACCTGGTGATGGCTGGCCCAGCTGGGCTTTTAGCAACCATGACGTTGTTCGCTCCGCTACACGTTGGGGAAAAGGTATTAAAAATAAAGACGGTATTGCAATCCTGCTCAATAAACTTTTATTAAGCTTACGTGGAACGCCATTTTTATACCAAGGGGAAGAGCTTGGCCTGCCCGAAGCCATGATCCCTTTTGAAAAACTTCAAGACCCTTGGGGCATATTTATGTGGCCAGAATGGCAAGGTCGTGATGGGTGTCGCACTCCAATGCCATGGAATAAATCGGCCCCCCATTCAGGGTTTAGTCAGACAAATGATTCTAACATAGAACCCTGGCTCCCTATTCCAACCGAACACACCGAACGTGCCGTCAATGTTCAAGAAGAAAATGAAAACTCTGTGCTTAATCAGACACGAGACTTTATTAAATGGCGTAAAACTCAACCTTTGTTACAGGTGGGAGAAATTGAATTCATAGAAACACAAAGCGATCACATCATTGGATTTAAAAGAATATTAGATGATAAAGAAATGCTTTGCCTTTTTAATCTTTCTGAAGAAAATCTTGAATACGGCGATATAAAATTAAATCCGCTAGAATGTGTATTTAAGGCAGATTAACTCTCTGCTTTATCATTGTCATCTTTGGGAGCGGTTTCTACCCCATCCGCTTTTTGTTCTTTTGGCTCTTCTTTATCAAGATCATCCACAACCAATGTTGGATCATCAACAGCCTTCGCCAATTTGGCAAATTGTTGACGCTCCTCCGCTGTCGGGCGTAACTTACGGATACGCGCAAATAATTTATTTAACATCTCGTCAATTTTACCAGTATCTGTTAATGGGTTACTGGTTTCAAAGCGGAACACACCCTGCTCCCCATCCAAAACAACAATAACATCAGATTTGGGAAAACGTATCATTTCATCAATAATTTTAATACGCTGCGGCGTTAAATACGCATTAACCGCAGGCTTATGTCTTGAAGAAATAACATTTGAATTATTCCAATGATCGCTCTTAACAATATGCGGGGTCAATGCATCTAATACGGAAATAAAGGCTTTCATTTGATCGTTACCGCACGCCATACCATCTACATACGGGGTTGGGTCAATAATTTCAAATATGGTTAACTGTCTGTTTTTACGGGCGTTGGGGTTTTGCTGTTCTCCCGTAAAAAACGAAACTCTAAATTCTTCAACCGTTCCATCCATTTCACAAGGGGCAAAAAATTTATTGGGGCGAAACGATATCTTTTTATCTGCGGCGTATTTTTTCCACGCTTGCTTTTGCTGCACTAAAATATAGGTGGACCAGCCAGTCACAAAAATCATGACAACTGCAAAAATAAACCATAGAAAAAACCAAATAGACAATTGAATGCTCCTTTTGAAATTGCATCATGCAAATTTATTTTATCTTAAATAACGTGTCTGTGTCACTTTTAAATCTTTTTTATACAAAACCACCTAAAGATAAAACTGTCCTTTTTAACAAAACCAACATGTTGAAAATAAATAATAATTTAATTTATTATGTAATATTAATGCTTTATAAGGCTACAAATTTGCATTTCTTTGCCTGTTAATGAGATGATTATTTATAAAAAAGAGAAAGAGATAATTTAAAACATGCGAAACAAACCACCAGTGAACGATAATATTACATCAAAAATCATTCCGGGTCTCTTAAATGATTATCGCATCGTTTCCCTTCCTTATTGGGCATGGTATTGGCTCGAAGATTTTATGGTACAAAACCGTATGAGCTATCAGGGTATATACGAAACATACGGTCAAAATCATGATTTGGGCAAAACCCTTCACCGCGTGGCTGAGCTTCACCATGAACAATCCATGCGCAATATTTATAATCTTGCGAATGATAACGAACCAAGCAAAGAACACTTTATTCCAAAGATTTATCACAACAAGAAATCAAAGCCCTTAAACTTACCTCGTATATATAAGCTTTTTGGGTTTATGTCCTGCGCGACAACACTTGAGGCCGTATGGGAACGCCGCCATTATAAAGATACAAATAAAATAAAATAAAATAAATTAAAACAAACCCCTTTTAATCCTTATTTCTCCCCCCCCAAACTAAAATGGCACTTGCTTTTGGCAAGTGCCTCTTTTTATAATGATGAAGAATAAACCCTTTATCGGAGATATCTAATGACTTTCAAAAATACCGCGCTATTTCTTGCTTTGACACTTTTTCCCCTCACTGTTCACGCAACAGAAACACCGAAAGATTTAGCAGGCAAAGTCATTGAGTATAAAGATGGCGATACAATACTCGAAGGGTATTATGTGCCCTCACGCTGCGGCGATTTAAAGGAATCATACCCAACGGTCATGGTCATCCACCAATGGAAGGGTTTAACGGATAACGAACGCATGCGCGCCGAAATGCTATCGCGTCAATGTTATAACGCCTTTGCCATTGATATGTACGGCAAAGACATTCGTCCAACCACAACAGACGAAGCACAAACCCAAAGCACAAAATACAAAACCAATCCAGATTTGGCCTTGGGCCGCATGAATGCCGCCCTTGATTATTTGTCATCACGCCCCCATGTTGATCAAGAAAACTTGGCGGCTATCGGGTATTGTTTTGGCGGAACAATGGCTTTAGACCTCGCCCGCAGTGGCGCAAATTTAAAAGCCATCGGCAGCTTCCACGGCGGCTTAAGCACATCAATAAAAGAATATAACCCCAAAAATGTTCTGGCCGAAATTGCTGTTTACCATGGCGAAGACGACCCCTACATTTCTGCTGAAGAATTAGATGGCTTTAAAGCAGAAATGCTTGAAAATAATATTAATTACGAATTTATTGGCTACCCCAATTCGGTTCACGCCTTTACCCAAATTGAATCGGGCACCGATAATTCAACAGGCGCCGCCTATAATTTAAATGCAGACAGAAAAAGCTGGGCGCATTTAGTCAAATTTTTGGCAGAAGAGTTTAGCGACTAAGATCCATGTCGTAATCATTGTCAAAGTCATCATAAGCGAATTTATTTTCATCCCGCTCATGCTCGTCTCTATGGTCTTGATCGATATATTCACCCGCATAGTTTGTCATGAAATAATCTATGCCATGTTCAACCACTTTAGGATAAAGGGTAAACGCAATAACAATCATTGCGATTAAAAGGGCACCAATAATTTTAACAATAAAAAGAAACTTCATTACTCTTCAATTATAATGCCTAAATCCAATGCCTCAAGCTTTTTAATTTCATCGCGAATTTTTGCGGCTTGTTCAAACTCCAAATTTCCTGCCGCGTCACGCATATCTTTGCGCAATTTATCCAGATGTTTCGCAAGCGATTTTGGATCTTCCAATGCATCTTGAGATTTTTCAGACAGGCTGGCGTAAGTATTACGCTTATCCATCTCCCCTTCGCGTTCGCGCACACCTTCTAATAAATCACCAATATTTTTCTTGATGCTTTCGGGGGTAATACCGTGTTTTTTGTTATGTTCCACTTGCTTTGCGCGGCGGCGGTCTGTTTCATCAATCGCATATTGCATCGACCCTGTCATTTTATCGGCATATAAAATCACGCGCCCCTCAAGGTTACGCGCCGCGCGCCCAATAGTTTGGACCAATGAAGTTTTGGATCGTAAAAATCCTTCTTTATCCGCATCTAAAATCGCCATCAACATACATTCAGGAATATCTAATCCCTCACGCAGTAAGTTAATTCCAACTAAAATATCAAATTCGCCCAAACGTAAGTCACGGATAATATCAATACGCTCTAACGTTTCAATATCGGAATGCATGTACCGAACCTTCAGACCGTTTTCCACCAAATACTCTGTCAACGCCTCAGCCATTTTTTTAGTTAGGGTCGTCACCATAATACGCCCACCCTTGGCAATCACTTTGTGACATTCACTCATCAAATCATCCACCTGATGGGTTGTCGGACGAATTTCAACTGGCGGATCAATCAACCCCGTTGGGCGAACCACCTGTTCAACAATTTCTCCATTGGCTTGTTCAATTTCCCATGGTGCAGGCGTGGCAGATACATAAACGGTTTGCGGACGAAAGGCATTCCATTCTTCAAATTTTAACGGGCGGTTATCAATCGCGGCAGGAAGTCGGAATCCATGTTCAACTAATGTTGATTTACGCGCACGGTCGCCTGTATACATCGCCCCAATTTGCGATACCATCACGTGACTCTCATCCAAAAACATCATCGCATCTTTGGGTAAATATTCAATCAATGATGGTGGTGGCTCCCCCGGGGCGCGGCCTGTTAAATAGCGGGAATAATTTTCAATTCCCTTACACATACCTGTGGCCTCTAACATCTCAATATCAAATTGCGTGCGCTGCTCTAGCCGTTGTGCTTCTAATAATTTACCTTCTGATTCAAACGCAGCAAGGCTCGCTTTTAAATCAATTTTCATTTGCTTAATGGCTTGACGAATGGTCGGCCCAGGCGTGATGTAATGTGAGTTCGCGTAAACACGCACGGCCTCTTTGGCTTCATGCTTTTGACCCGTAAGCGCATCAAATTCAATAATTTCTTCAATCTCATTACCAAAGAATGAGAAACGCCACGCGCTGTCTTCCATATGGGATGGAAATAATTCTACCGTATCACCGCGTACGCGAAACGACCCCCGCTCAAACGAAATATCGTTACGCTTATATTGAAGCGCGATCAGCTGTAGAATAAATTTATCACGGTCCAATTCCATTCCACTGGTGATATCTAGCGTCATCGCCATGTAATCTTCTTTGGAACCAATCCCATAGATGGACGATACCGACGCAACAATGATAGTATCCCGACGTTCGAATAAGGCCCGCGTTGCCGCATGGCGCATCCGGTCGATTTGTTCATTGATGGAGCTGTCTTTTTCAATAAATGTATCGGTACGCGGTACATATGCCTCGGGCTGGTAATAATCGTAATAAGAAACAAAATACTCAACCGCATTATTGGGGAAAAACGACTTAAACTCCCCATAAAGCTGCGCCGCCAAAATTTTATTCGGCGCCATAATAATTGCAGGGCGTTGTAAATTCTGAATGATATTGGCAATGGTAAATGTCTTCCCAGACCCCGTCACCCCTAACAAAACCTGATCGGTTAAGCCCGATTGAATGCCTTCAGTTAGTTTGGCAATCGCCTGCGGCTGATCCCCTGCTGGTTCAAAATCAGATACAATTTGAAACGGAACAGATTGATCAAGCGGATTACGTTGCTCGCTTGCGGC
>CAYGUV010000025.1:0-12475 GCA_964353185.1 uncultured Micavibrio sp. | reverse complement strand
TTATGTCAACAAAATACCCTTATAATCTGTCTCACTACCTATTGAACTCTTACGCATCCACGGCTATTGTCTTAGTAGATTGATTCAAATTACAAACTACAGAGAGACCCCATGAGCGAACGCGATCCTTTAGAACTATATAATTCCCACCTTATTCCGACTGTTATTGAGTCGACAAACCGTGGTGAACGCGCGTTTGATATTTTCTCTCGTTTGTTGAAAGAGCGTATTATCTTTTTAACGGGTGAGGTGAATGATTATGTATCGTCGCTAATTTGTGCGCAGTTGTTATTCTTGGAATCTGAAAATCCTACAAAGGACATTTCATTCTACATTAACTCTCCAGGTGGTGTTGTGACTTCTGGTATGGCGATGTATGACACGATGCAATACATCAAGCCCGATGTTTCTACTGTTTGTATTGGTCAAGCGGCGTCAATGGGCTCATTGCTTTTGACTGCCGGTGCAGAAGGTAAGCGTTTTGCATTACCGCATGCGCGTATCATGATTCATCAACCTTTGGGTGGTGCACAAGGTCAAGCGTCCGATATTGAGATCCAAGCGCGTGAGATTTTGCGTATGAAATCAATGCTTAACGACATTTATGTCACCCATACTGGTAAGAAATTGGCGGACATTGAAAAATCAATGGATCGTGATAATTTTATGTCTGCTGAAGAGGCGCAAAAATTTGGTCTTATTGATAAAGTTGTTGAAGCCCATTCAAGCGTTGAAAAAGCGACCGATAAAGCAGATAAATCTAAGAAATAAGCTTTATTTAAGCTTATTTTTACTTATTTTCATTAATTTTGCACATTAAGACAACAATTTGATATTGTTATCTATAATTTTTGGCACTTATATGTATCTTATAGCGTTGTAATGGCGAATATAGATATCTAAAAAGCATTAGAAAGGCTTATTTCATGATTGGTTCTGGCAAAAAAGACAATATTTACGCTGTTTTACCGCTTCGAGACATTGTCGTTTTCCCGCAGATGATTGTTCCGCTTTTTGTTGGGCGTGATAAATCTGTGAAGGCGCTTGAAAAAGTGATGGAAGAAGATAAGCAAATCTTGCTTGTAACTCAAAAGTCACCCTCTGAAGATGACCCAAAAGCCGAAGACTTATATCAAGTTGGAACAATCGGTAACATTCTCCAACTGTTAAAGCTCCCAGATGGTACTGTCAAAGTGCTTGTTGAAGGCGGCGAAAGATACAAAATTGATAAGTACATAGAAGAGGGCGAATATCTAGAGGCAAAAGCTTCTATCTTTGATGGCGACAATGATATTCAAAATGAAGAATTAGATGCCCTTGGCCGCGCCGTCATTTCTCAATTTGAACAATATGTGAAACTAAACAAAAAAATACCACCTGAAGTATTGGTTTCTATTAATCAAATTGATGAACCAGATAAATTGGCAGACACGGTTGCCTCGCATCTAACATTGAAAATTGAAGAAAAGCAGGAATTGCTTGAGATCAAAACTGTTATGGAGCGTCTTGAAAAAATCTATGGCTTTATGGAAGGTGAGATTGGCCTCTTACAGGTCGAAAAGCGTGTGAGAAATCGCGTTAAACGTCAGATGGAAAAAACCCAACGCGAGTATTATTTGAATGAGCAAATGAAGGCCATTCAAAAAGAGCTTGGTGATGGTGAAGATGGCGTTGATGAGCTGGGTGAAATTGAAAAGAAAATCAAAGAAACGAAGCTGTCAAAAGAAGCTGAAGAAAAAGCAATAACAGAGCTAAAGAAGCTCCGTCAAATGAGCCCGATGTCTGCGGAGGCAACAGTCGTGCGTAATTATCTTGATTGGGTTTTAAGTGTGCCGTGGAACAAACGCAGCCGCGTTAAAAAAGATATCAAGGCCGCTTTAAAAGTTTTGGATAAAGATCACTATGGTTTAGAAAAAGTTAAAGAGCGTATTCTTGAATACTTAGCCGTGCAGCAAAGAACCCAAAAAGTAAAAGGACCTATCCTTTGTTTGGTTGGCCCGCCAGGTGTGGGTAAAACGTCATTAGGTAGTTCAATAGCTAGAGCAACAAATCGAAATTTTGTCCGCGTATCACTAGGGGGGGTTCGGGATGAAAGTGAGATTCGTGGACATCGACGCACCTATATTGGTGCAATGCCGGGTAAAATTATCCAAGGAATGAAAAAAGCAAAATCATCAAACCCATTATTCTTATTGGATGAGATTGACAAGCTGGCGTCAGATTGGCGCGGTGACCCTAGTTCAGCGTTATTAGAAGTTTTAGACCCTGAACAAAATAGCACATTTAATGACCATTACATGGAATTAGATTACGACTTATCGGATGTCATGTTTATCTGTACGGCGAACACATTAAATATGCCGCAACCATTATTAGACCGTATGGAAGTCATTCGCATTTCTGGTTACACCGAAGATGAAAAGCTTGAGATTGTAAAACGTCATTTGATTGAAAAACAAAAATCTGCAGCAGGTCTTAAGAAAGGCGAGCTTAAAATTAGCGATGCCTCTATCCGTGATCTTATTCGTTATTACACCCGTGAAGCGGGCGTGCGTAACCTCGAACGTGAAATTGCAAATGTTTGCCGTAAGGCCATTAAAGAAATTTTGATGAAGGGCAAAAAAGTCATTTCCGTTTCACCCAAAAAATTAGAAAAATTTGCAGGTGTAAAAAAATTCCGTTTTGGGGAAGTTGAAGAAGAAAATAGAATAGGGGTCGTTACAGGTCTTGCTTACACACAATTTGGTGGTGATATTCTATCTATCGAGGCCGTTACTATCCCCGGTAAGGAAGGCAAAGTTTCAACAACAGGTAATCTAAAAGATGTTATGAAAGAATCGATTAAAGTTGCGGAGATGTTAATTAAATCTCGTGCATCACAATTTGGAATTTCTTACGAAGAATTGAAGAATAAAGGCATTCATGTTCATGTACCAGAAGGGGCGACTCCAAAAGATGGCCCATCTGCTGGTGCGGCAATGACAACGGCTATTATTTCAACATTGACGGATATCCCTATTCATCGTGATATTGCTATGACGGGGGAAATTAACCTTCGTGGATATGTAACGGCCATTGGTGGTTTAAAAGAAAAGCTTTTGGCAGCGATGCGTAGTGGTGTGAAAAAAGTACTTATTCCACAAGAAAATGAAAAAGACCTTGCGGATATACCGGATAAAATAAAAAAGAACATAGAAATTGTCCCGGTTAAAACTATTGAGGAAGTGTTGGTTCACGCGCTTTTGGAGCTTCCAAAGCCATTATCTGAGGAAGAAAATCCTAAAAACCCTGTTTTAAGCGAAAAAACCGCAGAAAATAAGGGAAAAGACGTTATTCATCATTGAGTTAGTTTTTAAAAAGTCGTAATTTTGATTCGTTACATTGTTGTAGAGGCTAGAGTTTATAACCGTTACAGCGTGTCATGTTCATTTTTTTGAATAATCGAATCAATGGACTTAATTTTAAAAACTAAACATAGAAAAGGATTGATCCTATGAATAAAGCAGATCTTATCGAACACGTAGCAACTGAAGTTGGCATGACTAAAGCTGACGCACAAAAAGCTGTTGAAGCAGTTTTTGGTGGAATTACTAAAACATTGAAAAAAGGCGGCGACGCTCGTTTCGTTGGTTTTGGTACTTTCTCTGTAGCAAAACGTGCAGCAACAACTGGCCGTAACCCACGTACAGGTGAAGCAATCAAAATCAAAGCTTCTAAGAATGCTAAATTCAAAGCTGGTAAAGAACTTAAAGAAGCAGTTAACAAATAATTCCTTTTTTAATACCAAAGAATTTAAGGCCGCTTATATTAAGTGGCCTTTTTTCTTATTTATTCCCTTGCATTATGTGAGAGAGCGTTGTAAAAAATTCCCACCTTACGCTTTTAATGGGGCGGTTAGCTCAGCTGGTAGAGCATCTCGTTTACACCGAGGGGGTCAGCGGTTCGAACCCGTTACCGCCCACCATTAGCAAAAAATGTTACTATTCAAATATAAAACTTAGAGTTTTAATAAACTAAAAATTGCTTAGGTTAAATTTTGTAGTTACAGCAACACATCTCATATTTTTTCATTCGATTGTCACAAAAAATAATTTATAGATCGGCTAAAGGTTTAATCGAATTAAGGATTTTTGCACCTTGTATTAGGGGCTATAGCGTTACATAAGATTAAGTGTTATTTTGTTAATATAAATTTTTCAAAATGGGGGGTATAAAG
The DNA here is from genome assembly GCA_964353185.1 of uncultured Micavibrio sp. GTDB lineage: Bacteria > Pseudomonadota > Alphaproteobacteria > Micavibrionales > Micavibrionaceae. The sequence goes on along the minus strand of CAYGUV010000025.1, from coordinate 8,259 downwards.
TGGAATTTATTTATTGGGACACTAGTTTAAACAATACTATAATAGTTAATTTACTGATTATTACATGCTTGTTTACCTGTTTGCGTATTTTTTCGGGCACTATAGCGCACATCAATGCATCAAATGAAATTTTAAAAAAAGATAATGCTGCCTTTGGTATATCAGTCGCAGGGGTAACCTTTGCTGTGGCAATTATGCTAAGCGGGGCAGTTTACGGACACCCAAGTGGTAATATTTGGATTTCAGCAGCATATGTAGCTGGCTTTGGATTTCTAGGGATCGCCTTAATGACCGTTACGCGCATTATATTTGATAAGCTTACTTTGCCCAATATCTGTTTACGAGATGAAATATCAAAAGGAAATATTGCTGTTGCGATTGTTGATACGGCAAATGTTTTAGCGTCGGCAATTATTATTAGATCATTGATGATGTGGGTGACGGATACAACCGTAAATGATGTAATTATTCTTTTGGTCGCGTTCCTTATTTCACAAGTTATTATTACCTCTACTACTTATATCCGAAGACGCATTTTTAGATTTGTGCATGATGGCCGTCGTATTCAAGAGGAACTAAAGAACGGAAATATTGCTTTAGCGTTATCTTTTGGAGGTCGAAAAATCGCGACTGCATTTGCAATTACAATTGCATCAAATTTCGACTTTTTTGAAATATATGATTTTAAAATTGTTGTTATTCCATGGATTATCATTGCGGTGAGCGCAGTTGTTATCTTAAAAATAATTTCTTACATAACAGAGCGTATTGTTCTGTTTAGAGTTGATACAATGAAAGAGATTATTGACGACAGAAACGTAGCCGTTGGTGCATTGCATGCTGCAATCTATATATCGATGGGTCTGATAATCTCTGGTTTGTAATTTATAATATGAGACTTTTCAATATTTGAGCTTATTTTCTTTTCATATTGCTCCATACGATTTTCATGATAAGGTTTTTCCTAATTTTAAACAATCAGGAGATTAAATATGCTTATCGGCGTTCCAAAAGAAATTAAACCACAAGAGCATCGTGTCGGACTTGTCCCATCATCGGTACGTGAATTTGTGGCGCATGGACATGATGTTATTGTTGAAACAAATTGTGGCGCAGGCATAAATTATACCGATTCAGATTATGAGCAGGCGGGTGCAACTATTATTGCAACAGCGAAAGAAGTTTTTAATAAAGCAGAAATGATTATCAAGGTTAAAGAGCCGCAAGCCATAGAATGTGAAATGCTGCGCGAAGATCAGGTTTTATTTACCTACTTGCACTTGGCGGCTGATAAAGAGCAAACTTTGGGGCTCATGAAATCAAAATGCATCGCAATTGCTTATGAGACGGTAACTGGACCGAATGGAAGAGGGCTGCCACTATTGGCACCCATGTCTGAAATTGCGGGACGCCTGTCCATTCAAGTTGGCGGCGCATATCTACTTAAACATTTAGGCGGTCGCGGTCGCTTAATCGGCGGCTCCCCCGGAGTGGAAGCGGCCAAAGTTGTGATCATTGGTGGCGGTGTTTCTGGCTATCATGCTGCGCAAATGGCCGTTGGTATGGGTGCTGATGTGACAATCCTTGAAAAAGGGCATGATCAGATTCGCATGCTAGATGAACATTTTGGCAATACCGCGCGCGTTATTCAATCTTCCGAAGATTCGATTGAGCGTTACGTGATGGAGGCGGACTTAGTCGTAGGCGCAGTTTTAATCCCTGGGGCATCAGCACCAAAGCTTGTAACAAAAGAAATGGTGTCTAAAATGGCCAAAGGCACTGTGTTGGTTGATATTGCCATTGACCAAGGCGGCTGTTTTGAAACCAGCCATGCCACAACCCATGATGACCCTGTTTATAACGTTAATGATGTTTTACATTATTGTGTGGCGAACATGCCAGGTGCCGTTCCTATGACTTCTGCACAGGCTTTGAATAACGCGGTACTTCCTTACGCTCTTCAATTGGCGGATAAAGGCTGGAAGCAAGCATTGGCAGACAACCCATCTTTGATGGCGGGGCTAAATGTATGTAAAGGCGAGGTTACGTATAAAAGTGTAGCCGATGAATTTGGTCTCGATTTTAAAGAGCCAAAAGCCCTTGCAGCCTAAGCTTTTGTATAAATACAAAAAAAACGCATCATTTTGCGGTTAAATAGTTGACAGATGAGGGGTTTATTAGGTATTAACCTCTCATCTCTTTTCAGTGCGCGGGCGTAGCTCAGCTGGTTAGAGCGCCGCCCTGTCACGGCGGAGGTCGCGGGTTCGAGTCCCGTCGCTCGCGCCATTTTCTTTAAACGGGAAATGATTTTTAAATAAGCTGAAGAAAACAGGCGAAAATCTCAATTATTTATTTGTAATAGCCATAGCGCAGGTTTAATATTCCCATCATGGCTTCTAACGAACTTTTACTGAATTACCTCCCCATACTTGTGTTCATAATTGTGGCACTAATTGTTTCATGTGCGGCGCTTGGGTTGTCTTTTATTGCGGGGAAACAAAAACCTGATGCCAATAAAAACGCGGCCTATGAATGTGGCTTTGATGCGTTTGATGATGCGCGAAGCCGTTTTGATGTTCGTTTCTATTTAGTAGCCATTTTATTTATTATTTTTGACCTTGAAATCGCATTTTTATTTCCTTGGGCTATTAGCTTGGGTGAAATTGGTGCGTTTGGATTTTGGTCTATGATGGTGTTTTTAGGCGTATTAACCGTTGGTTTCATTTATGAATGGAACAAAGGCGCCCTTGATTGGGAATAGAGAGTATAAAATATGACACATGACCGTACCGTAATTGAGGCGCCAGACGCTAATTTCAAAACTTCTGTAAATTTTCCAGATGCGCGTGAGCAGGACGTTGTCCCAGCAGCCATGTCAAAGCATTTGAACGAGAAGGGGTTTTTATTAACATCGGCTGATTCATTATTTGATTGGGCGCGTACGGGGTCTATGTGGCCAATGACTTTTGGTTTGGCTTGTTGCGCGGTTGAAATGATCCACTCTTACATGAGCCGATATGACCTTGACCGTTTTGGCATGATTCCCCGCCCAAGCCCCCGTCAATCGGACGTGATGATTGTAGCAGGAACGCTGACTAATAAAATGGCGCCCGCTTTGCGCCGTGTTTACGACCAAATGCCAGAACCCCGTTGGGTTATCTCTATGGGATCTTGTGCCAATGGGGGCGGGTATTATCATTATTCATACTCCGTCGTGCGTGGGTGTGACCGTGTTGTGCCTGTTGATATCTATGTTCCAGGATGTCCACCAACGGCCGAAGCATTGGTCTATGGCCTTTTACAGCTTCAAAAGAAAATACAGCATGAAGATACACGTATTGTTAGATAATTATTGACATAATTCAATTTGGCATGTATGCTCCACTAAATATTAAATAGAGGTATCATATATGTTTCAGAATTTTATGCGCGTAGCTACATTAACTGCCGGTTTATTAGGGCCTAAATTAGTTCAAGCACACGGTGCAGAAGAGCTGAGAAGTAATACAGGTGAGTTAACCCAATTTGTGGAGCTTGGTGATCGCAATGTAGGTTTTATCGCTGAAAAATTAGCGCATTCTGGTGCTTCTTCTGATGATATAGCAAAGATGATTACAGACTATATAGCCGCGAATGGCTCAGCCGAAGGTTTGGAGCTGTGGACGGCTAATGATATTGAAAAGGCGTTTACAAATAGTTTAGATCATCATCAAGGAGATGAAATAATTGTAGAGTTTGCTGAATTAAAAGACATGTGCAAACAATTTGAAAAATTTGGAACGTCCAAAGGAAATTCTACCAATTCTGCGTATGAAGCGATCGAGAATATGTTCAAAAACCTAGGAAATTACGTGGATGCCAATCGTGAAAGTGGGCGCACATTTGATTTAATTCGTGATCCTGGATTGCAAGCTTTAGGTGCTTTAAAAAGAGCGGGCACAATAAATGATGCTGATTACAATTCCTTGGTAACGCAGGCAAAAATATCATGGCATGAGGGTTTTGTCTCATTTGCCAATGGGTCATTTACTGCAATTCTTGAAGATCATCGTGACGCTGCGGGTAAGCCTGCGGCAAACTGTGCATCTTTAACACCTTTAACACCTTAAATAAATTTAATAATTAGTCATTAGTTATTGGATTATCATCATAGAATGATTATAGTGTCGTGGTAATAACCACGGCATTTTTTTATGATTAAACCTACTGAATCCCTTATTGATCTCTCTGAACATATCGCTGAAAAGCTTGATGATTCTGTTCTGTCTGCACATTTTGATAATGATGAAATGGTCATTGTTGCTGACGCCTCACAAATTGAAAAAGTACTGCAATTTTTACGTGATGATATTGAATGCCAATTTAAGATGCTGGTAAGCATTTGCGGTGTTGATTATCCTGACCGTGAAGATCGTTTTGAAATTGTTTATAATCTATTATCCCTGCATCAAAATAATCGGGTGCGCGTGAAATTAAGCGTTGGTGAGGACAAGTTTGTGCCAACCGCCTGTAAAATATTCAGCACGGCCAATTGGTTCGAACGTGAGATTTGGGATTTATATGGTGTTCCATTTGCGGGTCATACCGATATGCGCCGTATTTTGACTGATTATGGTTTTGAAGGGCATCCTTTGCGTAAGGATTTTCCACTAACAGGATATGTTGAAGTCCGCTATGACGAGTCACAACAGCGCGTTGTTTATGAGCCTGTTAAATTGGCGCAAGATTTCCGCAGCTTTGACTATCTTTCCCCATGGGAAGGGATGACAGATATTCAATTGGCAGGTGATGAAAAAGGAACAATCCCACCAGTAGGATGGCACGCAACCGAAAAATTGCCTAATGCGATGAAGAAGGGTGATAAATAATGACTGATGCAGCCTTGAATAATGATGATGGTTTAGAAGTCGCAGCACAGACGCAGATAAAACCCTACACAATGAACTTCGGCCCACAGCATCCTGCGGCGCACGGTGTGCTTCGCCTTGTGTTGGAAATGGAAGGGGAGGTTTGCGAACGTGCTGACCCGCATATTGGTTTGCTTCACCGTGGGACTGAAAAGTTAATTGAATATAAAACATATACGCAGTCCGTTCCTTATTTTGACCGCCTTGATTATGTTGCACCAATGAATCAAGAACACGCATTTGCCCTTGGCGTGGAAAAACTTTTGGGTATTAAGGTTCCTGAACGGGCGCAATATATCCGCGTGGCGTTTTGTGAGCTTGGCCGTATTTTGTCGCACATCCTCAACATCACAACTTTTGCCTTAGATGTTGGTGCGATTACACCCGCCCTTTGGGGGTTTGAAGAACGTGAAAAAGGTATGGAATTTTACGAACGTGTTTGTGGCGCGCGCCTTCACGCCAATTACTTTCGTCCTGGTGGTGTTGCGCTTGATATGCCTGCGGGCTTGGCCGATGATATGTTGGAATGGGTTGAGCAATTACCCCAGGTAATTGATGACCTAGATAATCTTTTGACCAATAACCGTATATTTAAACAACGTACTGTCGATATTGGTATCGCTACAAAAGAAGAGGCTATTGATTGGGGGTTTACCGGCCCAATGCTTCGCGGGTCTGATGTCGCGTGGGATTTGCGTAAATCGCAACCATACGAAGTATACGATAAAATGGAATTTGATATTCCCGTTGGTAAGACAGGGGATTGTTATGCACGTTATTTGGTGCGTATGGCCGAAATGCGTGAGTCGATGAAGATTATGCAACAAGCGTTAACGCAATTACCCGATGGGCCTGTTCAAGTGAATGATTATAAAATTTCGCCACCCCCGCGCGCCGAAATGAAAAACTCGATGGAGGCGATGATCCATCATTTTAAATTATATACCGAAGGATATCACGTGCCAGCAGGGGAAACATATACAGCCGTTGAAGCGCCAAAAGGTGAATTTGGCGTGTTTTTAGTTGCCGATGGCACGAACCGCCCTTATCGATGTCACATCCGCGCCCCTGGCTTCGCGCATTTACAAGCATTAGATTTTATAAGCAAAGGCCACCAATTGGCCGATGTAGTTTCCAATATTGGGTCAATGGATATTGTTTTTGGTGAGATTGATAGGTAAAGAAGTAAAGTATGAAAAAATCAGACGCCCTTAATGCACCGTTTCAACCAGAAACTTTTGAGTTTCAGGATATGAGCATTGTTGAAGAAATATTCTCACGCTACCCCAAGGGACAAGAACGCAGCGGTATGATGCCTCTTTTGGATTTGGCGCAGCGTCAGGTGGCAACAACTGGCCCCTATGGTGATTATCCAACGGGCGGCGGATGGATTCCACGCGCGGCGATGGATAAAATTGCAGAACTTTGTGACGTGCCAAAAATTAAAGTATATGAAGTCGCGACATTTTATTCGATGTATAATTTGGAGCCTGTTGGCAAGTACCTCATTCAGCTTTGCACCACAACGCCTTGTTGGCTATGTGGGTCGGCTGATATCGTAACCGCATGTACCGATCACCTTGGTATAAAACTTTGGGAAACAACGGCAGATGGATATTTTACCCTGCATGAAGTTGAATGTTTAGGGGCGTGTACAAATGCCCCGATGATTCAAATGAATGATTTATATTACGAAGATCTTACAGCCGAAAGCATTGTCGGTATTTTAGAAAGCCTTAAGAAAGATAAAATCCCTCCCGCAGGTTCACAAAACGGGCGCAAAGGATCAATGGCATTATCTGGTCCAACCAGCTTGAAAGAACAAGCCAAAAAAGCAGCGGTGGCGTGATGCATAATGAATTTACATGGCTTGGTGCTTTATCAGTCTTTTGGGCAATTACTTGGCGAACTCTTTTAATTGGTATTCCCTTAGCATTGATTGTAGGTGCTTTAATAGGTGTTATTGGTTATTTCCAAGGATTAACTAATGAAACTATTGCTCAATATGGTGGAATATCAGGGCAGCTCGTGATGATCCCCGTTTATATTTACGTTATAAAAAGATTATTCACCAAAGGTTTTGGTAATTACCGCCTACAAGTAATTGAAAAAGAGTAAGCATGCTTAAAGATAAAGACAGAATTTATACCAATATTTATGGATGGGAATCACCTTTCCTTGATGGTGCTAAGGCGCGTGGGTCATGGGATGATACCAAGACGCTCATTAATAATGGCCGTGATTGGATCATTGATGAAATGAAAAAATCTGGCCTGCGCGGGCGTGGCGGTGCGGGTTTCCCCACTGGTTTAAAATGGTCGTTCATGCCCAAGGAAGTGCAAGAGCGCCCACATTACCTTGTGATTAATGCTGATGAGTCTGAGCCTGGCACGTGTAAGGATCGTGAGATCATGCGTCATGAGCCTCATAAATTAATCGAAGGGGCGTTATTGGCAGGCTTCGCCATGCAGGCGCATAAGGCTTATATTTATATTCGCGGTGAATTTGTCTCCGAAGGTTCTGAGCTTGTGCGTGCCATTGAAGAGGCCCGTGAAGCAGGCTTATTGGGTAAAAATGCCGCAGGGACGGGATGGGATTTTGATGTCATTTTACACCGTGGTGCAGGGGCCTATATTTGCGGTGAAGAAACCGCGCTATTAGAATCCCTTGAAGGGAAAAAAGGACAACCAAGAAACAAGCCTCCATTCCCTGCAATGGCGGGTTTATACTCTTGCCCAACGACAATTAATAATGTTGAAACAATTGCGAGTGTTCCGGATATTTTACGCCGCGGCGGAGATTGGTTTGCGGGGCTTGGTAAAGATGAAAAAAATACGGGAACAAAACTTTTCTGTATTTCTGGTCACGTGAATTCCCCATGCGTCGTTGAAGAAGAAATGGGTATTCCCATGAAAGAACTTATCGACAAACATGCCGGTGGTGTGCGTGGCGGTTGGGATAATTTGAAAGCGGTTATTCCCGGTGGATCATCATGTCCGATATTGCCGAAATCAATTTGTGATACTGTTCTAATGGATTTTGACAGCTTGCGCGAAGTGCAAAGTGGATTAGGAACCGCAGGTCTAATCGTGATGGATAAATCTACTGATGTGGTTTATGCCATTGCGCGTTTATCACACTTTTACATGCATGAATCATGCGGCCAATGTACCCCATGTCGTGAAGGGACGGGGTGGATGTGGCGTATGATGACACGTTTGGTCAAGGGGGATGCTGAGATTGAAGATATTGATAAGCTACTCGATATCTCCAAAGAAATTGAGGGTCACACAATTTGCGCCCACGGCGATGCATCCGCATGGCCAATTCAAGGCCTCATGCGTCACTTCCG
>CAYGUV010000024.1:0-16093 GCA_964353185.1 uncultured Micavibrio sp. | reverse complement strand
AAGACAAAATTTATAAGGGTCTACATGATGCAATTATTGATGATGATATATGGGATGCTGTTCAGAAAAAGTTAAACACACAGGCAGCCGCAAAAGCAGGACATAAAAAATCAAGAGAGACCAGTTTATTAAAAGGGCTTTTATTCGATTGTGAAGGAACACATTATAGCCCTGATTTTTCTAAAAAGAAAAATGGTCAAATATATCGTTACTATACAAGCCAAAACCTCATTCAATATCGGGATCACCCAAAAGGGATAATGTCACGGATACCAGCGCCAGAGATTGAGAAAGCTGTTTGCAATGCTATTAGTCAAAATTTATTAGAAACCCTCAAGTTAGATACCATCACAGATAATAAAATCATTAATTTTATTAATGACAATGCGCTTAATCCAGAAGAACTGGCTAAAGTTTGTATAAACAAAATTAAGGTTGATGAAGGTAATATTGAAATTGATATAAACACGCCTAATTTAAGAAACGCTGTACAGGTTCAGCTAGAACTTAACATTCCAAAACGATTCGAAAAATTAAACCATACTTTATTGGTTCCCTTCTCAATCAGGCGAGCACACAAGGGTGCTATTATTATCAAACCAGATAGTGATAAATCCAGCATTTCAAATTTACCGCCAGCACAATTAAAAAATCTTATTCGTGGCGTTGTATGGCGTGATGAACATTTTTCAGGTCAGTCACTTGTAGCGATTGCAAACCGTGAAAGTCTCTCAGAAGCAGGCGTACGTAAAATCATTATGGGTAGCTTTGACACCCTCATGTCCTTGTAAAATTCCCTGTTATTTTTATCACTAGTCATAGTAAAGCTATGGTTTCTCTCAGTCTCTCCAATATTAAGCCATGAAAAATAAAAAATTTCCCTGTTAATTCCCTGTTTAACAGGGAATTTGATAGCCAAACGCACTCGAAAAAGTCCGTTAGAGAATTTTGGGCGCTTTAAGGTCAAAAAGAGAATTCTCCAAGTGCGTTTGGCAAGCCACTTACACAAAACCCCGCGAACAGCGGGGCTATACAGGCATACATTCTCTGAGTGCGGGAAACAATAGACTAAATGGTGGAGGGAGCAGGATTTGAACCTGCGTACGCTTGCGCGGGCGGAGTTACAGTCCGCTGCCATTAACCACTCGACCATCCCTCCACAATTAAAAAATAGCGAAAACCGAATAAATATGGTTAAAGTGTCTTTTAAAGACATGTGAATTAACAGGAAAACACCCGTATCTGTCAAGAGAGTATATAAGAATAATCATGAAAAATACGAAGATTTATAAAAAAGAAAAAACATCATTTAAAGGTAAAAAGCAAAATGAGCCAAGACATGGCCAAGGCAGACCCTCGGGAAAGCAGCAACAGCGCAAAAAAACCGACGCTCATTTTAAAATTGACCTGTTTGGCCTTCATGCCGTGCGTGAGGCATGGTTAAACCCAAAACGTCATATTCATGCCCTTCTCATCACCAACAATGTCTTAGATCAATTTGATGATGCCCTTACCAAGGCGCAAGATATGGGCATTAAACGCCCTGCCCCTCAAATTGTTGAGAAATCAGTGCTCGATGGTGCCACCCCCGCAGGAAGCGTACACCAAGGCATCGGCCTAAACTGTCAAAATCTAGCAGAAATTGACCTATCCGATATTATTCGCGCAGAAGAAAATAAAGATAAAAGCGTATTAGTCATGCTCGACCAAGTCACAGACCCACACAATGTTGGGGCGATTATCCGCTCCGCCAGTGCGTTTGGCTCTGGCGGTTTGATCATGCAGAAAAAACATGCGCCTGAAATAAAAGGGGTTTTGGCCAAAACAGCATGCGGTGGGGCGGAACATTTGCCTATCGCCTATGAAACAAACCTCACCCGTTCGTTGGAGGAGTTGCAGGAGGCAGGGTACTTTGCGGTGGGTCTAGACGAACGGGGGGAACAGACATTGTCAGAACTTCCGCATTACCCGAAAACGGTAATCGTTCTGGGCGCTGAAGGCGACGGGCTTCGACGTCTTGTGCGGGAACGATGCGACGTTCTAACCCGTCTTCCAACGCAAGAACCAATTGCGAGCCTGAATGTGTCGAATGCGGCTGCTGTGGCTTTATATGCGCTTTGTGCTTTTGGGACGCAATAGCCGCCCTTCTAAATTTATTATTAAATTCAGAGTGAGCATCTATTTTAGCCTTTAATCTCTTTAGTCTAAGGGCGATTAAAGAAATGTCTTCAATCTCTCGAACCTCTACATAATCTTGAAATGTTTGCTTTATGTCTGAAAATTTATCTGGCACATGATCTGCCAGAAAACAAAAAATATCGTAAACATCTTCCGACGCATAAATATGCTCTAAAAATCCATGAGGCGTTTTTTTGTCCGTTTCATCCCAAAGAAATTCAGCATGATGTAAAAATTTATCAATCATACTGAGGATTTCAACCTCAGGCACTCTCTGAGAACATTTTAAAATAAAGCGATCTTTCTCTTCTTCTAAATCAAAATTGTAAGATAAATATGGTTTATTCATATCGCGATATTTTATAAAGGGGCATAAAGTATATCAAGCTGGGCTCTTAACTGGTTCGATATTTCATCACGATGTTGTTTTAATGATGCCCACTGTTCGTCCTTAATAATAGCATCGCTTCTCACCAACTCTGGTGCATAATCTGATTCATCATCATTCATAACGTCTAAAACATGCACTATACGATCGATAGCATGAGTTTTAAATTCAGGGCCATTTATTTGTAAATCACGTAACGCATCCATTGCTAAATCTGCAATCTCACTAAACACATTTTTAAGATCATCAATTTTTACTGGCAGCGTAGTTTTTTTCAAATCTTCTTGGAAATTTTGTGACAGCTTAGCATTTACAGCCTTTAGGCTTTCCAAATCCGTTGGCTCAGGTTCTTTTGGACGTGGCTCCAATATTTCTTGAGCGGCAATTTTTATTAAATTTCTCTACCAGCTCATCAATTTTTTGACAAAACTCTTTCTCAGTGGTTGTGACGCCTTCGCGAATAGGAATAATATCAGCCATAAAAAATACTTTCTGTTAAAATATTTTATTATGTATAACTAAAATTGAATTTTTGTCAATATCCCCGTCAAGGATAAAATATAGGATTTGTATTTTTTATTCATTTCTTTAAAACAGAACGATGCATAAAATTTCAAATGATGACGACGAACTTTTCCTAATTGATGCCTCTGGCTATATTTTCCGCGCATATTATGCCCTTGCCTACAGCGGTGGTGGCAATATGACGAACCCCGAGGGAACCCCCGTCAGCGCCGTTTATGGCTTTACCAATATGCTGATGAAACTTTTTAAGAACTATAATAATGCACGCATCGTCGCTATTTTTGACGCAGGCCGTTATAATTTTAGGAATGAGATATTTGCGGAATATAAAGCAAACCGTGATGACACCCCCGAAGACCTCATCCCCCAATTCCCCATAGTTCGTGAAGCTGCCGAAGCCTTTGGCCTACCCGCGATTGAAATGGAAGGGTTTGAAGCGGATGACCTTATCGCCACCTACGCCAAACAAGCCGCCGCCAACGGTACAAAAGTAAAAATTATTTCTTCGGACAAAGACTTGATGCAATTGGTTGATGAACACATCAATATGTTCGACCCCATGAAAGACAATATAATCGATGAAAAAGGTGTCTTTGAAAAATTTGGTGTGACCCCTGACAAAGTTGTCGATGTACAGGCGCTCGCGGGTGATTCAACCGATAATGTTCCCGGCGTCCCCGGCATCGGGATTAAAACTGCTGCGCTACTCATTAATGAGTTTGGTACATTAGAAAATCTTTTAGAAAACGCAGGCGACATTAAACAAAATAAACGCCGCGAATCTTTGATTGAACATGCCGAAATGGCGCGCATTTCAAAAAAACTTGTGCACTTGGCGCGCGATGTGGACGTACCCGTTCCCCTTAGCGATTTTAAAAAATTTAATACTGATGTTCCGCACTTAAAAGAATTTTTAGAAAAACAAGGTTTTAAATCTTTGCTCACACGCTTAGATGGCAATATAGAAAGTATGGGCAAACAAAATAATGCAATGCCTCAATCAGGATCATCAACAACAACGCCCACGCCAAAGACAAACGACGTATCATTACCAACCAATGATGATTTCCCTGCCATCAAAGATAACCAATACACATTAATTACTGATGAAAAAACGCTACAAAATTGGCTCGACCATGCCAAGGAAACCAGTATTCTTGCCATCGATACCGAGACAACGGCACTAACCCCCGCTATTGCAAATCTTGTAGGCATCTCCATCGCCAGCGAAATAGGAAAAGCCGCGTACGTCCCGTTACAACATATCGCAGGTGAAGTAGATTTATTAGGTGATAATGGCGGCGGCGATTTAAAACAAATTGACTTTAATACCGCCATCAAAATGATCAAACCGACCCTTGAAGACCCAAGTATTTTAAAAATTGGGCAAAATATTAAATATGATTGGCAAATGTTTAAAAAACATGGAATCCACATGACACCATGCGATGATACAATGCTACTTGCTTATTCTTTAGATGGCACAAGCCATTCAAATTCAATGGATGGAATGAGTGAGCTATTCCTTAACCATACGCCCATCAAATTTTCAGAAGTCGCAGGCAAAGGAAAAAGCCAAGTCACCTTTGACAAAGTAGAAATAGACAAAGCCCTTGATTACGCTGCCGAAGATGCCGAGATAACCTTACGCCTTCATAAAATTTTAAAGCCGCGCGTTGCGCCAGAAAAAATCTGCCAAATTTACGAAGATGTCGAACGCCCCCTCATCCCCGTTATTGGACAAATGGAATTAAATGGCATCAAGGTTGACCCCATAAAGCTAAAGGAAATGAGCGCTGATTTTTCAAAAAAAATCCAAGAACTTGAAACGCAAATTCATAAAGCTGCAGGCACAGAATTTAACATCGGCTCTCCCAAACAAATAGGCGAGATTTTATTCGATCAAATGGGCCTGCAAGGCGGTAAAAAAACAAAGAGCGGCCAATGGTCAACTGACGTTTCAACGCTTGAGAAATTGGCGCTTTCTGGCGAACAAATCGTTATCGATATTCTCGAATGGCGTGGCCTTTCCAAACTTCGTTCCACCTATACCGATGCCTTGCAAGAACAAATTAACCCTGACACAGGGCGCGTACATACCTCCTTCTCAATGGCTGGAACATCCACAGGGCGTTTGGCATCTTCTGATCCAAACCTACAAAATATCCCCATCCGTACCGAAGAAGGCCGCAAAATACGAGAAGCCTTCGTTGTTGAAAAAGGTCACACACTTCTCTGTGTTGATTATTCCCAAGTGGAATTACGCCTTATTGCAGAAATGGCGGATGTAAAGGCCCTCAAGCAAGCGTTCAAGGATGATGTGGACATTCACGCCCTAACGGCATCACAAGTCTTTGGTGTTCCTTTAGACGAAGTTGATAGTGATCTGCGCCGCCAAGCTAAGGCAGTTAATTTCGGCATCATCTATGGTATTTCTGGGTGGGGCTTGGCCAAACAGCTGGGCTGTGACGTTGGCGAAGCAACACAATTTATCCGCAAATATCTGGATGCCTTTCACGAAATTGAAACATTTATGAACGAACAAAAGGAATATGCCCGCGCACATGAATATGTTGTCACGCTTTATGGCCGTAAATGTTACACCGCAAATATAAATGCTAAAATACCTGCGCTTAAATCTGGCGCAGAACGTGCGGCCATTAACGCCCCTATCCAAGGGACTGCGGCCGACATCATGAAAATGGCAATGGGCATTATGCCTCAAAAACTATCCGAAGCAGGCTTAAAGGCTCGCATGCTTTTACAAGTGCATGATGAATTAATTTTTGAAGTACCCGACGAAGAACTTGAACAAACCTCAAAACTCGTCAAGAATGTCATGGAGAATATCGTGCAACTTGATGTTCCCCTTATCGCAGACGCTGGCCATGGAAAAAGCTGGGCTGAGGCGCATTAAATTAGTTAACTTATAAAAAAAGAGAGACGTTTATGGTTCCAACGGCAATTAACAAATTTATTAAACATGAATCCTCTAGCGGTGTATTACTTATCCTTGCGGCCATTGTTGCTATGGTTGTATCGAATACACCGTTGTCTTCTGTCTATGACGGATTACTCAGCACACCAGTAGCAATACAAATCAGTGAGCTAATTATTTCAAAGCCTCTCTTACTTTGGATCAATGATGGCTTAATGGCTATCTTCTTCTTTTTAATTGGCTTAGAAATTAAACGCGAAATCATAGAAGGCGAACTTTCTAGTATTAAAAAGGCATCCCTTCCAGTTGTTGGCGCAATGGGGGGATTAATTGTTCCTGCCTTAATTTTCTTCTGGTTCAACATGGACAGTCCCGAAACCCTTCGTGGATGGGGTGTTCCTGTTGCCACAGACATCGCCTTTGCCTTAGGGATATTATCACTTTTGGGCTCACGCGTTCCATCTGGATTAAAAATCTTATTACTGTCCTTGGCCATCATAGATGATATTGCGGCCATTCTGATTATTGCTATCTTCTACACAGAAGACTTATCTGTTACCGCATTGGGATTAGGCGGCCTTGGACTTGCTTTTGCAATTGGCTTTAATTTATGTGGTGTTCGCCGCACTGCGCCATACATCTTGGTTGCCATCTTCATGTGGGTCTGTGTTCTAAAATCCGGCATACACGCCACAATCGCAGGCGTATTAATTGCTCTAACTATTCCAATAGCCAAACGTGAAGAAGACAACATCTCTCCTTTAAAACATTTAGAGCACATGCTTCACCCATGGGTTGCTTATTTTATTATGCCTGTTTTTGCCTTTGCCAACGCTGGGGTCGCATTACAAGGCATGTCTTTAGCCGCACTGGCCGCGCCACTGCCTATGGGTATCATGGCAGGTCTATTTTTTGGCAAGCAAATTGGCGTATTCCTCTTTATCGCCTTTGCCGTACTGATCGGAATCTGTACTTTACCAAATAATGTTAAATGGCGTCATATCTATGGATTGGCGTTGTTATGCGGAATTGGATTTACTATGAGCTTATTTATTGGAACGCTCGCTTTTGACGACCCATCTGTAAATGCCCAAGTACGTCTGTCTATCTTGATTGCCTCTGGCTGCTCTGCAATCTTAGGCTTTTTAGTCCTATATTTTTCAGGTAAGGGGAAAAAACAATAAAGTTGAAACAAAACGTACCCTGATACTTGATTTATTTTAGCCTATATTCACCCACAGCAAAAATTTGACCCGTCACACTATCTTGCGCAGCGACGATAAATCCGCCACTGGAATTATTGATTAACGGGTAAACCGCACGTTGATCGGCCGCACCATTCCATGTACCTAGCGGTATAAAATTTTGTACCACATTGGTATATATTTTTTGTCTACCGCGGGTATTGACCATAACTGGCTTATTATATGTTGCCACCCATAAATCGGCAGCGCGTGATAACGATTGATTGGGTAAGATAAAATCAAAAACACCCTGTCCTTTACTTTTAATAATAATAGGCTGCGTCATATCGCTACGCGCTTTACTAATTTTCGCGGCAACCTTGGATGATTTGTATCCTACCTCATTGGTCTGCCCATTAATCATCATTTGTGGTGTATAATATTTTGTGCGGCCCAATTGATTGGTGTAACGATCTTGTCGGGCGGTGCAAAATGATTTACCCAAAGCCGCTGTCCCGCGACCAAAATAATCAACATGACATGCTAACGCCATAACGCTTTTTGACTCTGCCAGCTTTGCTAAATATTCGTCCGCAGGTGGGCACGCAGGACAGTTTTCTGCCGTAAATAATTCCACCAAAACAGGCGCATTGCCCGTTTGCGCCTTTACAGGAACAGCAAAGAAAAATAAACCCAATAAAACAACTAGAATCTTCATGTTGCAGATACTATAGGAATAAATTACATTCTTCTACTGTAAGATACGAAAGAAACAAAATGACAACAAATTCCTATCAAAAAGATTTCCCAATTTCATGGGATGAGCTTCATCGCAATACCAAGGCACTCGCTTGGAAATTAAATGATATTAATAAAAAATGGAAAGGTGTGATTGCCATTACCCGTGGGGGTATGGTACCTGCCTGCATCATTGCGCGTGAGCTAGAGGTCTTAAACATCGAAACATTTTGTATCACCAGTTACGATGTGAAGGAACAATCAACAACCAAAATTTTGAAAAAACCAGAGACGGTTGATAATGATGGTGAAGGCTGGCTAGTGATTGACGATTTGGTCGACACTGGAAAAACTTTTGAGCTGGCGCGTGAGCATTATCCAAAAGCTCACTATGCTTGCATATACGTCAAACCCGCCGGCGCAAAACAGACCGATACCTACATTACCGAATTTACACAAGATACATGGGTTCACTTCCCTTGGGACATGGAAAACCAATATGTCACACCGGTTGCGCGTCAGGATAATTAATCTGATATAAAGTCTCTTCATTTATAGCATGTGAAGACGTTATCGCATTTGCCAATGGCTTATTTAACGATATGCCGTTGTCATCAATTTTAATGAGGTTACTCGCTATAATTGTTCCTTCAAAATATCCTGCCTCGTTTCCACAATCATTAGCAATGGGGCACTTTTCCAATACACCTATTAAGCGAGAACATATTAGGGCAAATTGACGGGCGTCTTTTGGCACGCCAAGGATTTGACTTAACAATAAGACAGATGGATTTTTATTTATTGCCGCAGCTTGTAATATTAAAGCCATAAGATTTGATTGCTGAGGCGTCTCAAGTGGGATCTCTCTTAATCCTACTTTTAATATATTACTGTTCAAATCAACACTTACATTCTTATAGTTAAAAACACGTGTAGACCCAGAAAATTTTTCAAATAAACTCATTACTAACTCTCAAATACATAACACACCCCTCAATTGCCAGAATAATTTTATTATGTCAATAAAATTATGAAAGAATTTGTTGCATTTCTCCCTCAATTTCCCTATAAAACGCCTACTAAGACATCTTCTGGCGACAGGCATGCCATGTTGATGAACAAATAAACCCTATTTACAGGAGAATGAAATGCCAAAAATGAAGACCAAGAGCTCTGCCAAGAAGCGCTTTAAAGTAACTGGCAAGGGTAAGATCAAAGCGGGCGCCGCTTTCACTTCCCACATGATGATGAATAAATCAAAAAAGATGAAACGCAAAGCAAACCGCACACAAGTGTTGAGCGAGCCTGATGCAAAAATCATCTTATCAAACTGGCTTCCATACCTTCGTAAGAAAAAGAAGAAAATGGATTCTCGTAAAATTGAAGGAGGGGCTAAATAATGTCACGCGTTAAAGGTGGACCGGCATCCCATGCCCGTCATAGAAAAGTTATTAAAAAAGCAAAAGGTTATTACGGTCGTCGTAAGAACTGTTACCGTACTGCCGTACAAGCTGTTGAAAAAGCAGGCCAGTACGCCTATATCGGACGTAAGCAAAAGAAACGTAATTTCCGTGCCCTATGGATTCAACGTATCAATGCTGCTGCCCGTATGAATGACATGACATACTCTGTCTTCATGAACGGTATTAAACTTGCAGGTATTGAATTAGACCGCAAGGTTCTTGCTGATATCGCTGTTCATGATGAAACAGCATTCGCAGCAATCGCAAAGCAAGCAAAAGACGCTTTAGACAAAAAAGCCGCTTAATTAGCTTTAAACAAAAATTTTTAAAACAGCCTCTTCACGGGGCTGTTTTTTTGTGCGATGACCTTTGCATGTATAATAAAAAACTCATTGCTTGGGATTGGAATGGTACCTTATTTAACGACATGGCCGCCACCCATATTGCGACCAATGCGTCCCTTGCATTTTTTGATATCCCACCGATCACGATTGAAAAAGAACAAGAAATTTTTACTTTCCCCCTTATTCATTTTTACGAAAAAATGGGCGTCCCCGTTGATGAATATTTAAAACATGCTGAAGAAGTCGGAAATCTTTTTCATCAAGTTTATAATGAGAATAAATCCAATTGTACCCTCGCAAAAGACACTATCGAGATTTTAGGCTGGCTAAAATCAAACGATGTGACCAACATGATTTTAAGTAATCATCGCCAAGAAACATTAAATAAAGATGTCAAACATTTTGGTATTGAACCATATTTTAAAACTGTTTCTGGCAATAAAGACCCCGCTACCATCACATCGGGACTCAATAAAAAACAACGCCTTGTTGACTATATTGAAACGCATCAATTCAAACATGAAAATGTAATGATCATCGGTGACTCTCACGAAGAACCCGAAATAGCACATAGCCTTAATATCATGGGAATTTCTATTTCTGGTGGCCTGCTGTCGCCTGCCCGGCTTCAGAAATATAAAAAAGACTACATCATTGATTGTTTAAGCGAACTTCCAGATATCCTAATCCGTGAATGGAATCTTGCACCTTTTAAATAACCATTGTAAAACAATAGGCATAATTTAAAGGATGCATGATGATTGATATTAATAATTTAAAAGAAGAGATTTTACCGCTCATCTCAAATGCGGATACGCTTGAAACGCTTGATGAAGTGCGCGTACAGGCATTGGGTAAAAAAGGTAAAATCACCGCTCTGATGAAAACGTTGGGTAATATGGATCCGGAAGAGCGTAAAACAACAGGCCAAGCGCTCAATCATTTGCGCGATGAAATTGCAACATTGATCGCCAAACAAGAAAAAATGCTGAAAAATCAGCTTTTGGCCGATCGCTTAGCAACAGAAACAATCGACGTCTCATTAACACCGCGCCCTGAACGCGCAGGCAAAATACACCCCATCAGCCATACGATGGATGAATTAACATCCATATTTGGTGCCATGGGTTTCAAAATTGCCGAAGGGCCAGATATCGAAGATGATTGGCACAACTTCACTGCCCTCAATTTTCCACCAGGGCACCCTGCGCGTGAAATGCACGATACTTTCTATTTACCAGATGATGAGGAAGCACAAGGCGAAGCCGCAAAAAAATTGTTGCGTACACATACTTCCACGGTTCAAATCCGCGCGATGAAGGAACAGGGCGTACCCATTAAAATTATCGTTATGGGACGTACATACAGAAGTGATTACGATATTACCCACACACCCATGTTCCACCAATGTGAAGGGCTTATGATCGATAAAAACGTTAATATGGGGCATTTAAAAGGGTGCCTTATGGACTTCGTCCGCAGTTATTTTGAAGTGGACGATCTACCTGTTCGTTTCCGCCCCTCTTTCTTCCCGTTTACTGAACCAAGCGCAGAGATGGACATTGGCTGTTCTCGTAAAGATGGCGGTTTAAAAATCGGCGCAGGTGATGACTGGCTTGAAATTCTGGGCTGCGGCATGGTGCATCCAAATGTTATAAAAAATTGTGGCTTTGACCCTGATGAATATCAAGGGTTCGCATTTGGTCTTGGGATCGAACGTATTGCGATGCTTAAATATAACATCCCCGATTTACGTACATTCTTCGAAAGCGACGTACGTTGGTTAGAACATTTTGGCTTTGACCCCCTAAACCGCCCTAACCGCGCAACAGGGTCTTAATTTTCACAGCAATGGAAATTCGCGCTCTTACCAGAAATGATTATGATGCTTGGCACCCGCTTTGGCAGGAAAATTGCCTTTTTCAAATCAAAGATACAGTAACAACCGAAACGTGGCGGCGCCTTACCAATCCAAAGGAAAATGTCTTTAGCCTCGGCTTTTTTGACCAAGAAACGCTTATCGGCTTTCTTCACTACGTGCTTCACCCTATTACAGGATATATCGAACCGGCTTGTTACATGCAGGATTTATTCGTAGGCAAGCAATATCGCGGCAATGGCTACGCAAAACGCCTCGTTTGGGAGTTAGAGACCGTTGGAAAAGCACAAAATTGGGCGCGCATTTATTGGTTTGCGGATAAAGGCAATGAAACCGTACAGAAACTATACAAAAACCTTGGAATTGAAGTCAATTTTGGCTTACATATGTTACAAACACAAAAATAGAAATTAATAAGAGAATATTATGAAGTTCACATTAAACTGGCTTAAAGATTACCTTGATACCGATGCTACGCTCGATCAAATCTCGGAAAAACTAACCGATATTGGGTTAGAAGTCGAAGGAATTGATGATCCTAACAAGGTTTACGCCCCGTTTAAAGTCGCCCATGTGGTGAGCGCGGAGCAACATCCTGATGCAGACCGCCTTCGTGTCTGTATGGTGGATACTGGCACTGAAAAAGTCCAAGTTGTCTGTGGCGCGCCCAATGCGCGTACGGGTATGAAGGCGATTTTCGCCCCCGCAGGCTCATTCGTTCCGGGGACTGAACTTTTGCTGAAAAAAGGAAAAATTCGGGGACAGGAATCAAATGGTATGTTGGTGTCTGAACGTGAGATGGGATTATCCGATGAACATAACGGTATTATCGACCTGCCTGAGGATGCCAAAGTCGGCACGCCCTTCACCGAAATATATGACATGAATGACCCCGTAATTGAAATTGCCCTAACCCCTAACCGTGCCGATTGTGCGGGTATATACGGTATAGCCCGTGACTTGGCGGCTTCTGGCCTTGGTAAATTAAAGCCGCTCAACATTCCCACAATCAAAGAAAATGGCAAAAGCGCAATTAACGTCAAAATTAATGCCAAAGAAAAATGTCCCCAATTTATGGGTCGCCTTATCTTTGGCATTGAAAACAAACAATCCCCCGCATGGATGCAAAGCCGCCTAAAAGCAATCGGCCTGCGCCCAATCTCTGCCCTTGTCGATATCACGAATTACATGACCATTGGCTTAAACCGTCCAATGCATGTGTACGATGCTGATTTGGTCAAAGGCGATATCACTGTACGTCTTTCAAAAGCAGGGGAAAGCTTTGACGCGCTCAATGATAAATCTTACACCTTAGCCGATGGCATGACCGTGATTACTGATGAAAACGGGCTTCTTGGTCTTGGCGGTATTGTTGGTGGCACATCCACAGGGGTGAGCGAGACAACAAAGAATGTCTTCCTAGAATGCGCCTATTTCGACCCCTACAGCATCGCAAAAACTGGCCGTGCCTTAAGTGTTGATTCAGATGCGCGTTACCGTTTTGAGCGCGGCGTTGATCCAGAATTTTTGAAAGATGGTATGGATATCGCCACCGCCCTTATCATGGAAATTTGTGGCGGCGACAGCGCGAGCGAGCTAGTCAATGCAGGCACCGCGCCTGAATGGAAACGTGATATTCCGTTTGACCCTGCCTATACGCAAAAACTTTCGGGCCTTGATATTCCGGTGAAAGAACAACGTGAAATCCTTGAAACATTAGGCTTTACCCTAACGGGCGATACCGCCCAGCCGCCTTCATGGCGCGGCGATGTCGAAGGCAAAGCAGATTTGGTCGAAGAAGTCGTCCGTGTCTATGGCTATGATAAGCTTGAGGCAATTTCTGTCCGTCCGCTTGATGCGACGGGGGAGAATGCCGAAACCCCTGCGGTTACGCGTAAACGTCTTGCGCGCGGCGCCCTTGCCACACGCGGCCTGAACGAATGTGTAACATGGTCATTTATGAGCAAAGATTTAGCCGCAGATTTCGGCGGCGCTGATGCTGGCCTGACCCTATCCAACCCAATCAATAGCGAGTGGGATCAAATGCGCCCCTCTATCTTGGGTAATTTGATTATCGCGGCAAACAACAACGCCGATAAAGGACAAAATGACGCCGCGTTATTTGAAGTAGGCCCTGTCTTCCATTCTTCAAAAGTGGAAGGACAAGAAACCACCGCGACAGGTATTCGTTTTGGGAATCACGGCCCCCGCCATTGGAGCGGGAATGACGCCAACCGCGTTAACGATGTTTATGATGTAAAGGCCGATGCCATTGCCGCGCTGAATGCGGCGGGTGCGCCCACAGATAATTTACAAACCGCGCGTGAGGCATCTGCCTATTTCCACCCGGGTCGTTCTGCGGTGTTAAAGCTTGGTAAAAATATTCTGGCGCAATTTGGTGAAATTCACCCTGGCATTTTGGAAGACATGAAAATCAAGACACCTGTGATGGGCTTTGAAGTCTTCCTTGATAACATTCCAGAGAGTAAGAAAAAAGGAAGTGCGAAACCAAACCTAAACCTTTCCACCTTCCAACCTGTGAAACGCGACTTCGCCTTTATCGTGGATGAGTCTGTGGATGTTGAAAATATCCTCCGCGCCGCCAAAGGGGCGGATAGAAACCTGATCACCGATGTCACCGTCTTTGATGTTTATCAAGGCAAAGGCGTCGATGATGGCAAAAAATCAATCGCGGTGAACGTTGTCTTACAACCCGTAAAAGAAACCCTGACAGACAAGCAAATCGAAGAGATTAGCAGCAATATCGTAAAGGCAGTCGCCGATAAAACAGGGGCGGTGCTGAGAGGGTAATGAAAAAAAACCCTGAACAAACCATTGACCCTAAAAATCCATGGGATGGTGATGTTTTAGGCCGTGAAGAAACAGGTATCTATCTTACAAACCTATTAAAATCAATTGATGAGCCTTTTGTTATCAGTATTAATTCAACCTTTGGTACAGGAAAAACAAACTTTCTCAATCGCTGGAAACATCATATTGTAGAAGAAAAAATTGCTGATGTAGTTTATTTTGATGCATGGGAGACTGACTATGCAATAGACCCCTTAGCTGCTCTTATTTGCAAAATAAAGAAACAACTACCACCTAATATAATTAAAGAATTTCTTCAAATTGTAGATCAATTGACAATGTATGCATTCGAGCACGGAGCCCCATATTTAGTAGCTGCTAAAACTGGTTTTTCTCCTGAAATTACAAAGTCGGCTATATCTAAAGTAAAAAGTACGACTAATAAATTAAAAAAATCAGAAAGAGAAAAAAATAAATATGGCCAACATTACGGCCAGATAATTGAACACTTCGAAAATACTACAAAAACGATTGTATCTTTTAGAAACATATTGCAAAAAGCTATTACAAAAACAAAAACTAAAAAATTAGTTATTCTTATAGATGAGCTTGATAGATGCAGACCCAATTACGCTATTGAATTACTTGAATGTATAAAGCATCTTTTTAATGTAGAAGGGATTATTTTTGTCGTAGCCGTAGATAAAAGACAGCTCGCAAGCGCTATAAAATCTATATACGGCACTGATATTGATTCAAATGGTTATCTTAGAAAATTTTTTAATTGGCAATTAAATTTACCCAAACCATCTAAAAGAGATTTTACTAAACATTTAATTGAACAATATGATTTATCTAATAACTTTGGAGAAAACCATGCTAAAGAGAAATTAATTTACACTTTTACAGGTATCGAAAGTTTTGTTGATTATTTCTCAAGCTTTTCGGAAATCCTTGAGTTAACACTTAGAGACCAAGAACAAGCTTTTGTAAATGTGGATTTAATTTTAAAGTCTTTAAAAAGTAATAAGATTCCTTTTACTGCATTTTTAGGATTATTTGTAACCCTGCATAACCGGCTCAATGAAGATGAGTTTGAAAGATTTTGTAAAAATTCATTATTAGAAAAGGATAGAGAGTTGCTATTTACAAATAATGGTTTGCTAGGTGGAAGTATTAGTCGAACCATCATTTCTGAAATCATTAGCAAAGAAGTCTATGATATTGTAATGGAGGTATTACATTTAAATGAAACTGCTTTACTAGAAAAAGTCAAATATTTCACAAATAAAGGGCTTAATTCTAGATATATAGTGGAAAAAAACAGTTACATGGACAAGGCTCATTTCTATGATGCAATAAAAATTATTCTAAAAGAAGAGAAATGCGAAACACTAGGACTTTTATTATTTAATAGAATTGAAAAAGCAGCATCATTGACATCGGAGTAGGAAAATATTCCTTTATTGTCAAGTCTGTTTTTGCTAAGCTGGCGCAATGCCTTCTCCCCCAACACCCAAACCACCGAAAAATAATTACGGTTGGACGCCTGAGCGGCGCGCCGCGGCGCGGGAGCGGGCGTTAAAAAACAAACCGTGGGAACATTCCACAGGCCCCAAAACTGCCGCGGGTAAGGCCCGCGTGT
>CAYGUV010000023.1:0-16774 GCA_964353185.1 uncultured Micavibrio sp. | reverse complement strand
GCGGCAGCAGCGCGCTTTGCCCGCGCAGGATCAACATTAAATAATTTTGCCGCACATAACACCATAAATGGGCGTAAGCGTTTACCGCCATTTAATACGCCATAACGCATAGCATCAAACAGGTGTTTTTCCGCAAGTTCCGTTTCGGGCATGAGGCGTGCAATGGTTTTGTTAACATCTGTAACACAGTTATCTAACGCTTCTTGAAGTTTGGGGGAGGCATCGCGTGGTGATGGCATTGGTTATACTTTCAAAAGTTTATTATTAAAATGGTTCGGTCGAAACAGAGCCATCGGGTTTAATTGTAATTTTTTCAATTTTTTCTTGGGCTTGGTTAAGCATTTTTTCGCAATGCTGTTTTAATTTTATGCCACGTTCATAAGCATTAATAGATTCATCTAAGGGCGCTTTTCCCCCTTCGAGGGCGCCAACAATTTTCTCAAGCTCGGCCAAGGCTTGTTCAAAGGTGAGCGTGTCGATGTCACTATTTTGTGTTTCGTTGGTCATTGGGTCTTGGTCATTCTTTGTCAATTAAATCAAAGGCATTGTATGGGAAAATGCTCATCCCCTCAAGGCGCAAGTTGCATCTTTCACGATGAAATTTAGGTGTTGAGGGCGTTTAAATGGCTTGCCACGCATTCTTTGAGGGTCGCGGTATTATAACCGCCTTCTAAAATCGAGATGATGCGCCCTTGGGCAAAGGTATCAGCAATACCGCAGAGCTTTTTAGTGAGCCATTGAAAGTCATCCGTTTTAAGGCGGGCGTTGGCCAAGGGGTCGTTGATGTGCGCGTCAAAGCCAGCGGAAAGCAGCAGTAGCTCTGGCTTAAAAGCTTTGAGCGCGGGGAATACTTCGTCCTCGTAGGCGAAGCGGAAATCATCACTGTCAAAATCGGGCGGCAGTTGGATATTTAAAAGCGTATCGTCATTATCCTTTGGGTCCCCTGTCATGGGGAAGAGCGGATGCGCGTGGCTTGAGATATAGAGGATGGGGGGATTATCGGCTCTGTTATTGTGGTTTTTGGCCATGGTTTCTGTGCCGTTGCCGTGATGGACATCAAAATCAATAATGGCGATTTTATTTATGGTATGGGCGGTTTGGGCGTGGCGGGTGGCGATAAATACATTATTCAATAGGCAAAATCCCATGGCCATATTCGGCTCCGCATGGTGGCCGGGGGGTCTGGTGGCGACAAAGGCGCGTTTGGCGACATTGTTTATGACGTCATCCACAGCGAGGCAGGCTGTTCCCGCGGAATGTCGCGCGGCGTTGAGGGTGCCGCTGCTGAGGATTGTGTCGTCGTCGATATTGATAAGGTCTTTATTGGGGGCATAATTGGTAAGGTTATAAATATAATCAGCATTATGCGCCAATTGGATCTGGTCTTGGGTGGCGGCCTGTCCCGTTTTTTGTGGCCAGTCCTTAAACGCGGGCGATTCAAAAAGGGAATCAAGTGCCTCAATCCGTGCGATAGATTCGGGGTGTCCGTTTCCGGTGTCGTGATGGTGGCTGTGGCGGCTGGTGTAAATTATTGGTTTCATGTGAATCTTTCTTTGAGTAGAATATCATAAATGACAAAAACAACATCTGAAACAATCAGTATTTTTCCGCATGAAATTCCGCAAGGGCAACGTATTTATGCCATTGGGGATGTGCACGGGCATTTGCAAGTGTTGAAACAGATGCATGCGTCGATTATGGCAGAGATAAAAGACAACCCGTGTGACCATGTCACAATTGTTCATTTAGGCGATTATATTAATCGTGGCCCCGATAGTCAGGGCGTGATTGAGTATTTGAGCCAGTTATCAGGGGCGCAAGATGGGGTTGAATATGTGCATTTATACGGCAATCATGAGAATGCAGTTTTGGAATTTATTGATGACCCTTTGGGCGAAAACCGCGTATGGCATGCATGGCCGCACGAAACATTTTTAATCAGCTATGATATTTATGCGGATGAGCAAGATGCGCATAAATTAGCCAGCGCAGTCAAGCAAGGCGTACCCGAAGCGCATTGGCAGTTCCTGCGGTCTTTACCCCTTTATCATCAAGTGGGGGATTTGTTATTTGTGCATAATGGCCCGCGCCCAGGCGTGCCGTTAGAAAAGCAAATCAAAGAAGACTTAATCAATAATCGCGAACCATTTATGAGCCATGAAGAACCGCATGAATTTTATGTTGTACATGGCCACACATCAACCAAAGACCACCAAGTAGACGTCCGCCCAAACCGCATGAATTTGGATACGGGGCTGTTCTATAAAGATGGTGTTTTAACCTGCGGCGTGTTCGAAGGCAGTGACGTCCAATTCATACGGTTAGAAAAGACATAACCTCTTGAGTTTTTCATAATTTATTGTTATTAACGGTAAACTTAGAAAACATAAAGAGTATGATATGCAAGATTTTGATATGAGCGCGCGTCCTGCGCATAAGGTAAGTGTTTTAAATGCACAAACGCAGCAAGAGCAGATAATTGAATCTGGGCGCATTGTTTCGTTTTATCTTATTCAAGGGGAACAGGATTTTTTCGACCTTTATCATAAGAATGAAAATGGCCGCGTGGAAGCCGTTCGCGTGCAGGGGGATGTTAAAGAATTTTTTGATAAGTTAAATGGCGTCGCCGACGATGCGGTGAAAGACCACATTAAACGTCTAGTACTACAAGATAGGTATGGCCGTATAAATGAAGAAATTGGGCGGCTTGATAAAAATTATTTAAAGGCATCTGATATTGCGGAAGCAAAGTATCGTAAGTCAATTAGTAAGTTAGAAGATGACATTGATATTGTTGACGTTGAGATTGCGGATGCTAACATTTTGATCCGTGAGTATTCAAATGGCAAGAAAAATGAAGCTTGGATTAGAGACTACGCGAAACGAATTGAGGATCCGCACTCTGGCACCTCTGACGTAGATGTTTTGAAATTTTTTATTTATGGCAGAAGAGGCTTAAAAGATTTGGTTGTACAAAAAATTCTTGCTGAAGCAGACCTTGATGCGTTAGTTAAAAAGCGTGAAGAATTAACAGAGAATAGAAAACGCCAAATTGCAGAGGATAAGGAAAAATTTAAAAATCAAAGAGAATTTTTGATGGCGCAAAAATCGAACCCTGAGTTATCAAGTAAAGAGCGTGGCGTACTTATTGCTGAAATTGTAAAGTATCAATCAGAGAATTCTAGTGGGCATAAATTTATAAGCACAGTTGGGGCGTATGAGCGTCGCGATGCATCGGTTGAAGATAAGAATGCCGTTACAACATTGCGTGAAGGAAAAAAATCACAGCATCATGAATGGCCAGACACGCCAGAAGTTAAAATCACAGAGGGAGATTTTGGGCCCAAAATATCGGTTAGGATGCCGCGTTAAACCAGCCCTAATTCTTGTTCCAACATACCGACAAAAATGTGCCCCATGGTGATGTGCATTTCTTGAATACGGCCAGGGTTTTCATCAGGGATACAAAGCATGAGGTCACAAAGAGGTGGCATTTTACCGCCCGTGCGGCCAGACCATCCCACCGTTTTCATCCCCATGCGGCGCGCCTTTTTAAGGCCGTTAAGGATATTCTCGCTATTGCCAGAGGTGCTGAGGCCTACGGCCAAATCACCACCATAGCCAAGGGCACGAATTTGACGTTGATAGATTTGATCAAACCCAAAATCATTGGCACACGCGGTAATCGCCGAACTGTCGAGGGATAGAGCGAGCGCGGCAATGGGGGAGCGTTCCTTGTGTAATTTTATGGCCATTTCGGCGGCGATGTGTTGGCTGTCTGCGGCGCTACCGCCGTTGCCAAAGAATAAAATTTTGTTACCATTTCGAATAACGTCTGCGGCCATCAAAACCATTTCTTTGATTGTTTCGCGTTGGGTGTCAAATGTTTCGGTGGCCACACGCATATGGACATCGGTCGTGTTTTTCCAATATTCATCGGCATCATACCCTGCTGTTTTTTCGTGGTGTTCGGGCAGTTTTGATTTTAGGTCGACCATGTCATCCATTCCTGTTTTTATTTTTAGTTGTTTTTGGGCGCGATGTTATAGGCCATTTGTTCTTCGGTTAAAGAAAAGCCAACCGCAATTTGGTAAGGGGCGATCCCTTTTTCAAGGGGGAGGCGTTGACGGATTGTTTCCACCATTTTCTTTTTCGTCTCACCGGAGTTGTAATTGACGCTGGCGGCGAAGACTTCTTCGGCCAGTTGATTGCCTTCAATATCAATCACAGAAACAAAATAGGGGTAAGAGAAGAACACCTTATCGCCAGATTTTCTTTTTGCTTCTGGTCCCAATGTCCCTTCGAAGACGAGGTCGATTTGCATGGCAACGAAATCGCCATCTAATTCACAAATTGTGTTGGTATCAACCAATTTAAACGAAGAGATGATTAAATCATCGCTGGTTTTTGCGGGGTCGTTAAATTCAGTAATGTTTGCCATCTTGGGGTCAAGGATGACGGAAGGACATAATTTATCCTGCATAATGACGGTCGCGGTTTCTTCGGGTTGTGACAGACTGTCACGGGCGTTTGTTGTTGTTTTTGTAACGGCTTTGCTCATGCTTGTGAAATCTTCTTGGATGCCTTCCCATGTGCTGGCGCAGGCGGAGATAGTGAGGGTCGCGATCGCAATGAATGTCAGGGCCGTAATATGTTTGTTTTGCATAAGATTTCTTTCTTATTTATAAATTGAAACGCAAAGATAGCGCAGGAAATTTGGTGATACAAGTCCCATATTTTTGCCTTTGCACTGGATTTTTTCTTTGTGGCCGCTTATATGTGAAGGGGTATGAGTAATAAACCAAAGATGAACATAATTTTGGCTAGTCCGCGCGGGTTTTGTGCGGGCGTGGATCGTGCCATTCAAATTGTAGAACGTAGCCTTGAAAAATATGGTGCGCCTGTTTATGTCCGCCATGAAATTGTGCATAACAAATATGTTGTTGAAGGCCTGCGGAATAAAGGCGCGGTTTTTGTTGAGACGTTGGATGATATTCCCAATGATGGTCAGCCGGTTATCTTTTCCGCCCATGGTGTGCCAAAGCGTGTGCCAGAAGAGGCAAAAAAACGTGAGATGCTGTTTATTGATGCAACCTGCCCGTTGGTCAGCAAGGTGCATAAAGAGGCGGAGCGTCATTACGCCAAAGGCCATCATATTATCTTAATTGGTCATTATGGACACCCCGAGGTAGAGGGCACGATGGGGCAACTGCCCGATGGTGCGGTGACTTTGGTGGAAACCAAAGAGGATGTTGCCAAGTTAGTGATTGAGAATGATGCGCCGCTTGCCTATTGCACGCAGACGACATTATCGGTGGATGATACAGCGGAAATTGTCGCTGCGCTGAAGCAGAAATTTCCGCATATCATTAGCCCGGGTAAGGAAGATATTTGCTATGCCACCACTAACCGACAAAATGCGGTTAAAGATATGGCGCAAAATTGTGATGCGATGATTGTTATTGGCGCGCCTAATTCATCCAATTCTAACCGATTGGTTGAGGTGGGTAAATCATATGGCGCGGCCAAGTCAATGTTGGTGCAACGCGGGGCGGATATTGATTGGCAATGGTTGGAGGGGGTTAATACATTAGGTTTAACCGCAGGGGCAAGCGCGCCCGAGGTGTTGGTCGAAGAAGTGATCGATGCAATTTCGGAAAAATTTGATGTCCATGTCAGCACGCAAAACACCATAGATGAAAATGTTGTCTTTAATATTCCACGTGTTTTAAGGAAGGCTTAAATTACATGCCAATTACCAAGCAAGAATTTATTGATATACCGTATAAAGTCATCACATTAATGGGAATGTCCGGTGTAGGGAAAACATATTTATCATTAATGTTAGATGGGCAGGGGTGGCGCCATTATTCATGTGATTATGAGATTGGGGCGCGGTTATTAAAAACAGAGATAGAGCAGACATTGGGGGAAAAAAATGTTGTGAGCGCAGATGATTTATCACAACTATCCCGATATGTCAGCCGTTTGGGCGATCGCGAAAAAGGCGCGTTGCCGTATGATGAATTTAAACGCCGCCAGAAAAAATATTACGATGCGGAGTGCCAATCATTAGGGCAGCTTCACCATGTGATTAATCATGCAACACGTAATGGTTTTACCCATACGGTGAATGATTCAACGGGCAGCCTGTGTGAGATTGATGATAAGCGATTGATGGATTTTATCGATGAAAATTCGTTGATTGTATATATCAAGGCAAGCAAAGAGGAAGAGCAAAGAGTCCTTAAGCGCGCGCAAGAATATCCAAAACCGATGTTTTTCAGCCCCGAAAAATTTGATGAATGGGTTAAGCGTTATGCGAAGGAAAAGGATGTTGAGGTCGAAAAATTTGATCCTGATGATTTTTCCCGCTGGGTATTTCCGAAGTTATTTGAAAATAGATTGCCCAAATATCAGGCGATTGCGGATAAATATGGCGTGACTATCCCGTCAGAAGCCTTTCAAGGGGTGAAGACATCTAATGATTTTTTGAAAGTGATTATCCATCATTTGCCCGAAACATATGAGAATGTGAAGCAGGCGTAAAGCATTATTGACATAAGTGTTATTATTCTTTATTTATGGAATAGTAATAATAAGTGGAGATGAGTATGTTTGCCAAAGGTAATAATGTTTTGGAATTAGCCAGTGACGAGTCTAGTCACCATGATGGTCAATTAAACAGAGCCGCAATAATAGGGGTGGCCTCAGGAGTTCTTTTAGGCGTTTTTTCTTATGCCGCTGCCGAAACATATGGTGACGGTGTAAGACTTCCCACAGACCATACAAAAGGTGAATATACATATTTTGAAAAAGCTGCTGGGCTTGGCACAGCTGGAGGCTTAGTAGGTAGTATTCTTGGTATGTGTTTAGTTGGTAGAGCGCGGTCTAATGCAAATCAAATAAGTCCTGCACCGAATGCTTCTAATCAAGGGCCTTCTTAAAAAATTCTAATAACCAATATTATTCTTAACGTGCTTATGCTAAAACTTTTTTCATGAGTGTGAAAATTTATACTGATGGGGCGTGTAGCGGTAATCCTGGGCCAGGGGGCTGGGGGGCGATCCTTCATTGGAATGACCATGAAAAAGAATTAAAAGGTGGTGAGGTCGACACCACCAATAACCGTATGGAGATGATGGCGGTTATTATGGCGTTAAGCGCGTTAAAAAAATCATCTGATGTTACGCTTTATACCGACAGCAAATATGTGCAAAATGGAATAGAGCAATGGTTGCCCGGATGGAAAGCCAAAGGATGGAAAACCACCACCAAAAAACCCATCAAAAACCAAGATCTGTGGGAGCAGATCGATTCGCTTATTCAGCTTCATTCGATAAAAATTATTTGGGTCAAAGGGCATTCTGGCCACGAAATGAACGAGCGTGTGGATAAGTTAGCAGTGTCAGCGATTCCAGTTACTTAGATTAATTCATCCACAGGAAAACCCGTGGTTATCCACACTCACCAATGTTTCCATTAAGATTCTATTAACCAAGATAAGCGACTTTTAAAGGGTCAGTTTGGTATCATTAGGTATCAAGAAAATTGACGATAAAGCGCGATAGATAGATTCAATGCGCGCAAAAGACAGAAAGGGTTATAACGATGAGCATGAATTATAAGTCGAACGATAATCAATTATTGAAAAATTCTAATGGGGAGATTTTCCTACCCCTACCGCCAGAAGAATATGATCTAAAAAATGAAATGGAAATCTATGCCCGTTTTATGCGGCATCTGAGAATGGTGCCCAATAGCAATGCGAATATAAAGATATTATCGGCCATTCAATTTACGGCGGATTTGTTAAACCAAAGTGATGCCTATATTGCCAAGACATTGGTTGATTCTGGATTGCGGGCGCCGCGTGCAGCCTTTCCCGAAGATTATTTAGAGTTTGTTGATCAGTCATGTGGGTGTCGTCAAAACGCCGTTGGAGCCGCATCAAAATCAACCCGCGCATTACAGAGTCATTGGCACAATATTGAGGGTAGTGGCAAGTGCCATGTAAACCGTTACAGCGTGTCGTTGCCAGATGGTGTTTCGTTCATAGAAACTTAATTATTAACGTTCCAATCATCCCGTTTTTGTGGTGGATTGTATGTTGGTTGATTATCGTCAGACGGGCGTCTGTATTGGTCTTGTGTAGTTGGTTGGCGCACCTGAGGTTCGTAAGTTTCATTTTGGTTAGGGTTATCACGTTCGCGTCTTTGGTCACGATCATCACCCCCGAAAATTCCGCTAAACCAATTGCCACTATTATAGCGGTTGAAATTTTCACCATTATATTCGTGATCATCTAATAATCCGCCTAGCATCGAGTCAAAATCGATTGATCCGTAATCGCCATAAAAACTGGCGTAAGATTTACCGCCTTGGGTTTGTGCCTTGAGCATGACGTCACGCCATGTTTGCGCGGGAGCAGAACCACCCGTTAGTTGTTTTGTAGGTGAGTTATCATCATTTCCATACCAAATGGCGGCGGCATATTTATCAGTATAGCCAATAAACCATGCATCACGGTAATCTTGTGACGTTCCCGTTTTTCCTGCGACGGGGTAGGGGATGATGGCGGCGCGGCCTGTTCCATTTTGGACAACAGATTGCATCATATTGTTGAGCTGTGCGACCTTGGTACGGGTGACAACTTGACGCGTTTCTTGAGGCGCTTCATAAGCATAAAGCGTATTTCCATCATCATCTGTGATGGATAAAATTGAATAGGGATCAACAGCCGTTCCCCCACGACCAATGGTGGCATAGGCCGTGACCATTTGAGTCATAGGAATACCGTTACTGCCTAATGCTGTGCTAAGGCTGTTTTCTAGATTTGCGGTAATGCCAAGTTTTTGGGCGGTTTTAATCACTTCACTGGGGCTAACAAATTTTGTCAATTGCACCGCCACAGTGTTGAGGGAGAGAGTTAAGGCTTGTTTTAACGTTACTTCCCCGTAATATTTATTGCCAAAGTTACGCGGACGATATGATCCGTAATTACGTGGCTCATCCATAATGCGTGAATTCATGTTCCAGCCATTTTCTAGGGCCGCTAAATATACGATTGGTTTAAAGGAGGAGCCAGGAGGGCGAACGGAATCAGTTACGCGGTTAAACTCACTCGTGTCATAGTTACTGCCGCCCATAATGGCCACTACCGCGCCATCAAGGCGCATGACCATGCCTGCGGCCTGTTCAACATCTTTACTTTCTTTATATTGAAGTAATTTTTCCGTTATGGATTCTTCCAGCTCGTTTTGGATGTTGGTGTTAAGCGTTGTTTTTACGGTAATATCAGTTTCAACGGGGCCGATAAAATCTTCGATTTGGCTAACAATATAATCGGTGTAATAGCGCACAGAATCACTGCTGGATGGTTTGCGTCGGGGGACAGGGTCTGCGTTGCTTGATGATTTATATTCCGCCTCGTTAATAAAACCAGCTTCTTCCATTGCTTTTAAAACTACTTTTGTGCGCTCTGCCGATAATTTGGGGTTGGCGTTCGGGGAATAGCGTGAAGGCGCCTTAAGCAAGCCTGCGATCGTTGCAGATTCCTTAACCGTCAGCTCCTTGGCAGATTTTTTATAATAAGTTTTTGCCGCAGCATCAATACCGTACGCACCACTGCCTAAATAGACACGGTTTAAATAGGCGCTGAGGATTTCATCTTTTGTTAGCTCATTTTCCAATTGGATAGCCAGAAGCATTTCTTGGATTTTACGCTTTATCGTTCTATCGCGGGATAAGAAAAGATTTTTGGCCAATTGTTGGGTGATTGTTGACCCCCCTTGGACAAAGCCGCCACGTTTAACATTCACGAAAAACGCGCGGATAATACCCAGCGGGTCAATGGCATAGTGATGGTAGAAACGGCGATCTTCGATGGCCAATACGGCCTGAACCACATGGGGTGGCAGGTCTTTGACATCAATAATCTCACCTTTAACGTCGCCATAGCGGTCGGCAATGTTGCCTTGGCTATCGAGGATGGTGATGGTGGGGCGGCGCTCAAACACCATTTCTTTGGTAATGCTTTTGAGGTCACCCGCATAGTAAAACAAGATTCCACCAACGATAATGGTCGCCCATAACCCCATAACAAGCCCCCATTTAAAGCAAAATTTAAAGAGGCGCATAAACCAATGGCTGTTTTGAGCATTGGCTTTCGTGGTTTTACGCTTT
This sequence comes from uncultured Micavibrio sp., assembly GCA_964353185.1. Lineage (GTDB taxonomy): Bacteria > Pseudomonadota > Alphaproteobacteria > Micavibrionales > Micavibrionaceae. Next base: position 6,589 of record CAYGUV010000023.1, on the reverse strand, counting down.
GGGGTGGCTTTTCTTGCCATAGTTTTTGTATCCGTCACAAATTTTTGAAGTGAAATAGGTGTAAGGGATTGGGGCGCAAATGTCTAGTTTAAATGGTTTAACCATTCGCTCTTTGTTGAACTTGAATTGTGACAGTTAAAGAAGCAGTTGGATCTTTTAATGTTTCTTGTCCTGATGCAGATATCTGGAAAACGTCTTCTCTTGTAGGTTTTTCTGTGTCTGCTTTTTCTATAAGGTTCTTACTTACTAAGACGTCGAAAATTTGATTTAAAACATGACGATCAGGAACATCGTTGATGGTATTATCTTTTTGAAAGGCCGCCAAGGCTCTCGTAACATGATGTCTTTTCTCTGTTGGTTGTTTGGGTCTGGCAACTGCTTTTAAAAATGCAAAACAAAGATCTTTTGAAAATGTTTCGTTAATGTGTTTTTCTAATTCTTTGGATGATGAAGCCTCATTTTGAGGAGGACGTTTCCTAAGCTCATTTAATTTTTCTTCACCTGATGATGTTAAAAGGAAAATGCCGCCAATGTTGGTTTTATGTCTGCCCATTTTACGCGGTGAAATTTCTTTTTCTATGAATGACGTCTTGTTTAATGCATCTAATTCTAGTCGAGCATCTTTTTCGATGTCATCTCTATCTCTAATATCATGAGGGTTTAAGGTTCTGTATCGTGCAGTAATACCACTATAATCAGGTTCAATCGTTGTAGATAAGCTTATGGGTTTAGTATTATCGTCTTGGTTAAAGCTATCGATGGCTTGCAACATGCTATATCCAAACGGTGTAATAGAGTCTTGTTTTGAACGATTTTTTTTGTCTTGGATGAGGGGGGCTGTTAACGCCTTTAATTTTTTTACACCCTCATCTGTGACTGTATATTCATTTCTGTAATTTGTAGCGATGTTGTTTCCTACGCCTGCTTCTCTATCTTCTATTTTTATATATGCATGGGGTGCCAAAAGTTTTTTTAATCTTAAATTTATATAGCTTTTCAGAGAATCTAACTGCCGCTTATCAGAAGGATGGGCTGCTTTATATTTTTGTGCAATTGCCGCTATTGTCGTTTTTGAACCGCCTATACCAGGCACTCCCTTTACTTTGGTTTTCTCACGGCCTTTGCCAGATAATTGGTATATGATCCCAAGGATAAAAACATCTTCTTCTGATAATTCTGATATCGTTTTATTCATAACATTATAACTCCGTATTTTAAAAAGATTATGGGTGTCTTCCGCGTTTGGAAGCAGGGGATTTGGCGGAATGAGCCGCTAATATTTGTTCCCCTATTGCGGTTATTTTAAAGGGAATACATATTTGTCTTCCGCGATGTGGTGTCTCTTTTTTTGTTTCAATTGCGCCTGCGGTTAATAATTGTTGAAAGCAAGATTTAATTTGATCTATGCTTTCCACGCCGCTTTTAAACACTCTATCGATTATGTCTGGCATTGAATTATTTGCGGTTGCTGAATTTTGAAATTCTTTTGTTATTTTTAAAACGGCCATGTGACGAAAATCTGGATCGAAATTTAATTTTAGGTCTGATCCACCGCCTTGGATATTTTTGTCTGTGGATTGGGGTGTTTCTTGGCTGTTTATTTCTATTTCAATGCGTGCCACTTCATCACGTCCTGTGGATGTTAAGCGAAAGGCGACAGGGCTTTTTTTTCTAGAAGTTTTTGCTTCTCTTTCGATCAAACGGGGGTGCTTTTCAAGTCTGGACAAAGAATTTCTGATGACCTTTTTAATTGTTGCTGGACGGATTTTTATTTCGAGATAGTTTTCTATATACGCTCTGGTAATCGCTTTTATATCAATAACAGGGGCGTTTTCTTGGCCGCTGAGGTCATTGATAACGCATAAAACGTTTTCATCTGTTTGATTTATCTGTGTTCTCATTACACATCCTTACTCTAATATAAGGTTATGTATAATATTTATTATGTACAGTCAAGCCAATAGCGGCGCATTGCAGGGAATTTTTCGGTGGCGGGTAGCTCATTCTCAAATTTACCGCCACAGGATTCAATAATGCGGATGGCGGCTGCGTCATCGGGGGCAACGGTGATGAGGGCTTTATCAATGCCAATATAATTGACGATGGGCATTGCCTTGATTAGGATTTTACTGCCAAACCCCTTACCACGCATAGAGGGGCGAATGTTAAAATGCACATGACCACCCCATTTCTCAAGATGCCAATTTAGGCGGTGGCGAATATCAACAGTGCCGATATATTTGTTATCCTTAACCAGCCAGACGATGGTTTCGGGCACGGGTTCGACCCAATCTTGGTAGGGTTGATGGGGGTAGCCTTTTTCGGTACGCATGGCCTTTAGAAATGTATCGAAATCAGCGTTGAGCAAGCCGATATCTTGATATAAATAGCGGCCTTCGGCGTGATATTCCGCCAGAGCTTCGAGGTAGCTTTCTTTATATTGTTCGGCGGGGCGGACGAGTTTTGATGCGGACATAATGAATACTTAAATGGTTTATTTGAAACAGATTATATCGTATTTCTTTTAAAGAAGGAAGATACTTGCCAGCCCCAGAAACCCGCAAAAACCAACAATATCTGTAACTGTGGTAAGAAGGACGGTTGAAGACAGGGCAGGGTCAGAGCCGATTTTGTTTAAGAGGATTGGAATGGCCGCGCCAAAAAGCCCTGCAAAGATTAAATTAATCACCATAGCCGCGCCAATAACAAAACCAAGCATGTCATCCCCAAACCAAAGGGCGGCAATAACACCCATGATAATGGCAAAGCAGGCCCCATTGAGAAAACCAACAATGGTTTCTTTGCCAATGATGCGTAACGTGTTTGTATCGGAGAGTTCTTTTGTTGCCAACGCACGCACAGCAACGGTAAGCGCTTGTGTTCCTGCATTTCCGCCCATGCTTGCGACAATCGGCATGAGAACGGCGAGGGCAACAATTTGTTCAATGGTGGCATCAAAGAATGAAATGACAATAGACGCGGCAATGGCGGTCAATAGGTTTAAAAATAGCCATCTAAAACGGCTTTTAGTCGTGGAAAAGATGGCGCGGTAAAAGTCAGAGCCTTCAACCCCCGCCAATTTCATGATGTCTTCTTCGGCCTCTTCATCAATAACGTCGATGATGTCGTCAAAGGTAATAACCCCGATAAGGCGGTTATCGGCATCGACAACGGGGGCAGAGTTTAGGTTTTCACGGCGGAAAATCATGGCCGCTTCTTCTTGGTCCATATGCGCGGGAATGGTGTGGAGTTCATCAAGAGTGAGGTTTTCAATTTTTTCGGTACGGCGCGAACGGACAATACGATCAAGTGGGATTTCACCAACCACATGATAAAGCGGGTCAATCACGATGATGTCATAAAATTCATTCGGTAATTCTTCACTGGCGGCGCGAAGATAATCAATCACTTTTCCAACTGTCCAAAATTGAGGCACCGCAACATATTCACGTTGCATCAAACGACCTGCAGAATCTTCGGGGAAGGTTAGCCCTTCTTCGATGGCGATACGAGTTTTGGCAGAGAGTTTAACAATAATCTCTTTTTGAAAAGCAGGATCAAGGTTGGAAATAAGCTCAAGCGCATCATCAGAATCAAGTTCTGATAAAATATCCGCCACTTGTTTGGCAGACATTTTAGAAAGCATGGAGCGTTGAACATCTTCATCAAGATAGGAGAAAACAACAGGGTCAATTTCAACTTTTTTGTTGTCCAACAACGCCTGACGATCATCAGAGGGCAGTTTATGAAGAAGGTCAACTGTGTCAGAAACACTTAACTCATTAATCGCCTCAAACGGGTCCTCTAGGGTATCATCATTAATGGCATCGGTAATCTCACGAATTGATTCATCGCTTAGGCCGATAGATTGCTTATCCGCGATTTCTTCGAATTCCTCACTAATATTATCGACATCTTCTATTTTTGCTTTTTCAGCCATTTGGCTATGCTGCCTTTTTCTTCTTGGCTTTAGCCGTTGGTTTTTTGGCTGATTTCTTTACCGTATTTTTTGTTGCTTCTTTGCGTGCCTCGACACAGGCAACAGCCGTCATATTTAAAATGCCGCGCGCGGTGACCGCGGGGGTTAAAATATGTGCTGGTTTTGCAACGCCTAATAAAAGCGGGCCAACAGGAATTCCTTCGCTTAAAATTTTCAGCATATTAAAGGAAATATTGGCGGCTTCGATATTGGGCATAATTAGCAAGTTTGCTTCACCAGTTAAAGACGAGCCTGGCATAATATCTTCACGAATTTTAGGGCTAAGCGCTGTGTCGGCATGCATTTCACCATCGATTTCAAGTTTTGAATCGCGTGATTTGATGAGGGCAACAGCCTCACGCATTTTGGAGGGCGTACCGCGTAAGTGCGAGCCGAAGTTGGAGTGAGAAAGCAATGCAACCTTTGGCACAATACCAAATTGACGCACACGTTCGGCGGCCAATAAAGTCATTTCAGCAATTTGTTCCGCGCTAGGGTTTGGGTTTACGTGGGTATCACAGACAAAGTAATTCCCTTTGTTTGGAATGATGAGCAAACGTAAAGCGGCCGCAGTTTCAACACCATCTTTCAAACCATTGACATCGACGATGTGGAATAAGTGTTCTTGGTAGTCGCCAACTGTTCCGCAGATCATTGCATCTGCTTCGCCGCGTTCAACCATGATTGTTGCGATGGCGGTTGGGTTTGTACGAATGATGTTTTTTGCCATAGAAGGCGTCACACCTTTGCGCTGCATTTTTTCTTGATACGCCATCCAATATTCTTTGTAGCGTTTATCATTTTCTGGATCACAAAGCTCGTAATCTGTTCCTTCTTCTAGTCGTAGATTAAGGCTAGAGATGCGGTGTTTAACAACCTTTTTACGGCCAATAATAATTGGTTTTGCAATGCCTTCATCCACGGCCATTTGAATGGCACGAAGAACGCGTTCTTCTTCCCCTTCGGCATAAACAACGCGTTGTGGTTTTTTCTGTGCCTCTGCGAAGACGGGGCGCATAACTTGGTTAGACTGCACGTGGAATTGTTGTAACTTTTCACGGTATGCGGCCCAATCCTTAATGGGGCGGGCGGCCACACCACTTTCAATGGCGGCTTTGGCAACGGCGATTGGTAATTCAACACCAAGGCGCGGGTCGAATGGTTTTGGGATCATATATTCAGGGCCAAATTCCATTGTTTCGCCAGGATAAATGGCGGCCACTTCTGGCGGCACTTCTTTACGGGCGAGGGCGGCGATGGCCTTTACGCAAGCCAGTTTCATTTCTTCGTTAATGGCGGTTGCGCCAACGTCTAACGCGCCGCGGAAAAGGAACGGGAAACAAAGCACATTGTTCACTTGGTTGGTGAAGTCGGAGCGTCCTGTACAGACAATCGCATTGGGGGAGCCTTTGTGCGCTTCATCAGGCATGATTTCTGGTGTTGGGTTCGCAAGCGCCATGATTAGCGGTGCATCAGCCATAGAGCCAGCCATTTCAGCCGTCACCATATTGGGGCCAGATAGGCCTAAGAATACATCTGCGCCTTCGAGCGCATCTGTTAATGTGCGGGCATTGGTTTCGTTCGCGTATTTTTCTTTGTAAGGGTCCATGCCTTCTGTGCGGCCTTTGTAAATAACGCCATTACGGTCACAAACGGTGATGTTGTCGCGCGGCAGACCCACTTCGACAAGTAAGTTTAAACAAGCCATAGCAGATGCACCCGCGCCATTGGCCACAAGGCGCACATCGGTAATTTTGCGTCCTGCAATCTCTAACCAGTTTGTAAAGGCAGCAGAAACAATAATAGCTGTCCCATGTTGGTCATCATGGAAAACGGGAATATTCATGCGCTCTTTAAGGCGGCGTTCAATTTCAAAACATTCTGGCGCCTTGATATCTTCGAGGTTAATGCCGCCAAACGAAGGCTCAAGCACCGCAATGGCCTCAACAAATTTATCGACGTCTGTTTCATTGACTTCTAAATCAAAGGAATCGATATCAGCAAATTTTTTGAAAAGAACACATTTTCCTTCCATTACGGGCTTGGACGCCAATGCGCCAATATCGCCCAAACCAAGGACAGCTGTACCATTAGAGATAACAGCGACAATATTACCGCGTGAGGTGTAATCGAGCGCCTTAAGCGGGTCTTTTGCAATTTCTTCACAAGGAACGGCCACACCGGGGGAATAAGCCAACGCCAAATCACGTTGTGTTTCCAGCTGTGTGATTGGTTTCATCGAAATCTTACCAGGGCCAGTTCTGTGGTAGTCAAGGGCCGCTTCGCGTAGCTTATCTTGTTTTGTCACTGTTTTGTTTGATTTGCTTGATGTTTTTTTTGTCATGCACTGAGCCCTCTATGAACTTTTGTTGTAATTATGGGCGTAAGATAACAAGCCAGAGGCGTTCCGCCAAGCACTATAAATGTTTCGGGATAAAGAATGTCCAGAAAATTGGTCTCAGTTGGTTTTGCGTGCTTTCGGGCTTGCTCCGCCGTGGTTTATTTGATAACAAAATGAGACCTTATTTTTATGCGGCCGTGGCGGAATGGTAGACGCGCAGCGTTGAGGTCGCTGTGGGAGATAATCCCGTGGAAGTTCGACTCTTCTCG
>CAYGUV010000022.1:4936-19355 GCA_964353185.1 uncultured Micavibrio sp. | reverse complement strand
TTGCCAATGCACCAGAAGATGTTATTGCTGAGAAAAAAGGAATTATTGAGCAAGACACCGATAAGAAAGAAAAGCTAAATAAAGCGTTGGAACAGCTACAGGCTGCCTAAACCGTTGATACAATATGATTAGGAATAATATCCTAAGCTATTGATATGTATACATATTTTCATAACTGTTTCACGTGAAACAAAAAAAGGCCGCATAACAGCGGCCTATATTATTTTTTTAAGAGATTAGATTAATCTTTCTTTTCTTCTTTTTTAGCTTCTGGCTTTTTACCAACACCGCCAGATAGGAATGACCCATATTTGCTTTCAAATTTATCAAGCTGGCCTTTTTCAGTGATCTGACCTGTTCCACCTTGCCATGCAGGGTGTGTTAAGGGATCAACGTCTAATTTGATAACATCACCGGCTTTGCCGTATGTTGACATTGTTTTGTATTCTGTACCATCTGTTTGAACAACAGTTACTTCGTGGTAATCAGGGTGGATATCGGCTTTCATTTTCTTTTCCTCTCATATAAAACACTGGGGAGCATATAATTATGGATCGCCAGATCTATATTGGTTTTTCGTTAAATCTGGCAATCTTTTACACCGTAACAATAGGAAATGCAAGCAATGTGGTGGCATCCAGAGAATTTTTCTCAAAAAATCGATAATTTGCGGATTCGCAGCAAGATAATTAGAGAAATCCGCCATTATTTTGACAATCAACAGTTTGATGAAGTTGAAACACCTATCCTTCAAATATGCCCTGTTATTGATATGCATATACGCGCGTTTGCGACCGATTTGCGCGGTGTGGACGGTAATGTTAAGCAAACGATGTATCTGCATACTAGTCCTGAATTTGCGATGAAAAAATTGATGGTGGCTGGTTGTAATAAAATATATCAAATTTGCAAAGTTTTCCGTAATGCTGAAGGGTCAAAACGTCATTTGCCTGAATTCACCATGATTGAATGGTATAGAACCAACGCAGACTATAATGACATAATGCAAGATTGTGAGCAGCTGCTCAGTGCCTGCGCCAAGGCAGCAGAGATAAAAGAATTTAAATATAAGGATTTAACGTGTAATCCGTTTGAAGAATGGGAGCGTTTAAGCGTTGTGCAAGCGTTCGAGCGTTATGCCAATATTGATTTAGGTGAATGTTTGGGAGATAAACAGAAGTTAAAGCAAGCTGTTTTAAATTTAAATCTGCATACGGCCGTAGACGATGAATGGGATGATTTATTTTTTCGCGTTATGGATGAATGTATCGAACCCCAATTGGGAATAGGGCGACCAACATTTTTATACGACTATCCGATTGCTATGGCGTCATTATCAAAGCCAAAAGAAGACGACCCGCGTTTTGCAGAGCGATTTGAGCTATATGTTTGTGGAATAGAGCTAGCGAATGCCTTTTCCGAACTGACCGATGCGGACGAGCAAGTGCGCCGTTATCACATCGAAATGGATGAAAAAGAGCGTTTATATGGAGAGCGTTATCCGTTAGATGAGGAATTTATTGAGGCTTTAAAGCATGGACTGCCTCCAAGCGGTGGTATTGCCCTTGGCGTGGATAGGCTTATCATGCTAGCCTGTGGTGTGGAAGATATAGCGGATGTGTTGTGGGTTGAAGTTTAAATACATAAAAAAATTGACATAATTTAATAAATGTGGCTAATTCTTCATTATGTTCAAGCCTAAACCAGCACATATTGGATATGGAGATAAGACACTCGGTCATGACTGGAGCGTTGCCATTCAGGGTCAAATTGGGTCTTTTTCTCATCAGGTTGTATCAAATATTTTTCCTCATATGTCTGATGGGACAAATGTAAGTTGTCACGATGATTTCGAAGGTCCTTTTAATGAAGCGGCTCAATATAAAAGTAGAAATAGAAAGTTAGCTGTTGTTCCTGTTGAAAATACAATTGCCGGAAATGTTCCCTATGTTTTCAATTTATTTCGCAATAGCAATCTTTCCATTATTGGAGAATACTTTTTAGGCGTACAATTTCATTTGCTCATAAGACCGGAAGCAAACATTTTGGACGTTAAAGAAGTACATAGTCATGTGCATGCACTCGCTCAATGTTCAGAATATATTGACAGACATCCAAAATGGAGAAGCGTTGTTAACCCCGATACAGCAGGAGCAGCAAAGATGGTTAGTGAACAAGATGATCCTTCTATTGCAGCCATTGCGTCCAGTTTTGCTGCTCAAGTTTATGATTTAAAAGTGGCTGACAAGCATATTCAGGATAAACGTGATCCTATTACGCGGTTCATGATATTTTATCAAGATGAGATGATTCCAAATATAGATAGTATTGGAGATGATTTGCCGCGTCATAGGTTTGTATCGAATATTTATATAAAGCCAAAGCGCAGTATCGAACGGCCCGTAACAGAGATATTGAGAGTATTTTCGCAAGTGATGCCCGATAGGGCTGAACCTGTATTGGAAAAATACAAGGGAAATAATTTACGTCATGAAGGTTATTTGGCTGAGGTGATGGGGCATCGAGATGAAAAAGTTATGGGGCAGCTTATAGAGCGACTGAATAGCATTTGTTCGCATGTTGAAGAGTTTGGATGTTATTACGCCCATCACTACCATCGATTTCCACATCGGGCTGGTAAACAGCTGGGACCAGGGAAGTATCAGTTTGATTAAATTAATTACCTATCATTTGCAGGGCAAGGATTGCGTGGAACGTTTGTGGGGTAGGCGGTTATTACGCGCTCGTTCTTGGGGCCTTTTACAACGCGGACTTTGACAGTCCCTACATTTTGTTCTGTTACATAATATCCGTTTCGCTGTTGTTCCCAATTTAGATTATCGTTCGCGGCGATTACTTCTATTTCTTTGATAATAGTATCTTCACTCCACGTTTTTGGGAATTCGGATTTGCAGGGCGCGCCTGTGCCATATAAATGTCCGCCCCCTGTTGCGTCGCCATATAATATATGCGCGCGTCTTTCGGGTGATATGGATGACGCTTGGTTAAAGTCTTGCTTTGCATCTGGAGTTTTATTGTTGCGCTCTTTACTAAGCTCTTCCGCTTGTTTTTTTTGCTTTATCTCTTTTACAGCTATTGTTGCATCTTCGGTAACGGATAACGCTTTATCAACTACGGGCGTTACTTGTTCTTTTGTAACGGTAAAACCTGCCCATCCAAGTATGGCGACCACTATCATTACCAAGACAGTTTTTTGTTTTTTAATAAAGTTAAACATTTGTTATGCGGCGGCACTTTGTTTTGCGCCTGTTACAGAGGCATCATAAATTTTAGTAATTGCATTTTTTAATGTTTGATTGAATTCTTCATCTGATTGGTTGGCGCGTAAATCATTCGACAACGCACGAGAGAAGCTAGCGACCATCGCATCATTTTGTGATAAGCGGCGACAGGCTTCCTCAAGATCATATCCACCAGAAAGGGCGACCACAAGAATTACATTTTTATGTTTGCTAAGGACATCATAAAAATTACCTTCTTCAGGTAATGTAAGTTTTAGCATGATTTTTTGATCATCATTTAAGGCGTCCAATTGTTTTAATATTTCCGCCTTCATAATGGATTCACATTCCGCTTTATCCGCATTGCCAATAGAAACTTCGGGTTCGATAATGGGGACAAGGCCGTGTGCCAAAATTTGTTTCCCAATTTCAAATTGCTGTTCGATAACATCTGCGATTCCTTGGGCGTTTGCGCCATTAATAACAGAGCGCATTTTTGTGCCGAACACACCATTTTTTACAGCGCGTTCCAAAAGGGCATCTAATTCGGGCATTTCTTTCATAAGTTGAACTTGGTTTTGTTCGTCTGCAAGACCCTTATCAATTTTTAAGAACGGAACAATGCTTAATTCTTCCCATAAATATTGGGCTGTAGGCGTTCCGTCAATTGTATCGTCCATTGTTTTTTCAAATAAAATGGCGCCTATAATTTTTTCACCATTAAATGCAGGTGATTTAATAATACGGGTACGCATTTCGTGGACTTTTGCAAACATGGCAACTTCACCATCATATTCACTTTCAGCCACTCCATATGCAGCGAGAGCCTTTGGTGTTGATCCACCAGACTGATCTAGGGCGGCAATAAAGCCTTTAGCGTTTTTGATTTTTTGAAGTTGTTCGTTGTTCATGATTTCTTCCTTTGTTTTGAATTAGGCCGCTTTGGATTTAGATGCGGCGTAGCCGACTTCGTGCATTTTCTTGGCGGTATCTAACATGCGGTTTGAAAAGCCCCATTCATTGTCATACCAGCTCATCACGCGGACAAGTTTGCCATCTAAAACTTTTGTTTCGTTTACTGCAAAGATAGAAGAGAGGGGGTTATGGTTGAAATCACCAGAAACCAAAGGCTCGTCATATGTGCCAAGAACTCCTTCAAGTGTAGTGCCTGAGGCGTTTAAGATTGCTTTGTTCACTTCTTCAACGGTTGTATTTTTTGAGGCTATAAACTTAAAATCAACAACAGAAACATTGGGGGTTGGAACGCGCATCGAAACACCGTCCAATTTACCATTTAATTCAGGAAGAACTTTACCAACCGCCTTGGCGGCGCCTGTTGATGTTGGGATCATATTAACAGCAGCGGCGCGGGCACGGTGCAAATCACTATGCGCGGTATCAACGATGCGCTGATCCCCTGTATAAGAGTGAATAGTGGTCATAAAACCGCTTTCGATACCAATCGCATCATTTAACGCTTTGGCCATTGGGGCAAGGCAGTTTGTTGTGCATGAGGCGTTAGAAACAACTTCATGTTCCGCCTTTAAATTATCTGAGTTAACACCGTAAACGACCATGATATCTTCATTTTTACCCGGGGCAGAAATAAGGACTTTTTTTGCGCCTGCTGTAATATGCATGGCGGCTTTGTCACGATCGGTAAAAATACCGGTACATTCAAAAACGATATCGATATTCATTTTACCCCATGGAAGTTGGGTAGGATCACGTTCTTGACAAACATCAATATTTTTACCGTTTACGATAATTGTGTCTTCATCCACTGTTTCAACAGAAAATGGGAAGGTCCCGTGTACAGAGTCATATTTGAGCAAGTGTTTATTGGTGGCGAGCGGCGCGAGGTCATTAATGGCCACAATTTCAATATCATCACGGCCAGATTCAAATAAAGCGCGGCAGACATTTCGTCCGATACGACCAAAACCATTAATTGCTACACGTATTGTCATTTTTTTCTCCTAGTTTTAAAAGCTACTACAACTTACTAATGCAATAATGATTGGTAAACCCCCCTTGTAAAATAAAAAAAGAAATTTTCGTTGACATAATGCATGGCTTGTAGTATTTTTCCACATTATGAGTGTAAGTAAAAAAGATTTTCGAATATCAATTATTCTATCGGGTGCTTTGACGGCGGCTTATCCAGCGGCTCCTGTTTTGGCTGTTGCAGGAGCTTGTGTGGATGGCTTTTTTCTATCTGGTAGTTTTTTAGAAGCAGCAAAGACTGCAGGCGCGGTGTTCGCATCAACAATATTGGGTGGGGCAGCAGGCGGGGCTACAGTATCATACAATAATCCTTCACATACTTTGCCGCGAATTGTTTATGGAGGATTAACTGGCGCGGCCATTGCTTTTGCCGTTGCTAATGCAGATAATTTACCTGAGAATTTACCTTTTTCTCAAATTTCAAATAATCATGTAATTCAATTAGGCTAGGCTTAAAATTATTTCTGTCTTTTATTTACAGCTTCAACAATGGCGTCGGTTGTAATACCAAAATGTTTGAAGAGGTCTTCTGCAGGGGCGGAGGCGCCGAAGCTGTCCATTCCGATGAAAATGCCGTGTCCACCGATAAAGCGATCCCAAGATTGGCGCACGCCAGCCTCAACCGCAACTTTGATTGAGCTATTGCAGGTAATGCTTTCGATATATTCGCCGTCTTGTTCCCAGAAGCGTTCCATACAGGGTACGGACACAACGCGGACGCCATCGCCAAGTTGCTCGGAAGCCTCAAGCGCAAGTTGAACTTCGGAGCCGCTTGCGAAGATTGTAACCTCTGGCTCATCCCCTGCGCAGTCTTCAAGGATATATGCGCCTAACGCTGTTTTGTTAACAGGGTCAGCCTCGCGCACAGTAGGCACACCTTGACGGGTTAAAGCCAATACGGTTGGAGCCGTTGTTGATTTAAGCGCTAATTCCCAGCTCTCTGCCGTTTCAATGCCATCACAGGGGCGATACACATATAAATTTGGTATCGCGCGTAAAGCAGATAAATGTTCCACCGGTTGGTGTGTCGGCCCATCTTCACCCAGACCTATAGAGTCGTGGGTTAGAACATGAATGACGCGTTGTTCCATAAGCGCGGCCAAGCGAATAGCAGGGCGTGAATAATCAGCAAACTGCATAAACGTACCTGCATAAGGAATAAGTCCGCCATGAAGCGCCATACCATTCATAATGGCGGCCATACCATGTTCACGAACACCATAATTAATGTAGTTACCGTGGAAGTCACCTTTGCCTACAAATTTCGAGGCAGAGACTTTCGTATTATTAGACCCCGTTAGGTCAGCGGAGCCGCCAACCATGTTGCCAAGGGCAGGAACGAGTTCTTCCAAACATATACCTGACATCTGGCGGGTTGCCTTTGATGGTTTCTCATCAGCAATTTTCTTTTTTAAATCAGCAATAATTTTTTCAAGCTGTTTTTCATCAATATTAAAATCAGGTTGTGTTTGATCACTTTTAACGCCTAATGAACGCCACATAGCAAGGATATCTTCTGGAATATCGAATGGAGCGTGCGGCCAGTTTAAATTTTTACGAACCCCAGCAATTTCATCATCACCAGTTATAGCGCCGTGCGCTTTGGGTTGACCTTCTAAAGTTGGGGCGCCAAATCCAATTTTTGTTTTACAAGAGATAAAAGAGGGAGTGTCTGTTGTTTGGGCATAGCGAATGGCCTCTTCAATAGCCGCAGGATCATGACCATCAATTTCTTGGACATCCCATCCATAGGCCTCAAATCGTTTTTCAACATTCTCGGTGAAAGCCAAATCAATTGTACCATCGATGGTGACGTTGTTATCATCATAAAGGGCAATAAGCTTGTTTAGTTTTAAGTGTCCAGCCAATGAACATGTTTCATGGCTGACGCCTTCCATCAAACATCCATCGCCTAAAAATACGTAAGTAAAATGGTCAACCGCCTTTGCGTCACGGGCATTTAAGATTTCTTCGGCAATGGCAAAACCAACAGCGTTAGATATCCCTTGGCCAAGAGGACCTGTTGTTGTTTCAATCGCTGCATCAAAGTCTACCTCTGGATGGCCAGGTGTGTGTGAGCCAAGTTGACGAAAATTTTTAATCTCATCAAGTGTGATTTTTTCATTACCTGTTAGGTATGAAAGAGAATAAGGAAGCATAGAGCCATGACCATTTGAGATGATCAATCGGTCACGATTAAACCAGCGTGGATTTTTGGGGTCAAATTTTAAGAATTTAGTATAGAGAACGGTTGCAATATCCGCCATGCCCATTGGCATTCCTGTGTGACCAGAGTTTGCGGCCTTTACGCCATCTAACGCCAAAATGCGGATTGTGTCCGCCATACGTTTTAAATCAAGTTCGGGGGATGGGTTGTTATTTGCAGCTGCAGCTTGTGACATTAAAATCTCTTTCATTAATATGACGTCATTAAATATTAGAAATACAATGCAATTTTCGAAAATGAAGGTCAACAGGGGTTTAAGTAATATTCTACCTTTTATCGCTCTAACTGTGGAAAAGCCTGATCCGTTCTTGACGGGAGATAAAGCAAAGCAGTATCAATAATGAATAACTATCTAATTTTACGGAGAAAAACGTGACTGCTGCCATAAAACAATCAATTAATAGTCTTTATGATTCAATTATTACCTTGGAAAAGGAAATTGACACCAAAGAAGCCGAAAAGGCAAAAGGTTCAGACACGCAAAAGAAAAGTGCAGATTTGTTCTCTTTTACACCCGCACAATCAAATCCAGACACCAAAGCCCTTGCAAGCCGTTTAGATGGCGCAATTGCGAAGGTTGAGAAATTATTACAAGAAGGATAAGTCATTATGGCTGAAGTAAATATTACCATCGCCAATAAACAATATAGCATCGCATGTGATGAAGGTCAGGAACAACGTGTTGTTGATTTAGCCGCGTATGTGGATAGCCGTGTTAAAGAAATTGTGGCAATGGGGGCGGGGTCAAATGATTCTCATCTGCTTGTATTAAATTCAATCATGATGGCGGATGAATTGATGGATGCGCAATCAGGTAATGCCAATAATAATCAGGCTGAATTAAATAGTTTATCCATTACACAAGAAGATGAGGCAGCCATTACCAATGCCATTGACCAAATGGCGGAGCGTATTAATGCGATTGCCGGTAATTTAAAAGCGCTTTAACTTTTCAATTTTTAAGCAGGCATATGCTGGCCATACAAATCTTATTTTGTATTTCTTCTATATTTAATATATAACCCTTATCAGCTGCGGAGCAGGTGATATGCCTAAATTCCAGAGGCCTATGCGATTCGCATCGGGAACTGCCTCTGTCCGGACCGTGGTCCGGTTATTGTGGTGCCCACCTAGTTAATAGGGCTTCATGTGAATTCAGTATGCATACACGGCTCTCGCGGCGTTTTATTTTTATTGACATAATGACTGATTTTGTTTAATTAGATTTATGTTTGATAATTATGATTTTACTACTTACAATTTCTCTACAGCTACAGAAACAGGCAGTTATTATTTAGGACAATCCTTTTCTGGAGTAGTAAATAGTTTTGACACATGTGTGGCTCATATGACAGGGGTTGCAGGGGCTGGCAAAACTACATTTAATTTAGGTTTTTTAAGTAGATTTTGTAATGTTGATTATTATGATCTTTATAGAAAGGCATTTAAATCAACTAGCGATCAGTTTAAAGTTGTTGCTAGTTTTGATGCAAGGGTAGCAATTCCAGATGAGATAACGGATACAGCCCAAATGGCCAATGCTTTGGTTTGTATAGAAAATATAGAATTTTTATCCGACATCACAATTAGACCAAATTTAATTATCAAAGCTAAACCATTAAAAACTGGTCATAGACATTTTAGTTTATCCATTCCTAGTCCAATAGTTTCAGAACAAGGTGTGCAAGATTTCCTTAATGATATGCAACCATTGCGTTGTGGTTAAGTAATCCATTACAATCATTTTTATGAACAAGGCCTCAAAAAAACAAGAATATCGTGAATACGCGTTAGAACACCGTAAAAATCGTATTACGGATGAAAGTGATTTTGAGCGTGTGGTAGACGTGTTTTTCGACAATTATGATGGCGATAATGACAAAATAATTGCCCTTTATTGGCCGATAAAGAAAGAATTTGACCCACGTTTTTTGATGGATGAGCTGTTAAAGCGCGGTTTTACGGTGGTTTTGCCTATTGTCCATATAGATAAACGCGAGATGCTCTTCAAAAAATGGACGCATGATATTGAGATGAAGCCTAATCAATTTGGCATTTTGGAACCTCAAGGGGGTGAAGATTTACTGCCTGATATTATTTTGGCGCCGTTATTGGCGTATGACCAAAAGGGCAATAGACTGGGATATGGTAAGGGTCATTATGATAATACTGTGACCGCCATTCGCGCCCAAAAAGACGTCCAATATATTGGTATTGGGTACGAGGATCAGGCAGTTTTATTTGACCTTCCTACTGAAGACCATGATATAAGGCTAGAATATCTATTAACCCCCGATGGTGTGAAAGAATTTTAATGCGTATTTTATTTGTTGGTGATGTAGTTGGTCGTTCTGGTCGTGATGCTTTAAAAGATCATCTCACAAAATTAAAAACTGACTTAAAAGTGGATATGACTATTGTCAATGTCGATAACGCCGCCAATGGGCGTGGAACAACAATTAAAACATCTGAAGAAATTATTGGATATGGGGCGGATATACTAACGGGCGGGGATCATATGTGGGATCAACGTGAAATGGTATCCGCTATTGATAATATGAGTAATGTATTGCGTATTGCAAATATGCCAGACAATACCCCTGGTAAAGGATATGTAACAATAGAAAAACATGGCCATAGATTAACCGTTCTTCATTTAGGCGGACAAACATTTTTAGATAAAGGGTTTGAAAACCCCTTTTACAAAGCGGATGAAGTTTTACAAAGTTTAAAGCTTTCAGACACACACAGTATTTTTGTCGATTTTCATGCCGAAGCGTCATCAGAAAAAATGGCAATGGGGCAATATTTAAAAGGCAGGGTGAGCGCAGTTATTGGATCTCACACTCATATACCTACGGCAGATTGCCAGATTTTAGAAGGCACAGGGTTTCAATCTGATGCAGGAATGACAGGAGATTATGATAGTGTAATTGGTGTAAAACCCGAGGCGCCCATCCGCAATTTTAAATGTTTAGTCCCCAAGGAACGTATGGTACCCGCCGATGGTGAGGCAACATTATGTGGAACGTTCATTGAAACAGATGATAAAGGCCTTTGCATAAATATTGCCCCCATTCGTATTGGCGGCAGGTTGTCTAAAGAAATACCAGATTTTTAGAGGCTTGGTTTTATAGATTATATTTTCTATATTGATTCAAATAATATTAACAAAGATAAAGAGTTTATATCATGGCTGGTCATTCCAAATGGGCAAATATTCAACACCGTAAGGGCAAGCAGGACAAAATCCGCGCTAAGCAATTTACCAAAGTGGGGCGCGAAATTATTGTTGCGTCAAAACTAGGTGGGGGTGACCCAGATATGAACCCGCGCCTACGCCTTGCAATTTCAAAGGCTAAAGCCGTGAATATGCCAAATGATCGTATTAAGCGCGCCATTCAAACAGGGTCTGGCGGGACAGATACGGCAGATTATGAAGAGGTGCGTTACGAGGGATATGGCGCAGGTGGCACGGCCGTAATTGTTGATGCACTAACTGATAACCGCGCAAGAACTTTTGCAGAAGTGCGAACAGCATTTGGTAAATTTGGCGGAACATTGGGAGAAACAGGATCTGTCGGTTTTATGTTTGACCGAATAGGATTGATTGTATACCCCGCCGACAAAGTGAGCGCGGATAAAATGTTTGAATCTGCTGTTGACGCAGGGGCAGAGAACTGCGAAAGCAATGAAGAAAACCACGAAATAACAACATCTGTAGAAGATTTGGGCGCGGTGCGTGATGCACTAGAGGCTAAATATGGTGAAGCCGAAAAGTCAGAATTAACGTGGAGCCCGAACACGATGACCGAACTTGATAAAGATAAAGCGGAAACAATGCTTAAATTAATTGAAGCGTTAGAAGACGATGACGACGTGCAAGTTGTCACAACCAATATGGATGTCGATGATGCCATTATGGAAGAGTTGATGGGTGAGGAATAATTACCTACTTAATTAAAGCTATTATATGTTCACCTTTTGTGCTTTAATTAAATCATGAGAATTTTAGGCATAGATCCAGGGTTACAAAAAATGGGGTGGGGGATTATTGACTCCGAAGGTCACCGCTTGTCTTTTGTGGCCTGTGGGTTGGTTAAGACGACTGCGAAGTTGAGCTTGCCTGAGCGACTGGCGCAAATTGATGCGGGGGTTTTAGACATTATTGAGCAATATTCACCTGAGCAGGCCGCAATTGAAGAAACTTTTGTCAATACAAATGCCGCATCGTCCCTTAAATTAGGGGCGGCGCGCGGTGTGGCAATGGTTGTGCCTGCCCGATTGGGATTAATTGTGGGGGAGTATCCCGCGAATTTGGTCAAAAAATCAGTCGTTGGGGCAGGGAAAGCTGGTAAAGATCAAGTTGGGATGATGATACGAACGTTGTTGCCGGCCTGTGGAGAGATTGGTGAAGATGAAGCAGACGCCCTTGCGGTTGCCATCTGTCACGCGCATCATGCCAGTTCAAAACAAAAATTTGGCGGCGTTATGGCGGGGGCGGCACGATAATTATTTATGGATTTGGCGCTTTTGGCTTTGAGATAATACCTTTTTGGGGTGTCCAAATAATTTCTCTGGTATCTGGATGTAATACAAGCTCTGTTTTATTAGAAATTTGTGCGACGCCACACTCTCTTTTTACATAGGGATTTCCTCCCATTGTATAAAGGTCTATTCCATTATTTAGGGCAGTTTGAACCTCTATATTGGCACCTTCCATATGCGGTATGACGTCACCATACATGTAATTTGTTATAAGAGTACCTTTTGTGATTTCGTAAATGTTAATAGAGATACAATCTTTAGGAAGAGTTACTCTGCGTGGATCAAAAATGCAAGTCGTACCAAGGTCTTGTTCTTTTATATATCTTAAGGCTCGAGGATCGTCTTGATCATTACTAAAGGCGAGGTAGTTAGATGTCTGTCCCCACGTTGGGGGTGCAAGGTAAACAGCAGAAAACCTTTTACCTGGGGTGGTAAATAAAGTTGTAAGAGGGGGAATTTCTGTATTCATTAAATCATCTAGTGGCATAAAGTTGTATAAACTAAAATTATAAAGTTATGTCAATAATTATTTTTTATTAATGTTAAATGACCGCTTAACATATTAATAAAAGGCTTTATTATAAGGATTCTATGATTAGTAAACTTTCAGGAATATTGGATAGTGTACATGAAGGATTTTTGATTCTTGATGTACAGGGTGTTGGATATCAGGTGTTTTGTTCAAGCAAAACTTTGAGCCAATACACAGGCGTCGGTGAGCCGTTATCATTATTAATTGATACGCACGTGCGTGAAGATCACTTTCATTTATTTGGGTTTCCTGATGCGGCTGAGCAACAATGGTTTCGATTGCTGACAAGTGTGCAAGGTGTTGGTGCCAAGGCAGCCATGAGTATCTTAACCGTAAATCCACCTGATCAATTAGGCTTTGCAATCGCCGCGGGGGACAAAGCGGCCGTACAACGTGCCGATGGAGTTGGGCCCAAAATTGCAGCACGTATTATTACGGAATTAAAAGATAAAGCAGGTAAAATCGATTTGGCCGCAAAGCCGAAAGGTGTGCAAGTTTCTGCAGGTGCGTCCGCACCTACAAATGATTTAGGCGGTGCAGAACAAGATGCTGTCTCGGCCTTGGTAAATTTAGGATATCAACGCACAGATGCGTATAGCGCGGTTTTACTGGCAAAACAAAAAGCGGATAATGATAACTTAAACGTTCAAGAAATGATTACGCTTGCGCTTAAGGAATTAAGCTTATGAGTGAGGCCGTAAAAAATCAGAATTTAGATGCGGCCCCTCATGAGAGGGAACAAACATTAGAGAACCCATTGCGCCCTTTAATTCTGGATGAGTTTATTGGTCAGCCAGAACTACGTGAGAATTTGAAAGTCTATATTGAGGCTGCAAAAGTGCGGCAAGATTCTATGGATCATGTTTTACTGTTTGGCCCGCCTGGGTTGGGGAAAACAACGTTGGCACAAATTATTGCAAAGGAAATGGGCGTTGGTTTTCGTGCAACCTCTGGCCCGGTGATTAGTAAGGCGGGGGATTTAGCGGCCATTCTAACGAATTTGCAGCCGCATGATGTTTTATTTATTGATGAGATTCACCGTCTTAATTCGCAAGTGGAAGAAATTCTTTATCCTGCAATGGAGGATCATAAGCTTGATCTAATCATTGGGGAGGGACCAGCAGCGCGTTCGGTACAAATTGATTTACCGCCCTTTACACTTATTGGTGCAACCACGCGAAGTGGTTTGTTAACCAATCCGTTGCGCGACAGGTTTGGTATTCCCCTTAGGCTTGAATTTTATAGCGTTGAAGAATTAGCGTTAATTGTTAAACGCTCTGGTAGAATTTTAGGGATGGATTTAACGGACGATGGTGCGGCAGAAATTGCAAAACGCTCACGTGGTACGCCCCGTATTGCAGGGCGCCTTACGCGCCGTGTTCGTGACTTTGCCCAAGTTGCTGGCAAAGATAAGGTGGATGCAAAAATGTGCGATATTGCCATGCAACGCATGGATGTGGATGCGCAAGGCTTAGATAGTATGGATAGGCGGTATATGGCCTGCATCATCGAAAATTATGGTGGTGGCCCAGTAGGGGTGGAAACAATTGCGGCGGTATTATCAGAACAACGCGATGTAGTCGAAGATGTGATAGAGCCATATTTAGTTCAACAAGGATATATTCAACGCACACCACGCGGTCGATGCATGAGCGAGAAGGGCTATAAATATTTGGGGTTAGCACCAAAGAAAATTCAAGCAAATACTTTGTTTGATGAATGATGCACATGATTACATTTGACTTCCTAAGTCAAGCAATAGGCATTATTGCCAGCTTATTTGTAATTTGTGCTTATGGCGTCAAAAATGATGTGACAACAAAAAGAATTACAATGGGAGGATCTATTCTTTTTGCCCTTCAT
>CAYGUV010000022.1:0-4836 GCA_964353185.1 uncultured Micavibrio sp. | reverse complement strand
TGATGTGACAACAAAAAGAATTACAATGGGAGGATCTATTCTTTTTGCCCTTCATTTCTTTTTGTTAGGGGCTATAAGCGCAATGGCCGTTACTATTGTTAATATTTTACGTGTCTGGCTCTCTATCCAATTTCATGGTAGCGGTCTTATTTGCTGGGTTTTTGTATCATTATATTTACTTATTGGCTTTGCTACTTTCGAAGAAACTATTGATACACTGGCTATTCTGGCTCCCATTATTGGGTGTATTGCCATGTATTATTTTAGCGGGATCCAATTTCGCGCTGTTTGCATTGCTGCCACAACTTGTTGGTTGGTTTATGGTTTGTTAATAGGGTCTTTGGGCGTTGTAATAACGCAAATTGTCTTAACAACAGTCAATCTGACAACTATCTACAGAATACAGAAGGATTTATCAAAGTGATCGATTTATCTCCCTATCAAATAATCGCGCAAGGGATTGGTATTTTGGCAAGCCTTGGGATAATTTCATCTGTTTGTTTTACAAAAGATAATCATTTGAAAATTGCCCTTACTGTTGGTTGTTGTTTATTTAGCTTACATTTTTTCTTAATTGGGGCCTATGTGGGGGCATTTGCCGTCGCAATAAATGCGCTGAGAAATCTTTTGTCTTTATTTTTATATGGCAATAAATTTCTAATTTGTGGATTTATTATCACCTATTTAATTGTTGGTTTTTATAGGTATGAATATATCTACGATTTACTTCCAGTATTTTCGGGGATTGTAAGTACTATTGCTCTCTTTTTGTTTTCAGGTATTAAAATGCGCGTATTAATATCCTTTTCGTCTTTTTCTTGGTTAACTTATGACATAATATACAAATCTATAGGTGGCGTTATTACTGAGTCATTCACTCAAATTTTAAATATTAGAAAAATTATAATCCTTAGAAAAATAGAAAAATTATAAAAATGAAACATCAAGTTGATTATCGCGTTTATTACGAAGATACTGATGCGGTAGGCATTATGTATCATGCAAACTTTATTAGTTTTTGTGAGCGCGGCCGTTCAGAAATGCTTCGTGATATTGGCTATCCCGCGTCTGAAACGCTTGAGAAACTTAAAGTAGGCTTTGTAGTACGCCATATTGATTGTGATTTTCTTAGGATGGTGAAGTTGGATGATTTATTGACAGTAGAAACAACTGTTAAGGAAATGAAAAATACATCATTTTTAATGGAACAAAACATTCTTTGCCAAAATAAGGTCGCATTTACAATGGATATTACATTGGTTTGTATGGGTATGGATGGAAAGCCAGCCCGAATACCAGACGCACTTCGTAAAAAGTTTAATGATTTTAAATTAGATAATTAGAGAGAGAATAATGGAAGAAATACCAGATAGAGCAGTAGAAATGGCCGATTTAGGCGGGTCTGTTTCCCATGATATGAGCATGCTTGGATTGTTCATGCAGGCAGATATTATTGTGAAAGCGGTCATGTTGTTATTAATATTTTCATCTGTTTGGTGTTGGGCAATTATTTTTGAGAAAAAAACTATTTTATCCAAATTGAAAAAAAGAGCCCGCAAATTTGAGGATGCTTTTTGGTCTGGCGAACCTCTTGATAAATTATATCAAAGGATTAAAAAGAGCCCGCATGACCCCATGTTGAAAACATTTTCATCTGGTATGGAAGAATGGCAAAACACAGTTCAAAATGGAGTCCCTGATAAAGAAGAACTTAAAGCGGGCTTACGTCAAAGGGTCGAGCGTGCGATGAATGTAACCATCGGCCGTGAGATGCAACGATTGGAACGCGGCATGACTTTTCTGGCAACGGTCGGGTCAACAGCACCATTTATTGGGCTTTTTGGAACAGTATGGGGAATTATGAATTCCTTTACTGCTATTGCGCAAAGTAACAATACATCCTTGGCCGTCGTAGCGCCCGGTATTGCGGAGGCATTATTTGCTACTGCATTGGGCCTAGTGG
The DNA here is from genome assembly GCA_964353185.1 of uncultured Micavibrio sp. GTDB lineage: Bacteria > Pseudomonadota > Alphaproteobacteria > Micavibrionales > Micavibrionaceae. The sequence goes on along the minus strand of CAYGUV010000022.1, from coordinate 2,873 downwards.
CTGCTATCCCTGCGGTAGTTGCCTATAACGGGTATGGAAATAAATTAGACCGTTATAATAACCGTTTAGAAGCGTTTGCAAATGAGTTTACGGCAATTCTTTCTCGGCATTTAGAGGCACAAGATTCACGCTCAGGCAAAAAGATAGGGGTCTAAGAAAATGGGCGCTAGTTTAAATAAAAGAGGCGGGGGTAGTAGACGTAACCGTGCAATGTCTGAAATTAACGTAACTCCCTTTGTTGATGTTATGTTGGTGTTACTCATTGTTTTTATGGTCGCCGCGCCTTTGTTAACGTCGGGCGTACCGATTGATTTACCTGATAGTGCCGCAAAAGCATTATCGGACGAGGACAATAAACCTTTAGAAGTTAGCATTGAGAAAAATGGCGTCATTTACGTTGGTGAAACAGAAGTCAAGGAAGAGCGTTTGGTCGTTCTATTAAATTCCATGACAAATAATGACCCAGACCGACGCATTTACATTCGTGCGGACAAAGGGATGGATTACGGGGATGTTATGTCTATATTAGGGGCTATCAATGGGGCTGGCTTTCGAAAAGTGGCGCTTGTCTCAAATGCGTCTAACTAGTGCCATAAATTATGATTAAATTAATTTTATGAGTCGCGAACCAATTTTAGAAAGATTAGGCATATCCAAAAGTATGAAAACTGCTTTGGTTCTTTCTGCTGCTTTTCATTTAAGTATTGTCATTTTTGGTGTTGTAGGGCTGCCATTTATTCAAAAACCAATTGTTATTCCACCGCAGCCTATTTCAATAGAAGTTGTTGATATTAGCGAGATAAGAACAACAAATAAAAAACCACAGGAAGCGAAGCCTAAGCCAAAGGATGAGCCACCCCCAAAGGTTAAAGAAGAAATAAAGGCGCCACCGAAGGTTACTGCAAAAGAACCGCCGAAGGTGAAACCTATGGAAAAACCTGCTGAACCCAAAAAAGAAGATGTAAAGCCGCCTGAGCCAGATACTCCGCCACCGCCAGAAGAAAAATTAGCGGAAGCAAAGCCAGAACCAAAGCCTGAGCCTCCTAAAAAAGAAGAGCCTAAAGAAGATAAGGAAGAGAAAACTGTATCCGAAGAGGATTTTTTATCTGTTTTAAAAAACCTTCAAGATGAAAAACCTACTGGAGAGGAAAATCCAGATGGTGACGAAAAAGCATCACCAGAGGAATCACCGCTCGCGCAATTTGCGGATAAACTAAGCGCAACAGAAATAGATATGATTGCGCGCGCACTGAACATACAATTTGCATCATGTTGGAATTTAATGGCCGGTGCGCGTAATGCCGAAGATATTACCGTGTCTATAAATTTACAGGTGCGCCCGGATCGAACAGTCCAAAGCGCGCGTATTGTGGACCAGTGGCGTTACACGCAAGATAGTTTTTATCGTGCGGCCGCAGATACGGCCTTGAGAGCTATTAAACATCCAAATTGTGAAACGCTTGATTTACCTGAAGACAAGTATAATCTATGGAAAGATTTAACGTTTAACTTTAACCCTTCAACGCAACTTTAAAGGATTTTCCCTATGCGATTTGTAATAAATTTATTCACGGCTTTTGCCTTGTTACTAATATCTGTGCCTCATGCCAAAGCGCAATTGACGGTTGATATTACACAAGGGAAATTAGAAGCCTTACCAATAGCGGTCAGTAAATTTTCTGCGGTTGATCCTTCTGTTTCAAAGTATGCGGTAGATATACCCGCAATTATTGCGCGAAATTTACAAAATTCTGGTTTGTTTGAGCCGCTTAATCCAAACAGTTTTATTCAAAGCCCAGAATCAATTGCCAACGATGACCCAAGATTTGGCGAATGGCGCGCGATTAACGCTCAAGCTCTAGTTAGTGGAAATGTTACCAAAACAGGGGATGGGCGTACGCGCGTTGAATTTCGTTTGTGGGATGTTTTTTCTCAACAACAATTGATTGGTATGGCCTATATGACGACTGATGATAATTGGCGCCGTATTGCCCATATTATTTCTGATGAAATTTATAAACGTATTACAGGTGAAGATGGCTATTTTGACACACGTATTGTTTATATTGCAGAAAGTGGTAGTGCCACAAACCGTGTGAAGCGATTAGCTATCATGGATCAGGACGCCCAAAATCATCGTTTTTTAACGCCGCCTGGCGAATTGGTTTTAACACCTCGCTTTTCACCGACTGCTCAAGAAATTACTTATACCTCTTATAAAGGGGGAAAGCCGAAAGTATATCTTTATAATATTGACACAGGACGTCAGGAATTATTGGGTAATTTCCCAGGTATGACATTTGCGCCCCGTTTTGCCCCAGATGGTAAAAAAGTTGTGATGAGCATCTCTAAAAATGGGAATAGTGATATTTATGAACTGGATATTCGTTCAAAACAATCGCGACAATTAACAACCAGCTCGGGCATTGATACTGCCCCGTCTTTTTCCCCAAATGGAAGTCAGATTGTTTTTGAATCTGATCGTGGTGGCACGCAACAGCTTTATGTAATGGATTCCAATGGTGGAAATGCAAAGAGAATTACTTTTGGTAAAGGTCGTTATGCGAACCCCGTATGGTCACCGCGTGGTGATTTAATTGCCTTTGTTAAAATGGTGGGGGGGCAATTTTATATAGGTGTTATTCGCCCAGATGGATCAGGAGAGCGTTTAATTACAAAAGCATTCCATGTCGAAGGCCCTAGTTGGTCACCCAATGGTCGTGTGTTGACTTATTTCAAAGAAAAACCAATAGGCGGGGGGCAGGGGCGTGTTTCGAATGTTTATACCATTGATCTTACAGGATATAATGAACGTTTATTAAAAACGCCAAATGGCGGGTCCGATCCCGCATGGAGCCCGATTAATCCTTAAT
>CAYGUV010000021.1:0-20032 GCA_964353185.1 uncultured Micavibrio sp. | reverse complement strand
CCTACGACCTTCAGGTTATGAGCCTGACGAGCTACCGGGCTGCTCCATCCCGCGCTACCATTAGAAATAAGCGTAAATGCTTAAGAGATGTTTGTTTTAAACGGGACGCCCATAATATGCAAGCCCCATTTAGGGATTTTTTACAAGAAAGGCGTCAAATAGTGCTATTTTTTAATCACTTCAATAATATCACTAACTTCTGGGCGTTTTTTATACCCATCTTCACGCAATATGCCTTTTATTGAACCATCCTTATTTACAACATAAATAGCAGGATATGGCACGCCATAAGCGAAACTACCTTCTTTATGTTCTATGTTAAAAATGCCAAATAATTTTATGGTCTCTGATCCCTCATCTGATAATAATGGAAAAGTCATTTTGCGTTTTGTGGCAAACTCTTCCAAATCTTCAACGCTGTCGTAACTGATGGCAACAATATTATATCCTGTTGTTTCAATATCTTCTTGATAAGCCTTTAAATTAATCAATTGCGCCTGACAATAAGGGCACCATTTAGCAGAGCGATGAAACACTAAAACTGTTCCTTCTTCTCCTGCTAAACTATTAAGCAGCACATTCTCACCTGCTTGATTTTTTAACGTGATATTTGAAGGAACTATATCTCCAATTACAAAACGCTCAGCCATAGGATTTGCATCATCATTTGCATATGCGCTAACAACAATTATTGGTAAAATCAAAAGGGAGAGTATAAGAGCTTTCATAATTTTTCTTTTCTATAAATTTATAATAAACATTCGCATAAAGAATGATTTCGTTACAAAAAATCCGCTAAAATAATACTAGCGGATCTTTAAATCTTTATTATTTAAAACAGAGACTACCCTTCAACAACCTGAAGGTCTGCAGCGGCTTGTTTGCCACGGTTATCTTGTAATTCAAACTGTAATTTTTGTCCTTCTTCAAGGCTTTTAAGGCCTGCCGCTTCGACTGCGCTGATATGAACAAAAACATCGTTACCGCCATCATCTGGGACGATAAAACCAAACCCTTTGGTAGGGTTAAACCATTTAACTGTGCCGCTTTGGGCCATCGGAAATCTCCATTAGTAGTTTTTAATAAGTAATTATTCCCACTAACAAAACAACGGAAAAAACCTCCTGTTCTGCTCATAAGAACAAGAATAGCTTACGCGCAAACGCCAATTCTAGCAAATATTTTTATCAAACGACTGTTAATGAAGGTGCAGTTGCCTGTACAGGCGTATCCAAAACAACCGCCCTAGACCATGATACATAATTATCAGAATCTGCAATCTCTGGGGTTACAAAGGGGTATATAACTTTCACCTTTTTACCCACATACGCGCTCCGTATTCTTTTCTGATTATTATCAACACAATATGTAATGGCAACCCGCCCATTCGGCTTATTCTCCTTAACATCTATAGCAACAATATAAGCCCCCGCTCTCATCATATCTTCATGCTTCTTGTTTTGAGTATTAACCAATTTATCAATTACTTTTCCTCGAATAACACTCTCTGTCACATGTTGAGGCATTTCGACGTCTTCCATATCTAACAATAGTGCATATTCACCATTATTAACTACAATCGGTTCTTGCGCTGCTGCTTCATTATGGGCGGGCGCTAACGGTTTAGCTTTAATCATTACAAACTCTTATCTTTTATTTATATGTAAACATAAATAACCAAAATATTACGAAAAAAGCAAGATAAATTTGTCCTTTATAAGGATAAATTTTAAAGGCATTGAAATTTATCATTTCCAATCAATTACCCTCCAATTTAAAAAAAACCGCCCTTGAAAGTTCAAGGACGGATCTAAATAATTCTTTTAAAATTAAGCGGCTTGCTTTTTGTTCTGTTGAACGCCTGCAGTAATTTGCTGTTGTGTTTGTCCAACATTTGGACGGCTTGCTTGCTGTGCAAGATCACCCATTGAAACAATACCAACCAAACGCTTGTCACGGTTTACAACTGGTAAACGACGAACTTGAATTTCGCCCATATTATTACACACTTCTTCGATGTCTTGATCATCGTAGCAGTAATATGTTTTCGCTGTCATGATGTCGCGGGCTTTTGTTTTTTGTGGGTCTTTACCTTCCGCAACGGCGCGTAATGTGATGTCGCGGTCTGTTACCATACCAATGATTTTATCATTTTCTGCCAATGGCATGAAACCACAATCAAGGTCTTTCATTTGTTGTGCAACTTGGGCAACTGGTGAATCTGGTGCCATCCATTTAAAGTTTGTAGACATTACGTCTTTAATTTGTGTCATGTTTTTATCCTTTCAAAAACAGTTTTTAAGAAGTCATACTAATTTCATAAATAGTAAACGATAATGAAAGGACATTAGTTCATAACGCTTTATAAGTCAAGAAAACCAAAGGTTTTACAATATAAACCCGCTTATGTTCCACGTGTAATTTGTAAAAACACATCTTCCAAATCACTTTCGGTGGTTGAGATATCAGAGATCGGATTACCCTCAATCTGAACCAATTTGATAATGTCATTCATGGTGTGATCTTTGGGTGAATACTTAAATAATAAAGTGCGCTTTCCTTCAATGACTGGATTAAATTTTTCAACTGCACTTGGACTTTTTATGATTTCATTTTCAAAACGGAAACGAATTTCTTTGCCATCAATACGCCCTAACAATGTTTCCTTATCTTCATTCGCCACCACTTCACCATGGTTGATAATGGCAATTTTATCACACAGCATTTCCGCCTCTTCCAGATAATGCGTTGTTAATAAAACAGTGATGCCTTCTTTATTTAATATACGTACATTTTCCCACAACATTTGACGCAGTTCAACATCCACACCTGCGGTGGGTTCATCCAATACCAAAATTGGCGGCGTATGCACCAACGCCTTGGCAATCATTAAACGGCGCTTCATTCCGCCTGACAGGCTTCGTGAATGTGACTCCGCCTTATCGGCCAACCCGACTAAATCCAATAACTCCATCGTGCGGCGTTCTTTTTTCGGTACGCCATATAAACCACCTTGAATATCCAAAATTTGGCGCGGTGTAAAAAACGGGTCAAAATTAATTTCCTGCGGCACGATACCAATGGCCGAACGTGAATTACGCGGGTTCACATCAATATCACGATCCCAGATTTTAACGGACCCTGATGTTTTAATCACCAACCCTGCCATGATATTAATAATGGTCGACTTCCCCGCCCCATTTGGCCCCAATAAACCATAGATAGACCCGCGCGGTATTTCTAAATTAATCCCATGGAGCGCCTTTTTCGCAGGTGACTTCCCAACCGCGGCATATGTTTTATTTAAATCAGTAATCTCAATCGCATTTTTTATCATTCAAACGTTCCCTCTATCCCTAACCAATCACTTGCGCCCTCACCCGTCAACCATTCTTTGGCTTGGGCATCCTCTTTCAACATCGCGTTCCAATAAACCAGCGCAAAAGTCTTGATAATATTTTCATGTTTTTCACGGTTTTTACTGGCCCCTAATTTGCCGCGTGATCCAACAAAGACCATATGATCGGCATCATTAATCACCAACAAATGTTTGCCTACAACATCCTTGCTGCCCTGATATGCTTTTAATCTTATTTCATATTCTTCATTGGTTAGGGGTGACTTATCCTCTGTCCCTGTCATGTGCAAAATCGGGCGATCAATCGCATCATAAGCTTGCGCCTCATCAAAATCACCCAAATGCCCAATGTCACCGGGGCTATAGGTAACCGATGCTTTAAACCGTTGATCAGCAAAAGACGCCAGCTCATTTTGCTTATTCGGAAACAACATCCCCGATATGACTTGCGTGGTCAGCGCGCCAAATGAATGTCCCGACATGCCAACATTCTTTAAATCTGCCATCCGCGCAACCGCTTGATGGTTAATCAAAAATTCAGGCAGGCTATCTAAAACAAATGGCGCATCGCCAAACCGATTAAGGGTCATATCACGCGTAATTTCTGTGGCGCGAATAACATCCCACGGGTGGCCGGGTTTCCCCTCCCAAATAGTGGTATCGGTGCCATGATGCTGCACATTGACGACAATATACCCATGCTGCGCAATGTGGCGTGCCAAAAATGCAGCGCCATCGGCACCGCCGCCTAGACCATGCGACCAAAACACAACTGGTAATTTGGGCGCACCCGCATAACCAGAGCTATAATCTTCAGGGTAATAAATTTTAATTTTAACAGGGCGGTTATCGCGCGATTCATCAATCAATGTATCGCGAATAATCTTCACCTTATAAGGGGTGAAATTTTCCAAAGATTTTAGATAGTTTTGCGCGCTCACAAGCTAAAGATTATTTCTTGCGGAAATTATCGAGGGAGACCACTTCACCTGTTTTCTTGCCACCATCTTTACCTTCATCGTCATCTGAAGAATTTGATGTGTCATCATCAGGGTCCAAATCAGGTTCGCTATCATCGCCAACTGGCTGGAATTGAAGCGCAAAATTTACAGATGGGTCTGCAAAAATTGTAATCGCAGCCAATGGCACTTCTAATTTTTCAGGAACGTTATTAAAAGATAACGTAACCTGCAATCGCTCATCATTCACATGTAAATCATAGAATTGAAATTGCAGAACAATCGTCATTTCACCAGGATATCTATCGCGTAAATAATCTGGAATTTTGACACCAGGATAATCGGTTATAAACGTAATGTAAAAATGATGTTCTTCTGGAAGTCCGTCTTTCATGACTTCTTCAATGGCTTCTTTCACAACGCCGCGCAACGCATTTTCAACCATACGGTCATAGCGCAATACATTTTCACCTGTTAGATCATCATCGCTCATATTCTTAAACCATTAACTACTTATTATTATAAAAGACCAGAATTGCCTTTTCGATACATTATGATTCGCATGATTTGGGCATCATAAGCAATAGATAAGCACCCTGCCCCCAAGACCCCTGTGGAAAACAAAGGCGATTAACGGCACCAAACAAAAATTGAAGAAAAAAAATGCCCGTTTTCTGTTGCTAGGTTACGGGCAACCCCACCCTATCCAGTTCAACGGTCAGGGAATTGAGTAGCTGTTGCTACGCTTCCAAATTAGGCTGCGATAGCTTCGTCACCAATAACAGTGTTGTCATTAGCGGCTACGAACTGATTGTTGTCATTTGCAACTATCAAAATTTATCCGATAACGGCGGAATGCCGAACGCCGATAGAAACCTTTACTACGCGTGTCGATCCTGTTTCAGCCCCGCCATTTTAAACGCCCTGTTTTCTCGCTTTGATCAAAGCCTTGCGACCGCAAGGCCGCGCAATCATTTGCTCGAAAAACAGTTTTGCCTAAGTTTTCTTGGGCAAAACGTATAAATTGGTGGAGCTGCCGGGTACTGCCCCCGGGTCCACGATCGCTTATTCCGTAACCACGTTTAGCGTCATATCAGGGCAAGCCCTGCAGTTCCTATTATATGAGATATCAGTAAAAAATGAAAGAAAAAGCTTATATTTTGTAAAAAGCAGGTATTTTCAATGCGATACCCGCCACAGATATCACTATATCTGGTTGAAGGCTCGCTAGCTGGGAATCATAATTTCTTGTTTCTAAATAATATGGCGTATTCCCCGCTACTTTCTCGCCTTTAATAAAGCACCCATTTAGAAAATCTTTTGTAATACTGTCCATATCACCATCTGGAAATAAAATATTTAAAGGGTCAAAATTTCTAAGCTTCTTATAAATGTCTGCATCTAACTTTTCACCTACAGAAGCACTGAGTAAAGCCTCTATCAACCTCTCCCTTCTGGTTGGATGCCGCCACTCACCTTTCATAAATTTTAATGTGTCTTCTGCCGCCTGCGCAGATATGCCAAAGTGAGTGGGCGTTTGTATGACGTCCCCCTTAAAATGCCTGCGGGATATCTCTACCAAAGGTGATTTAAAATAAATCGACATAATAACCTAAGCCTCTAAACGCGTTGGAAATAGAACCACAGTACGAGCATCTCTCTCAATTCGGTTCAACTGTTCACCCAAATTCTTAAAATCTATTCTGCCAATTTTGTTACGCTCTTTATTAAAATCAGGAAAAACCTCTCTGAAAAAAGCAGCCCCCTGCTCACTCATTTTCAAATCTTTCAAAAATGCATGGTTGGGTAAATATTTGACCAAAACGTCAAAGGAATCATCGTCAATTAAGCCTATTTCTTCATCCTTTTGCAATCCTGCAAGAATGCTTAATAACCATTTATGCGCATACTGCATATCTTGAATAGCTTCAATCATTGTGGCCGCCGCAAACGCACTAACGGTCACGCCCGCTGTCGTCGTAACCGTTTTATCTTTATAAATAGAATTTCTTTGTTCTATTACTTCCCGCAAACTTGGGAAATCAGCCTTCACTTCAAACATTTCACACACTCTTATTTTTTTAAAGGAATATATATACAAGCAACACTTACATTATGTCAATAAATTTAAACCTTGAATAGATAGGTATTTTTTCCTATAATGCTTTTGTAACTAACTGAAACAAAACAAAAATTTAAATATGATCAAAATTTCCACCCCCACCCCCTCAAAAATAACAAACGAACTGAAGGAATTGAATTTTTCATTTAAAATCAAAAGGTTAATGAATGCGTTTTTTTCATCTGTGAAAATAAGTTTTTATCCCTTAATTTTCACAACAGAATCGCCTTACAGTATCCTTTCATCATTAAGCAGGAGAGGTGAATAAATGCAGCAATATTTGGATATGATGCAACATGTGTTGGATAACGGAACGAAAAAAGAAGACCGCACTGGCACAGGAACGATAAGCGTATTTGGCCATCAAATGCGCTTTGATCTGTCCGAAGGGTTTCCAATGGTCACCACAAAAAAACTGCATTTAAAATCCATCATCCATGAATTGCTTTGGTTTTTAGATGGCGACACGAACATAAAATATCTTACCGATAATGGCGTGCGTATCTGGAACGAATGGGCGGATGAAAATGGCGAGCTTGGCCCTGTTTACGGACATCAATGGCGCAGCTGGCCTGCGCCCGATGGTACAACCATTGACCAAATCTCGCACCTTGTCGATCAAATAAAAAACAATCCTGACTCTCGCCGTCATATCGTGTCCGCCTGGAATGTTAGTGAAGTGAACAAGATGGCCTTACCTCCGTGTCACACGATGTTTCAATTTTACGTGGCTGATGGCAAATTATCGTGCCAGCTTTATCAACGCTCCGCTGATATATTCTTAGGCGTGCCGTTTAACATTGCCTCTTACTCACTACTTTGCATGATGATGGCGCAGGTCTGTGATTTAGAACCCGGTGACTTCGTCCATAGTTTTGGCGACGCGCATATTTATTCTAACCATGTGGAGCAAGTTAAACTGCAACTCACCCGCACACCCAAGGCACTGCCAACCATGAAAATAAACCCAGATGTCAAAGATATCTTCGGATTTAAATTCGATGATTTTGAATTACTAAATTACGAAGCAGACCCAACCATCAAAGCCCCGATTGCGGTATAAGATATGAGCGTAACAATCTCCATGATCGTCGCAGCCGCGCAAAACAATGTCATCGGAAAAGATAATAAAATGCCGTGGCACATCCCTGCAGATTTTAAATATTTTAAAGAAAAGACAATGGGTAAACCCTGCATCATGGGGCGCAAAACATTTGAAAGCATTTATGACATGCTGGGTAAGGCGCTTCCCAATCGACCCTCCATCGTCATCAGCCGCAGCGGCTTTAACCATGCAGGGGCCACCAGCGCAACTTCCATCCCAGAGGCCATTGAAAAAGCCAAGGCATTAAACCATGACGAAGTGATGATTATTGGCGGGGCAACCATTTATGAACAAGCCCTCAATCTTGCGGATCGCATATATTTAACCCGTGTGAACCAATCACCCGAAGGCGACGCATATTTCCCTGAACTTGATAAAACTACATGGAAAGAAATATCTCGTGATGACCATGATGGTTTTAGTTTTTTAGTGTTTGAGCGTGCTTAAGATATCGCGCGCAATTCCTTCAAAAACTTCTCCACTTTCAAGTATCCCCGCATCCGACCTCTCCCGAATACTGGCGGAAAGAGGAATAGCCCCTAAAAAATTCACACCACGCTTTTCAGCTTCAATTTTTACCGTATTATGGCCAAAAATATGGCTTTCGTGGCCGCAATTTTCACAAAGATGCGTGCTCATATTTTCGATTAAGCCTAAAATTTTCACATCAGTTTTTGCAAACATGTTAATCGCTTTGATCGCGTCCAATAATGCCAAATCTTGCGGGGTAGAAACAATCACCGCGCCAGATACGTCAATTTTCTGCGCAATCGTTAACTGTGCATCCCCCGTCCCAGGCGGCATATCAAGAATAAGTACATCCAACGGCTCCCCCGTTTCATCATCCCATTTTGTATCACGCAGCATTTGGTAAATAGCCGTTTGCACCATAGGCCCACGCCAAATCATTGCGGCATCTTTATCCGTTAAAAAACCAATCGACATCACCTTCATGCCATGGGCGTCAAAAGGAATAATTTTTCCGCCCTCTTGCTCAGGCTTTTTAATCGGTAAATTTGTTAAGGTAGGAACACTTGGCCCATAAATATCACAATCAAGCAGCCCAACTTTTTGTCCCGCACACGACAAAGCATAGGCTAAATTTACCGCCACAGTTGATTTACCAACCCCCCCTTTGCCCGAAGCCACCGCAATGATATTTTTTGCAGCAATAGTCAACTTTGGGTTTTTATTCATGCCATGCGGGTCTGGCGTTTTATTTTTTTGCGCGGTTAAAACGGCCATTACGGATTTAACATCATCTAATGCCAGAACACGCTTTTCCGCCTCGATACGTAAATCCTCTAACGCCGTTCCTTTGGATGGATCAACAGAAATAGAAAAAATGACATGCGCGTTTTCATCAATATGTAATCCTGAAATAGCCTCTTTTGAGACTATATCTTCCAATGCGTCAAAAATTTTTAATTTTAGGGCATTTTGCATCGTTAAAATTTACCCTTCTTCCTTGCGTCAAACATAAAAAACGTTATTGTTATGAACATAGATGTAATCAGGATAACGACTTAAATCAAGGACGATAAATACATGTCAGACGACAAAAAAGGCTCCGGTAAAAACCCATGGGGAAATAATAAGGGAAACAAAGGCAACAAGCCAAAACCTCAAAGACCTGAAGGACGCCCCTATAATAACAAAGATGAAATTGATTTAAACGAAGCCATCAACCGCGCCAAACAAGACCTTGGCAATATGATACCGGGTAATTTAGGCGGCGGTGCCATCGGCATTATCCTTGGTTTAGTATTATTAGCAATCTTTGTTACAATGTGTACTTATATTGTAAAGCCGGGGGAACAAGCGGTTATTCAACGTTTTGGCGCATGGGACCGTACAAAATCTGAAGAAGGATTAAGTTTTAAATTACCGACCCCTATTGAAAAAGTCACAAAAGTAAATGTGAACGAAATTCGTAAAATGAACATTGGCTTCGTTGAAAGCTTTGGCCGAGGAAATATAGGCGCAAGCGACGTACCAGAAGAAAGCCTAATGCTGACATCTGATCGTAACATTGTTGACGTTGATTTAGTTGTGCAGTGGAACATTAAATCCGCCGAAGACTATCTTTTCAAAATAAAAGACCAAGAAGCCACAGTTAAAAAAGTTGTCGAAAGTGCCATCCGTGAAGAAGTTGGCCAAACCAACATGTTCCCCATCATCACAACCGACCGTGACCGCGTCGCCCAAGAAACCAAGCAAATTATTCAGAATAATTTGGATGAATATAGCTCTGGCGTGAATATTACGCAGGTTCTTATCCAACGCGCAGAAGTGCACCCAGATGTCCAACAAGCATTCCAAGACGTACAATCGGCAAAACAAGACGCAGAAGATGTACAAAACCGTGCCCGTGCCTATCGTGAAGATATCTTACCAAAAGCCCGCGGGGAAGCCATCCAACGCATTCAAGAAGCCGAAGCCTATAAGGAATCAACGGTTGCTGGCGCGACAGGTGATGCGGATCGTTTTAATTCAATCTATGAATCTTACCTAACTGGACCCGATGTAACCAAAAAGCGTATTTACCTTGAAACTATGGAAGAAGTTTTAGGAAACGCGCAGAAAATTATTATTGATCAAGGGGACGGCAAACAAGGTGTTGTTCCTTACCTTCCTCTAAATCAGTTGGCTCCGGCTACTAACAATAACAAACAACAATAAGCATATAAGCGAGAAATAAGTATGAAAACATCTACATTAAATATATTTGGTGTCATCCTAGCCGCTGTCGTTCTTCTCGGCTCGCTGTCCATTTTCATCGTTGATGAAACAGAACAAGCCCTTGTCCTACAACTTGGAAATCCTGTCGGGGAACCCAGAGGCCCAGGTATTCACTTTAAAATACCATTAATCCAAGAAGTGCGCCGTTTTGACCGCCGCGTATTATCTGTCGATCCAGAGCCTGAGCAAGTTGTTATCGCCAGTTCCACTATTATTCAGCCAGAGCCTAAAGAGGAAATTATCGCCGAAGTAGAAATTGAAGGTGCCGAAGATATCGTGATGGAGCGTCCTAAAATTCAAAATGTTAGTGGGGAGCCAATCATTGTTGACAGCTTTGCCCGTTATAAAATTGTTGATCCCCTTCAATTCCTGAAAACCCTAAGCACTATCACTATAGCTAACCAGCGTATCAATAATATTCTAAACGATGCGACACGTGCCGTATTGGGTAAAACTTCATTAAAAGAGTTGCTTTCAGAGGAACGAACAGAGGTTATGAATGACATTCGTCGCCGCGTTAATCGTAAGATTCAACAAGATGAATTAGGGATCGAGATCGTCGACGTACGTATCGTTCGGGCCGATTTAACGAATGAATTGAGAACATCAACCGTTCGCAGAATGATTTCTGAGCTTCAGGAGCGCGCCACTGAAACACGTGCAAAAGGGGAAGAACGCGCCAAAGAAATCCGCGCCCTTGCCAACCGTGAGCGTACCATTATTTTGGCGAATGCGGATCGTGACTCTTCCATCCTTCGGGGGGAAGGTGATAATCAATCAATTAAAATATATGCCGAAGCTTTTAATAAAGATAAAAACTTTTACGGATTTATTCGTTCAATGGATGCTTACAAAAAGACATTGGCCGATTCAGAAACACGTCTGATCCTGTCACCCGATAGCGAATTTTTCCGTTATTTTGAAAATACTCAGTAACATTTGAGCGGGTATGACAGAATTTTTGGTACATATATTTCTAGCGATCGCCCTAATATTTGTCATTGAAGGCCTGATTTATGCCGTTTTTACGACGCAAATTCAAAAGGTCATGAAACTAGCGTCTGAAATGGACCCTGAAAAGTTTCGCTATTATGGCGCATCCATGGTCGCCTTAGGTGTCATGGGCATTTGGTTAATACAAAAATTTCTATAATCTTAAAGGATATAAAAGCATGAATTCGAATAAACTTACCGCAAAACATTTTGTTTTTGTTCTTGTTCTTATTTTAATGACCGCATCTGCGCACATTGCACAAGCCCGCGAAGTTATGGTTGATAACGCCCCTGGGTCCTTTGCAGATTTGGCCGAAAAATTATTGCCTGCTGTTGTCAATGTATCCTCTACCGCGAAAATTGAAGAATTTAATGATGATATGGGCGGCCCGCAACAAATGCCTGACTTTCAGTTTCCTGAAGGGTCCCCTTTCCAAGATTTCTTTGAAGATTTTATGAATAACCGCAACCAATTTGGTGGCCCAGCACAGCCGTCCCTTCCAGCGGCGTCTTTGGGATCTGGTTTCATCATTGATGCAGAAAAAGGATATGTTGCCACCAATTACCATGTTGTTCGCGATGCCGAAGAAATTCGTATTACCTTGCATGATGATTCAACCATCCCTGCAGAATTGGTCGGATATGATGAGAAAATTGATGTTGCCGTATTAAAAGTGGGCACCGATAAAGAATTAACGGCCGTTAAATTTGGTCAAAGCGACACTATGCGTGTTGGAGACTGGGTTGTGGCCATTGGTAACCCGTTTGGTTTGGGAGGTACAGTGACAGCAGGGATTATTTCTGCGCGTCAACGCGATATTAATTCTGGCCCTTATGATGATTACATCCAAACAGATGCCTCCATTAATCGTGGAAATTCAGGTGGCCCCATGTTCAACTTAAAAGGAGAAGTGATTGGTATCAATACGGCCATTTATTCCCCCTCTGGTGGATCTGTAGGGATTGGTTTTGCTATTCCATCCAACCTATCCAAACCTGTGATTGATCAATTAATCAAATACGGTAAAACACGCCGTGGGTGGCTGGGTGTGCGTATTCAAACCGTTACCGAAGAAATTGCAGAAAGCCTCGGCCTTGAAAATACCAAAGGCGCGTTAGTCGCGGGTATTACAGCTGGCGGCCCCGCCGAAGATGCAAAATTAGAGCCTGGCGATGTTATCGTTGAATTTGATGGAAAAGAAGTCGACACCATGCGTGCCCTTCCCCGCATCGTTGCAGAAACAACAATTGATTCAGACGTTGTCGTTAAATTCTGGCGTGATGGCAAAATGCGCCGCGCAAAAGTCGCCATTGGCGAGCTTGAAAAAGCAGAAGAAGATGGACTTCTTGCTGAAAATGGCGCACCCGCAAAGGAAAAAATGTCAGACAGCAATACGGATTTTGCCTCTTTGGGAATAACCGTTTCACGCATTACACCATTGGCGCGTGATACATTTGGTTTAAACCAAAATGTAAAAGGCGTTGTTGTCACAAAACTAGAAGCGCGCGGTGAAGCCGCCAAAGCTGGCATCATGGTGGGTGATGTCATTGAAGAGATCAACAAAGAGCCTGTATCAGACGTTAAGGAGTTCTCGAGTGTTTTGAAAAAAGCACAACGCGCAGGAAAAACTTTTGTTCTTCTTCTGGTAAACCGCGAAGGTGACATACGCTTTATGGGTGTTAAATTGGCCGATGAAGATGATAAACCAAAAAAGAAATAGGCTGTGAAACAAGCAATAATTTTTCATGGCACTCAAGGATCACCAGAAGGAAACTGGTTTCCTTGGTTGAAGAATTATCTTGAAACAAACGGGTGGGGCGTTTCGGCGCCTGCCCTTCCCACTCCCACTAATCAATCGCTTGAAAATTGGATTAATGCTCTTAAAGAACAGGTGCCTGATTTTGAGAGAGCCGATTTATTCATTGGCCACAGCTGCGGCGGCAGTTTTGCTTTACGGTTGTTGGAACAGAATCTCGTTAAACCTAAGCGAGCCATTTTTGTTGCTACAGTTATTGACTTTCTTGGCAATGAATTTGATGCGCTCAATAAAACGTTTATAGACAAGCCATTTGAGTGGGAAACCATCGCGCAGGCCTGCGTGAATAATATCGTTTTTCATGGTGATAATGACCCCTATGTTCCGCTATCCCACGCAGAAAAAATTTCAAGTGAGTTAAACGCGCCGCTTCATATTATCAAAAAAGGTGGACACCTAAACGCGGAAGCAGGCTATTTAGAATTTCATGAAATATTAGATACACTTAATGAAACATAATATACACATTATCGCAGGACCAACGGCGAGTGGCAAATCTGCCCACGCGCTTGAATTGGCGGGGCAGCATGACGGCGTGATTATTAATGCTGATTCCATGCAAATATATGATGGTATCCCCATCTTAACCGCGCAACCACCAGCCGCAGATTTGGGAAAAGCGCCCCATGAATTCTACGGCCACCTTCACCCGAACGAGGCATGCTCCGCCGGCAATTTTCGCGAAATGGTGGAGCCTCGAATACACGAATTACTTAGTGAGGGTAAAACCCCGCTTATAACAGGTGGCAGTGGTCTTTATATAAATGCGCTTCTTTATGGGCTATCGCCGATGCCTGATATTCCAGATGAAATTCGCGAGGCCGCCAATTCCAAACAAAAAAAACTTGGCAACCCTGCCTTTCATGCGGCGTTGATGGAACGTGACCCTGTCATGGCAAAACGTCTAGAACCTTTTAACACCGCGCGTCTAATCCGCGCGTGGGAGGTTATAGAATTTAGCGGCAAGAGCCTAAGCGAATGGCAAGCCCTGCCGAAATCAAAACCGCCCAGTGATTGGCAATTCACGGTGCATTTGGTTATGCCCCCGCGTGATATTTTATATGAAAGATGCAATCAGCGATTTGTTCAAATGTTGAAGATAGGGGCAATCGACCAGATAAAAGAATTTCACACGCGTATCGAAAAAGGCGAAGTGAATGAACGCGCGCTGTTAACCAATTCATTGGGGTATAAGCCCTTAAGCGCATATATCAAAGGCACAATGTCCAAAGACGAGGCCATCGAAAAAGGCCAAGCCGAAACCCGCCGCTACGCCAAACGCCAAGTCACATGGTTTAGACATCAGATAAAAGAAAATGAAGATATTAAAGTGCAATTAATCGAGACCTAGGCGTTCCCGCACTGGGGCATGGCTTAAATCAATATACATTGAGCTATTATGAGAACTCATATTTAATCTCTCTATTAATTCGCGAGGCGTTTTAGTTTTGGGATCTGTTAAATAATACCATGCTTCTATCGGGTCTTGTTCTGCTATAATATAAGCATCCATTAAATACTCTCCGTATTTATGGATGAAATAATCTTCAATTAGTGGTTTAGCGTAACATCTCTGGCTTAATGCTCCATCTGACGGCACAGCGCCAAAGCGGGGCCAAAAAGACAAACCGCTATCTCGCACCATATGCAAACCAATATATGATACCCCCGCATCAGTAAAATGTTTTGCAATAGACTGCAAAGCAGCTTTTGCTAGACCTTGACCATTACGTTTAACAGTAAATCTCATGATATCAGATGTAGGAAAATCTGTTGTTACAGTACAAGTAAAGATTTCTTCACCATGTTTATCATAAAATTCCAAAGTATCCCAACCTAGCTTAGCCACATTAGGAATACCCTTCTTAGAGAAAGCTTCTGAAATCTTATCTGCTAAATTCATATTATCTTATAATAAATTATGTAAATAAAATCAATCAATATTTATCTTGCGTCAATTAAATTTATTGGGTAACAATATAACCATGAACCAAAATATTAACTTATTAAATGTTGTCCTAGTGTTGGTGCTGCTCGTTACGAGCGCGCTAACGGCATCGTTTTGAAATAATATTTTAAAATTTGAATGACTTTAGCGCCCTGAATGAAAATTCGGGGTTTTTTATTGCTAAAAACGGACTAAACATTGGATAAACAAACGAATTAAGGTATATAAAATGACTATGAAAACAGTCGCAAAAAAAATTACACAAAAATCTTCTGATATGATCTCAGAGGCTATCTCCTCCCCCGCCAAAACAATGTCTGGCGCCGAAATGGTTATCGAAGCCCTTATTGAACAAGGCGTCGATACAATATTTGGATATCCTGGAGGCGCGGTGTTGCCTATCTATGATGCAATATTTAAGCAGCAAAAAATCAAACACATTCTTTGTCGTCATGAACAAGGTGCGGCGCACGCCGCCGAAGGATATGCAAGATCCACAGGTAAAACAGGCGTTATATTGGTTACATCTGGCCCAGGCGCAACCAATGCCGTTACCGGATTAACCGATGCGTTGCTAGATTCCATTCCCCTTGTCTGTATCACAGGGCAGGTTCCAACATTTCTAATCGGAAATGACGCCTTCCAAGAAGCCGATACAACAGGCATCACACGTCCATGTACAAAACACAACTACCTCGTTAAAGACGTAAACATGTTGTCGAACATTATGCATGAGGCATTTCATGTTGCCGGGACTGGACGTCCGGGCCCTGTTGTTATTGACCTACCCAAAGATATTCAATTTGCCGAAGGCAACTACGTGAATAAAAAAGAAGCGGTGACACATATTTATAAACCCCAAACCGAACCAGACCGCAGCGCCGTTGAGGCCGCCGTTGAATTAATGGCCAATGCCAAACGCCCAGTTTTCTATACAGGCGGCGGTGTTATCAATGCAGGCCCCAAAGCCAGTAAAGATTTAACCGAGCTTGTCCGTAAAACAGGATTTCCAATTACCAGCACGCTTATGGGGTTGGGATGTTACCCCGCCCATGACGAACAATGGCTCGGAATGCTTGGTATGCACGGCACGTATGAGGCCAACTGGTCCATGCATGATTGTGATGTGATGATTAATATTGGTGCGCGTTTTGATGACCGTGTGACGGGCGCAACCGATAAATTCTCCCCCAATTCACAAAAGATTCATGTTGATATCGACCCCAGTTCAATCAATAAAATTATTCAAGTTGATATTCCAATTGTTGGCGATGCGGGCCGCACAATTGAGCTAATGTTAGAAATTTGGAAAAAGAAGAAATACAAAGCTGACCAAGATGCACTTAATCGTTGGTGGTCACAAATTGATGAATGGCGCGCCAAAGATTGCTTGGCTTATAAGAAAAGCGATACAATTATTAAACCGCAATATGCGCTTGAACGCCTGAATCATTTTTTACAAATTGATCAAAAAGAAAATAATCGCGATCACTACATTACAACCGAAGTCGGTCAGCACCAAATGTGGGCGGCTCAATTCCTCCCCTTTAACAAACCAAACAGATGGATGACATCAGGCGGTTTAGGAACAATGGGATATGGCCTGCCTGCGGCAATTGGCACACAATTGGGTAATCCTGATGGCCTTGTTATTGATGTGGCTGGCGAAGCGTCCATCTTAATGAACATTCAAGAAATGAGCACGGCAGTTCAATATAACTTACCCGTAAAAATATTTATCCTCAACAACCAATGGATGGGTATGGTACGTCAATGGCAAGAACTACTCCATGGTGAACGATATTCCCAAAGCTATACCGAAAGCCTACCAGACTTTGTTAAATTGGCAGAGGCCTATGGCGGTATAGGTTTACGCGCCAGCACACCGGATGAGTTAGATGGCGTTATCCAACAAATGTTAACAACAGATAAGGTGACAATTGTTGATGTTAATGTTTGCCAAAGTGAGAATTGCTTCCCGATGATCCCATCAGGAAAAGCGCATAATGAAATGATTTTGGCTGCAGATGCCGAACAATTTGATAAGAAGTTGGTATAAAACAATGGTTATAAATAATGATAGTAATAAAAGTGTATATGGCGATGGCCCATTAAATGTGGTGATTGAACGTCACACATTATCCGTATTGGTTGATAACGAACCTGGCGTACTGGCCCGCGTCATTGGTCTTTTCTCTGGCCGTGGGTATAATATTGAAAGCTTAACTGTAGCCGAGGTAAGCAAAAAACTTAATCAATCACGCATGACCATTGTCACCGTTGGGACGCCCGATGTAATTGAACAAATTAAAAATCAATTGGCGCGGTTAGTTCCTGTTCACAAAGTTACTGACCTTACCGCAAGTGGTCCGCACGTGTCACGTGAGCTTGTGCTGATCAAAGTTGTAGGTGATGGCGAAAAACGTATCGAAGCGCTACGCACCGCTGATATTTTCCGCGCCCGCGTTGTTGATTCAACACCAGAGCATTTCGTGTTTGAAGTCACTGGCTCCACCGAAAAATGTGATGCCTTTATCGACCTTATGGTCCCCCTTGGTATGGTGAATATTAGCCGTACTGGCGCCGCCGCTATTTCACGCGGTAAAGAAAAATTTTAATTTATTGATTCATTTAAAAAAAGAGAAGGAATAAAATGTCAAAATCAAATGTAACCCCCCTTAAGGCAAAAGAGCCAGAAAACAAAACATCAATGCGTGTTTATTACGATAGCGATTGTGATGTAAATCTAATCAAAAACAAAAAAGTTGTTGTCATTGGTTATGGCTCACAAGGTCACGCGCACGCCGCAAACCTAAAAGATAGCGGCGCAAAAGAAGTGCGTATCGCCCTTCGCCCTGAAAGCTCTACAAATAAAAAAGCAAAAGATGCTGGTTTTGAAACAATGGATGTTACAGAAGCTGCAAAATGGGCAGACGTCATGATGATGGCAACACCTGATGAGCTGCAACGTGAAATCTATTATAACCACCTTCATGACAACATGAAAAAAGGCGCAGCGTTAATGTTTGCCCATGGTTTAAACATTCACTTTAACTTGATTGAGCCTCGCGCAGACTTAGACATCTTAATGGTTGCCCCAAAAGGCCCTGGCCATACAGTGCGCGGTGAATACCAAAAAGGTGGCGGTGTGCCTTGCTTGATCGCCATTCATCAGGATGCAAGCGGTAACGCCCAAGACATTGGCCTGTCTTATGCATCTGCAATTGGCGGTGGCCGTTCAGGTATTATTGAAACGTCATTCCGTGAAGAATGTGAAACTGACTTATTTGGTGAGCAAGTCGTTCTTTGTGGCGGCCTATGTGAGCTGATCAAAGGTGGTTTTGAAACACTGGTTGACGCGGGATACGCACCAGAAATGGCGTATTTTGAATGTATGCACGAAGTAAAATTAATCGTTGATCTATTATATGAAGGCGGTATGGCAAACATGCGCTACTCTATCTCCAATACGGCGGAATATGGTGACTATGTTACAGGCCCACGTATCATTACAGACGAAACCAAAGCGGAAATGAAACGCGTCCTTGCAGATATTCAATCAGGCCGTTTTGTGCGTGATTGGATGCAAGAATGTAATGCAGGCCAGCCAAGCTTTAAGGCAACACGCCGTAACAATGCCGAACACGGTATCGAAGAAGTCGGCGAGCGCCTCCGCTCAATGATGCCATGGATCAAAAAAGGTCAATTAGTTGATAAAGAGAAAAACTAAACTTTCTCCTTAATAAAGAATAAAATAAAAGCGGCTTTAACGGCCGCTTTTTTTATTGGATTAATTAAGCCGCGATTGATAAATCTAAAATTCTGCTTTGTAGATCAACATTCAACTCACGCTCGGAAACACGTATTTGATTAATCTCTAAATCAATTAACTGCCCATCATCGGTAAAGCGGGCGTTGATGTCCGTTTGGGTGGCTGTTGTTTCGGTATATGAAATACTGGCCGAGGCTTCAACTGATTGCGCCTCTATTTGTATGTTGTCATTATCGTTTGATGGCTTTACCAACACGACATTCTGAGGTGTTTCACCATTGAGATAATCCAAATATGCTTTGATTTGATCAGAAAGTGCTTTTGCCTCATTTAATTTTTCAATCGCTGCGGCGCTAATATCTAGCTCATCCGTAATTTGATTTTCTTGATTGGAGCCATTCAAGATATCTGGTTTATCACCCCCCTGCCCCTTAGAAACAGAAATAGATTGGCGTTGATATTGTGATTCAATGCTCACTTGTTTGCGTGAATATGATGAAATGGATGCGTTTAATTCGATCATACTGATCTCCCTTAAAAATGTATTTTTATATGGCTATCCTAGCCAGTGTAATAATAGTACCATAAATTTATGAATAAATAGTTTTCTTTTAAAGGCTCTCAAACATTGCATAACTCCGACAATATTATAAAAGGCATGATTGCTGGTATTTTGGCGTTTTTTATGTTGGCGGTTATGAATGTTTTTGCCAAATTATTAAGCGATACGCACCACGTCATTGAAATTGCATTTTATCGAAACTTAATTGCAACCATCCCTTTTTTATTTCTTATTTTTGTGATGAAGAAAAAAGAGATACCTAAAATTAATCAGCGGCCCTTAGGTATAATTATCCGCGCTGTTATTGGAACCATCAGTTTGATTGTAACTTTTGCGGCCTTTTCGGTTATGCCCATGGCCGATACAACCGCATTCTTATTCACATCATCTTTATTTATCCCCATTTTGGGTATTATTTTTCTTTCCGAAAAAGTAGGGCCGTTTCGATGGGGGGCAATTTTAATTGGTTTTGTGGGGGTTATCATCATGCTTCAACCCAACGGTGCGTTTAATGCCTTAGGGGTAACACTGGCGTTAAGCGCGGCATTCATGCACGCCACATTACAAACAATTTTAAGATATCTAGGCAAGACAGAAAAACCAGAAACAATTACTTTTTACTTTGTTGCCATTGGCACATTGGTTGCAGCATTA
>CAYGUV010000020.1:9860-20056 GCA_964353185.1 uncultured Micavibrio sp. | reverse complement strand
CATACGCCTGCAATGCCCAACATTCCATCTCACCAAATCTTTGACCACCAAATTGCGCCTTACCACCCAATGGTTGTTGTGTAACAAGAGAGTACGGTCCGATTGAACGGGCGTGAATCTTGTCATCAACCAAGTGATGTAGTTTCAACATGTAAATGATACCGACAGTAACCGGACGGTGGAATTTCTCCCCCGTACGACCATCAATCAATGTCATTTGACCTGTTGTTTCCAAGCCTGCTTTTTCAAGCAAGACGTCAATGTCTGCTTCAACTGCGCCATCAAAGACTGGTGTTGCCATCGGCACACCTTTACGCAAGTTACCAGCCATTTCGACAACTTCGATATCATCAAGCTCGTTCACTTTGGCGTCCATTTCAGATTCGCCATAAGCATCTGACAATTTAACGCGCAAGCCTTTGACTTCGTCTTTCGTTGGGTTTTTCTTATCATTAAATGCATCAATTACATCGCCGATTTGTTTACCCAAGTTTGCCGAAGCCCAACCCAAATGTGTTTCCAAAATCTGACCCACATTCATACGGGAGGGAACACCAAGGGGGTTCAATACGATATCAACGGGCGTGCCATCTTCGGTATATGGCATGTCTTCCACAGGCATGATGCGTGACACTACCCCTTTGTTACCGTGACGACCGGCCATTTTATCACCAGATTGCATTTTACGTTTGATCGCAACGAAGACTTTAACCATCTTCATCACACCTGGCATTAATTCATCACCACGTTGAAGTTTTTCAACTTTGTTTTCAAAACGCTCTTTAATATCATCGACAGCATTATCAACGGTTTTTGACATGGCTTCGATTTCGTCCATCGTGTTTTGATCTTCGATCACGATTTGACGCCACCAGCCGCGCTTCATTCCATCTAATGTCGCTTTATCAATTTTGGCGCCTTTTTTCAGATCGCCTTCTTTGAAGGCTTTGGCAACAGTTTGACCCAGAAGTAATTCTTCCAAACGACCATAGAAACCATCTTCAAGGATTAAACGCTCCGCATCACGGTCTTTTGCAAGACGTTCGATTTCTTCACGCTCAATCGCCATCGCACGAGAATCTTTATCGATACCACGTCGGTTAAACACGCGCACATCAACAATAGTCCCCACTGCACCAGAGGGCAAACGAAGAGAGGTGTCTTTAACATCAGCTGCCTTTTCACCAAAGATTGCTCTCAGCAATTTTTCTTCTGGTGTCATTGGGCTTTCGCCTTTTGGTGTTACTTTACCGACCAAGATGTCACCTGGGCCAACTTCGGCGCCGATATGAACGATACCTGATTCATCCAAACTCTTGAGGGCTTCTTCACCAACATTTGGAATATCACGGGTAATTTCTTCGGTCCCTAATTTGGTATCACGTGCCATTACTTCGTATTCTTCAATGTGGATTGATGTATAAACATCGTCACGCACGATACGCTCAGAAAGAAGGATTGAATCCTCAAAGTTATAACCATTCCAAGGCATAAAGGCGACAAGGACGTTACGACCCAAAGCCAATTCACCCATTTCAGTCGATGGCCCATCAGCAATGATGTCACCTGCACGCACTTCATCGCCTACTTTTACAAGTGGCTTTTGAAGCATACAAGTTGATTGGTTAGAACGTTGGAATTTTGACATTTTGTAAATATCAACAACTGCTTCAGTTGCATCCAATTCTTCGGTGGCGCGAACAACGATACGGTTTGCATCCACTTTCACAACAACACCAGTACGACGTGCAGAAACAGCCGCGCCAGAGTCACGAGCAACAGTTGCTTCCATCCCTGTACCAACCAATGGCGCTTCGGCCTTTAGCAATGGAACAGCCTGACGCATCATGTTTGACCCCATCAAGGCACGGTTCGCATCATCGTTTTCTAAGAATGGAATAAGTGACGCCGCAACAGACACAATCTGTTTCGGGCTAACGTCCATGAATTCGATGTGTTCTGGTTGTGCCATAAGGTTTTCACCACCTTTACGACAAGAAACAAGGTCCGCTTCGAAGTTGTTATTATCGGTTAACTTCGCGTTTGCTTGCGCAACCGTATATTTAGATTCTTCCATCGCAGACATGTAAATAACTTCATCCGTTACATCACCGTTCGTCACACGACGGTAAGGCCCTTCGATGAAACCATATTTGTTTACACGCGCGAATGTAGCCAAAGAGTTAATCAAACCAATATTTGGCCCCTCTGGCGTTTCAATCGGACAAATACGACCATAGTGAGTTGGGTGAACGTCACGGACTTCAAAGCCCGCACGCTCACGTGTTAAACCACCTGGGCCAAGCGCCGACAGACGACGTTTGTGAGTAATTTCAGATAATGGGTTCGTTTGGTCCATGAACTGAGACAGTTGTGATGAGCCAAAGAATTCACGCACAGCAGCCGCAGCAGGTTTTGCGTTAATCAAATCATGTGGCATGTAAGTGTCAATTTCAACAGATGACATACGCTCACGAATGGCGCGTTCCATACGAAGAAGACCAACACGGATTTGGTTTTCCATCAATTCACCAACAGAACGAACACGACGGTTACCCAAGTTATCAATATCGTCTACCTCGCCTTTACCGTCTTTTAGACCGTGCAAGTATTGAAGCATAGCGATGATGTCAGCTTTGGTTAATGTGTGTGTCTCATCAGATGTATCCAAATCAAGACGTGTGTTCATTTTGTTACGACCAACATCAGACAGGTCATAACGCTCTGCATCAAAGAAGAGTGAGTTAAAGAGTGCTTCGGCTGATTCCACTGTTGGTGGCTCACCCGGGCGCATGACACGGTAAATATCGATCAACGCTTCTTCACGTGTTTCACATTTATCGATTTGCATTGTGTTACGAATGTAAGGACCAACATTTAAGTGATCAATCGCAAGGATAGGCAATGTTTTGATAGAGAAGTTTTCGAATTCGCCAAGGTCTTCTTCTGTTAATTCATGACCTGCTTCGAAGTAAACCTGACCCGTTTCACCATCAAAGATATCTTCCGCCAAGTATGAGCCAATAAGCTGTTCATCTTGAACAAGGATATCGCTTAGGCCGTCCTCAACAAGTTTCTTGCCTTTACGTGGTGTAATTTTCTCACCTGCTTCAGCAGCAACTTTACCTGTTTTTGCATCAATAAGGTCGTGAGGCAATTTGACACCGCGATAGCTATCTGGATTAAAGGGTGTTTTCCATCCTTTGTCAGATTTCACATAAGGAACAGTTTCATAGAATGTTGAAAGAATTTCTTCATTTGACATACCTTGAACCATCATTGGGTCAATGTCTTTATCATTTTCTGCAGCTTCGGCACGCAAGGCTTCTGTCTGCTTAGAATCTAGGGCACGCATGAATGTTGTTACGGGCAATTTACGACGACGGTCAATACGTGTGTACATCATGTCTTTTGCATCAAATTCAAAATCTAACCATGAACCACGGTATGGGATAACGCGTGTCGAGAATAAATATTTACCAGATACATGTGTTTTACCACCATCATGGTCAAAGAAAACACCCGGAGATCTGTGCATTTGAGAAACGATAACACGTTCAGTTCCGTTAACAACGAATGTACCATTATTTGTCATCAATGGCATATCAACCATGTAAACATCTTGTTCTTTAATATCACGAATAGAACGAAGACCTGTATCTTCATCAACATCGAATACAGACAGACGCAATGTAACGCGCAATGGCGCAGAGAATGTCATGCCACGTTGCTGACATTCTTCAACATCATATTTTGGTTGTTCTAGCTCGTAAGAAACATAATCAATTTCTGCTTTGTCGGAGAAATCTTTAATCGGGAACACTTCGGTTAAAACCTTGTGCAGGCCTTGCATTTTACGCTCAGAAGCAGGAATACCAGCTTGTAAATATTGCTCATATGAATCGCGCTGTACCTCAATAAGGTTTGGCATTTGTGCCACTTCGCGAATTTTACCGAATGAACGACGAACACGTTTACGTCCAGTGTAACTGTTAATGTCGTTTGCAATACCGGTGTGGCCACGGGTAACATCTGTCGCCGCGCCTAAAATTTTACCTGCTTTTTTTGCTTGTTTTGCCATGAGCTCTTATATCCCTAAAGGTTAAGGTTTCGTTTTTTAATAAATTCACACGGATTTTTCCGCGGAACAAAATTCTTATCAATGGTTTTCGTTTTTTTATAACACCTAAAACGACCAAAAGTGGCGAGCTATTATGCGGGGTGCTTTTCTTTCAAAAAGCGCGCTTTTCCTTAGTAAAAATACGAAAAAGCATAAAAAGGCGAAAAGACTTAAGCGTCTTCGCCTTGAAATGTGTCTGTTATGTAACGAATAATGAATTCAATGTCTACCCTAAATAATCAAAAAGTTAAAATCTTTATCTGAAAAGGACATCGCGCCCTTCTCAGATATAATATGATTTAAACAAGATTACTTAAGTTCAACAGTCGCGCCTGCTGCTTCAAGTTTCTTCTTGATTTCTTCAGCTTCGTCTTTCTTTGCGCCTTCTTTAACTGGCTTAGGGGCACCTTCAACAAGCTCTTTTGCTTCTTTAAGACCTAAACCAGTGATTGCGCGAACTTCTTTAATCACGGCAATTTTGTTACCACCAGCAGCAGCAAGAACAACATCAAAGTCTGTCTTCTCTTCTGCACCAGCGTCGTTTGCAGCAGGCGCTGCGGCAACAGCAACTGCACCAGCAGCCGCTTCGATACCATATTCTTCTTTAAGAATAGTTGTAAGCTCTGATGCTTCCATCAAAGTTAATCCTACGATTTCTTCCGCTAATTTTTTTACTTCAGCCATTTTATTTTCTCCTTTTAAATGAACTATAAATTAAATTTAATTATTCTGCTTTTTCAGCAACTGCTTTAATTGCACCTGCTACTTTTCCGCCTGGTGCGTTTAATGCGCCAGCCAAATTATTTGCAGGGGCCATAATCATGGCAGCAATACTTGCGCGCAATTCTTCAAGTGAAGGCATGCTTGCAAGTTGCTTAACGCCTGCTGCGTCTAAGACCATGTCACCGTAAACACCACCAAGAATGACGAATTTGTTGTTTTTCTTGGAGAAGTCTTGCGCCGTTTTAGCCGCCGCAACAGGGTCTTTTGAAGTTGCCATCCCAACCGGACCAGCAAACATATCAATAATTTTTTCACCGCTATTTCCTTGGGCGGCAATTTTCGCCAAAGTGTTTTTAACGATTTTAAAGCCAACCTCATTTTTACGCATTTCAAGACGTAAATCAGTAATGCTGGATGCATTTAAACCAGTATTTTGGGTTAGAATAATGATTTCGCTGTCTTCCATACGGGTTTTAAGATCTGCGATTTCACTTTGTTTTTTTGCTCTGGTCATTGCCATTGTTCAAGTTCCTCTTTTTATAAAAAATCCTATCGGATTTTTGTTTGCCTGCGTCGCGTAAACGCTACTCGGCCTTGTTAATCAAATTCTTATCCTAACAAAAAAGCGACCTATCGAGGTCGCTATCCAAATTAGTTAGGTTAATAAGTAAATTTTAAAAGCCGTCAATCGGTAAACCGAAGGACGCACGCCCAAAAAACTTAATCATATAACCCCATCTACAAACGGCAAATTAAGCTTACGCGCCGAAGGTCTTGGATAGAATTACCGTTGTTATAAGGATTTTGAGAGACCCGTCAAGGGGTTTCATAACTTTTTTTAATATTTTATGACGCTGCGAATGCTTTTGCCTTCGTGCATTAAATCAAAAGCGGTATTTATTTCATCCAGCGGCATGACGTGGGTAATCATATCATCAATGTTAATCTTGCCTTCCATATACCAATCTACGATCTTGGGAACGTCTGTGCGCCCCCGCGCCCCGCCAAAGGCAGACCCGCCCCATTTACGTCCCGTGACCAACTGGAATGGACGGGTTGAAATTTCCTTACCCGCGCCTGCGACGCCGATAATAAAGCTCTCCCCCCAGCCTTTATGCGTGCATTCCAGCGCGTTGCGCATCACATCCACATTACCGATACATTCGAACGAATAATCAACGCCGCCATTGGTCAAATCGCATATGGCCTCCACCACATTGGGTGTTTCTTTGGGATTGATAAAATTGGTCATGCCGAATTTTGTGGCGAGCTCAACCTTAGAAGGGTTGATATCAATACCGATGATTTTAGAGGCGCCAACCATTTTTGCGCCTTGGATAACATTCAGGCCGATACCGCCCAAGCCAAAAACAGCGACAGTTGAGCCTGCCTCGACCTTGGCATCAAAGACAACCGCGCCAATGCCCGTGGTAACACCGCACCCGATATAGCAAATTTTTTCAAATGGGGCATCTTTGCGCACTTTAGCAACCGCAATTTCAGGCAAAACCGTAAAGTTTGAAAATGTTGAAGTGCCCATATAATGCATCAGCGGTTTACCATCTAAGGAAAAACGGCTAGTGCCATCGGGCATTAAGCCCACGCCTTGGGTGGAACGGATTTTTTGGCAGAGATTGGTTTTAGGGTTAAGACAAAAATCACACTCACGGCATTCTGGTGTATAAAGCGGTATAATATGATCACCAACAGAAACAGACGTCACGCCCGCGCCAATTTCACGCACGATTCCCGCCCCTTCGTGGCCAAGGATAGCGGGGAAAATCCCTTCGGGGTCTTCACCAGATAGGGTAAATGCGTCGGTGTGACACACGCCTGTGGCCATGTTTTCAATTAGGACTTCGCCTTCCTTTGGCCCTTCTAAGTCAACGGTATCAATGACGAGAGGCTCTCCAGCTTTATAGGCAATGGCGGCGCGTGTTTTCATGGGTTTATTCTCTACTTCAATTTATTTAAGAATTAAACGATACAGTAATTAAGAACAATCAAAAAATATAATTGATAAATAATTTAAAATAGGATATTATTCCTATTTTAAATTATAGGAGAAAGCATGTTTGTAATAAAAGATACAATATCTAGAAACAATAGAGTTAATAAAGAAGACGCAGCGGATTTAAAATTTGCACTTACAGCATTAGGTTATTATGACGATAGTGAAACGGGTTTATCGCCTTATCCAGACGAAGACTTATTTAAATCTGTTAAAAATTTCCAAAAAGATAAAAAACTGAAAGTAGATGGTATCATTAATCCAGATGGAGAAACTCAAAACAACATTCAAATCAATTTGAAAAAAGATAAAAAAGCAGGTAATGCTTTTGAAGATTTTAAAAGAAATTTTGATAATATGAATGAAGCAAATACGAAAGATGCAGATAAATATTTTCATTGTATAGCAAATTATGAAGCCACGGAAAGAGGTTGGGGCGGGCAATTAATTGCCAGAAATTTAAGTGACGCTAAAGAAGTAAAAGATAAGTATTGGAATAAATATCAAGATGGAGAAGAAGATCAAACAGCGAATAAGTTTGGTAGAAAAGCGGCAAAATCAAAAGGCTATCACTCGGCTAAAGCTGCTTGTCATATATATAGACCCAAGGGATTAGATGATAAATATTAATAAAAAATACATCATAACTATATTTGCTGTTATAATCTTTGCCGCGCTTCCGTTCGTCATTTTAGATATATATACATGGAGTTCGCATGGCTATGATTCTGATTATCGGCTGCGCCAGAAATGCATTGAAGTCTCGCCAATGACCTCTGAAGAAGAGGCAGCTTGCGAAGAATTACGTGAATCTTAAAAAAAAACGCCCCCGATGGGGCGCTTCTTAAAATTATCTAGATCCTACGATTAAGCTGCTTTTGCTGCTTCTTGTTTACCAGTTGCAGAATCGATATCGATTTTGATACCTGGGCCCATTGTAGTGGAAAGAGTGATTTTCTTAATGAAAGTCCCTTTCGCGCCTGTGGGGCGGGCTTTTTGAATTGTTTCGATAAAGAAAAGAATATTTTCTTCAATCTTCTTCGCATCAAAGCTTGATTTACCAAGACCTGCATGGATAAGACCCGCTTTTTCAGCGCGGAATTCAATGGCGCCGCCTTTGGCTGCTTCCACTGCTTTCACAACGTCTGGTGTCACGGTACCCAATTTAGGGTTTGGCATCATCCCTTTTGGACCCAAGATTTGACCCAATTGACCAACGATAGGCATCATGTCTGGTGTTGCAATAACACGGTCAAAGTCCATTTCGCCAGCCTTGATTTTATCCATCAAGTCTTCTGCACCAACGATGTCTGCGCCTGCTTTTTTCGCTTCGTCTGCTTTTGCATCACGGGCGAAAACGGCAACACGCACAGTTGCGCCAGTTCCGTTTGGTAAAGTTACCATTCCACGAACCTGTTGGTCAGCGTGTTTAGGGTCAATACCCAAGTTCATTGCGATATCAAATGTTTCATCAAATTTGCGTTTTGACGCCAATTCTTTAAGCATTTTTACAGCGTCTTTTACAGTGTAAAGAGTTTCTTTATCGAACTGTTCGCCGGCTGCTTTTAAGTGTTTTGAAATTTTAGCCATCTGATTATCCTTCCGCAATTTCTACGCCCATTGAGCGTGCTGAACCTTCGATGATGCGCATTGCGCCTTCGATGTTAACGGCGTTTAAGTCAGCCATTTTCGCTTCAGCAATTTGTTTTACTTGTGATTTTTTCAAAACACCAGCGACTTCTGTTCCTGGATTGTTTGATCCAGATTTTAGCTTCAATGCTTTTAAGATGAAATAACTGTTTGGTGGTTGTTTCATGATAAATGTGAATGAACGATCTTCGTAAACAGAAATCACAACAGGAATAGGAACACCTTTTTCCATGTCGCCTGTTTTTGCGTTAAACTCATCAGTGAAGGCTTTGATGTTAACACCATGTTGACCCAAGGCTGGACCAACTGGTGGAGCAGGGTTTGCCATCCCTGCAGGGATAATCAGGTTAATCATACCTGTTACTTTTTTTGCCATTTTATAGCTCCTTGCATATTTAAGAGGCTTCGTCAGGCTTTTTAAAACGCCATTCTGTAAACAGAAGGGCTACCCGACTCGCCCGATATAACTAAATTTTGAGATAGCCCCCAAAACCTAAATATATCTAGGTTAAACTACTCCCGTGGTGCAGCGGAATGTAATGGTCTTAATAAATGACACCCCTACTTTCCACAGGATTTATGAGGGTGTTATAGCGGTTTTGATAAGGAAATCAAGCAAAAAAGCCCCACATATAATGCAGGGCTTCTTAAAAATTACATTTATCTTTAAAAATTACTGTTTTTCGACTTGCGCGTAGTCCAATTCAACGGGCGTTGCACGGCCAAAGATAGAAACAGAAACTTTGAGTTTTCCTTTATCTTCGTCAACTTCTTCGACAATACCGTTAAACGATGCGAATGGGCCATCGGCCACTTTGACTTCTTCACCAATATCAAAGGTGATAGATGGGCGTGGGCTGTCGACACCTTCTTGAATTTGTTTCATCAGTGCTTCTGCTTCACGTTGGGAAACAGGCGCAGGCTTGTTATTTGCACCCAAGAAGTCCGTGACTTTTGGTGTATCTTTCACCATGTGCCAAACTTGGTCATTCAGGTCCAGTTTGATCAGAACGTACCCTGGGAAGAATTTACGCTCAGAATTAACTTTTTTACCGCGTTTTACTTCAACCACTTCTTCGGTAGGCACCATGATCTCACCCAAATAATCTTGAAGCTTTAATTTACGGGCTTTTTCTTCGATTGCTTCTTTAACTTTTGTTTCATAACCAGAGTAAACATGTAGAACGTACCAGCGCATTGCCATTTTAATATTCCTTTTTTGTTTTTATTTTGCCTTTGTCAGAGTAAGCCCGACTTGGCCGCATTATTCTTTATTTTTTAATTACCAAAATCGAGGATGAAGTTTACGATAAACGCCAAAATTTGATCCGCAAAAAATAGAAATAATGATGCGAGTGTTACCATTATAAAGACCGCAATCGTTGATGTGATTGTTTCTTTACGGGTTGGCCAAGAGATTTTCTTTGTCTCTGTTTTGACTTGTTCGATAAATTGTATCGGGTTTGTTTTTGGCATATTTATATCCTTTTAATTTTGTCCTTTGACCATAGGTTCGTAGAGCCCGCTTGAGCTTTTTTAGTTCCTATAGTGAAGGGAATATGCTTTTGTATCGTAACGTTTTATAAAAAGCCAGCGAAAAATTAAGTATGTCTAAAAAAATTGCGATTATCGGTTCGGGAATTTCGGGCATGGGCATGGCTTATGCGCTGCATCGGGCGGGACATGATATAT
>CAYGUV010000020.1:0-9760 GCA_964353185.1 uncultured Micavibrio sp. | reverse complement strand
GGAATTTCGGGCATGGGCATGGCTTATGCGCTGCATCGGGCGGGACATGATATATCCGTTTTTGAAGCTGATAGTTATATTGGTGGGCATAGCCGTACGATAGAAATTACCGAAGATGGGATCAAACACCCCGTGGATACTGGATTTATTGTTTTTAATCACCGTAATTACCCGCATTTGGTTGCGTTGTTTGAGCATTTGGGCGTTCAAACCGAAAAAAGTGATATGTCCTTTGGCGTAGATATTTCAAACGGATGGTTAGAATATTGTAGTTATAGCATGTTAAGCCCAAAGAATTTGATCCGCCCCAAATACCTTAAGATGATTTATGATATTTTGCGTTTTAACCGAAGCGCATTAAAAATTACCAAAGCCAATCCCGAATTTACCATTAAAGATTTATTGGACCATATGAAGATGGGGCAATGGTTTAAAGATTATTACTTGCAAGCGATGGGTGCAGCAATTTGGAGCACGCCCAGCCAAAAAATCGAAGATTTCCCCGCCAGTAGTTTTATTACCTTTTTCGAAAATCATGGGTTGCTTACGGTCTTTGACCAACCGCAATGGTACACCGTCACAGGCGGAAGCCGCGAATATGTCTCAAAAATTACGGCAGGCTATAAAGATCGAATCCACCTGAATAGTCCCATTACCAATGTCAAAAACATTGAAGAAGGCAAAATTGAAATCACTATTAATAATGGTGATAAACAAATTTTTGATGAGGTTATTTTCGCCTGTCATGCGGATACCGCGCTGAAGATTTTACAAAACCCAACGCCAGAACAAGTTGATATTTTGGGTGCGTTTACGTATCAAAATAACCATGTGGTTGCGCATTGCGATCAAACTTTTATGCCCTCTCATAAAAAGTTTTGGGCTAGTTGGGTCTATTTGGCGGACAAGGATAATGAGTCAGATAATGTGTCCCTTTCCTATTGGATGAATAATTTACAAACCATCAATACGAAACAGCCTGTTTTAGTGACCTTAAATCCAGCGGCCGTGCCAGATTCAAATAAAATTTACGATCAGCATCATTTTACACACCCTGTTTTTGACAGCCCCGCCATTGAGGCGCAAAAGAAAATACATACAATACAAGGTATCGATAATATTTGGTTTGTTGGGGCGTATCAGCGATATGGATTTCATGAAGATGGTTTGTTGAGCAGTGTTTGGGCCTTAGAAACAATGGGTGTTCAATTACCATGGGCTTAAATTTTTTAACTCAACCACAATTTATTTTTGGGGATGTCATGCACAAACGCGTGAAGCCAAAAGTGAATAAATTTAAGTATAAAATTTATTATCTATCCCTGCCCCTATCAAAAATAAATCAGGACATCGAAAACACCTATTTAAAATTTAATCGATTTGGGCTGTTATCATTTTATTTAAAAGATCATGGATATCGAAACGATACGCCCCTGACTCAATGGGTTGATGATATTTTTGAAGAATGCGGGGAAGAAAAACCAGATGGTGAAATTTTTCTTATCACCATGCCACGGGTTTTTGGCTATGTCTTTAATCCCGTTAGCTTTTTTTGCTGTTACGATAAAAATCAAAATTTGCGTAGCGTGATTTGTGAGGTAAATAACACCTTTGGTGAAACGCATAGTTATTTATGCAGTCCCCAAAATGGCGAAATCATTCAAGATGGCGATATAATTACAGGTCAAAAATTATTTCATGTTTCCCCCTTTATAAAGCGGGAAGGAACCTATGAGTTTAGATTTAGTCTAACAAACAGTAAAATTGGGATATGGATTAATCATTTAGATGATGACACGGAGACGTTATTATTAACGTCTGTGACTGGCAATTGGGCCGATTTGTCAAAAAAAACGGCAGCAAAAGCATTTTGTTTATATCCACTTGTAACTTTTAAGGCTATTTTTCTAATACATTATCAGGCCATTAAATTAATATTTAAGGGAATTAAGTATGTTCCCAAACCTTTGCAACGTAAGAATAAGATAAGTTATATTCACGACACTAAAGAAAAGTAATATATATGTTTGAAAAGATAATGTTTGATCAAATCTTAAAAAGATTAGATTCCTTGGAAAATGGAACATTAATTGTTAAAACCCCTGATCATAAGAAATATGAATTCATAGGCCCCAATGAGGGGCCAAAAGCCGACATTCAAATATTGGATTGGGCCTGTATTTCGCAGTGGGCATCGCGCGGTGACATAGGTTTCGCAGAAAGTTATCGAGACGGACTTTGGGAGACCAGTGATTTATTAGCGGCGCTTACTTTTGCGATGAAAAACCGTGATGTCATAGAACCTTATTTAGTGGCCAATAGACTACAAAATTTTCTTACGCAATTTTTATATTTTTTCCAAAGAAACTCGATTAAAGGCAGTAAAAAGAACATTCATGCCCATTATGATTTAGGGAATGAATTTTATAAATTATGGCTGGACCCTACGATGACTTATTCGTCCGCGCTTTATAATGAGACAGAGGATTTGGCAACTGCGCAGAATAATAAATATGACCGCATTATCGATCAATTAAATGGTGACAATGGCCGTTTGCTTGAAATTGGATGTGGATGGGGTGGTTTTGCTGATCGTGCCGTAGAACGTAGCAGTAACCTTGATATTAAAGGCATCACGCTCTCCCAAGAGCAGCATGATTTTGCCAAGAAACGTTTGGATCAGCAAGCGCAGATTGTGATTGAAGATTATCGTCATCAGACAGGTAAATTTGACCATATTGTATCCATTGAAATGTTCGAGGCCGTAGGTGAGGCATTTTGGCCAACATATTTTTCAAAAATGAAAGAATTGTTGAGTGATAAAGGCAAGGCCGTTGTGCAAACCATAACAATTGGCGATAAAAATTTTGATAACTACAAATCACAAACTGATTTTTTACGCTCTTACATTTTCCCTGGTGGATTATTGCCAAGCCCAGAAAAATTTGATCAGGCGGCAAATAAAGCAGGTTTAAGAACATCCAATAAATTTGAATTTGGTCAGGATTATGCCCGTACGTTAAATGAGTGGTACCATAATTTTGATTCAGTCATCGACCCCATTAAAAATTTGGGTTTTGATGATAAATTTATACGTCTTTGGCGATTTTATTTAGCAGGGTGTTCTGCTGGATTTGCCTCAGGCTATACCAACGTTCAACAGATTGAGTTAGAGCATGCGTAATATTTTGATGGTTTTCGCTCTTTTATCATCTTTCATTACCACGGCCTGCTCAGAAGCGGCGTTTGGCGTAGCAAATATACCAACCAAGCTAAGTGATGTTGATATAAAGAAAGATATATCCTATGGCGATAAAAAGCTTCAGAATTTAGATATCTATATCCCCCAAAATTTAGCCGGTGATAAAGCGCCCGTCCTTATATTTATACATGGGGGACGTTGGACATTTGGTAATAAAGATCAATATGCATTTATCGGCAATAATTTCGCGCAAAATGGGTATGTCACCGTAATGATTAACCATCGAAAATTTCCAGAAGTAAAATTTCCTACTTTTGTTGAAGATGGCGCGCAAGCAACCGCTTGGGTTTATAAAAATATTGAAAATTATGGTGGTGATACAGAAAATATTTTTATCAGTGGTCATTCATCGGGGGCGCATATTGGGGCGTTGATTACCGCTGATAATCGTTATCTTGAAAAATATGGTTTATCGCCTAATATTATCAATGCCTTTGCCGGTATGGCGGGACCATATGATTTCACACCAAACAAACCTGATTTAAAAAAGATGTTTGGACCGCCTGAAAATTATCCGCAGATGAAAGTAACGACCTTTATCGATGGGAAAGAACCGCCGATGCTTTTATTATGGGGGAAGAAAGACAAAACGGTGTGGGAAGAAAATATTGATAAATTATCAAAAGGAATAAATGAACAAAATGGTCAAGTTCGCGTTATTAAATATGATGACATTGATCATATAGGAATAATTAAAAACTTTGCATGGGTTGATATTGGCGAAAAATTTGTCATGAACGATATTATTAGCTTCTTTAAAAAACATACAAAATAAAGGTAAAAACATGAATTTCTTGATCGCATATATTGCTGCAACCATTATTTTCCTTGCTTTAGACGCAGTCTGGCTTGGGTTTATCATGAAAGATGCGTTTCAAAATGGTATTGGTCATCTAATGGCAGAAAACCCAAACTGGGGAGTCGCAGCAGGGTTTTATATTATGTATGTGATTGGGATAGTGTTTTTCGCTACCATGCCAGCCGTTAAAGAGAGCGATTGGGTAATTGCCGTTACCTATGGCGCATTATTCGGGTTCTTTTGTTACGCCACATATGAAATGACAAACCTTGCCACATTAAAAGATTGGCCTATTAAAACGGCTATTGCGGATATGGCGTGGGGTGCATTTTTATCAAGCGTTGCGGCCACAACGGGGTATTTCGCGGTTACATTTTTTAATAAATAGTTTTTTAAGTCCTTAAAGCCTGCGCCATTTTAATGGCAGCAATTAAGCTAGAAGGATTTGCGAGGCCCTTGCCCGCGATATCTAAGGCTGTACCGTGGTCTGGAGATGTCCTTATTATTGGTAGCCCCAATGTAACGTTTACACCGCCATGAAAATCTAAGGTTTTTAAGGGGATAAGCGCCTGATCATGGTACATACATATGGCCACATCATATTGGGCGCGTGCCTCAGCATGAAATAATGTATCCGCGGGATATGGCCCTGTAACTGTCATCCCCTCTTGTTTTAATTTTTGAATGGTAGGCGCGATAATATCAATTTCTTCCATACCCATCGCGCCCCCCTCACCCGCATGAGGATTTAAGCCAGCGATAGCGATACGAGGATTTTTAAAACCAAATTTATTTTTTAAATCATGATGAACAATGCGTGTTTTCTCAATAATCAAATCCTGCGTAATCATGGCAGGTATATCTTTTACCGCATGATGTACTGTTAAGGGCACAACGCGCAGCGCATCGGTAGCCAACATCATTACGGAAGTAACATCGCCGCATAATGCGCCAAGAAATTCTGTATGGCCGGCAAAGTCAAAACCAATGTCGTAAAGAGCGGCTTTGTGAATGGGGTTGGTCACGACCGCGCTTGCGCGGCCTTTTTGGGTAAGCTCAACCGCTTTTTGAATACTTTGAATAACCGCCGTACCATTTTTAGGGTTGAGTTGTCCTAAGATAGGGTCTTCGGGTAAATCAAGATCAAATACAGGCAATCCTTTGTCAAATGCATCAAATGCCTCTTGAGGGTCTAATATTTTCGTAATATTGGTTTTTGGAAACAGTTTCTTAAGACGATTTACATTATCTATCAAAAAGAATGGCTTTAAATTTTCGTCGTGCCTTTTATGCCACGCAGATACTGTGATTTCGGCACCGATCGCTGCTGGATCACCCATTGTGATTGCTGTTGGTTGAAGATTTTTATTGTTCATGCCTGACTATAGAGGCTTTTACAATTGAAAATCAAACAACTTTAATTCCATATTAAAAAATAATTTTAACTAAAAATTGACGAAGTTTTTGTTTTCGCATAACAATATTGCAATTCTGACATACAAGGGTATTTAAAAGTGCGTATTTTATTCAACATAACGATATGCGTAGGGCTATACCTATCCTGCGTTCAGGCAAGCCACGCCGCACCGCGATATTATTCAACCGTAACGGGGCAAGAAATATTAGGTCAAGAGGAAACGCTTTTTAATATTCAATCAGGGGGTGTGATTGTCACCTTGCCCGAAGGGGAAAAATTGACGCAAGGTGATTTTGAAATAACCGCAAAAACCAATAGCGAAATATATTTCAGTAGCAATGGAAACGTCTTATCTTCAGCCGTTTTAGACGGAATAGTTGAAAACACACAAAACGCAAAAATCTCGTCAGGAGAAGTTTTTATTTTTGATACGGTGAATAAAGAAATTGAAAAACATGATTTCGATACTAAACATTTTTTAGAACAGACGAATTATTCACCAGCACCCGAAACACTAAGTAAACTAGAAAAGATATCAGACGCGCAATCACTAAAAAAATCTTTAGGTTTGTTAGAAGAAGGCGCTTCGGCTACACCGACAAAAGAAAATCTTTTAAGTACGATTATAACGGGCCTGCGGGAACAAAATATTTCTGATGTTAATATCAATAATGAGAGAATGAATTTACAGCAATTTGAGGCTCTGGCTTTATCAGGTGGCCTGCCGCTGCATCTTTTAATTACATGGGGTGCAGGCCTTAGAGATGTTGATTTACATCTAACTGGACCTAATGGTGACGAACGATTTCATGTGTTTTATTTAAATATTGGAGATTTAGAAAATGACCCGAAAGCCGCCTTGATAGATGATTGTATTTCAACCAATTGTAGCGAAGTCATTACCATACAAGAATTAAAGAACGGGGGAGTATATAAAGCATCTGTATTTAACGCCGCCAAAGGAGCCAATGCAAATAACGACCTTTCAACATCAGATATTCAGATTGAGTTAATACGTGGTGGCGTTGCCGTTGAGTTTGAAGGGGATACAGATTTGGGCACACAAATTAGTGGTGGAGAATCATTATTTAAAGCATCCCCTACATCCAGCGATATTGGCAACACATGGCAAGCCTTAGAAATTGATGCCGATAAAAACGAAATTAATCTTATTGATAATATTACAAGCTTTGCTAAAGCAAGAGATGTCGATTAATGCGTTATATAGTCTTGTTTATTTTTGGGTGTTTTTTTGCGATCAGTGTCGCACAAGCACAAAATAATAGTATTAATGAGCGCGTTCAAAATAATGCGGAAGAGCCATATATTTTACGCAGCAACGACCCCATTTTTTACGATAAAAACTTACTTATTTTAAAGAAGCCAAAGTTATGGACAGCATATGCAAACCCAACAATTCAATATACTGATAATGCATTTTTGACATCTTCCAATTTACAAAGCGATTTTATTGCCTCTTTTACAAGTGGCTTAGATTTTAATTTAAAAATGCCTAATAAAATTGCGTTAAATGCAGGCATTTCCGCCAGCCGTTTTGAATATAAAAATAATAATGCCTTAGGATATAATAGTTTGCAGGGGAATATAGGCGCATCTTATTCCTACAAAAACTGGGTGGCATCGTTTGGTTACGGCCCTACTCTTGTCTATGAAAAAGACTTTGATAACCGATCCATTACGTTACATCGCCTTTCTGTGGTGGCAGCAAGAAATAAAGTTTATTGGTCAAAATTAATTTTTACATCTTATGGGGCGGCCCATTATATTCGAGCCAATCCTGATGAATTTAGCTATACACAATTTGATAGTGGATTACGGCTTTTATATCCTATTACTCATAAATGGAGCGTCGCTTTAAATCCGCATCTGTATCAAAAATCTTACAATGACTTTTTTGAAGATCAAACAGGTGTACAACGTAATGATATTGGTGTGCGTATCGGCAGTAATTTAACCTATGCCCCGCAAAAGAATATGTATTTTTCTGCATCACTTAGTTACACGCGCAATAAATCAACATTAGACTCTAGTAATTATGCGCTTAAAAATGTTGCGCCCTCAATTCGGTTTTCGTATCGTTTTTAAGAATTTAAAATTGATTGATAGCGACGCATAAAACGCCATAACAATAAAGCGGAAATTAATTTTAAAACGCAAGGAATGGCGGCGTAGGCCAGTGGCAATTCTATGCCGTTGGTTGCCGTTCCTGGTTGATAACCATAAAAAGCAAGTAATGGTAACCCAATACCCGTAGCAATAGCCAAAGCAGATTTTGTGATCAAAGCACCTAACGCGTAATATTGGCTAGCGGCGTTTTGATGAGCATTGCGCTTAATAAATTCTGCAATGATTGTTGGGGGCAGAGCCAAGTCACCCCCTACTGCCATACCAGAGACAATACATATTATACCAAAAGCGACGATGTCTCCTGCATTTAGGAAAAATGCACCAATAAAAACCAAACAGGCCAAAATTGTACTGACAATCCAGGCAAAGATAGATGATTTTTTACCCGCAATATATTGCCAAAGTGGCATGGCCAAGACCCCGCTTAAAAAATACAGCATAAGAAATAATCCTGTAAAATTTTCTGCCTGAAGGTAGTCACGAATATAAAACAGTACGAGCGTTGCGGGAATGGCGGAAGCAGTCGCACTTAACAAAGCAATCCCGTAAATATATCGAACAGGCTTATCACTTAATATATCTTTAAAAGAAATTGAAGCGCTTTTAGATAAAGTATCAAATTTGGTTTTTTTAAGCCATTTCAAAAACACCGCCCCTGATATAATTATAATAGGCAGGAATAAAAAGCTTAAAATACTGTAGGATTGCATTGGCGGATAATATAACAGCAAAATAGTTGGTAATATAGAACCGATTAAAAGTCCAATTAAACCAGCACCTTCGCGCCACGTCATAATACGCGGCATTTCTTTTATTTGCCCTTTCCAAAGGCCGCCCAATGCCTGCATATTTATGGTTACAATACTGTAGCCCGTAGTACAGATAAAGATACTAGCAGCCATCCAAATTAATATTAAATATTGATTTTCACTAGGTTCAATCGGATTAAAAAGGGCGGTAAAACCAAAAGTTAACATTGCCATCCCCAAAATCATTATTTTTGATCTGTGGTGATTATATTTATCACTTAACATTCCAATAAAAGGGTCTTGGAAAGCGTCGATAAATCTTAAGGCAACTAACGTAAGTCCTATAATCGCAAGAGAAACGTTTAAATGTACTGCATAAAAATCAGGGGCATGAATATATATAGGCAAGCCAGCAAATGCCAAAGGCATTGCAAGTAAAGCATATTGAAATAACGAAAACCGTTTCAACTTATTCATTTAACGCAAACCAAGAAGCTGCTGCCTCATTTCTGGTTCTGATGTTTTGCTCCCTAGCCATATATCAAAAAAGTGCTTTGTAAATTTAGGATCTTCAATCTGACCAATTTTTGTATTATTTTTGAAAAAAATCGTATAGCCATTTTTATCACGAATCCCTGTGATACTGTTTCCTTTTTCCACATTGGGGAAAATATCTTTTAAAATATTTTCCCATTCTTCTAGTTTGGCGGCGTCACTAATCCCTTGTTTACGCATTTCAACAATTGAACGTTCTGCAATTTTCTTACCTTTTAAATCAATGAGGTAGTCTAACGTAAGGGCAAATGGTTCATCATGTTGATAATTTCCATTTGACGTTAATAACGTCGCGTCATAAACATCCCACATCATGTATTTTAAGCGTGCCTTTTCGCTTTGTTGTGCGTTTTTCACGTATTTCGTGATAGCAGGCTTTATCTGTGTTTGAGAATTTGAGCCCGATAGCTCGGCTTGCCCCTCATGAGTAGAGAAGAGAATTATAAAAGCTGTTACAGCGATGATCGTTATTATTTTTTTCATTAAAGGCATCTTTCTATGAATATTATGAAAGCATACACTAAAATTACAAAAGAAGTTCCCTTCGCCCATAATTTCTCATTTATATGTAAGATACGAAAATTATTTTCGATTTTCTTATGAATAATTATCTTTATCTTTTTTATCGATATGCCCTATAATTTCAAAGTATAATCAATGCTTTAGTGTGTATCTTCATACTTATATATTCTTAATTAATTGGTAATCATTCTCTGGTATTCTAATAACAGGTTTTAATGAGGAAATGCGTGATTAGAGCCGCACAGTAAAAAACGAGGGGAATAATCTAGGCCGATGGCTGGAACATATACTTTAGAATTGGAATTATC
>CAYGUV010000019.1:0-21011 GCA_964353185.1 uncultured Micavibrio sp. | reverse complement strand
TGGCAACCGACTGGATTTAAATGAAAATAGTCACATGGAATATTAATTCGGTTCGTCTGCGCGCGCCTTTGGTTGTTAAATTGATGCGCGAGGAATCGCCTGATATTATTTGCCTTCAGGAGACTAAAACTCCTGACGAGTTTTTCCCAAACGAAACCTTCGAAGCCGAAGGCTATAAACACCTCCATTTCCATGGCATGAAAAGCTATAACGGCGTCTGCATCCTCTCAAAACATCCGTTTAAAACCAAAGAGATCCACCACCGCGTCGGCAAAGAAGATTGCAGGCATGTATCAGCGATGCTTGATATGTTTGGCCGTAGCGTGCCTGCACGCCTGAGGCAGTTTGAAAATGTGGAAATTCATAATTTATATATCCCCGCAGGCGGTGATGAGCCTGATGTGACCATCAATGAAAAGTTTAAACACAAACTTGATTTTATAGATGAAATGACCGACTGGTTTTCATCGAGCTATACTGCCAAAGACAACCTCGTCGTCCTCGGTGATTTTAACATAGCCCCACGTGAACACGATGTTTGGTCATCAAAACAACTTCAAAAAGTCGTCTCGCACACACCTATCGAAATTGAAAAGCTGACCAAAATGTATGAAAGCCTTGATTGGAAGGATGCCATTCGTCACTTCGTTCCTGATGAAGAAAAATGCTACAG
Organism: uncultured Micavibrio sp.; assembly: GCA_964353185.1. Taxonomy (GTDB): domain Bacteria; phylum Pseudomonadota; class Alphaproteobacteria; order Micavibrionales; family Micavibrionaceae. Next base: position 20,338 of record CAYGUV010000019.1, on the reverse strand, counting down.
CTGGTGGTCATATCGCAACCGTGATTGGAAAAAATCAAACCGTGGCCGTCGCCTTGACCATATTTGGGTCACACAGCCATTGGCCAAAAATCTCAAAAGCCACCAAATTCTCAATCATTACCGCGACATCGAAAAACCATCCGACCACGTGCCTGTCATTATTGAGTTAGACGGCTAGCTTCCCCGCCGCCACAATCTTACCTGTTGGGCTGCGCTCATGAACCAAAACCACGACGGCTTTAGCGGCATTATTATTCTTTATGAAGTATTCTAAATTATTTGCTTCACCATCCCATGTGCCCACAGTATCAATTGCCTGAACGGGGTTGGTGTAATTAACCGTCCGTCCACGGTTTTCTCCGCTTGGAATAGTTTGTGTATGGCGCGCGCCATTTTCGATGATTGTAATAACATATTGGCTACGTGCTAAATCGGGTAATTCGATGTTAAAATTATCACCTAATCTTGTGATAGAAATATTTTTAAGGGGCGCGCTTATATTTTTAATTGCATCATTTACTTTACGGCCCTGTGATCCAACCATTTCATATTTTCCATTAATCACTAATTGCGGCGTATAAGCTGAACGCTTGCCAAAGCCTGTAACATAATTTCTTTGACGTTGCGTACAGAAATCCTTAGACAATGTATCTTCCCAATGCAAATGATTCCAATAGGTTACATTACAGCTAAGAGCGATGATGTTCTTATTCTCATCTGCTAAATCACCTAAAATTTTGTCTGCAGGTGGACAAGACGAACAGCTCTGGGATGTAAATAGCTCAAGCACAATAGGGGCATCTGCACTTTCTTGCGCCTGACCTATCGAAGGAAAAAAGAAAAAAGCCGCTAATAAATATTTTATCATGCGGCTTTATTCGAAATGTATTTAAAAAGGTTACTTTATGATTGTTGCGCTGCTTTGGCCTTACGAGACGCGCTCTTACGATCTGTTTCCTTTAGATGGACTTTACGCAAACGCAAGCTTTCTGGTGTTACTTCTACCAATTCATCATCATTAATATAGGCAATCATTTGTTCCAAAGACATACGCTTTGACACAATGATCTTAACCGCTTCATCCGTGCCAGACGCACGAACGTTGGTAAGCTGTTTCCCTTTAAGGATGTTTACTTCCAAATCATTGTCACGGTTATGCTCGCCAACAATCATTCCTTCATATACTTTTTCTTGGTGATCAACCATGATAATACCGCGGTCTTGTAAATTGAAAATCGCATAGGCAACGGCTTCACCGGTTGCATTAGAAATCAATGCACCGTTACGGCGCCCACCAATATCCCCTTTGTAAGGGCCATAAGAATCAAAAATACGGTTCATCAAACCAGTACCACGTGTGTCAGTTAGGAACTGTGATTGATATCCAATCAAACTTCTCGATGGTGCTTTAAAAATTATACGGGTACGACCTGTGCCTGATGGGCGCATGTCTGTCATTTCTGCTTTACGCTGTGTCATTTTATCAACAACGGCGCCTGTGAATTCATCATCCACATCAACGGTAACTTCTTCATATGGTTCTGTTGGCTTACCGTTTTCATCTTTTTGCATCAAAACACGGGGGCGAGAAACGGTCATTTCAAAACCTTCACGGCGCATTGTTTCAATCAAAACACCCAATTGCAATTCACCACGACCGGCTAATTCAAATGCATCTTTACCATCAGACTCGCTCACACGGATCGCAACGTTTGTTTCTGCTTCGGCAAATAAACGATCACGGATCATTGTAGAGGTAAGCTTTTTACCCTCTTGTCCTGCATAAGGGGAATCGTTCACCGTAATTGTTACCGCCATTGTTGGGGGATCAACAGGATCAGATGGGATTGGCTGCGTAACGCTTGTATCACAAATTGTGTCTGCCACCGATGTTTTCGCCATTCCTGCGATACAAACAATGTCACCTGCAACCGCTTCATCAACTGGGCCACGATCAATACCGTTAAACGTCATTAATTTTGTAAGGCGAAATGTTTCAACTGTTTTTCCGTCTAATGACATGGCTTTAACAGGCATGTTTACTTTTGCTTTACCACTGTAAATTTTACCAATAAGCGTACGGCCTAAATAAGGGTCCGCGCCAAGCAGTGTTGAAAGCATAGAGAAAGGAGCGTTGACATCAACAGTCGGGGCAGGCACGTGGCTTAAAACTAATTCCAACAAAGGGTTCAAATTTTCACGTGGTCCATCAAGGCTGTCACAGCACCATCCATCACGACCCGAGGCATAAAGAATAGGAAAATCTAATTGTTCGTCAGTCGCATCCAATGATGAGAACAAATCAAACACTTCGTTTAAAACATCATCAGGGCGCGCATCGGCACGGTCAATTTTATTTATCATCACAACAGGGTTCATACCAAGCTTAAGCGCCTTACCCAGAACAAATTTAGTTTGTGGCAAAGGGCCTTCTGCAGAGTCTGTCAGAAGAATAACACCATCACACATGCTCAAAATACGCTCAACCTCACCACCAAAATCGGCATGGCCTGGGGTGTCGATAATATTGATACGGGTTCCTTCCCAATCAACAGCAGTTGGTTTAGCCAAAATTGTGATTCCGCGCTCTTTTTCCAAATCATTAGAATCCATGACGCGTTCATCAACTTGTTGGTTATCACGGAATGATCCTGATTGTTTTAAAATGGAGTCAATAAGGGTGGTTTTCCCGTGGTCAACGTGCGCGATAATCGCAATGTTACGGATATTAGCTGGGTCTCTGGACATGATGTATCTACTTCTTTTTAAAAGATTATTTTGTTGTGGCAAGGTTTAAGGGGTTTTTCCCTAAAAAGCTAGTGAAAAATCGTTTTTTTGGCTGTTTTCTGGTGCTAATCAGTTTTGTTAGGTTTTATTTTAAAACCATAGAGTTTCTCTGACAGGTATCTGTCTTTGAACTTAGGCCAGGGTAGAATTTGTGCTTTTAAGTAAGCTTAAAAATCTGTGCAGCGCCCACCTTTTTCCCAATCGCCATAGCGTGTCGGGTCAGCGCCTTCTTGACCGCCAAATTCTTCATTTTCTTGATTTAATTTTTGGGCTTTTTCTTTATGTTTTTTGTCAATACGCGGATCAGGGCTCATTCCAATCTCTTTATTTTCTTTTGCAATTTCACTTGGCTTTTTATCGGTCATGGTTAATATCCCCTTATGGTTGATGAATATAATACATTATTAAAAACTTTTCGCGAGGCAATTGACCAATTAGACGATCAAATCGTTGATTTATTGGTTGCACGTGAAAATGTTATTCGTCAGGTATCTAACGTAAAATTTGATGAAAATGTTCCCGCCATTTTACAAAAAAGAGTGGATCAAGTGAGGGAGCGCAATGTTACCCGTGCCAAAGACGCAGGCTCTGACGGGCAATATGTAGAAGACATCTATAGACACATTATTCAAGCATCTTGTGATTTAGAAAATAAAATATTTAAAGAAAAGAAATTAAAATCATGAGTGAAAAAAACGGCAATATTGACCATAGCTATTTATCAAATGGCCTTCCTGCAAGGGATGCCGCCTATAAAATACTTTGTGATGTTTTATTAAAAAACACTCCTTTGGATCAAATTATTGCCACGCACCCCAAAATTACACCGTTAGAGCCGCGTGATCGTAACTTGGCGCGGATGATTATTATGACCGCCCTACGTCATAAAGGGCAAATGGATGACATCATCAACAGGGCGCGCGATAATGCGGCTGATATACGCCCTGAAAAAATCCGTATTCTTTTATATGTTGGTATAACGCAGCTGCTCTTTATGGACATCCCCGATCATGCAGCCGTGGATACAACGGTTCAACTGGCGGATCAAGAACGGCTAACACGTCAAAAAGGCTTGGTGAATGCAATTTTGCGCCGTACAACACGCGAAGGTCAAAAATGGCTTTCCAAACAAGATGCCGTCCAAACCAATATCCCCCAATATCTTCTATCCGCTTGGATTGAGGATTATGGATTAAGTATTGCCGCCGATATTGCAAAAGCGTCATTAAAAGAAGCCGCCATGGACATTACCTTGAAAAAAGAAGCTGATATTAAAGAATGGGCAGAAAAATTATCAGGTGATATTTTACCCTCTGGTTCTCTACGTTTAAAATCTGCTGGTGATGTGACCCAGTTAGAGGGGTTTGAATTGGGGACATGGTGGGTGCAAGATGCTTCCGCTGCCTTGCCAGCAAAACTATTAGGGGATGAATTAACAGGACAAAATATCGTTGATTTATGTGCTGCCCCGGGCGGTAAAACCGCTCAAATTGCCGCCGCTGGTGCGACTGTAACAGCCGTAGATCGATCTGCTAATCGTTTAAGACGTCTTGATGAAAATATGGAACGCTTGGGTTTTACCGAATCCGTGAAAACCGTTGTTGCCGATGGTGTTACGTGGAAACCGCCTGCGCCTGTTGATGCAGTTTTGCTAGATGCCCCGTGCAGCGCGACTGGTACAATACGTCGTCATCCTGACGTCATGCACTTAAAATCTGACACTGATATTAATCGCCTTGCTATGCTTCAAGAAAATCTTCTCAATAACATGCCAAATATTTTAAAATCTGGCGGTATTCTCATTTACTGTACGTGTTCGTTGCAGAAAAAAGAGGGGGAAGAACAAGTCCAGAAATTCTTGGATAAAAATGCTGACTTCCAAACTGTCCCCGTAAAGGCAGAAGAATTAGGAAATTTAGAAAACATCATCACTCCCGAAGGGTGGGTCCGTGTTTTGCCTACAAATTTATCGGATCAAGGTGGCATGGATGGCTTTTTCATTGCACGCCTAAAAAAGGCCTGAAAACTTACTTTTTTTGCTCTAATTTAACTTTCATATTTGCCCTGTGGATAAAACCGCTGTAGGATAGAGGGATACAGTGATTCATTTGCTGTTTTTCTATCGGTTCACACCCAAAAATACAGATATAAACGTTCAATAAAGCGAGCTTTCATTATGACACGCGACATTAAAATTGCGCCCTCCATCTTATCCGCCAATTTTGGTCATTTGCACCGTGATGTGGCTGCGATTGATACCGCAGGAGCAGATTACATTCACATAGACGTTATGGATGGCCATTTCGTCCCGAACATAAGCTTCGGCGCGCCCGTTATGAAACATGTTCGCAGCGCGACGCAAAAAACATTTGATGTACATCTTATGATCGCACCGTGTGATGCATATCTTCAAGACTTCGCTGATGCAGGGGCAGATATTATTACCATCCATGCTGAGGCCACACCACATTTCCACCGATCCCTTCAGGCCATAAAATCAATGGGCAAAAAAGCTGGTATCGCGCTTAACCCCGCTACCCCAACATCCGTGCTTGATCATGTCATGGATATGGTGGATTTGATTTTGGTTATGACCGTTAACCCCGGTTTTGGCGGGCAAAAATTTATTCCTGTCCTTGATAAAATTAAAGATGTCCGCGCGCGCATTGATGCGACAGGCCGCGATATTGATTTGGAAGTTGATGGCGGAATTACTGTTGAGACCGCGCCGCTAGTAATTGAAGCGGGCGCAAATGTTTTGGTGGCGGGGACAGCTGTCTTTAAAGATGGCAATGATAATCTTGCTAAAAATATCACTGCAATTCGGGGGAATTAAACTGATCCGATGATGCCACTTGTTCAAACCATCGCCACAACATTAAAGAAAAACATTCGTACATATACAGGCCGCATGGCCTACAACTCACCGCTTTATAATTGGAGCCTCGGTGGCACGACTCCTGCTAACTTACTTTTTAGCCCGACTGACTTATGGCAGGGAAATACTGATAATGCGCGCTGGCTTATTCATTCAGGCGCGTTTTCTATTGGTGGCGATCGTCTTGAATTGCGCAATGCAGATTGGACGCCCGATGATGTTGAAGATCATTGGGTGGTTCACATAAATGGTTTTGAATGGCTTCGTGATTTACGCGCGCTGGGCGGGGATGAAGGCCGTAAGAGCGCGCGTATCCTTATACAGAATTGGATTAAAAATTTCTCACAATGGGATGAAACAACATGGCGCGCCGATATATTAGGGCGACGTATTGGACATTGGTTGGCAACGTATGACTTTTTTGGTGATAGTGCGGATGACAAATTCCAAGAAATGTTTCTTGAAAGTGTGATGAAACAGCTACGTCATTTGGCGCGTATCGTGCCGAGCGATCTGTACGGTCTAGACTTGCTATATGCAATTCGCGGCTTGGCATATGGTGGCCTTACCATTGAAGGGCGCGAAGGATATTTAGAGCACGCGCTAAATTTACTTGATATCGAAATCGACAAACAAATTTTAAGTGACGGTGGCCATATATCACGAAACCCACAAAACTTACTTGAAACAATCCGCGTATTAATTGATATACGTTCTGCCCTTCATCAAGGCGGTTATCCTGGTATAGAAAAAATTCAACATGGGTTAGACCGCGCCGTTCCCGCCCTTCGTTTCTTCCGTCATGCGGATGGATGTTTTGCGCTTTTTAATCATGCCCAAGAATATGATGAAACGGCGCTTAAAAATACGGTTATGCATGCTGGATCTAAGGCTCGAACCCTCAGTTCTCTACCTCATACTGGTTATGAGCGTATTGCGATGTCGCGCGCATTATTGCTTGTTGATACGGGCAAACCGCCCGCTTACCCCTATAGTCAATATGTGCACACGGCGCCATTGGCTTTTGAATTTTCTCATGGTAAAGACCGTATCTTTGTTAATTGTGGGACTCACCCAACTTGTCCTAAATGGCAGGAGGCTTTGCGCTCAACACCTGCGCATAATACCCTCACGCTCGACCATAAAAACGTCAGCGACTATGATAGTGATGGTCATTTAGCACAACGTCCCAAAAAAGTAATTGTTGATCGTGACGATAAACGTAACATCGTCTTGCTTGACGCGTGCCATGATGGATATGTCCCTGCGCATGGTATTTCACATAGACGCCGTTTTTATTTGGCGGATAAGGGGCGCGATATGCGCGGTGAAGATAATTTAACATGTTCTGTTGGGTTGGCTGGGGAACATGATGTTGCCATACGTTTTCATTTACATCCTCGTGTAACCGTATCACTGGTCAAAGGCGGGACAGAGGCCCTGCTAAGAACAGGGAGTGGCACAGGCTGGCGTTTTACCATTATTGGCGGCACTTTATCAGTTGATGACAGTGTTTATATGGGGCAGGGGACGCGCGCCAGAAAGACGAAACAACTGGTTATTTCTGAAAAAATGTCTACCGACCATCTTCAAATTAAATGGGCGTTGCAGCAAGAGAGCTGATTTTGATAAAAGGGCTATAATTTATAAATTTTATATAAATCAATAAAAATTTATAAAAGTTCTTGATTTGTTCCAATTGTTCTTGTAATGTTCTTTTTATGGTATTCACTTATAGAAAGAGGCCTATTATGATTTTAAAAAACTTACGTTTCGCGCATTTTATTCAAAATCGTCAATATGTATATCCATCTAAAATTATCAAAAAACGCCGTTACGCGCAGGGTGTAAATTTGTTTAGCTTCGGTGCATAAGGGTACGCTTTGGCAAAATCATCAAAACATTACAGTTGCCAATCATGTGGCGCAGTTACTTCCAAATGGTCAGGAAAATGTGAATCCTGCTTTGAATGGAACACAATTGTTGAAGAAGTCGTGGAATCCGTTCCTAAAGGCTTAGGCAATAAACGCAAAGGCAACAACCTTCAAACCGTTCCACTAAAAGGGGCAACATCCGAACGAAAACCACGCCATGTCACAGGCATTGCTGAATTTGATCGGGTGACCGGTGGTGGTTTGGTTGCAGGGTCCGCTATCTTAATTGGCGGTGATCCAGGCATTGGCAAATCTACATTATTATTGCAAGCCGTTTGCAAATTGGCGCAGAACGGAAAAAACTGTCTATATGTATCTGGTGAGGAAGCGGTAGATCAAATACGCATGCGCGCGCAAAGATTGGGATTAGAAGAATCACCTGTAAATTTAGCTGCCGCAACATCAGTCCGTGATATTATTGCCTCAATTGATGCGCCAGATGCGCCAGATCTAATCGTAATTGATTCCATACAAACAATGTATGTTGATACTGTTGAAAGCGCGCCTGGTACAGTAACGCAGGTAAGAACATCTGCGCAAGAAATTGTACGCGCCGCAAAACGAAATAATGTATGCGTCCTTTTTGTGGGGCACGTGACCAAAGATGGCCAAATTGCTGGCCCCCGTGTCCTTGAACATCTTGTTGATGCTGTGCTTTACTTTGAAGGGGATCGTGGTCATCAATTTAGAATTTTACGGACTGTAAAAAACCGTTTTGGTCCGACTGATGAAATTGGCGTATTTGAAATGGCCGATAAGGGCCTTTCAGAAGTGTCCAATCCGTCCGAGCTATTTTTATCCCAACGCCAACAACATGTCGCGGGAAGTGCTGTACTCGCTGGGTTAGAAGGCACACGCCCCGTCTTGGTTGAAATTCAGGCGCTGGTGGCTCCATCGGCCTTGGGAAATCCGCGCCGCGCGGTGATCGGTTGGGATTCAAACCGTCTTGCCATGATTTTAGCTGTGCTTGAGGCTAGGTGTGGTTTAAGTCTTTCTGATTGCGACATATTTCTTAATGTGGCTGGTGGAATTCGTATCACTGAACCTGCTGCTGACCTTGCGGTTGCGGCGGCTTTAATAAGCTCCCAACTCGATAAACCTGTTCAAGGGAACAGTGTGTTTTTTGGTGAAATTGGCCTATCAGGAGAGGTGCGTACCGTCGCACAACCAGATCTACGTTTGAAAGAAGCCGCTAAATTGGGTTTTGATTTTGCTGTTGTTCCATCGCCCCCCAAAAAGAAGAAATTATCTGGTGCGTCTTCTTTAAACGTACGTCAAATTGACCATTTAGATGATCTGGTTGAACAATTTAAAGAAATACGTCGGGTGGCTTAATCAACTTATGTATTTTGCGGGCATAATTTTATCCCTTATTTCATGAAATACTTGTAAATATTAGAAAAATTACTTAAGACATATACATGATTATTGATCTTGTCGTCGCCGCTATCATGCTGATTTCAGCCGCTATTTCTTTTTTACGCGGCCTTATCCGTGAAACATTAACAATCGCTGGCATAGTCGGGGGGCTTTTTGCTGCCTATAGCTTGGGTGATAATCTTTCTCCTGTTTTTCGTCGTTGGCTTGATGTTGACCCCGAAGCGGAAGTTCCTAAAAAATTATTTGAAATAGTGCCTTATTCGATCGTTGCAGATGGTTTAGCGTATGCTTTTATATTCATTATCGTCGTCATCATTATTTCTGTTATTAGTTATTTTGTTGGTGGCGCCGTTCGTGCCATGGGGTTGGGCCCCATAGATCGCACTTTGGGCGTGTTCTTTGGTTTTGCACGCGGTATTTTATTATTAGGTCTCATTTACCTACCGTTCCATTTATTGATGGATTCAGAAAGTAAAACGACATATTTCAGCGACAGTAAAACATTTGGCTATATAGAAAAAACCTCTGAATTTTTGGCAGGCTTTCTTCCATCATCTGCAGACGTTGATGATACGATTGATGCAATTGACCAAGACAGCATCAAGAAAAAACTATTTGATAGCGAATTTTTATCTGATGGTAATAAAGAAAAGCCAGAGCCGAAGACAGAAAAGAAACAAATTGGTTACGATGAAGAAAAACGTAATGATTTAGAAAATTTTATTCAAGACGAAGTACAACCTTCTGAAAATGAAATAGAAATCCGCCCTATTTATTAAGGCGGATTTATTTTTTAGCAAAAAAGAAAGTATTATTATGTGTGGAATTGTTGGTATTTATGGGCAAAGTGCCGTTAATCAAGACATCTATGATGCATTAACTGTTGTTCAACATCGCGGCCAAGATGCGGCGGGTATTGTCACAGAAGAAGATGGAAAATTTTATTTGCGCAAAAGCAACGGCTTGGTGCGTGATGTCTTTCGTACCCGCCACATGCGCAGTTTACGTGGCAATATTGGTATTGGTCACGTTCGTTACCCCACCGCAGGAAGCTCCAGCTGTGCGGAAGCACAGCCACTATACGTCAATTCACCCTATGGTATCGTACTTGCGCATAATGGAAATTTGACCAACCAAGCAGAGCTTGCCAAAGAATTATTTAAAACAGATCACCGCCATTTAAACACGAGTTCAGATTCTGAAGTCCTTTTAAACATTCTCGCGCATGAGTTACAAGTAAGGCACAAAGAAACCCTTGATAAAGAAGACATTTTCGCTGCTGTTGAAGGTCTTTATACACGTTGTCGTGGTGCTTACGCTGTATTGGCCGCAATTTCTGGTCACGGTATGATAGCGTTTCGTGACCCTCACGGAATTCGCCCCCTTATCTTGGGGGAGCGCACGGCGGAAAACGGTAAAAAAGAATATATGTTTGCTTCCGAATCTGTTGCCCTTGATTGTCTAGGTTTTGAAAATATAGTGGATGTGAAACCAGGCGAAGTTATCTATATCGATGAATCTGGAAATAAGTCACATTATATTTCAAAAGAAGCGCAAGAAGCGACACCATGTATTTTTGAATATATTTATTTTGCAAGGCCAGATTCGATTATTGATGGCAGTTCCGTTTATAAGGCGCGCGTTCGTATGGGGGAATATCTAGCCAAAAAAATTAAAAAAGAATGGCCAGATCATGATATTGACGTGGTCATTCCTGTTCCCGAAAGCAGCCGTCCAAGCGCGATGGAACTGGCGGTTCAACTCGGCGTAAAATTCCGTGAAGGCTTTATTAAAAATCGCTATATTGGCCGTACTTTTATTATGCCTGGACAAGCAGAACGTAAAAAATCAGTCAAACAAAAACTAAACCCGATCGAATTAGAGTTTCATGGCAAAAATGTTCTGCTGGTTGATGATTCAATTGTGCGGGGCACCACCAGCCAACAAATTGTTGATATGGCCCGTAAAGCGGGCGCAAAAAAAGTTTACTTTGCTTCTGCGGCACCACCAATTCGCTTCCCTAATGTTTATGGTATTGATATGCCCGTCAAATCAGAACTGGTTGCACATGGTAAAAATGAAGAACAAATTCGCATTGAAATTGGGGCGGATAAACTTATTTATCAAGATTTAGATGATGTAATTGCAGCGGCTATTCCAACAGATGAATCAGGGGCAATGCGTCAATTTGACTGCTCCGTTTTTGATGGAAAATATGTGACCAATGATATTGATGAAGCGTATCTTGATAATTTAAAATTATGCCGTAGTGATGCGATGAAAAAACAAATGGTTGATGTTGATGCGTCTGACGAAGAAATAAATGAAGTCGACGTTGATATGCAAGAAGTCCTCTAGCCTTTATGTCTGATATCACACTAAACGGCAAAATTGGCCTTATTACTGGCGCATCCCAAGGGATAGGCGCCGCAGTGGCAAAGGCCTACGCCAAAGCGGGTGCACATGTAATATTGATTGCTCGTAATAAAAAAAACCTTGAAAAAGTAGATGATGAAATTCGGTCTAATGGCGGCCAAGCAACTTTGCTTCCATTAGATTTACAAGATTTAGACTCTATCGATAAAATTGGTCCTGTCATCGCGCAACGCTTTGGAAAGCTTGATATTTTTGTTGGCAACGCGGGTTTACTTGGTACGCTTATGCCTGTTCATCAAATTAGCACGACTGAATTTGACCGTGTTTTGAACGTTAATTTATCTGCGAACTTTCGCCTTATTAAAACCCTCGACCCTGTCCTAAAAGCCGCTGACAACGCCCGCGTTATTTTTGTTTCAACGGGGCCAGGCGTTACCAAAGGACGTGCATATTGGGGGACATATGCCATCAGTAAATCAGCATTGGAAACAATGGCAATGGTTTATGCGGATGAAACACGACAAACAAATATGCGTGTCAATATACTTGACCCCAATACGGTGCGTACGGATATGCGCGCTGCTGCAAAACCAGGCGAAGACCCTCAATCATTGCCCTCGCCAGAAGATATCACAGATGATTTTTTACAACTTGCCGCTGATGATTGTATGCATCATGGTGAGATTATTCGGATATCATAAATGCTTGACGTTCCTAAGCTTGTTCCAGAATTCGAAGTCTCTGATTTAGACAAAACAAAAAACATATATATTGATATATTTGGTTTTGATGTTGGATATGAACGCCCCGAAGAAAAGTTTGCGTATATGGAGCGCGGGTCAATACATATCATGCTCGAAGAATTAACAGGGCCGGGGCGTCGTTTTCATGACGCAGACATGGAATATCCTTTTGGTCGCGGTATTAATTTTCAAATAGAAATTGATGACGTAGACGAAGTTTACAAACGCGTTGAAGCATCAAACCTAAAAGTGCACATTCCCTTAGAAGATAGATGGTATCGAAAAGATAACGTTGAGCTAGGCAATAGACAATTTGTTGTTTTTGATCCTGACGGATATATGCTTCGATTTTTTACCGATATTGGCGAACGCCCCGCACCATAGAATAAAGGTTTTTACGCTACTTGACACCCCGATATACCCCAATTTGTAATTTTGGCGTGAGTTGCCCCTAACTTCAATTTAAAAGACCTGAACCGAACAAATACCAAGCCAAGGCTGTTCTATTAAATGGAAATAAAAATCTAAATTTTATTGAGTATTTTATTAGACATCTCTTTACTAATTAAATCATTTTCCGCTATGGCTTCAACCGTATCAAATTCATCAAACATCTTTCTGTCTTCAACGCTATGTGCCCGTATGATAATAGGAATAGATTTATTTTTTTTATAAATATTGTCTAACAATTTCTTCGTTTCTTGCGCGTTGTCCAATGTGATGACTGCGCATCGTGCCTTTTCTATGTTGGAAGAGGTCAGGATAGATTCCTGTGTAACATCTCCCATGAAAACAGGAACTTTGTCTTTACGGGCTTCTTGCGTTTTCTCCGCGTTTTTATCAAAGGCAAGAATTTGATATCCTTGCTGACAAAGGTCATTACCTATATCTTTTCCAACACGCCCATATCCAAAAATCACAATATGGCCTTCATATTCGCCCGTATTATCCGAATGATAATCTTGGTCTTTATGAAATTTTTCTTCTAAAAAGAGACCTATTTTATGGGCAAGTGGTGCCATGATTGGGGCAACCATCATAGTAGCAGCGACGACAATTAACATGAACTGCCCAACATCCTGCGTCATTAAACCCACTGTGAGGGACGATCCAACAACCAATAACCCAAACTCCCCTGATTGTGATAGGAGTAGCCCACTTTCTGCGGCCACTGCTGTATTTTGGCGCCATAACTTACACAGGCAAAAAATAATAAAAGCTTTAAGGCTCAGCAATCCCATCACTGACGCCAAAATCCACAACGGATTCTGCGCGATAAACAAAAGATTAATTCCTAATCCAAATGATAAAAAGAAAATCCCTAATAACATGCTTTTGAAAGGCATTATCAAAGAATAAATTTCGTGCTTATATTCCGTATCCGCCAGCAAAAGCCCCGCAATAAACGCCCCAAATGCCATAGAGAGCCCTGCCAATGACGCGGCTGACGCGCTAGAGACTATCACCAATAAAATAAGGGCGACAAAAACCTCTTTCCCGCCATGTTTGCTGGCAAAGGCAAAAATCGGGCGCAATAAAAATTTACCAACAAAAAATATTGCCGCCACTGTTGCAACCATTTTTATAAAAGAAAGGGATACATACTGAATCATACCACCCTCTGCTTGGCTGCTCATAATAGTAATAAGCAGTAAGATCGGCACAACGGCCAAATCTTGGAATAATAAAATACTAAAACTTGATCGTCCCATTGCTGTGGAAAACAGCTTATTTTCTTGAATCCACTGCATGATGATTGCCGTAGAAGAAAGCGCAAGCCCTAGGCCCAATAAGACAGATACCTGAATATTATTTCCCCATAAATAGGCAATTGACCCAATAATGATGGATGTTACCGCAACTTGGGCGCCGCCTAATCCAAACACCAAATGGCGCATTTGCCAAAGACGGCTCGGCGTTATCTCCAAACCAATTACAAACAACAATAAAATAATGCCAAGCTCTGACAACATTTCAAGCTGCGTGGTTTCGTGTAAAGCTATATGGCTGAGAAGGGGGAAATCCGCTGTAATTGCCCCAAGTGCATAGGGCCCTAAAATAATTCCAAAGAGAAGATAACCCAAAGCAGATGGAATTTTACAAAATCTTAAAAGCGGAATAAGCAACGCGGCAATGACTAAGAATAATCCGACATGCCCAAAAATATCTGTTAAGAGTGATTCTTTCATGGCTCTTATAATACAGGTAAAAGAGGCAAAATCATTCATAAAAAAACGACCCCTAAATAAATAGGGGCCGTTTAAAATTCGCCTTACCGCTAAAGCGAATAATTTCTTTTATTTGTTGTAGTCAAAAAAATTTATTTTCCTACTAGGCCTGAGAAGCGTGATGTAGATATTCTACATAAGCGACAAAGAACGACGTAGGGATATAAATTATGAAGACTAATTAAGCAGTGGCTGCTTTTTTCTCTTCAGCTTCTTCAACAAATGCATCATCTTCAAAAACTGGACCGCTGTCTAAACCTTTTGCGGACTCATCGCGGTCAACAAATTCAATAACCGCCATTGGTGCGTTATCGCCATAACGGAAACCCGCTTTCATAATGCGAATATAACCACCATTACGCTCTTTATAACGTTCTGCCAATGTGTCAAAAAGTTTTGCCACTTGGTCTTGGTCGCGCATACGGCTCATCGCTAAACGACGGTCGCTGATACGGCCTTTTTTACCCAATGTCACAAGCTTTTCCACGAAAGGACGCAGTTCTTTTGCCTTTGGCAATGTTGTTGTGATTTGCTCATGCTTTACCAGCGCAGCTGCCATATTGGCAAACATCGCCAAACGGTGTTGTGATGTTCTATTTAATTTTCTTTGTTTAATGCCGTGTTTCATTGCATTTTTCCTTTATATAGCCCGATTTTGTTTATATTTATCAAATTTAAGAGGTTTTAGCCTCTAGTCAGGAATGCGCCCACGGGAGAGGCCGCACCGTGACATATTCTTAATTATGCACTAAATGGGTCGTCTAATTTCTTCGCCAACTCATCAATGTTTTCTGGTGGCCAACCTTCGACCTGCATACCTAAATGCAAGCCCATGTTGGTCAATACTTCTTTAATCTCGTTCAATGACTTACGACCAAAGTTTGGTGTACGTAGCATGTCACCTTCACTTTTTTGAACCAAGTCACCAATGTACAAGATGTTATCATTTTTCAGACAATTCGCTGAACGAACAGATAATTCAAGCTCATCCACTTTACGAAGAAGGTTACGGTTAAATGGTAATTCATCCGCTTCATCTGCTTCTTGTTTGGCTTCTGGCTCATCAAAGTTGATGAAGACCTGAAGTTGGTCTTGTAAGATACGTGAGGCAAATGCCACTGAATCTTCTGGTGAAATAACACCATTTGTTTCAATTTGCAGTGTAAGCTTGTCATAGTCTGTAATTTGACCAACACGTGTATCTTCCACTTCGTAAGAAACCTTACGTACTGGTGAGAAGACTGAATCAACAGGGATAAGACCAGCAGGACATTCTTCTGGACGGTTTTGCGCCGCAGGGCGGTAGCCTTTACCAGTGTTCACTGTCATTTCCATGTTTAGATTTGCACCTTTATCCAATGTACAAATGACTAAGTCTGGGTTCATGATTTCGATGTCTGCACCGGCTTCAATCATACCAGCCGTTACTTCACAGGGGCCAGTTGCACTAAGGCGCATTTTCTTTGGACCTTCGACATGCATACGAACCGCAATCGCTTTTACGTTCAATACGATGTCTGTTACGTCTTCACGAACACCTTCAATAGAAGAAAATTCATGTAAAACCCCATCAATTTGGATTGCCGTAACAGCCGCACCTTGTAGGGATGATAAAAGAATACGACGAAGCGCATTACCTAATGTTAAACCAAACCCACGCTCTAATGGTTCTGCAACGATCTTACCGTTCATTTCGGCGTTTGCGCCGTGGTTGATGTCTACTTTGTTTGGTTTAATGAGTTCTTGCCAGTTTTTATAAATCACGTGATTGTCCTTTCGAAACTATCGTTTTTAAATAATTACTTATTCTGTTTCAATTATACGCGGCGACGCTTTGGTGGGCGACATCCGTTATGTGGAATTGGTGTTACGTCTTTAATGGACTTAATGGTAAAGCCAATTGCTTGTAACGCACGTAAGGCTGACTCACGGCCTGAACCGGGTCCTTTTACCTGAACGTCTAATTCCTTCATACCGTGTTCTTGGGCTTTCTTGCCTGCATCTTCCGCAGCCATCTGCGCAGCGTATGGAGTGGACTTACGAGAGCCCTTGAAACCCATTGCACCGGCGGTTGACCAAGAAACAACGTTTCCTTGTGCATCCGAAATAGTAATGATTGTGTTGTTAAAAGTTGAATTTACATGCGCCATACCGGCAACAATCTGCTTTTTAACTTTTTTCTTTGTTTTTACTGCTGTTTTAGCCATTGTTCTGTCCTATCCCTTATTTACCGACTGGTTTCTTACCAGCGATTGCTTTAGCCGGACCTTTACGGGTACGTGCGTTCGTGCGCGTGTTTTGTCCACGAACAGGAAGGTGTCTACGGTGGCGTAAACCACGGTAACATGCCATGTCCATAAGACGTTTGATGTTCATTGATGTTTGACGACGCAAATCCCCTTCAATTGTATACTTGTCAGTATCAATTTCCGCACGGATTTGGTTTAATTCATCTTCGCTCAACTCATTCATACGACGGGTTACGTCGATGCCAGTTGCGTCACAGATCAGTTTTGCGTAATGCTTCCCGATTCCATGAATATAAGTTAAAGCGATTGGTACGCGTTTTTTGTCTGGGACGTTTACGCCTGCAATACGAGCCATTTATGCTCCTCCATTTTTGTTTATTTCAAATAAAACCGTAAAATGTTCCTAAAAACACGCCGGTTCCTCAACTCCCAAAAACCATATATTTCAATAACTTAGCCATTATAAAAATACGTCACAGGTCCTTAGATTGGCGCATTATAGGCATTCCAAGGCATTCGTCAAGGGGGTAGGAGTAAGAAATTTAGATATTATTTTTTAGGATAAGCTCAATCGATTTCGTCACTTCATCAATATCCGCCATACCATCAATTTTATGAACAGGGCCTTGAATTTGGTAATAGGGAAGGACGATCGCGGAGTAATCACGATATTGTTCGAGGCGGACTTTTAAGGCATCAATATTATCATCGCTGCGGCCTTCTTCTTTGCTACGTTTTTCAACACGCGCAATAAGCGCATCATGATCGACTTCAAGCTCTAAAACCAAATCAATTTTCTGATCATGCTTGGCGAGCATCAGGTCAAGTTCTTGCGCTTGTGCATTCGTGCGCGGAAAACCATCAAAGATAAAACCCTTGGCATCTGGGTTGCGGCTCATGCTGTCTTCAATCATGCCAATAACAATTTCATCTGATACAAGCTTGCCTGCATCCATGATCTCTTTGGCGCGTAAGCCTAATTCTGTGCCTTCGGCCACTTGCGCACGTAGCATGTCACCCGTAGAGAGCTGTTTAAAACCATATTTGGTTTCAATGATCTTGGCTTGCGTGCCTTTACCAGCCGCAGGCGGGCCAAAAAATATAATGTTAATTCCCATTTTTATTTTCAATAGAATCTAAATCTAAAGTCTCCATAAAAGAATTTTTTATATCTTCTGTACGATTAACTGTAATATTTGTCATGCATGTATTAACAATTAAAGGCCAAATTGTACCAGAATTTTTTTGTTCACCAGCTTGAAAGGCACAAATGTTATCACGATATTTTATCCAATCGCGTTGGTTTTGCATAAAGAACTCTTTATTCTTATATTTATCATCGTAAGAATTCTCATTGAGTTCTAAATGCTTAAGCGCCGCTTGGTAAAAATCATTCATCTCTTTATCCGCTTGGGTAAATTGATTTTGGGAGCAAACATTCATAGCCATTTGGCTTTGGGGAGAATCGCAATCACTTTCTGCAAATGTTACTTTCGTGCCCATTAATGTAATAAGAAAAAAAAATATAAATATTTTCATAGACTACCTTCTACGTTGTCTGCCGCCACCGCGGATTTTTGATTTCTTAATCAACCCTTCATATTGATGGGCAATAAGGTGCGAATGAATTTGTGCAACCGTATCCATCGTTACTGTCACAACAATCAACAATGATGTTCCCCCAAAATAAAACGGGATGGAATAACGCGAAATCATAAATTCAGGCAACAAACAGATAAAGCATAAGTAAATTGCCCCAACCGCAGTAATACGCGTTAACACATAATCTAAATAATCTGCCGTACTTTTCCCAGGGCGCATACCGGGAATAAACCCGCCATGACGTTGCAACATCTGCGCATTATCTTCGGGGTTAAACACAATCGCGGTATAGAAAAACGCAAAGAACACAATCAATGAGCCATAAAGGAACATATACATTGGTTGCCCGTGTTGTAAGAAACGCGCAATTGTTGATGTAATCTCACCACCATCGGCGCCGCTAAAACCAACAATCGTTAAGGGTAAAAGCAATAAAGAAGAGGCAAAAATCGGTGGAATAACACCCGCCGTATTCAGTTTAAGCGGGATATGGTTTTGTTGTCCCATTGCCGCGCCGCCATTGGCTTGCTGACGCTTTGGATATTGCACTGTGACACGGCGCTGCGCACGTTCCACAAATACGATCAACATGATCACACCAATAACCATAGCGGCCAAGAATAACAATTCTAATGGGTTAAATTGACCCTGACGGCCAAGCTCTAGGGTTGAGCCAATCGCACGGGGTAATTCCGCAACAATACCTGCAAAGATAATGAGCGAGATACCATTTCCGATACCGCGCTGGGTTATCTGCTCGCCCAGCCACATCAAGAATACTGTACCGCCAACAATGGTGATAACGGTTGATGCACGGAAAAATAACCCAGGGTCAATCACGGCGGCGCCCGCACTGCTTTGCATGCCTTCTAAACCGACTGCTAAGCCATAGGCCTGAATGGTCGCCAATAACACCGTCAAATAACGTGTGTATTGGTTGATTTTCATACGGCCATGTTCGCCTTCTTTTTTCATTTTCTCAAGCTTTGGGGACATTGCCGCCGCCAACTGCATGATGATAGAGGCCGAAATGTAAGGCATGATATTCAATGCAAAAATCGTCATACGCGATAGCGCACCACCAGAAAACATGTTGAACATGTCTAAAATACCACCGCTTTTTTGGGTATAAATCTCTTTCCAAATCGTCGGGTCAATCCCCGGAACAGGAATATATGTACCCAAACGATAAATAAGAAGCGCGCCTAAAACGAATAAAATCCGCTTTTTAAGCTCGGTTGCTTTTGAAAATGCGCTCCAATTAGCACCCTTGGCAAGTTGTTCCACTGCTGATGACATGATGTTCCTCTAGTATTTAAACGCCAATCGATAAATCGAAGGACTAGTTATTTCACTCCTTATATAAAGAGAGAGCGTCGTAAAGACAAGATGCTAAGACGCTTTTTTAAGAAGCTTTTTTATTGTCGTTATATAATGCTAGTTCTTCGGGAATTTCCGTATCGTTACAATATGTATGCTCTTTCTCAGGAAAGGCGCGGTTTTTAACCTCTAACGCATATTCTTTTATGGCTTGGCTCATTGTTTTATGGGCGCTCATATATTGCTTTACAAATTTGGGGGGCTTACGCGTGCCAAATCCCAACATATCTTCGGTTACCAATATTTGCCCGTCACAGGCGGCACTCGCCCCAATGCCAATGGTGGGAATATTTGCTTGCGCGGTTATCGCGGCGGCTAATGGCTCTGGCACGGCTTCAACCACCACACAAAATGCGCCGGCATTTTCAACGGCCTTGGCATCTTCCATAATCTTCTTGGCTGCGCCCAAATCTTTGCCTTGCACCCGAAACCCATCGGGGCTTGATACTGATTGCGGCAACAATCCCACATGCGCCATGACGGGAATGTTATGCGTGGTTAAATGCGCAATGGTGTCTGCCAACGCCAAACCACCTTCTAACTTCACGCCATCACATTTTGTCTCAGACATTATACGCTGCGCATTCTTAAGGGCTTGGTCTTTTGATGTTTCATACGATCCAAATGGCATATCAACAATTACAACTGCGTGATTGGCGGCCTTCGCCACCGCCTTCCCATGGCGGATCATCATATCCATATCCGCGCTTTGTGTGGTATCATCCCCATACAAAACCATCGCGACACTATCCCCGACCAACAAAAGGTCACAATATGCATC
>CAYGUV010000018.1:4285-30189 GCA_964353185.1 uncultured Micavibrio sp. | reverse complement strand
TAGGTACAATAGACCAAATTAACGCGGCAACACAAATTGCAAACGATACTTTAGATAATGCAAAAAAGCATTTATCGAAAATAGATGATCGGATTGAGTTTCTTGAAGATAGAAAAGAGGAGCTTGAAGCCAATCAGCCAGGATTCTTTGGTCGTTCATTATTACCATTAGGGATTGGTGCGGGAACCACTGCTGGTTTACTTGCAGCCACGTTTTTAACCCCAGTTGCCGTATTAGGTGGACTAGCAGCAGCAGGAACAGTAGCAGTTTTAGGTTTGTCAAACCTGAATTTACCTTTTCGTGCCATTGCTGGCGGGTTAGCTGCAGTTGCGGCCGCAACCTTTTCACCACAGCTTGCGGATACGTCGCTTGTGCAAAGTTACCTTGATGTTAATAGCGTAAGCGGTGTTAATACAGCTGGTATTACTGGTTATCTAGCGGACTTAAGTGATTCTATAACTGGTTTCTTTGGTTCGCCTGTTGAGGCTTCCGAAGCTACTACAATTGCAGAAGCAGATCCTGTGGTTGCCGATGGTCATGGCGAAGAGTTAGCGGCGGCGACCGATGTTGCTTTGGCTGAGCTTGGTGGTAATGATACTGCTGATATTAACGTAGCGGATGCTGGTGCTCAGTCTGGTGTAGGAAGTGGGGCAGCTTATAATCCTGAAACAGTTGATGCGGCAGTCGCATCAGTTGAAGAATCAGTTACAGCATTACAAAAGGTAACCGAAGAATTTAGAAATAGTGCTGCTTTTAGCTTAGATGATTCTAATTACGTTCCTTCAATTGATCCTAATGGTCCTTTGGGTGAGACAGCAAGAGTGTTTGAAGAAGCAACAGCTAATCTAAGTGCGTTAGCACCAATCAGTGCAGATGGTGTGGCTGATATAAATACCGTAAGTGAAGCGGTAGAGGTTGCGTCTGTTGCGCCAGAGGCGGGTGATATGCCGTCAAGCCAGTCTTCACCAGATTACACTTCTGAACCAGATAGTTATCTTGACGATATTGGTGGCTCATACACTCCACCCGCGGTGGTCGCGGCTGCTGGAGAGCTTCCCTCTGTTGACCCAACTGTTCCTTTAAATTTGGAAGCGGTTGCGATAAGCTTGAAAGAACTTCTAAACGGAGCTGCTTCTGACGATTTAGGTGCAATTGTGCAAATTTCAGAAATTGCCGGTGACAGGCTTGATCCATCTTTTATGCAAATTATTGCAGAACAAGCGGATGCCTCTACCCATAGTGATTTCATTGATTCAGTATCATCTGCAGCTGCTATACAGGCATTTCTTGATAATCCTAATAGTATCGGTGATGTTTTCAAAATCCTTGCAGAAGGCGTGACAGAAAAAGTTCCTGGCACAATTAATGATACATATGTACCTGAAGATAAGGTCAATGCCCTTTTAATGAAATTAGACAATATGTAGTCGTTAAAACTTCGATCAGATATTTGAAAACTGATTGTAAATCAGTGCGCGTATATTTTTAATTTTCGTTACGTACCTTATCATCATACCAAGCGGGGATATGCGTCGATAACTGCTTCGTGACTTCTTTATAAAGCTGAATACTTTTAATGGCGTCTTTATCGTCGGCATCAATCGCAACGGTTTCGCGGCCATTATAATCAAAGAGACGAATATTATCATCTTCACGACATAGGCCGATTTGTTTTTCAAACACCGTTACGGCTTTACCCGTTAAATTCATCATGCAATGCGGCACTTTGTTTGGAATGATCGCTTTTTCGCCAGCAGACAAGGTTTGAAATTTTCCATTAATAATCACGCTAAGATTTCCGCTTAACACTGTCCAAATCTCTCTTCGGCCCATGTGGCGTTGAAGGGATAAGGCTTGAAAAGGGTTTATTGTGATTTCTTTCTCGCAGAACTCTTCCCCGTTTTGCACCCCAACGTTAGTGACCTCGTAAGTGCCCCATAAACGGGTATCTTTGCACCCTTTATCATAGGGAAGCATATTGGCCAATTCTATTGTATTGTTACTTAATATTTTATCTTTATTGACGGCGGGCTTTAGCTTAAGCTAAAGACTGCAAAAAGATAATTTAGCTAAAAAAATTTTAGCTAACAAATTTAGATAAATGAAAAAACATATTTTTAACAAAACAATTTTACGTGCTTCCGACATTCGCGGAATCGTCGGAGAAACTTTGTTTCCCGACGATGCTTATTATATAGGGCGATGCTTTGCGACATCTATTATTAAAGAAACGGGAAAAACAAATCCTGATATATCAATGGTTTTTGATGGACGCTTAAGCTCAGTTGAGTTTGGGCAAGAGTTGGAGCGTGGATTGAAAGATAGCGGCGCCACCGTTTATAACCATGGGTGCGGGCCATCACCAATGATGTATTTTTCAGTGTTCAAGCACGCGCGTGATGCGGGCATCATGGTGACAGGGTCCCATAACCCATCAAATTATAACGGCTTTAAAATGATGATTGGAACAAAGTCATTTTATGGCGAAAAAATTCAAAACTTTAATCAATTGTTGGCCAATGATGAATTAATTGACGGACAAGGCAGCGTTCATAAAACAAGTGTCTTTGATGATTACATTGATGCGCTTTATTCAGGATATATTGCCGAAGGTGCAAAGGAATTAAAGGTTGCCTGGGACCCGGGCAATGGCGCGTCTGGCGACGCGGTTACGGCGCTGGTTAAAAAATTACCGGGTGAACATATCCTGATTAATGAAAAAATTGATGGCACGTTTCCGGCGCACCATCCTGACCCGACAGTGCCCAAAAATCTTGAGCAATTAATTGAAATTGTTAAAACCCAAAAATGTGATTTGGGGTTTGCCTTTGATGGTGATGGTGACCGCGTTGCCACAGTGGATTCAGGCGGGCGTATTGTGTGGGGCGATCAAATGATGACCTTTTTTGCGCGCGATGTTTTAAAAGATAACCCCGGCGCCAGTATCATTGCCGATGTGAAATCAAGCCAAAGTTTATTTGCAGATATTAAAGAACATGGTGGCAAACCAATTATTTGGAAAACAGGGCATTCATTTATCAAATCAAAAATGCATGAAGAGAATGCCTTATTAGCAGGGGAAATGAGCGGGCATATTTTCTTTGCCGATCGTTTTTATGGTTTTGACGATGGTGTTTATGCGGCGATCCGTATGTTGAATTGGGTCGCGCATAATGATGAAACGTTGGAACAATCTATGGATGGATTGCCTGTTGTTTTTAACACACCAGAAATTCGCATTCATACATCAGAAGATAGAAAATTTGAAATCATCGCGGAAATAAAAGAACGTCTTGAGCGTGATGGCGCAACAATTGATAAAATTGATGGGGTGCGTGTTTTAAGTGATACGGGATGGTGGCTTGCGCGGGCATCCAATACAGAATCTGCGATCATCGTGCGTTGTGAAGCAAATGATGAAGCAGGCTTGGAACATTTAAAAGATGAGGTGAAAAAGCAGCTTGAGCAAAGTCAGGCTGATGCATCATCTATTTAAGATTAATTTAAAGCCGTGAAAAATATTCTGGTATTTGCTGGTAAAATATTTGATTATTTTTTTGGTCTGGCTAAGATGTGGGTGATTGTCGCCCTTAACGATATATATTTGAGAGAGAAAAAATGGCTAAAGAAAAAATGAAGATGACCGGTGGATGTCCCGTAACAGGTGCAGGTGGCGTAGCATCAGCAGGCGGTGGACGTCGTAACAAGGATTGGTGGCCAAGCATGCTTAATGTTGGTGTTTTGCGTCAACATTCCTCTCTTTCAAACCCAATGGGCAGTGCGTATAATTATGCGCAAGAATTCAAATCTTTAGATTTAAATGCGCTTAAAAAAGATCTACATGATCTAATGATAGACAGCCAAGATTGGTGGCCTGCGGATTATGGCCATTATGGCCCATTCTTTATTCGTATGGCATGGCACGTCGCAGGGACATATCGCTCAAGCGATGGACGTGGTGGAGCCAGCCAAGGATTGCAACGTTATGCCCCAACAAATAGCTGGCCTGATAATGCGAACTTAGATAAGGCGCGCCGTTTATTATTACCGATTAAACAAAAATATGGACGTAAGATTTCATGGGCGGATTTATTTATCCTTTGTGGAAATGTCGCCCATGAATCCATGGGGTTCAAAACCTTTGGTTTTGGTGGCGGACGCGAAGATGTTTGGGAACCAGCCGAAGATATCTATTGGGGGGAAGAGGCAGAATGGCTTGGCAATACCAATCGTTATAACGGAAGCCGTGATGACAATGGCGCGGAATCACTCGCCATGCCATTGGCGGCCGTACATATGGGCTTGATCTATGTGAACCCAGAAGGGCCTAATGGTAATCCTGACCCTATGGATTCTGCAAAAGATATTCGAATTTCTTTCGACCGTATGGCGATGAATGATGAAGAAACAGTTGCGCTTATTGCCGGTGGGCACACGTTTGGTAAAGCGCATGGCGCCGCGCCTGATAGCAATTTGGAGCGCGAACCAAATGCAACAGGCTTAGAAGAGCAAGGATTTGGTTGGAAGAATAAGTATGAAAGTGGAAAAGGCATCCATACCACAACAAGTGGTCTGGAAGGGGCATGGACCGCAGAACCAACACAATGGGATACTGGTTATTTCGATATGTTGTTTAAGTATAAGTGGGAAAAAATGAAATCACCCGCTGGTGCGTGGCAATGGTATGCGGTGAATCAAGATGAAGCAGACATGGCACCCGAAGTTGATGAATCTGGTAAAAAAGTACCAACCATGATGTTAACGACAGATTTGGCGTTAATTACAGACCCAGAGTACCGTAAAATTTCAGAGAAATTTCATGCGGATCACGAATATTTCAAAGATGCGTATGCGCGCGCATGGTATAAATTAACCCACCGCGACATGGGGCCGATTAATCGTTATTTAGGGGCGGATGTTCCTGATAAGACGTTGATCTGGCAAGACCCTTTGCCTGAGTGGGAAGGCGATGTAATTAATGATTCAGACATTGCGGTGCTTAAAGAAAAAATTCTAAATTCGGGTATTTCTATTTCTGATTTGGTTTACACAGCGTGGTCTTCTGCGGCGACGTTCCGTCATTCGGATAAGCGTGGGGGTGCAAATGGGGCGCGTATTCGCCTTGCGCCACATAAAAATTGGAAAGTGAATGATACGGATCAGGTTACAAAAACAATTGTAGCATTAGAAGCGATTCAAAAAGATTTTGAAAAGCCAGTATCCATTGCGGATTTAATTGTGTTAGGCGGATGCGCTGCCATTGAAAAGGCTGCGAAAGATGCAGGACATTCCATTAATGTTCCATTCAACCCAGGCCGTGTAGATGCAACAGATAAGCATACAGATGCAAAATCGTTTGAAACATTAGACCCAGAAACAGATGGCTTTCGTAATTTTGCCAAAACACTTTATACCGTTTCAGCCGAGGACATGTTAATTGATAGAGCGCATTTGTTAAACTTGACAGCGCCTGAAATGACCGTATTAGTTGGTGGAATGCGTGTGTTAGGGGCGAATTATAATAACGAAGAACATGGCGTATTTACCGAACGTAAAGGGCAATTATCGAATGATTTCTTTGTGAATTTATTAGATATGAGCACGGAATGGAAATGTGTTTGTCCTGATAAACAAGGATTTTTGGGTGTAGACAGGAAGACTGGCGATAAAAAATGGACAGCGACCCGCGTGGACTTAATTTTTGGTCACAACCACGAATTGCGTGCCATTGCAGAAGTTTATTCCGCGCAAGATGCCGCTGAACAGTTTGTTGAGGATTTTGTTGCCGCTTGGACAAAGGTGATGGATGCGGATCGCTTTGATCTTAATCCTAATTATTCATAATTTTGGAGTAAAAATTACCTCTTTGAATAAGGGGACTTAAGCAGATTAATTATGCTTTTGTTTCCACCAATTTTGAAGAAGTGATTTTTGCGATTGTAATTCTTGTAATCTTGAAACCGCTTTTGGGTCTTTTTGGATAGCGCTCATGATACGCTTTTCATCCTCCCAACTGAGTTCGTTATCAACAAGAGCTTGTATATCAAAATCGTTAATTTGCGTCATTTTTGTAAGCACATTTATACCCTTCCTATCATACTAATGCGCTAACATTGATTTTGTTCCCTTTCTTTAACGAAGGAACTTTAATGCAAATAGGCAGTTTGTCCTTTGCATACATGAAGAAAACGGAAGGAAAAAACATGTTAAATCTAGCAATTACTTTTTTTATTATAGCAATCATCGCAGCAGTATTAGGGTTTAGCGGTATTGCAGGCGCGGCAACAAATATAGCAGTAATCTTATTTGTAATATTCCTCGTTTTATTTGTGGTGGCAGCGATTGTGCATGCCTTAAAGGGGAAAAAGCCTATCTAAGGACATAACAGTAAAAATTACGAAGCGCTTCTATTGTCTTAGGAGCGCTTTTTTGTTGGCATTCATTCGTTTTAATAATAGTGTTTTTAATGTTTACAGAAAGTAAAAGCCCTATGGATAAAATCTTTGTACGTAACTTTGTTATATTTTTTGCAATATTAACTTGTTGCGTGTCCATGTTTATTTATTATTTTATATCAGGTGATCGTGCGCTGGGACGTATTGATGGTTGGGTTGATCATACGAATAAGGTTATCTCCGAAGCTGAACATCTTTCAAGCAGTGTTCAGGGAATGATTGCAAGCCAGCGTGGATATTTATTGTCTCAAGAACAAGAGTTTCTCGAAGAATATGAGCGTAACAAAACAAGTGCGGATCAAGATATTAAGTCATTACAAAACTTAACATATAATAATTTATCACAACAAGAGCGTTTGGCAGAACTTTCCAAAAAACAAAAAGAGCTGATAGAAATATTAGAATCTCGATTGGATAGCTTTAATAAAAATGATGGTGTTTTTGATCTTTCGGTTATTAATACGGTGCGCGATTTAAAGCATGAAATATTAGAAATTAACAAATCAATTCTTTTTGAGGAATATGCTTTATTAAATAAACGGGTCAAAGTTCTTCAAAACAAAAAAAGCCAATATTTAATTACCTTGATAGGCGGTGTAATTATTGGTGCTGCTTTATTGCTTATTTTTAATATGTTTTTGTTAAAAACCCAAAGACGTAAAGCCAATATTGAAGAGATTTTAAAAGAAACGGAGGACCGCTTTGCATTAGCAATGCAAGGTACAGAGGATGGTATTTTCGACTGGGATATAGAAAATGGCAAACTGTTCTTATCGGATCGGTATTACGGCATGCTTGGATATTACGATAAAAACCCTTATGGAACAGTAGATGATATCAAGCCTCTGATACATCCAGAAGATTCTGAAAAACTCTGGCAATATGTAGACCAATATTTAAATAATGAATTATCTGAATTTATTGTGGAGTTTCGGATGAAGCACAATGAAGGTCATTGGGTTTGGGTACAATCACGTGCAAAAGCGTTGTTTGATAATAAAGGGCGTCCCTATCGTATGGTTGGGGCGCACACAGATATAACGCATATGGTTTTAGAAAAACAGCGGTTAGAGCGCGATAAAGAAAAGGCTGAAGATGCCAATAGGGCAAAGGGTGATTTCTTAGCCCATATGAGCCATGAAATCCGAACACCTTTAACAGCCATTAGTGGTATTGCTGAGATTCTACAAAGGAATTTGTCGATGTTGGATGAAAAGCATCAAAAACTAATAACCACTTTGAATGCGAGTGCGGCTTCTTTGAAAGATATTGTGAATGATGTTTTGGACTTTTCCAAAATTGAAAGTGGGGATATTGAAATTGAAGAACGATTATTTCATATAGGGGAATTATTCTCTGAAGTGACAAGCATGATGGCTGTAAAAGCACAACAAGAGAATATTAATTTTATCTTCGATGATAGTCAGACAAAGAATGTTGATTTTTATGGCGATAAAATACGTCTTAGACAGGTATTGGTTAACTTAATTGGAAATTCTTTAAAGTTCACAGAAGCGTGTGGACTTGTAAAGATTACTACATCTTTAGAAGACCGTGATGATGGACAACACATGCGCATTGACGTTTCTGATACAGGAATAGGGATAAGACCAGAAGATTTTGATTCTATTTTTGAGCGTTTTAAGCAAGCAGATACATCTGTTTCTAGGAAATATGGTGGTACAGGATTGGGGCTGCCTATTTCCAATAATTTAGTAAAATTAATGGGAGGCGGTATTTTCTTAAGCAGTAAATTTGGAGAAGGCTCAACATTTTCTGTGATTCTTCCGATGAAGGTTGAACATAAGCCAAAGAAAACATCTTTAGATCAAACGAAGAAAGAAGCAAAGCCAAAAACCGTTTCTTTGAAGGAAAAAGACAATAAAATTTTGTTGGTTGAAGATTATAGCGGGAACGTTGTGATTATTTCCTTTTTATTGGATGAAATGAATCTGAAATATGATGTCGCAAATAATGGGCAAGAAGCGCTGGATATGTGGTCAAAAAATAAATATAACTTGATCCTAATGGATGTACAAATGCCAATCATGGATGGATTTAAAGCAACTTATAATATTCGCGAACGTGAAGAGAAAGACGATTTACCTCGTACACCTATTATTGGCATGACGGCACACGCACTTGTTGGTGATAAGAATAAATGTATAGAAGCAGGAATGGACGCATATCTTCCTAAACCTATTGTAGAAAAAGATTTAAAAGACGAAATTTTTAGGCAATTAAAGTAACCCAGATTTTAGACAAAAAAATCCCCCCGTTTTAAGGGGGGGGGATGGGGGGATTTTCTTTAAAATTTATGCAGCGGCTCTAACATTATTATGTTTGTAGCTATCTTGCATAAATTTTGCGGAGATTGGGTATTTTGTGCTGTTTAGTGATGCTTGTAATGCTTCACGTGCCCTTGAAAGGCGTGATCTTACGGTGCCGACAGGGATGCCAATTTCTTTTGCAACTTCTGAATATTGTTTCCCTTGAATACAGACTAATTTAATAATTTCTCTGTGTTCTTTACTAAGGTCGTCCATTGCGCGATCAACATCTTGATATTCCATTTTTGTAGTCTGACTTTCATCAACACTCATGTTTTGGATGTGGCTTTCTGGATCATATTGTGATTCAAATTTTACTTTGCGACGATATCCTGAAACGAACATGTTATACATAATTTTTGATGTCCAGCTAAAAAGGTTTGTTCCTTCTTGAAATAGCTGTTTTTTCTCAATTGCACGTAACAATGTTGATTGTAACAGATCTTCTGCATCGGCTTTGTTGCGTGTCAATTTGTAAGCAAACTTTTCTAATCGATTGTGATGTTCCATTAAATCTTGGTTGTTAAACATATTGTTTCCTTTGTGTTTGTTTCGTTAACCTAAAAACAAATTTATTCCACACTAGTAACTTGCGTATATCCAAAATGTTTCATTTGTGAAAAAGTTTGTATCATTTTCGTAACAAATGGATTAATATCCAATATCAACGAATGTAGAAGGTATTAATATGAAAAAAGGGACGGTTTTAGCCATCGATGATGATGCTAATCTTCAGTTAGTCGTGGGAAGTTACCTTGAAGAAGATGGTTATAAAGTCCTCCAAGCTCAAGATAGTAAAACAGCATTGGCTCAAGCCTCCGAATCTGATTTAGACGTCATTTTATTGGATTTGGTATTACCAGATATTGAAGGGATGCATCTTATTCCTCAATTACAGGCAGTAACAAGTGCGGGTATTATTATTGTATCTGGAAAGAACGATACGACAGAGAAAATTATTTGTTTAGAAATGGGGGCAGACGATTATATTACTAAGCCATTTGAAATGCGTGAGCTTTCTGCCCGAATAAAAGCGATTATGCGCCGCTCTACTTCGAACGTTGCCAATAATGAGCCAGATAAATCAGAAGGTGAGAAAATCATCTTTAATGGTATTTGGCGCTTAGATCGTGGGCAATTTCAACTATTTAATAATGTTACGAACGAATCGGCAGATTTAACGACAGGTGAGTTTAAACTTCTTGAGGCACTTCTATTGTCGCCAAACCGTGCGTTAAGCCGTGAACATTTATTTGATTTGACCAGGGATGGTGAGTTTGATGCATATGATCGTGCAATAGATATTCAAATCGGTCGTTTGCGTAAAAAATTATCAGAAAATGACAAAGGCGATAATAATGATACAGATGCTATTATTAAAACTGTCCGTGGCGTGGGATACATGTTTGCAGGTGAAATACAAAAAAAATAAAATGATTAGGAACTAATTTACTCCTGTAGTGGTTTGTAATGCAATCAACTACTATAAAAGGAGTAAAAAATCATGGCAAAAGCCAAAACAAAATACCCAGAAGTTAATGATATTAAAAAAGACGCTCAATCTATTAAAGAAAATACAATTGAGTTAGGTCGTCACATTAAAGCTGATGGTTCAGAAAAAATGGAAGAGCTAAAAGGTGCTGCTTCTGAAAAAATGAGTGAAATTTCTGAACAAACTCGTGAACAAATGTTATATGCAGAAATGAAAGTCCGCGAAAAGCCATTGCAAGCAGTAGCAATCGCATTTGGTGCTGGTCTGGCGTTGAGCTTGCTTTTAGGGCGCCGCTAAAGTGTATAAGCTAATACCTTTACTAGAGAAAATGCTTGCCATAGGTGTGCGCAGCGGTGCTAATCCAGTTTCATTGAATAATAAGATCAAAAACTGGTTAGCGGCTTATGCGGGCGTCATGTTGGTCGCTACAACTTTTTTTGGTCTGTATTCTTTATATATTTGGTTAAATATAAATTATACTCAGGTTGAAACAATGGCTTATATGGCTGTTGCGGCATTCGCTATCTCGGTCTTTAGTATCTCCATTATTTTTGGAATACTATATTGGAAGGTTCAAAAACTTAAGAAAATGAAATCTAAAATGGTTCGTACTTTGGAAGATGGATTTATCTTAGCAGAGCAAGAATTTGGTGAGCCAGTTGTTAAAAATCCTAAGTCAGCAGTTGCGATTGCATCTGCAGCAGGATATTTAATTGGTGAAAGATTCTTGTAAATTTAAAAAAAGGAAAGAAAAATGAAAAAATTAAAATTATTTATATTATTAGGTTTTGCAACATGCACATTAGGTTTGAGCGCATGTAACACTCTATCTGGTGCAGGGCAAGATATTGAGCGTGGTGGCGAAGCCATTCAGGATGCTGCAAATTAATAACTATCATGACCAATAAAGGTTTAATTATAATATTATTGACGTTTTTTATTGGAATAGTTGGCATTGTTTTATTGAACAGCATTGCCGGTGATATTGGAAATACTTCACAATTAGAAATGTCTAGCAACACTTATTAATACTTAGAAAGTCCGCCTTAAGCGGGCTTTTTTTTAGAAGGATGCTCATCGGCTCAAAAATTCTTAGTCCTATTTACTTATTCATAAAATATTAAGGAATCGTTCCTAGGAGATTCTTTAAGAATCGCTCATATTTTCTATTTTTTGGACGGTGTTTTGAGTCATATTTTGTTTAGCGGTGTATGTATAGTTTTTGTATAAAAGTTAGCTTTGAAAAAAAATACAATTATTCCGATAGTTTAGCCTTAAAATCTGCTTTTCCACATCAGTGGAAATTATTTATAAAACTATATGTTGACCTAAATTGATGATGATTATACTATATATAGTGTTACTGGGGCATTTCGCCCGATTAATCATATTTTAGATTTACCCACAGATTTTTGCTGTTTTTTTAGCAGCAGATCCTCAATTTAATTCTAATTTATGCGGATTATGGAATAAATAAATTTAAACTAAACGACTTAAAAAACAAACAAAAAGGGAAAATCTTATGAGCGTCACAGTCTATAGCAAACCATCATGTGTTCAATGCGTTGCAACTTACAGAGAATTAGAAAGAAAAGGCGTTACCTATAACGTGATTGATCTAACGGAAGATGATCAAGCCTTTTCTAAGGTTGAAAGCATGGGGTATAGACAGGTTCCTGTTGTTATTGCAGGGGATCAGCATTGGGCAGGTTTTCGCCCAGATAAAATCGGTGCATTAAGCGAATAAAGATTTAGGAAAAATGTATCAACTAATCTACTTTTCTAGTTATTCAGGAAATACACATAAATTTGTGGAAAGGTTAGGGATACCCAACAAGCGTATACCGTTATCGCCAAAAGACGAGATGGTAAATGCGGATCAACCCTTTATTTTAGTCACACCAACCTACGGTGATTGTGATGGAAATGGGGCCGTCCCTAAGCAGGTTATTAGATTTTTAAATAATAAAAATAACCGCGATCTTATGGTTGGTGTCATTGCCGGGGGGAATACTAATTTTGGTGAATTTTATGGGCATGCGGGAACGGTCATTGCAAAGAAATGTAATGTTCCGCTGCTCTATAAATTTGAATTAACAGGAACATTAAAAGATAAAAAAAACGTACAAGAAGGGAATGCTAAATTATGGCAACAGCACAACAAGCAAAAGATACGGGCGTAACGTCAGAGGGAAACGCACTAAAAAAGATTATGGCGGCCAATATGCCAAAAGAACCGGCTAAGGAAAACATTCGTGTCGATAGCGGTCTTGATTATCATGCTTTAAATGCCATGCTTAACCTTTTGAATGAAAAGGGAGAAATCCAGTTTGATAAGGACAAGGAAGCGGTGCGTGAGTACTTCCTGCAACATGTAAATCAAAACACTGTTTTCTTTCATAACTTGGAAGAGAAGCTTGGTCACTTGGTTATGAATGGCTATTATGAAAGCGAAGTGCTTGAGCAATATGATTTTGAATTTATTAGTAGTTTATACGACCATGCCTATGCGCAAAAATTCCGTTTTTCTACCTTCTTAGGGGCGTATAAATATTATGCCGCCTACACATTAAAAACATTTGATGGTCAGCGTTATTTAGAGCGCTACGAAGACCGCGCAGTGATGACAGGCCTTACGCTGGCACGTGGTGATGAAGCGATGGCCAAACAATTGGTCGATGAGATTATTAGTGGTCGTTTTCAACCAGCAACGCCAACATTCTTGAACGCGGGTAAAAAACAGCGCGGAGAATTGGTTTCTTGTTTCTTATTGCGTGTTGAAGACAGTATGGAATCAATTGGTCGCTCTATTAACTCCGCCCTACAATTATCAAAACGCGGTGGTGGTGTTGCGCTTATGCTTTCGAATATTCGTGAAACGGGCGCGCCGATTAAAAAGATTAAAGGTCAGTCCTCTGGAATTATTCCTGTGATGAAATTGCTTGAAGATGCATTTTCTTACGCCAATCAATTAGGGTCACGTCAGGGCGCTGGTGCGGTTTACCTCAATGCACACCACCCTGATATTATGAGCTTTTTCGACACAAAACGCGAAAATGCGGATGAAAAGATTCGTATTAAGACATTATCATTAGGCGTTGTTATTCCCGATATCACGTTTGAGTTGGCCAAAAATGACGAAGACATGTATTTGTTCTCCCCTTATGATGTAGAGCGCGTGTATGGGAAACCATTTTCGGAGATTTCTGTGACGGAAAAATACCATGAAATGGTTGCAAATCCGCGTATTACAAAGAAGAAAATAAAAGCGAGAGACTTCTTCCAAACAATAGCAGAGATTCAATTTGAATCTGGCTACCCTTACATCATGTTCGAAGATACAGTGAACAAAGCCAACCCAATTGATGGCCGTATTACAATGAGTAATCTTTGTTCTGAAATCCTTCAGGTAAGCGAAGCAAGTGAGTTTAATCCAGACCTAGGATATGC
Source organism: uncultured Micavibrio sp. (assembly GCA_964353185.1). Lineage (GTDB taxonomy): Bacteria > Pseudomonadota > Alphaproteobacteria > Micavibrionales > Micavibrionaceae. The sequence continues at coordinate 16,462 of CAYGUV010000018.1, read as the reverse complement.
CCATTTGGGGCGTGATATTTCTTGTAACCTTGGTTCAATGAATATTGCTAAGGCGATGGATTCGCCTGATTTTGCAAAGACAGTTGAGACAGCAATTCGTTCCTTAACAGCCGTGTCAGACATGAGTAACCTTGAGTCTGTTCCATCTGTTGCAGAAGGGAATAGAGCGTCGCATGCTATCGGTCTTGGGCAGATGAATTTACACGGATATTTATCCCGTGAGCGCATTTTCTACGGTTCTGAAGAGGGAATTGATTTCACCAATATGTATTTCTATACGGTGACGTATCATGCCATCAAAGCATCAAACCAAATCGCGAAAGAGCGTAAGGAAACATTCAAAAACTTTGAAGATTCTAAATATGCCTCTGGTGAGTATTTTGATAAATACACCGATAAAGTTTGGAAGCCTGCAACAGAGAAGGTAAAAGGTTTATTTGCCGATAGTGGTATTAAAATCCCAACTCAAAAAGATTGGGAAGCATTAAAGAAATCTGTCATGAAGCATGGTATCTACAATGCGTATCTTCAGGCGGTGCCACCAACAGGATCAATTTCTTATATCAACAATTCAACATCATCGATTCACCCAATTGCATCGAAGATTGAAATTCGTAAGGAAGGAAAGATTGGTCGTGTATACTATCCTGCGGCGTATATGACGAATGATAATAAAGAATATTATCAGGATGCATATGAAATTGGACCAGATAAAGTTATCGACACTTATGCCGCCGCAACGCAGCACGTCGATCAAGGCTTGTCTTTAACCTTATTCTTTCCTGATACCGCGACAACACGTGACATCAACCGTGCGCAAATACGTGCATGGAAAGCAGGGATTAAGACAATCTATTACATCCGTATCCGCCAAATGGCCCTTGAGGGGACTGAGGTTGAAGGTTGCGTTTCTTGTAGTCTATAACGCATGAGAATAATCAGTATTTTAATAAGGAAGGAAATAACATGACAGCCAATTTAAAAGTAGTTGAAACAAATTACATTAGCCGTGTTCAAGCAATTAACTGGAACAAATTAAAAGATGAAAAAGATTTAGAAGTTTGGAATCGTCTTACGGCAAATTTCTGGTTGCCCGAAAAAGTGCCATTATCCAATGATGTGCAATCGTGGGCGTCTTTAACAGGGCAAGAGCAACGTTTAGTTATTCGTGTTTTCACTGGTTTGACATTATTAGATACAATTCAGGCCAATGTTGGTGCCCCTAAATTGATGGAAGATGCGATTACACCACATGAAGAGGCTGTGCTGACAAATATTGCCTTTATGGAGTCTGTACATGCGCGTTCATATTCTTCTATTTTCTCAACATTATGTACATCACGGGATATTGACGAAGCATTCTTGTGGGCAGAAGAAAATAAATATCTTCAACGCAAAGCATCTTTAATTTTAGATGAATATGATGCTGATACACCATTAAAGAAAAAAGTAGCCAGTGTTTTCCTTGAAAGCTTTTTATTCTATTCAGGGTTTTACTTGCCTATGTACCTTTCAAGTCGTGCAAAATTGACGAATACAGCGGATTTGATCCGTTTGATTATCCGCGATGAAGCTGTTCATGGATACTATGTCGGATATAAATTCCAAAAAGGATATAATGAACTAACGCCGATGGAACAGATGGAAATCAAAGATTACGCAATTTCTATGATGTTGGAGTTATATGATAACGAAGTGAAATACGCAGAATCTTTATATGATGATGTGGGCTTAACCGAAGATGTTAAATGTTTCCTTCATTATAATGCCAACAAAGCATTAATGAATTTAGGCTTTGATCCGATGTTTCCAGAGGAAATGACTAAAGTGAATCCTGCCATTCTCTCTGCCTTGTCACCAAACGCGGATGAAAACCATGATTTCTTCTCCGGATCAGGCTCATCTTATGTGATCGGTAAAGCGGTTGAGACAGAAGATGATGATTGGGATTTCTAATTATAATTAAACTCAATCCAAAGCTCCTGTTGAAAAGATAGGAGCTTTTTTTGTTTTATATAAATCTTGCAGATTAAAACTACATAAACCCTCATCGCGTATAGATCCAGATTAGGTGCGGAACAATTTCATTGTACTTACGTTAGATCATCAACACAGACAATAAATACATTAGGAGAAGTTATGCAAGTTTACGGATATGGAACAGAATCAGCAGATATAGATTTAGAGCCTGTTAAATTTGAAAGACAGGATGCCCGTGAGGGAGAGGTTGAATTTAAAGTTCTTTATTGTGGCGTTTGCCATTCAGATTTGCATCAGATTAAAAATGATTGGGGTAATTCTATTTACCCATGTGTTCCAGGGCACGAAATTTTAGGTGAAGTTACCAAAATTGGTGAAGGTGTCACAAAATTTAAAAAGGGTGATTTAATTGGTGTAGGTTGCATGGTAAATAGCTGCATGGAATGTGACCCTTGCAAAGATAATGTAGAAAATTATTGCCAAGGCCCTAAAAGTTGTACTTTGACCTACAACGGAACAAAAAATCCTGATGGAACGAATACGTATGGGGGATATACATCTAATATGGTGGTCAGGGAAGAATTTGGTTTAACAATTCCTAAAAAGTTAGATCCCAAATATGCAGGTCCAATCATGTGCGCGGGAATTACGGTCTATTCCCCAATGCGTCATTGGGGGCTTAAAAAAGGTAAAACATTGGGTGTAGCAGGCATCGGTGGTCTTGGGCATATGGCTATAAAATTAGGAAAAGCCCTAGGCGCAGAAGTTATTGCTTTTACACGCAGCGAAGATAAAAAAGATGAAATCTTAGAAATGGGTGCGGATAAAGTGGTTATTTCAAAAAATGATGAGGAAATGGAAGAAGCCACACAGAGTGTTGATTTATTAATAAACACAATTCCAGTCCCTCATGATATTGAGCCATATATCGGTGTAATGAAAACAAATTCAACCATTGTAATTGTCGGCAATATGATCAAATTCCCTGAGTTCTCGCCAGGGCCTTTGGTTTTTAATCGTATTCAAATTGCAGGATCATTAATTGGAGGCATCAAAGAAACGCAAGAGGTTTTAGACCTTTGTGCCGAAAATGATATTAAGCCATCGATTAAAATGATTGAGATGGAAGAAATAAACGATGTCTTAGAAGCATTAGCAAATGGCAACGACGCAGATTTTCGTCATGTGATTGATATGGAATCTTTGCACAAAAAAATCGATAGCTTTAAAGATTCTGCAAAAGAATTAGACCAACCTACGCGCGGCGAAGTCGTAAATCGCAAAGAAGCGTAGTTAAAAAAATAGTCCTAAGTGATGGGTATTGAAGTGGTGGGGCTGGGGGGACTTGAACCCCCACGACCTAAGGTCAACGGATTTTAAGTCCGCAGCGTCTACCATTCCGCCACAGCCCCACTTCTATAACTTACGTAATCGATATACTTAAATAATAGATTATTGTTTAAACCATAGCTGAAGCATTCTTGCAAGTTGCGAAATGAATAAACCTGTCATAAAATCCACAAATAATGACAAATATTGCCCCATCCTTGAAAAACGGCGCTCAAGTAATCCGAGATTTTGCCAATACGCTGCCTGTGACCCCGGGCGTATATCGTATGTTGGCTGAAAATGGTGATGTATTATACGTTGGTAAGGCCAAGGCCCTTAAAAAGCGTGTCATTAGCTACACCCATGTTGATAAGCTACCGAGCCGTCTTCAACGGATGGTGGCTTATACGGCTAAAATGGAGGTTGTGCATACCCATACCGAAGTAGAAGCTTTGTTACTTGAGTCTAATTTAATCAAAAAGCTGAAGCCGCGTTATAATATTTTACTTAGAGACGACAAATCATTCCCTTACATCTTAATCACGGGGGACCATGATTATGCCCAAGTGACAAAGCACCGTGGAGCCCGTAAACCAAAGGGAGAGTATTTTGGGCCTTTTGCGTCCGCAGGTGCGGTAAATCGTACGATTGATACGTTGCAACGGGCGTTTAAATTAAGAAACTGTTCCGACAGTATTTTTAGCAATCGGAAGCGCCCCTGTTTGCAATATCATATCAAAAGATGCACGGCTCCTTGTATGGATTTTGTAAGCCAAAAGGAGTATGCCGATCAGGTAGAACAAGCGCGTAAATTTTTGAATGGAGAGAGCAAAGCCGTCCAAGAACATTTTGTCCAGAAAATGGATCAGGCCAGTAAGAACGAAGATTTTGAGCAGGCAGCAGAGTATCGAGACCAAATTAAAGCCCTAACCGCAGTGCAAGTGCAACAAGATATCAACCTAGAAGGAATAGGGGATGTTGATGTGATTTCTTTGGCACAGACCGAGGGGCGTTCCTGTGTGCAGGTATTCTTTTTTAGAGGGGGGCAAAATTTTGGGAATTGTGCATATTTTCCGCGCCATGATTCCGAAGAAAGCCAAGAAGATATTATGGCTGATTTTATTGCCCAGTTTTATGATAACAAACCGGTGCCCATACAAATTTTCACCTCCCACACGCCGACAGAAAGTGATCTTTTAAGTGAAGCCTTATCAACCAAGCGCGACCGCGGTAAAGTTACAATATCAAAACCATCGCGTGGAAAGCGCAAACGCTTAATTGATTTTGTAGCGCGCAATGCGCAAGATGCGTTGAAACGAAATATAACAGAGCGCGCAAGTGAAACCCGCCATTTAAAAGCGGTTGCAGATTTATTTGATTTAGACGCGCCGCCTAAACGTATTGAAGTGTATGACAACTCGCATATTTCAGGAACGAATATGGTGGGCGGAATGATTGTCGCAGGGGAAGAGGGTTTTATCAAAAACGCATATCGAAAATTTAATATTCGGGAAGCTGGGGAGGCGGATGATTACGGCATGATGCGTGAGGTCATGGAGCGTCGCTTTGGCCGGGCCTTAAAAGAAGGCGTAGAGGTCGGCGATGAAACATGGCCTGATCTATTGTTAATCGATGGTGGTAAAGGGCAATTTAGCGCGGTTAAAGAAACACTGGAGGAGTTAGGAGTTTATGAAAAGCTGACGGTTGTTTGTATCGCCAAAGGTGAAGACAGAAACGCAGGGCGTGAGGAGTTCTTTTTGGATGGAAAGCCATCGTTTCAGCTGCCCTTGAATGATCCCACCCTTCATTATTTGCAGCGACTTCGGGATGAGGTTCACCGCTTTGCGATTGGGGCGCATCGTTCACGCCGTAAAAATGATATATCTAAATCTCCTTTGGATCAGATTGCAGGCATTGGTGCAAAGCGCAAGAAAGCGTTGTTACAACATTTTGGATCTGCAAAAGAAGTGGCACGTGCAGGTATAAAAGATTTGATGCAGGTGGATGGTGTATCCAAAGCAAAGGCACAAGTAATTTATGATTTTTTCAATGAGAAATAAGTTTTAAAACGTAGAAATTTCAAAATAACTGTTTTTAAGCCAAATAAGGATAGCCAGAACAGCCAAGAGCCCTAACCAGAAAATAAGGTTTGTGCGGGAGGCTTTTTTGGCATTCTTTTCTTCGTACCAAGTACGCGGTTTAATACCTTTTAAACGAAAAACTGTTAGGGCTGCTAAGTTAATGCAAACAATATTGGTGGCCAACAATAGACCCGTGCCTAAGGCCAGGTTCCATTGCGCGTTTCCAATTGTTAGTCCCAGAGCAACAGCGGGCGGTAAAAGAGCCACCGCAACCATAACACCCACTAGTGCGCTTGAAACACCCGTGGTTAATGACAAAACAGCGGCGCCCCCCGCGGCCAAGGCAAGGGCAATACTGGCGTAGCTGACATTTGTTCTGCTCATTAGCTCGTCACTGGCTGTGATTGTTGCTTCGGGTATGAAAAAACCTGCAATAATGGATACTAATAATGTGAAAGATACACCGACGATATTAGTTATAACAGCTTTTGTAAATAATTCCTTGTCTCCCAACGCGGCACTGAATGATAGGGCGAGGTTAGGGCCAAGGAGCGGAGCGATAACCATGGCACCGATGATAATGGCAACATCACTTTGGATAAGGCCAACGCCCGCAACGATAGAGGATAAAAAGACCAATACAATATAATCAAAGTTGAGTTTTCCACCTGCTTCCATATCACTGAGCAGTTCTTCACGGGTGACAGATCCTTGCAGGATGCTTTTTAAATTTAAAAATTTAAACCATGCTTTGATGCCAGATTTTGCTTTTCCTATAAAGGACCCATCACTTTTTTTCTGTTCGTTTTCAATGTGTTCTTTCTTTTCCTCATTTTTTTGGTCGACAGGCTTAGGCAAAGTGGCCTCAACAGGGATCATCATAATCCGCCAATCATCGTTATCTTTTACAGTCCTTTGTAGGGCGTCCATAAGGTCCTGCTGATTTGCAACATCAATTAGGATACGTGTCGTTTCGCGAGGGTTTTCTCGCTTGCCAAACCATTTTTTATTCTCAGTATGCCATACATCTATTGCATTATAATGCTCAGCTAATTTTCGTATTTTTTCGGAAGAATCACTGGGGGCGGATATCTCAATAATGCGTAATGTCATACTAAATCCTTTTAAAAGCCTTATTTACTGGCAATTATTTATGTACAAGTAATTTAATGTAAAAAGATAATAAAATCAAAAGAATAGAATATTTATTGAAAAAACGACACGAATTGTCTTGGCATATTTAGCCATGTTTGTTACGTTGCCGATACTCAAATAAATATTTGATAATTTAAACGTAAAGGGGACAAAATATGTTTCATCGCGCTAAAAACGAAACAGAGAGTAGCGAAAGCAGTGCTGTAGAAAACAGTTCTGAAAAGCAAGAAAATGCGCCTCAAAATATTAATAACTCAAATCAACCCATAAAAAAGGACGAAAAACCAATGAACGCTCAAGCGGAAAACAAAGACGAAAAATCAACGGAAAATCAATCGGGCGATGCAAATGCGCGCGTAGATATTCCTAATAACAATTTCCAACGCACACCTGCACAGGCAACTGGCCAACCAAGTCGCCCTGCATATCCAGGTAGCTACCCTGGTTCAACTGGTGGATCTGGTTATTCTATGTCATCAACAGGTGGTGATTCTGAGCGTAAATTGATGATTGGTAAGGGGATTACTCTTTCTGGTGAAATCGAAGAATGTGAACATTTGATCGTCGATGGTACAGTGGAAGCAACACTAAAAGGTGGTAATGTTTTGGATATTTCTGAATCAGGCGCGTTTTACGGCACTGTTGAAATTGAAGAAGCGAACATCGCAGGTAAATTTGAAGGCGATATAACTGTTTCGGGTCGTTTGACAATTCAATCAACTGGCCAAATCAGCGGGACAATTTCTTATAAAGAATTGGCTGTAGAAGTTGGTGCGTCTGTTGATGGGACAATTGCGCCAATTGGTTCTGCAAACGCAAATAAAATCAGCACAAAGAAAACTGGTTCTAAATCAAGCAAAGCATCCACGGACAGCTCAGCTGAGCTTCCCTTCAGTGGTGCAAAATCAGCGGCTTAATTTTAAACGCTAAATAAATTTTTAAAAGCGGGCTTTTACAGCCCGTTTTTTTATGCTGTTTTATCTTTGAATATGCACAAGTCATAGACATGGCAATTGGCACAGTCGGGCTTCCTCGCTTTGCAAATATAACGTCCATGTAATATTAGCCAGTGGTGACAATGAAATTTAAATTCATCGGGGACAACTTTTTCAAGCTTTGCTTCTACAATATCAACATTATTGCCTTTGGCTAATCCAGTACGGTTTGAAACACGGAAAATATGGGTGTCTACCGCAATTGTTGGCTGACCAAAGGCCATGCTGACTACAACATTAGCAGTTTTACGCCCTACACCGGGGAGTTTTACAAGCTCATCCCTATCCTCAGGAACTTGGCTGTCATACTCATTAATCAATATTTGAGAGAGTTTAAAGACATTCTTGGCTTTCGCATTGAAGAGTCCAATTGTTTTAATAAAATCCCGGATTTTATCTTCCCCTAATGCAACCATTTTTTCGGGGGTATCTGCCGCAGCGAAAAGAGCGGGGGTTGCTTTGTTGACGCCAACATCCGTTGCTTGCGCGGATAATACAACCGCAACCAAAAGGGTAAATGGATTCACGTAATCTAACTCCCCCTTCGGTTCAGGGTTTAAAGCCTTCATACGTGTGAAGAATTCAATAACGTTTTCTTTTTTCATTATATGTTCTTCTGATTGAGTTAAAATTTACAGTTAAGCATCCAATTATTACAAGCATTGCTCCAAGCACAATATATTCATTCCTCGGGGTAAAGCCAGCAACGTAAATTAAGAATGTTGATATTATTGGAATGAAATAAGCTAAAGATGCGACAAAAGGAATGTTACCCTTATTCATAGCAAAATTCCAAAATGAAAAAGAAATACGGCTAAACCCGAGCAATATTAAAAATATAAATTCTACATTTGTTGGTAAATAAGCGTCTTCAAAAACAATGTGCAATCCCATAAATAAAATAGCGGGAACCAACATGTAATAGGCCATTGAGCCGCTTTTCATTTCAATCTTCTTTAATATTATTGAGTAAGATGCCCAAATAAATGCACCCGTAATTGCAAAAATATATCCTGCAAAATAAGATAAATTAAAATTTAATTGATAAATAAAAAGGACAATGAGCCCTAGAAAGCCAAACAATATCCCTAGTATTTTGTTGATACTAAACTTATCTATTCCTAAAATTAATGCCAGAAAAACAAGTAATATTGGCCATAAATAATTTAGAATATTGGCTTCAAAGACTGGTGCATTTTTAAACGCTAGAAACCAAAAAATAATATACCCACCTATACCGTATAAGTTTATTAGGTAATATTTCAAAGGCTGTTTAAGGGCATCAATCTGTTTGTTTTTATCAATTAGTGAATATTTTATGATGAGCAAGATTGAAGCGACGAAAAGAGCAATAGAAGCCATCAAAAAAGGCGGAGTATCACCAGAATAAATAACAAGAAGAGGCGATATAGACCAAATAATTATGGTCATTATACCTGCAATATTGGGAGAGATTAAATTCATAAAAATTAATTTTTAATAGTTTCAAAACGGCTTTTTCTAACGTTTTTTATAACGGTTTCTGGCGTAAATTTTTGTCCGTTCATACAGATGTAAATACCAGGATTTGATTGTTGCGTACTAGCCATTGCAAAGCCAAGGTTGAATCCCGCGTCACTAAAATAAAATCCATCCATTGGCACCATTGAGCCAGTAAGTACGATTGTTTTCTTTTTATCTTTTATATTATTTTGAATATATAGGGCGGTATCGATCATAGTGTCTGTGCCATGTGTAATTAAAATTCTATTGGAATCTATTTCTTCTATTTTTCCTAATAATTCTTTTCGATGATTATTGTCCATGTCGCGGCTATCTATCATCATTAATTGAGTGAAGTTGTCATCGATATCGTAATTGATTCTATTTTTGAAAAAATCAGGCAAACAGCTTTCTTCTTTAAAAATATTTCCTTGCGTGTAAGGACAATAAACTTTGTCAATTGTCCCGCCGGTTACGATTACATGGATTTTATCATTGTTATCAGTCATTAAAACCCCGTTGATTTTCTTATTGTAAAACCTTTATACTCTATTTTATGAAAGAAATCACCTATGGTTTTTGTGACGGGCCTTTTGGGCAGATGGTCATTGGGTTAAGCGATAAAGGCATTTGTTGGCTAGGGTTTATGACGACTAAAGAGCAGGGCGCTTATAAAGGCGATGCGTACACACGAATGCGCGCTTATTTTGCAGAAGCTAATTTTATTCAAAATGATGATGCCATCGAAAGTATTGCGCCAATTATTATTAAAGCGTGGGAACAAGACCGTCTCAATGATTTGCAGTTAGATGTGCAGGGTACAGATTTTCAAAAGTCAGTTTGGGATGCGTTGATGCATATACCAAAAGGGGCGTTAAAATTTTACGGGGATATTGCACATGATATTGGCAAACCAAAAGCAAGCAGGGCGGTGGGGACAGCCGTAGGTGATAACCCTATATCATTAATTATTCCCTGCCATCGTGTTGTTCAAAAATCGGGTGGGATGGGTAATTATGGTTGGGGTGTACCATTAAAAGAAAAAATTCTAAAAACAGAAAATGCGTTGCCTACAAATCAAGTAAATCGCGCATAGAATATAATCCAGCATCTTGATCTTTAATCCATCGTGACGCGCGCACGGCACCTTTTGCAAAAAGGCTTCGGTCTGTTGCCTTGTGCCCTAATGTAATACGTTCGCCTTGGCTGAAGAAGGTTACATCATGTTCCCCGACAACGTCACCACCACGTTGTACCGCATAGCCAATATCACCTTCGTTCCGTGCGCCAGTGCGGTCTATCACAAAGTTACCACCGCCACGGCCTGTTTGCGCGGCTTTCCCAAGGGCAAGGGCCGTTCCAGAAGGGCTATCGATTTTATATTTGTGATGGGTTTCAAAGACTTCGATATCCCATGAGGGGTCTAAACGCTTGGCCGCTTGTTCAACCAATGCCAAGAGTAAATTGACTCCAAGGCTCATATTTGCGGCATAAAAAATGGGCGTATCTTTTGCAAATGCTGCCAATTCAGCTTCTTGAGCATCACTTAAGCCCGTAGTGCCAATGACAAGAGCCGTATTATTCAAAGATGCGAGGGCCGCGTGATGCATAGTTGCTTCGGGGATTGTGAAGTCAATGACAACATCGGCAGGTGCAAATAAATCTTGTGCAACGTCATCTTTATCAATACCGCCTGCAAATTCTAAATCATCGGCGGCGTTAATTTCGGCAACCAATAATTGCCCCATGCGGCCTTTGCATCCTGTTACACCAACTTTTATCATTTATTTATCCTTAATCGCGCAGGTGAGGCGAGAGGTGCAGGACATCTTACCATCATCTTTAAATATTTCTGTGTTCCATACATGGATAGAGCGGCCAATTTGGATTGGTTTGCAAATACCCGTGACAAAGCCTTCGCTTACGGGGCGTATATGGTTTGCGTTTATTTCTATGCCCACAGCCATTCTCTTGGCAGCGTCAATGCACATCCATGCCGCGACGGAGCCAAGCGTTTCAGACAGCACACATGACGCACCGCCATGAAGTATGCCAAAAGCCTGCTTCGTCCGTTCATCCACCGGCATGCGTGCCTTTAGATAATCATCGCCAATTTCAAGGAATTCAATACCTAAATGTCCCGCCATATTGGCATTGCGCAGGCCATTGAGCATTTCTAAATCATATTTTTTGAACCAAATCATAGGTTTATATTTACCATGATTTTTAAAATGAAAATAGGGTAAGAATTACATAGCGTTAAATTCACAAAATTGTGCGTTTTGTCCTGCTTCAGCTTTTTCAATTTCATCGACGGCTTTCAGGCGCTCGGCCAATTGTGCTTCAGTTGATTCTAGTGTGCTATATGCATTTGGTATGAATTCTTTAGATAATACATTTTCCCCTGCTTCAATTCTCATTTTTAATGTTTCTGCATCAGTTATAAACTGATGTTCACTGGGGACAATAGGTTGGCCATCTTGATCAACATAATGATCCACTAACCATCTATTTGGACTAGATTGGATTGGTCTAATATATTCACCTTCGGTTGCCGTAGCTTCCATTAAAGCCAAATATTCAGTTGGCTCATTTATCGGAGCATTGGCAATCCACGCGGCAAAAACGCAAACAAATTGATCTATAATCATGAAAGGATGCTAAACTAAATTTATTTATATGTCAAATAAAGTATTGACATAATATAATAAGTATTTTAAAACCTATATTATGATTACAACTAAATTCAATCCATTAATGATACCATGCGGAACGCGAAGAGGTACGGGTGAGCGATCTAAACCTAAAGATTACACTGGAACAGTTACTTCTGCGTTGTCTACTTATGGGACAGCGCATTTCATATTTGATATTGCCACAGCAGACGGAGGCAAAACTATCATAGTGCATGATAGCAAAGTTAGTGGGATTGAAAGAGGGGCTAAGGGAACCTTTACTTGTGCTCCTAACCGTAATGCAATTACCACTAGCTTAGCTGGACTACGTTTAACAAAAGCTCCTGTTATTTTAATGCAGCCCAAAGATCCTTCACCCAGTTAAAAAATCTATTTATTTATCCAAAATTTCTTTTGCAATAATTTCTGCTGTTTTAAGGCGGTTTTGAATATGATGCCCGTTATTATTTTTTTCCCATG
>CAYGUV010000018.1:0-4185 GCA_964353185.1 uncultured Micavibrio sp. | reverse complement strand
TCTGCTGTTTTAAGGCGGTTTTGAATATGATGCCCGTTATTATTTTTTTCCCATGTTGAGGAAAGGGCGGCGCGGACACAGGCGATTTTTAATATCTTATCCGCATTATACCCTATAATATCTGAAAGCTGAGACGCCCTTCTCATTATATCATGAATATTATGCGTAAGTGGTGAATTGAGGGGGTTTATAAAGCAGGTTGCTGTATCGTATTCTGGTGGTGCTACTATATATTTAGGATCAATAAGCAGCCAGCCTCGATCAGAGCTGTTGATAATATTTTCATGCTGTATATCACCATGTAAATAGAGGTATTTTTCCGTATCTTCCAAAATTTCTTTGGCAAAAGTTACAGCCTTATTGATTATAGGGGGGCAGTTTTCTTTTTTCCCTTCGTGATAGAGGGGGGCTATATAATCATAAAACAACTGGTATCCATCATTTTTAGAAACTAATGGGCACTTACTATGCGTTTTTTTAATAATAGTTGCTAAAATTTCAGTAGCTTTTTTATCTTCGCCTTTATCGACGATAGATTTTAAATCATGTCCGTCCGCATATTCTATTAGGCAAGCATTTTCATCATATTCATACAGTTTGACTGCGCCAAAGCCGTCACTTGCCTTGAGGAAGAGAGGGCCTTGAGATTCAAATTTTTTACCAATATCCGTATAAAGTTTGAATACTGCTTTATTATTTTTGTGATTAACAATGTACAGCGTGCTTGTGAGTGTTTTGGTAAGGGGATGCTGATTAGAAAAAACCCATTTTTTAGAGTATGTTTCTAGCAAATCTAATCTTTCAAATCAGCCCAAAGATCTTTTACACGGTTAATAAATCCACTGCTTTCTGGGGAATATTTTTTACCGTCTTTTCCGCTTAAATCTTTATCTAAATCCTCAAAAACTTTTTTCTGTTTTGTATTTAAGTTCACAGGTGTTTCTACAAAAATTTCGATATACATGTCGCCCACTTGGGTTGAACGCATAACGGGCATTCCTTTTTCTTTTAAGCGTAATTGTTGACCTGTTTGCGTGCCACCCGGAATTTTTACTTTTGTTGTTTTACCATTAATTGTAGGCACGTTTACTTCACCGCCCAATGTCGCTTTTGTCATTGCAATGGGAACACGGCTGTAAAGGTTGGCACCATCACGTTTAAAAAATTTATGTGGTTTGATATTGACCAATATATACAGGTCACCAGAAGGGCCGCCGCGTACGCCAGCTTCCCCTTCACCTGTAAGGCGAATACGGCGTCCTGCCTCAATTCCTTTTGGAATGTTGACCTTTAAGGTTTTTTCTTTGGACACACGACCGCTACCGCTACAGTTTTTACACGGATCTTTTATGACATTACCTGCACCGTTACAGGTGTGGCAGGCTTTTTCAATTGTAAAGAAACCTTGTTGAGCGCGGACACGTCCCGCACCGTTACAGGTTGGGCACTGCTCCGCTTTTTTGCCTTTTTCTGCACCGTTTCCATCACATTTTTCACAGGTGGCGTGAAGAGGAATAGTGATGTTTTTTTCTAAACCTTTGAATGCGTCCTCTAAAGTAATGTCGAGGCCATATTGTATGTCAGATCCACGCATGGCACCGTTAGAGGCGCGTCGTCCGCCACCGCCCATAAAGTCACCAAACATATCTTCAAAAATATCTGAGAAATTGCCAGCCCCTTGGAAGCCACCACCAAATGGGTTTCCTCCACCTTGGCCGCCGCCGCCCATCGACCCATCAAAGGCCGCATCGCCAAAGCGGTCATATGCCGCGCGTTTTTGTTCGTCTTTTAATACGTCATACGCCGCGTTAACTTCTTTAAATTTCGCTTCGGCTGTTTTATCATCCTTATTTTGATCAGGATGAAATTTCATTGCCTTTGTACGATATGCTTTTTTGATTTCTGCGGCATCTGCCGTTTTCGAAACCCCTAAAACTTCATAAAAATCTTTTGCCATTGCTCATGGTCTTTCTAAAAATTCGTGTCACTGAAAACATTGATCCTAAAAGAGGCGCAAATTATATACGCCTCTATAGTTTAATATTTACGCAGATTTTTTACCGCTGTCATTGTCATCAACTTCACTGAAGTCGGCATCGACAATGTCATCTTCTGAATCAGCAGTTTCTGCATCAGGGATATCATTTTGATCTCTTGATGCTTCTGCACCATCTGCGGCTGCTTCTTCTTGTTGCTTACGATAAACCATTTCACCCAACGCCATAGATTTTTGCATTAGATCATCAGTTTTGGCTTTGATGTCATCAGATTTTGCGTCTTCGTTATCCAATTCGGATTTTAAATCGGCAATGGCTGTTTCAATCTCATCTTTTTGCTCAGCAGGAACATCATCACCTAAGTCTTTGATAGTGCCTTCTGTTTGATGGATCAATGATTCCGCTTGGTTGCGGGCTTCAACGGCTGCGCGTTTATCTTTATCAGCATCGGCATTTGCTTCGGCATCTTTTACCATTTTTTCGATATCTTCATCGGATAATCCACCGCTAGCTTGGATTTGGATTTGTTGTTCCTTACCAGTCGCTTTGTCTTTTGCAGATACTTGAACAATACCGTTGGCATCAATATCGAATGTCACTTCAATTTGTGGCATACCGCGTGGTGCAGAAGGAATACCAACTAAGTCAAATTGACCCAGTGGTTTGTTATCTGCTGCCATTTCACGTTCCCCTTGGAAAACACGGATCGTCACAGCGGATTGATTGTCTTCTGCTGTTGAGAATACTTGTGATTTCTTTGTTGGGATTGTGGTGTTACGGTCGATTAAACGCGTAAATACCCCGCCCAATGTTTCGATACCCAAGGATAATGGTGTCACATCTAAAAGAAGAACATCTTTGACATCCCCTTGTAAAACACCCCCTTGAATTGCGGCGCCATCGGCAACAACTTCATCAGGGTTTACACCTTTGTGTGGCTCTTTACCAAAGTAGTCTTTTACCGTTTCCAAGATTTTTGGCATACGGGTCATACCACCAACCATGATTACATCATCGATGTCTGATGCCTTTACACCCGCATCTTTTAGGGCTGCTTTCACAGGGTCCAATGTGCGTTTCATTAGGTCATCGACAAGGCTTTCAAGCTTTGCCCGTGATAATTTTACGTTTAAGTGTTTTGGACCAGATGCGTCGGCCGTGACGAACGGTAAGTTAACATCTGTTTGAGATGCGCTTGACAGTTCGATTTTGGCTTTTTCTGCGGCCTCTTTTAAACGTTGAAGGGCAAGTTTGTCCTTACGAAGGTCAATGCCTTGTTCTTTGTGGAATTCGTCCGCTAAATAATCAATAATACGCAGGTCAAAGTCTTCACCACCAAGGAAGGTATCGCCGTTGGTTGATTTCACTTCAAATACGCCATCGCCAATTTCAAGGACAGATACATCAAATGTACCACCACCAAGGTCATAGACAACAATCGTACCAGTTGATTTCTTATCCAAACCATAGGCAAGGGCGGCCGCAGTAGGTTCGTTAATAATACGAAGCACTTCAAGGCCGGCAATTTTACCAGCATCTTTTGTTGCCTGACGTTGTGAGTCGTTAAAGTATGCAGGAACAGTGATAACAGCTTGCTCCACTTTTTCACCAAGATAACTTTCTGCAGTTTCTTTCATCTTTTGTAAGATCATGGCAGAAATTTGTGATGGCGCCATTTTTTCACCATCAATTTCAACCCAAGCATCACCATTCTCACCTTCAACAATGTTGAAAGGGGCTTTGGATTTCATTTCTTGAACATCTTTGTCTTTGAAACGACGTCCGATTAGTCGCTTAATCGCATAGACAGTGTTTTCTGGGTTTGTGACCGCTTGGCGTTTTGCAGGTTGCCCTACAAGACGTTCGTCATCTTTGGTAAAAGCAACCATTGATGGCGTGGTACGGGCACCTTCAGAATTTTCGATAACTTTGGGTTCTTTACCGTCCATGACGGCAACACATGAATTTGTTGTACCGAGATCGATACCAATTACTTTACTCATATTTTTTCTCCTTTAATAAGCAAGATTTATAGGTCTTTCTTATTCGCTTTTTACATTAGTGTATTGTTGTGTGTGTATTTATATACACTTCAACACATGTTCCTAGTGCAAAAGCCAAATAATTTTGACCCTGTTAATAATAAGCCCCGTTTTTCACAGCAACTTACAAATAGAATATATCAAAT
>CAYGUV010000017.1:0-32967 GCA_964353185.1 uncultured Micavibrio sp. | reverse complement strand
ATTGATCGCCGTAAAAGCCGTAAAATATGGGTCGGTGACGTCCCTGTTGGAGGAGATTCGCCCATTACGGTGCAATCCATGACCAATACCCTTACAACAGATATAAAAGGCACGATTGAGCAAATTCGTGCCTTAGAGGTTGCTGGTGCAGACATCGTCCGTGTTTCCTGCCCTGATGAGGAATCGAGCGCAGCGTTAAAGCAAATTGTGCCTGAAGTCACCGTTCCTATCGTCGCGGACATACATTTTCATTATAAACGCGGAATTGAAGCCGCCTTAAATGGCGCCGCCTGCTTACGCATTAATCCAGGTAATATTGGGAATGCGGATCGCGTAAAAGAAGTCATCAATGCCGCAAAAGATAATAATTGTTCTATCCGCATTGGGGTGAATGCGGGATCGTTGGAGCGTGACTTACTTGAAAAATATGGGGAACCCTGCCCTGATGCCATGGTAGAAAGCGCACTTCGCCACATCCAAATCCTCGAAGATCACGATTTCTTTAATTTTAAAATCTCCTGCAAAGCGTCCGATGTCTTTATGGCCTGCGCCGCCTATCAACAATTGGCCGAAGCATGCGACTACCCCCTTCATGTTGGTATAACGGAGGCGGGAGGATTGCGCACTGGCACAATTAAATCCGCTATCGGTATGGGTAATTTACTTTGGATGGGTATTGGCGATACGATCCGCGTTTCGTTAAGCGCTGATCCTGTTGAAGAAATTAAAGTGGGTTTTGATATTCTTAAGTCTCTTGGTCTACGCCATCGTGGTGTAAACGTAATCTCGTGCCCCTCATGTGCCCGTCAACAATTCCAAGTCATTGATACCGTTGCAAGGTTAGAAGAACGTATAGCGCATATCACAACCCCCATGACCGTATCCATCATTGGGTGTGTTGTTAATGGCCCAGGCGAAGCGTTAATGACTGACATAGGTCTAACTGGTGGCGGAAACCACAACCATCAAATTTATATTGGCGGTGAAAAGGCACACCGCTTTAATAATGGTGATTTAGATATCGTTGACCACATCGTCGAAATGGTTGAGGCCAAGGCCGAAGAAATAAAAAACAAAACAGCCGCTTAATAAGTAATTGACATATTAATAAAACTCTTTTATCTAGATAATTTAAAGGAGATTTTTATGTCATATATAGTAACTGGAGATATTTATAGTAACTCTTACATTAACAGTGTTACGCTAGATGGGGAATTAACGGCATTAATTGTGGTTAGCGCCCATATCCCTGAAAACGGTCTAGGATTGGCTCAACAAGGTCTTGTCTACAGCCAATTTTCTGGAGGCCATAACAATAAAGCGTCTGATGTAGTCAGCGAACTTTTTAAAAAAAGTGCCACCTTAAGAGCAGAAGCTGGAAACACAAGAGAACAAGTAAACGCTTTTTATGAAAGATTTCTCAATAATTTCATAGAAATACAAAGTGCCAAATCAGAAAGTACGGGGTTATTAGAGACAGAACCCCTCACCAAAAAACAAAAAAGTGCTGTAGAAGGCTTAAGCGAAAAAATCTTTTATTTTAGAAAACGCCCTCCGTCAGGGCATGCAAATTTTTTTCGCTTAGCATCTGAAGAAAAGGAATCCTCTGGAAATATTATAGATATTTATTCCAATTCAGGAAATCTGATTTTATCTATAAGTAGTTTAGATATGAATCATTTGAACGATGACCTTCTTAAAGATTGCGTTGTTAAAACAATAAACGACATTACAAAACAAGCTATGGATAGTAATTTAACAAAAATTGGATTGCCGAAAGCTATTAAAAAGCCTCCAGAAGCCTAAGGATATGTCCTTGGCGTGAAATCAAATAACGCGCGGCGGATGCTGGGTATAAACGAACGTAGAGACCCTCCAATCTCCCATTGTTCGTGACGCACCATCCCCATGAAAGATGAGCTCATCACAAAAACACAACAAATAACGCCCATCCACGCCCCCATCTGCAAATTATAAGCAAACCAGCTAAATTGGCATAAGATGATAATACGTGACATCAAGCTTCGATTATCGGGTTGAAGTAAGGCTAAATTAAATATCCCAATTGTTAGAACCGGTAAAACATCAATCGGCTGCTTTACAAAAAACAATCCAATTCCAACCATAATTATCAGAAAAGAAAAAATTACATATTTTGCTTTATTTGCAGGGATAATAGACAGAAGACTATCTTTCAATGCCGCGCCAATACACGTGAGGACTGCAACATATCCGCCCAATAAAAAATATTGGGCTGCCCATAATAAAGACGCAGGAATATAACATTTCAATATATTGCGCGGATTCTTTAACTGCCACGCACAAATGCTAAAACACATCGCGCACAGACCAAAAACCTGCGCAATTAAAAATGTGTTTTCAAAAATTGCGTTCATAATACTCCCCAAGCCCCTTTACCCCTTTTGTAAAGAGCAATATCCTGATATTACTATGCACTTAAGACCTTAACAATTTATGAAAACCGTTAAAACATGTCTCTTCTCGATAAATTGCATCCTTTAAAACGCCGCCACGAAGAATTGGGGCAGCTTATGTCTGCGGGCGGTCTGGACGGAACAGAAATGGTCAAACTTTCAAAAGAATATGCCGACCTCGACCCCGTGGTAGAGACGATTAATAATTACGAAAGCGCCCTCGCCGAAAAAGAAGATTTGGCGGAAATGATGCAGGATCCAGAAATGAAGGCCATGGCCGATGCCGATATGGTACGCCTCAACAAAGAAATTCCAATTTTAGAAGAGAAAATCCAACTCGCCCTCATTCCCAAAGATGAAGCAGATGAGAAAAATGCCATCCTTGAAATTCGTGCAGGAACTGGCGGCGATGAGGCCGCCCTCTTCTGCGCGGACCTTTACACCATGTATAAAGGCTACGCATCCAAACAAGGGTGGAAAATGGAAGTTGTTGAGGCCTCTGAAAGTGACATTGGCGGTTACAAAGAAATCATTGCCGAAATCACTGGCACAAATGTGTTTCAACGCCTTAAATTTGAATCAGGCGTGCACCGTGTTCAACGCGTTCCCAAAACAGAAACCCAAGGGCGGGTTCATACTTCCGCTTCCACCGTTGCTGTTTTACCCGAAGCCGAAGATGTAGACATCAAAATCGAAGATAAGGATTTACGCATTGATACCTTCCGCTCCCAAGGCGCCGGCGGTCAGCACGTAAACACAACTGACTCTGCGGTGCGCGTGACCCATATTCCAACGGGCATTGCAGTTGCCATCCAAGAAAACAAATCACAACATAAAAACAAAGACCGCGCGATGAGTCTGCTTAAGACCAAGCTATACGACATGCAACGCCAAGAATTAGACGAGGCCCGCGCAGAAGACCGCAAATCACAAGTCGGCTCTGGCGATCGTTCCGAACGTATCCGCACTTATAACTACCCACAAAGCCGCGTGACAGATCACCGCATCAATTTATCCTCTCACAACATGGATGGTATTTTGGCAGGTGATGGCCTTGATGAAATCGTCGAAGCCTTATTGGCAGATGACCAAGCCAGCAAACTTGCAAGCCTAGATATGTAATGAATAGCACTGTTAACAAAAAAGAAATCGAGAATTTTGCCAAAGACTCCAATAAATGGTGGGATTTGAACGGCCCCTTTGCCCCGCTTCATAAATTAAACGCTACGCGGTTAAAATATTTCAAACAACAAATCTGCGCACATTTTGATCGTGATATTGACAGCTTTGATACTTACAAAGATCTCACCATTTTGGATGTTGGATGTGGCGGCGGGCTTGTTTGTGAACCGCTTTCCCGCCTGAACGCAACAGTGACCGGTATCGATGCTGATGCAAAAGCCATTGCAATAGCCCAAGAACATGCAAACGACAGCGGCCTAGATATTCAATATCACGCAAAAACCACAACAGACTTGGTCAGCGACGGCCAAAAATTTGATGTCGTGCTTGCTTTGGAAATTATCGAACATGTCGACAACCCAGAACAATTTGTGAAAGAAGTTGTTAGCCTGTGCAAACCCGATGGGTTGGTAATATTTTCCACGCTAAACCGTAATCCAAAGTCATTTGCGCTTGGCATTATTGCGGCCGAATATATTTTGGGATGGGTGCCAAAAGGAACACATAATTGGAAAAAATTTGTAAAACCATCAGAGCTATCGAAGATGTTACGCAGTGCAAGCGCAAGCCCTCACGATATTTGCGGCTTAAGATATAATCCATTAAGCAAAAAATTCTCACTGGATAAAAATGACTTAGACGTCAATTATTTCATAACAGCAAAACTATAATATATCTCGCAAAGAATATTATGACTAAATAAACCTTATTAATAAAATTTAAATAATAAAAAATATAGTCACATCCTGCGACGCACTTTATAATCTGATTCATGTCTACTTTTTTTACAATATTAATGCTCATCACAATGGTCTTAGTTGCCCTTTCATTAGGGGTTGGACTATTTAGCATGGCGCGCGGTGGGGAATTTGGAAAGAAATACGGGAACAAACTAATGCGTTTGCGTGTTACACTTCAGGGACTTGCCCTTCTCTTTTTTGTTTTAGCCATCTGGGCGAACAATTCTTAAGATCACAAATTTCATTTCAGGAGTTTTTTTAAATGAAACTATTAGTACCAGTTAAACGTGCCGTTGATTA
Organism: uncultured Micavibrio sp.; assembly: GCA_964353185.1. Lineage (GTDB taxonomy): Bacteria > Pseudomonadota > Alphaproteobacteria > Micavibrionales > Micavibrionaceae. The sequence goes on along the minus strand of CAYGUV010000017.1, from coordinate 28,310 downwards.
CAATGTTAAAATACGCGTTAAATCCGACAATAGCGGCGTTGAATTGAATAACGTCAAAATGTCGATGAACCCGTTTGACGAAATCGCCATCGAAGAAGCCACGAAATTAAAAGAAGCTGGCAAAGTCACCGAGATCGTCGCCGTATCTATTGGGCCAGCAAAGGCGCAAGAAACCATTCGTACCGCTATGGCAATTGGCGCGGATCGCGGCATCTTAATTGAAACAGACGCCCCAACAGACATTGGCGGTGTTGAACCCCTCGCGGTTGCCAAAGCGTTAAAGGCCATCGTCGATAAAGAAAAACCAGATATGGTTATCATGGGTAAACAATCCATTGATGATGACAGCAACCAAACAGGTCAAATGCTTTCAGCCCTTCTTGGATGGTCACAAGGAACATTTGCCTCCGACGTTGAATTGGGCGATGGCACAGCCACCGTAACCCGTGAAATTGATGGCGGTTTAGAAACCATTGAAATCAAACTCCCCGCAATTATCACAACAGATTTACGCTTGAACGAACCACGCTATGCCTCTTTACCAAACATTATGAAGGCAAAGAAAAAAGAGCTTGAGGTAGTGAAGCCCGAAGATATAGGCATTGATTTCACCCCACGCTTAAGCGTCGTCAGCGTTAAAGAACCTGAAGAGCGCAAGGGCGGTGGCAAAGTTGCAAACGTAGATGAATTAATCGATAAATTAAAAAACGAAGCGAAGGTAATATAACCATGAGTATTTTAGTCATTGCAGAACATGATCATAAATCTATCAAGCCTGTTACCTTAAACGTTGTTGCCGCAGCAAAACAAATTGGTGATGACATTCACGTTTTGGTTGCAGGAACAGATTGCGCAGGCGCAGCCGAGGCCGCAACTAAAATTAATGGGGTTGCAAAAGTTTTAAAATGTGACGCGCCAGAGTTATCTCACCGCCTCGCCGAAAATATGGCACCTGTTATTGTCAAATTAGCGGATGCTTATTCACACATCCTCGCCCCCGCAACGACATTTGGTAAAAATGTTATGCCCCGCGCCGCAGCTGTTTTAGATACACAACAAATTTCTGACATCATCAATGTCATAGATGCGGATACGTTTGAGCGTCCTATTTATGCGGGCAATGCATTAGCAACCGTTAAATCATCAGATGCCAAAAAAATTATTACCGTTCGTGGCACCGCCTTTGACCCAGTCGCCGCAGAAGGCGGAAGCGCCTCTTTGGAGGATGTCTCAAGCGAAGGTGATAGTGGCCTTTCCTCCTTCGTCAAACAAGAATTATCGGAGAGCGAACGCCCTGAATTAACCGCTGCCTCCATCGTCATATCTGGTGGCCGTGGCGTTGGATCGGGTGAGAACTTCGACCTCATCGAAAAACTAGCCGATAAATTGGGCGCGGCCGTTGGCGCATCGCGCGCCGCCGTTGATGCAGGCTACGTCCCCAATGATTACCAAGTCGGCCAAACAGGTAAAGTGGTCGCCCCACAACTATATATTGCGATTGGTATTTCTGGCGCCATTCAACATTTGGCCGGTATGAAAGAATCAAAAGTAATCGTCGCCATTAACAAAGACGAAGAAGCCCCCATTTTCGGTATCGCAGATTACGGCCTTGTTGGTGATTTATTCGAAATTGTTCCTGAGCTTACTGAGAAACTTTAAATGGAACATGGTCTTTAATTAAATACACGTTGCTGAAGTGCGTATGAATTATGAAGCTCTATTCTTCTGATAACGCACTCATATTAAACAAACTTCCCGATGGTCGCATGGTGACGTCATCCATTTTTGCATTATCAAAATTGGCGTTATCAATTTTTGCGCCTGTAAAATCAGCATCGCGTAAATCTGCCCCTTCAAAATTGACAAAGGTTAAATCACAATTTGTAAAAATCGCTGATTTAAGCTTACATCCTGAAAAATCAGCATAAGACAATGATGCCCCAGTAAAGTCTGATGGGCTAAATCGTTTTTCTGCCAACGCATTCCCAAATTGTAGCGGCTCAAAAGTAGCGTTTTTCAAGTTGGCATGATTAAAACGCGCACCGCGAAAACTAGACCCGCGTAAATCTGCTTCTTCCATATCACAACGACGAAAATCACATTGATCCAATGTGGCACTTTGTAATTGCACTTGATACAAATTCATTCCAAAAAAACGTGCCCCCGTAGCCTTCACTGCGGTAAGTTTTTCTTGCTTTAGCGTTTCTAACGGGCGCATATCAATGCCTGCCAAATCTAATTGTATTCCTTCTTGCCCCGCTGTTTTAACCCATTCTCGGTGATCTTCAATTTTACGTTCTAGGGAAACGTCCATCTCGGTGACAGCAACACCAATATTTTTATCGGTAATGGCTTCGGAAAAATCAGCATCATTATCTGTCATGCCTGTTAAATCTACACCAACCATGATGGCTGATTTTAACTTGGCCCCGACAAGATTTGACCCAACGACTTTTGCGCCTGATAAATCGGCACCTTCCATTTGCGCCTGACGTAAATCAGCGCCCATAATATTAACACCTGCCATAATGGCATCTGAAAAGTCTGCCTTCCCCGCTTGCGCCCCTGTTAATTGAGCACCCGTAAGGTTTGCCCCTTTAAAATTAACGCCTTTTGCTGCGTTGTAAGATTCACCATCTCTAGCAACACCTCCAACGCGCAAATCGGCTTTATCTAGGTTTGTATTTTTTAGATTGGCAAATTCAATACGTGATCCCCGCAAATCGGCACGCACAAAATTACATTCAGAAAGGTCAGAGCCTGATAAATCACATGCATAAACGCGTGCTTCTTGGAAATTTGCCCCTCTCAAGTCCATATCCATCATAGTACAGCCACTAAAATCCACTTGCCTTAAGTCTTTTCCAGCGAAAGATAGGCCTGATAAATCAAAGCTTTGCAGGATGGCGCGACGCCCACCTAAACGACCGACTAAAAATCGGCCATGCAAATCGACCATGGCATCCAATTGATCTTGGTTAAGTACGGATTGTTTTTTAGGCTCGTGAAGTGTGGTTTGAGTATCCATCCTTCTATTATGCCTTTGAAAAGGTTAAAAAAATAGTTAAATTCCCAAATGTTTTTACGAATTTATAACTTTTTCGAAAAACTCTATGGCAGACGGGGAATTCCAACGGGCATCCCCCTCAAAAATATTAATTATATTTCCTTCTGGATCCAGTAAAATACTCGTCGGAATGCCGCGCATATAAATTTTGTTCTGCACATCTTGATTCTTATCAAAATAGGCTGCAAATTCCCCAATATTTCGATTTTTCAAAAACAGCTTAATCTCATCATGCGACCGCATGCTATCAATTGAAATGGCAATAACATTCAGTCCCTTGCCATCAAAATGCTGCGCCAACTTATCCAAGGACGGCAATTCTACCACACAAGGGGGGCACCATGTTGCCCAAAAATTAACCAATAAATATTCCCCTTCAAACTCTTTCCAACTCTTCTGCGTGTCATCAGGGCCAAAAAAATCAATCGGGGCAAGCGGCTCTAATCGGCGCTTTGTTTGCACGTTTGAAAATTCACGCTCAAACGCACGCGGCAGTTCCACTACGTTGTTAACCTTAGGACCTTGGTTATTTAACGCCTTTAAGAACATAATCCCCAAGGCAATCATAAAAATAAAACCCATAGTAGAGAGCGTTTTTAAAAATTTGTTCTTGTGTTTCATGCGCGTATGTTTTTTAACTGTAATTATGAATAAAATATGGATTTTAATTATTATCTTAAGCGTGCCAATGGCCGCTTGCGGGGTCAAGCCAAAATCGCTTGATGCCCCCACTGATTCAAAGAATATCGAATTTCCAAAACAATATCCACAGAAGTAAGTCCTTCTTAAATATTATTCACCATTCCCAACAGCTTAAAAATTAAAAAGTGAGACAACAATGTCAGGTTACGAAGAAATTAAAAACGAACTCCACGTTGATGGTATCCCCCTCAGCCAGATTGCCGCTGAACATGGCACGCCCGCTTATATATACTCATCTGATGTTATAAAAAGCCAATATGACGCGCTTAAAGGCGCAATGAAGCGTGCCCTGCCCGCCGATCGCCAACCAAAACTTTGTTACGCCTGTAAAGCAAACAGCAATGTCGCCATTCTCTCTTTCTTAAGATCACTCGGCAGCGCGCTAGAGATCGTCTCAGAAGGTGAGTTAAAGCGCGGCTTAATGGCTGGCTTTGACCCTCAAGATATTGTTTCTACAGGTGTAGGTAAAACCGATAGTGAAATTAAATCCTGCCTCAAAGCAGGCATTCGTCAGTTTAATGTAGAATCCCTGCCTGAGCTTGAAAACATTAATAAAATTGCTGGTGAAATAAATATACCAGCCACGGTCGTCTTTCGTTTCAATCCAAACGTATCTGGCGGCGGGCATCATAAAATTTCGACTGGCCGTAAACGTGATAAATTTGGGATTGGAATTGATTCAATTTATGACATTTTTAAAACAGCCGAAGAGATGGAAAATATTAATCCCGTTGGCTTATCCATGCATATCGGCTCACAAGTATTTGAAGTCGAAGCATTTGAAAAAGCGTTTATAAAAATCCCTGACGTGGTTCATCAGCTGCGTAAAAATGGGCATACTATCACCCGCCTTGATATTGGTGGCGGATTCCCAATCATCTATAATGATGAAAAACTTTTAGATCTTGATCATTATGCCCAGTGGGTGCGTGATATTATTCTGCCCCTTGATACAGAAATAATTATGGAGCCTGGGCGTTACCTCGTCGGTAATGCAGGTGTTATTCTTACAAAAATTGAGTATGTAAAAGAAACATCTGAAACAGACTTCTTAGTACTAGATACCGCCATGAATGACCTTATACGCCCTACTTTGTATGACGCATATCACGGGATTGAACCTGTTAAAAACCGTGATGCCACCATCAAAGAATATGATGTCGTCGGCCCAATTTGTGAAACTGGCGATACATTCACCCGTGGCCGCAAATTACCAGAGATGCATCGCGATGATTTGGCCGTGATTAAAAGTACGGGTGCCTATGGTTTTTGCATGGCATCCAATTACAACACGCGTCCAATGCCACCCGAAATTTTGGTACATGATAAAAAAGCACATGTCATTACACCGCGCCAAACTTATGATGATTTATTAAGCCGCGAAATTATTCCTGATTTTTTGAAATAAATTAAAACCGCTTTTCAAACGATATGTTCACCATTGAAATATCCTCTGGTGGGGAATCATAAGTTGCAACAAACTCCATTGAATCGCCCGCCTCAATTTCGTTTTGCGGCGGTGTAATAACCCACATATTACTGGGGTCTTCTTCAGTAATTTTAAAAGACGCCTTCATCGGCGGGACTTTTACTGTGGTTTCTCTTAAATTAACAATACTGCCTTTTAATGTGAGCGTTTTTTTATCCTCGGACAATTCTGCTGTTAAAGTTTCAAGAACCAACCCCTCCCCATCTGGGGAAACAGAAAATCCTGCCAATTCATAAATAGCCGCAGAGGGCGGCCATGCCGATATAATCTGTGGTTTGGTAATAATGGCCACAATAAACAAAAGCAAAAATAAGACTATCGCTGCGGCAAATCCCAAAAGGCGTGCCATCATCGGTTCTTCTGCACGGACTTTATTAACTTTAGGCGGCTTCTGTTTTTTAGGGTTTTTAGTCTTTTTGCTTTTAACTTTTATGGAGGCTGCATTTTTGGCGTCATCACCAATTTGCACACCCTGTGCATCTGCATCATCTTGAATGGGTTTCACCCCCTTTGGGATGGCCATTTCAACTTCATCGGTAATGTCATTAACTAACTCTTCGGATTCTTGCCCTGACGCATTCTCAGAAATTTCGCGGATAATCTCTTCTAATGGTTTTTCTTGCGCGGGCATGGCTTGATAATCATCGTCATCTTCTTCAATTTCCGCGCGTTGCTCAAAATCGTCACTTTCATCATCATCATCAAAAAAATGGCCTAGACGCTCTTCAATAGCCTCATCATCAAACATTTCGTCATCTGAAATATCCTCTTCCTCAGCTTCTGGCTCTGATATATAAGGGTCTTGTGTAGGTTCTTGAAACCATTCATGGGCGCAATTAACACATCGCACCACCTTGCCATCATCCCCAAGGGCGCTTGAGGATAAGACATATTTCTTTTCACATTCGGGGCAATTAAATATCATCTTTAAAAATCATGGGTATGGCTTGTATGAGTGGGTTCAAATTATTACTCCAACCATCTATATATAATGGTTAAGCGAATATTTCGCAATGATGGACAAGAACTTATGATCAAATTTGAACATGTTGGGTTGAGATACGGTATAGGGCCAGAGGTTTTAAGTGATATTAACTTTGATCTTCCCGCAGGATCATTCCACTTCTTAACAGGGCCAAGTGGTGCGGGAAAGACTTCTCTGCTGTCGCTTTTGTATCTTGGACTGCACCCTACACGCGGTCTTGTAAGGATGTTTGATAAAAATACAGGGCAACTAAGTCGGGTGGAGCGAAAAGAGATTCGCCAAAAAATTGGGGTCGTTTTTCAAGATTTCCGCCTTTTAAATCACTTATCAGCCTTTGACAATATTGCGCTACCTCTACGAATCAACGGACTTCCTGAAAAGGAAATTATCGAAAATGTTGAAGAATTAATGGAATGGGTCGGTCTGGGTGACCATCGTCATATGCTGCCCAGCACGTTATCAGGGGGTCAACAACAGCGTGTTGCCGTTGCCCGCGCGGTTATTACCCGCCCCAAACTTCTTTTGGCGGATGAGCCAACAGGAAACCTAGACGACGAAATTGGTCTGCGGCTTATGGGGTTATTTGATCAGTTGCACCGCATGGGCACAACTGTTCTGATTGCCTCGCATAATACCGCGTTAATTGAAAAATTTGGTCATCACCCTAAATTGATATTGGAAGAAGGTCAGATTCGTTTGTTAAACCCACACCCAAGCCTAAAGCGCAAACTTAAAGGAATGCATTAAATGGCTATTTTTACTAGACAAAATAGATCTTTGGGTATTTCCACAGGCCGCCAAAAATATGACTTGCCGCTCAATAAAGACAAAGGCAATCGTTTCCTTTCTATTTTAATGGGACTCATGACATTTTTGATGATGCTTACCCTCAGCGCGTCTTTCGTCCTCTCTGCCATGAATGATAGATGGTCCAAAGGTTTAGAAAACAAAGCAACGATAGAAATCTCGGCTTTAGACCAAAATGGCGCCCCGCTTACCCAAGAAGATATTGATGCCCAAACAACCGAAGCCCAAGATTTCTTGGCCGCACATCCCGCTATTGATGAATCCGTTGTGATGGATAAATCAGATATTGTTCAACTGGTCTCCCCTTGGTTAGGTGACAATGTTGGTTTAGAAAATGTACCGTTGCCGGGGATTATTTCGATAAAATTTAAAGATGATGTTTTGTTTGATACTGAAGAAATCAAAGAAAGCTTAAATAATGTGGCCCCCCAAGCGCGACTTGATAACCACGAAAGCTGGCTTAATGACGTCCTTAGTTTTACTGGCGCAATAAGACTAGCCGCAATATTAATGACCTTAATTATTACCATTACAACCATTGTGGCGGTTGGCGGCGCTATACAATCGCGCATGGCCGTATATCGTGATGAATTAGAGCTGCTCCACTTAATGGGCGCTAGTGATCGTTATATCTCCCGCCAATTACAAAGATATACTTTCCTAACAGTGTTAAAAGGCGCCGTAATTGGCATGGTAATCGGATGGATCGTGATCTTCATTATAGGTCTTATGGCAGGCAAGATGGAGGTATCATTAATTCCTGAATTCTCACTATCTTTCTTGCAAATTTTCGCTTTATTATTTTTACCTATTATCATCGCCTTGATTGGTATGGGTACAGCCCGTCAAACTGTATTGCGTTTCTTACGCCAAATGCCGTAAAGTTATGCCAATATGCGTATTGTAACATTCATATTTACAAGCCTCTTCATGCTACTGGGTGCATGGGTTTTGGGTTGGCTCTGGTTTGCTACAGCAATCGCTATTGCTGAGCCTGCTTCCACAAAGACAAAAACAGACGCTATTATTGTTGTGACAGGTGGTAACGGACGTATTAACGCTGGCCTCGATTTGCTTGATGATAAAAATGCCCCAATCTTATTTATTTCTGGTGTTAATAAAGCCACCCAAAAATCTGACATTTACAAAAGCTGGAATCGTCCACAATCACAGCGTAATTCAAACGAGCCTTGTTGCTTATATTTGGGATACGAAGCATTAGACACCAACCAAAACGCTATAGAGGTGAGCGAGTGGGTCAAAAAAAATGAAATCAAAACCATTCGTTTGGTCACATCGACATACCATATGCCACGCACATTATTATTAATGCGTCACAATTTGCCCAATACAATAATCAAATCTTTCCCTGTTTTCACCGATGATTTTGAACCCTGGAAAGGGCGATTTTGGCCGCTTTCTTTTAGTGAGTATAATAAGTTCTTGTTCAGCTACCTCGCCCCATCAAGCATTACACACATCGACTTATCATCAACGAATAAATAATTTTTTTAGGACATATAATGATTTTCTTACGGGCCATGCTATTCAACTTGTTTTTTTACGGTTTTACCGTTTTGGCGTGCTTAATTTTATTACCTCTCGTCTTTTTTCCACGCCCTGTGGTTTTAGGGGCAGCGCGTTTTTTTGTTGCTGGCGTTGAATGGATTGAACGTAATATTCTGGACCTTACTTTTGAAGTACGCGGGCGTGAACATATACCTGATACAGATACTTACCTTGTCGCGTCGAAACACCAATCCGCTTATGAAACGATGAAGCTGCATCATCTTTTTGATGATCCCACAATTGTTTGTAAGCGTGAGCTTTTAAACATTCCCATCTTTGGTATGTTCCTTAAAAAAATTGATGTCATTCCCATTAATCGTGGGAATAAAGAAGAATCAATTAAGGCCATCGTCGAGGGCGCCCAAAAAATGCGCCATAAAAAACGCCCTATCGTAATTTATCCGCAAGGAACACGCGTTAATGTCGACACAACAATAAAAGATAAACCCTATAAGGGTGGCATTGTAAAAATGTACAAAAACACTGATCTGCCTATCCTTCCCCTCGCCCTCAATAGTGGGATGTTTTGGGGAAGAAATAGTTTCATTAAAAAGCCGGGTAAAGTAATTTTTGAATTTCTACCCGTTATTGAAAGCGGCTTGCCCAACAAAAAAGTCATGAGGGCACTAGAAGACCGCATCGAAGAAAAGTCTTACGCCCTCATGCTCGAAGCAAAGGAAGAGTTTAAGTATCTAGAACACACAAAACTCTTAGCCCCTCCCGTCAAAGAATAAATTATTCTTTACAAGCTTTACTTTGATTTTTTTGGATAAACGTAGTCGGCTTGTCCCGCATCAACAATTGCGCGGCGGATGTCTCTGGTCTCGCTAAAGTGTTGATAAAGATACTCTCCGTCCCCCTTGCGGATCGCTTTTTGCAGGGCGGTCAAATCTTCAGTAAATCTTTGCAACACTTCCAACACCGCGTTTTTATTGGTTAAGAAAACATCGCGCCACATGGTCGGGTCTGACGCCGCAATACGCGTAAAATCCCGAAATCCTGTTGCTGAAAATTTAATGACTTCTGATTTAATATCTTCTTCTAAATCAGTTGCCGTCCCCACGATGCTGTAGGCAATTAAATGCGGCAAATGTGATGTAATGCCAAGCACCAAATCATGATGCTCCGCATCCATTATTTCAACGTTAGATCCCAAACCTTCCCACAAGGCGGTGACTTTTTCTATCGCCTTTAATTCGGTCTGAGGTTGCGGTGTTAAAACGCACCAACGGTTATGAAACAATTCTGCAAAACCATGTTCTGGTCCCGAAAACTCTGTTCCTGCCAATGGGTGTGCGGGTACAAAATGGCACCCTTCTGGTAATGTTTGCATGACGGAATCAATCACAGATTTCTTTACGGATCCTGCATCCGAGACAATACAACCCGCTTTTAAATGCGGGGCCATTTGCGCCATCACATCACCCATAATACCAACCGGTACGGCCATAATGACAAGGTCACTACCCTGCACCCCTTGCGCAATATCTGTATAGGCATGATCTGCCAATTCTAACTTAGCGACGGTTTCGCACACCTTCTCGCTTTGGTCGACACAAATCAATGTCTCACATAATTTGTTATTTAAAATACCGCGCGCTATCGATGACCCGATAAGCCCAAAACCAATAATTGTAATTTGTTTAAACATAGTAATATCCCTTAATCCTATTCATAAGGTTGTAAAATAAAAAGCCGAAAATGTAGATGAAAAACTGTAATTATCCCGCCTATCGGGGATAAGAATATGCGTAAAAATAAGAAACAACGATGTTTAATGTTTTTGTAGTCATAATTGGTTTTACAGCGGTTTTTAAAATTCTGCAATAATTTATTTATCGCCTTCGCCTTCCGCAGGGGCGTTTGGAAAAGAATCCGTCTGCGGTTGGATGGTCTTCTTATAAACAGGGGGAACGGGATACCCGCCCACACAATGTAAAATTAACGATGGATCGGCCAACTTTTCACGCACCTGATCCAAGATTGGGTTTTCGTCATTTACGTATCCGATAACTTCAACCAAATGTTTGCGGGTTTCTTCACCATCTGGTTTGGACGTAATTGCGGCTGGTTTAAAATCAACCTCTTCAAACGCTTCAACTATACGTCCCCTGCTGATGGTTGGGTCACAATCAATATAAATAAAAGAATGATCATCATCCGAGCTATCAAATCCCCCTTTTGAAACTACCAATGCTTTATGCGGTGGATTTTCAACTTCGGGGTCATCCCCATGCGGCAATCGCACAGAAATAGATAATGCGTTTTCCGTTCCTGCCTCTAAATTCTCCCACCAAAGGCGATCATCATTTTCTTCGGTCATTCCTGTTGGATATGACAAAACAGCAAACGTAACACGTCCCTCCTGCACAGACTTCACGGCACTAAAGACAGAATCAGCGCGCGTCATCGGCAAACAGCTACCAAAATAATCTTTAGCCAAATCCCAGTAAACAGGAGTTTCGACAGACTCTGCAACCGTTACCTTCAATCCCGTTTGTAATAATGAAACCGCGCCCACCAATTCACGCCAAATACGCACCACCGCCATTTCGGGTAATGCCCCACGATGCCGACCAATCAAACGGCGAATCATGCGCGCTTCACGGGCTGGCTGCACAACGTCGATATTATTCTTACGCTTTTCTTCACCAATCTGAAGGACAAGCTCCGCTCGCTCCATCAAAGTTTCATGAATTTTTGTATCAAGCGCGTCAATCTTTTTACGAACTTCATCAAGGGCAGCAGAGCTGTAAGGTTTTTGTGTCATTATTTTTCTTTACGAATATGAGATACATTATTTATAGTACGTAAATGCCAATTGTCAAAAACTCATCGCTTCCTGCCTTCACTCGCCTGTTGAAAGAAGGGCACCCTGTCTTAGAAACAGACCGTGCAAACACCCAAGATATTCGTGCGCTGCATATTGGTTTTTGTAATTTAATGCCCGACGCCGCATTGGAGGCCACAGAAAGACAATGGTTTCGCCTGATTGGAGAAAGTAACCGTGTTGCACAAATTTACATTCACCCCTTCACTCTGCCCGTTTTTGATCGTGGTGAAGAAGCAACAAAACATATTGATACATTTTATGAAGATTTCGAAAAAATAAAAAAAATGGGATTAGACGGTTTAATTGTCACGGGCGCAAATGAAGAAACAAACCCCCATGTCAGTGACGTGTCCACATGGAAACCATTAAAGGAGTTATTGGAATGGTCTTATGATAACGTGACCTCAACTATTTGTTCCTGCCTCGCCTCCCATGCACTCATGACCTATTATCATGATCAAAAGCCATCATGGCGAGACACCAAAAAATGGGGTGTATTTTCACATTACGTGACCAATCGCGATCACCCGTTAATGCGTGGCATGAACACTAAATTTGATGCCCCACATTCCCGTTTTAGCCAGATTAATAAAGATCAATTTGAAAAAGCAGGTATGCAAATCCTCGCCGAAGGGCACAATGAAAATATTCACATAGCCGTCAGCAAGGATGGTTTTCGCCAAGTGTGCCTCCAGGGGCACCCTGAATATGATATGTTTAGCTTACTCAAAGAATATAAACGCGATGTTAGTTGGTATCAAAGTGGCCAAAGCGACGAATACCCACCCTTCCCTGAAAATTACTTTGGCCCAAAGGCGCAAAAGATTTTGGAAGATGTGAAGGCGAAAATTTTAAATGGTGAAAATCCAGACTTCCCTGAATCTGACATTGAACCTTTACTAGAAAACACATGGGCCGACAGCGCGCGCTCCTTCATTGCCTCGTGGATGGGCCACGTCTATCAAACCACCCACGTGGACCGCAATAAACAATTTATGGATGGAATTGATCCAGATAATCCGTTGGGGATTTAAAATGAAATAACTTCTTGCTATGTTATGGCTCAGGAGGCTTTTCTTAGATGTCCAAATGCGGATCAGATGTAATCCCCTCCATACCAGTGAAGACAGATAAAACACCAACAGGAACAATTGCCACTGTTGAAACAAGCCCAAGTAATGTATTGCTCGGCATAGGGGCATTTCCTGTAATAACAGCTGCACATCCTGCAATGCCAGCAAAAACCAAACTTAAGTCTAGTTTATGGTCTCTAAATAATGTGGTCATATTGCTTTTCCTTTTAAATATAAAAAAAGTATATCATTAGTTGTAATTATGTCAACTAATTATTCCTTTGTTATGCCACGGGCTTGCTTGTCGTCGACATTGCGCTCTTAATCGCTTTTTTTACACGCACGGGCGACCCTTTTCCTTTTTGCGCGTAAATCTGCTTTGATGCCTCAATGATATGCACACCACCAAGCGCGGGGAATAAAACCTCCCCCACTTTTTCAAATATATTCGCCAATTGCATCGGCAATGCCTTGTTAAAAGGCGGCGTGAACAACGTATATTCCGTGCGCTCATGCACGTATAAATTCTCTTTCAAGAAATGCTCCACCTGCCTTGCGGAATATGGCTGCCCCTGCCCCAATGGGCAGCTATCCACACGCGCCCAAAGCCCCATTCGGTTTGGCACAACAACAATGATCCGCCCCGTACTTTTCAACACGCGCCAAATCTCTGCAAATGTGCCTTCGGGATCATCCAAAAATTCAAGCGCGTGGATCATGATAATACGATCCACCGAATTCGTCTCAAGCGGGATTAAATTTTCGGCATTAAAACAAACAAGGTTTTTATCATCCGCAGGCCAATTATGAACGCCCAATTGCGCAGGCATAATATTCGCTGTTAACGAATGCTCATTCAAAAATGGTTTTAAGTACGGCATCGCATACCCATATCCAAATAATGTTTGTTTTGATAAATCAGGCCAAATTTCCAAAATTTTCTCACGAATAATTTTACGCACAATGCGCCCACGCACCGTGTTGTAAAAATATTTCAAATCATAAGCATCAGGCAATCTCATGACTATAGCTTATAGCCTATCTTGGATTTGGTAAATAAGCGGTATATCCGCGGCGGGCATCTCATATTTTGCTAAATCATTTGGCTTTACCCACGCCAGCTCTTGTCCCTCTTTCGGTAAAGGCGTCCCTTTCCACATGCGGCACGCATAAAGCGGCATGAGCAGATGAAAATCATCATAGGCATGGGAGGCAAAACCAAGCGGCGCAAAACAACATTCTCTTGTCTCAATGCCCAATTCTTCGGCTAATTCACGTGCCAAAGCGAATTCTGGGCTTTCCCCCTCATCCACTTTACCACCAGGAAATTCCCATAGACCCGCCATAGACTTCCCCTTAGGGCGACTAGCAAGCAGTATTTCATTATTTGTATTGATAAGTGCAGCCGCCGCAACCAATATAATCGGTAGGCCAGAAGGTGTTTCAGGGCGTGGCTTTTCTAATGCTTCAATGCAGCTCACGCCCTAAAACCTATTCTTAATTTGTTGATGTCTTAGGTGGAACAATCCCAAGCGCGTTTGCGCCTTCTTTTAAGGGCTTACCATTAATATCAAATTGTTCAATTTTCGCGCCTTTGCGCCAATCTTGCATCATGCCTGTCAATAATTCACGGCGAAGCTCTGCTTCCAACGCTGGCTTTAACTGTTCCATCGTAGGTTTTGGACGCTTACGGATATCTTCAAGCATTATCACATGATAACCAAATTGTGTTTTCACAGGCTCTGTTGTCACATCACCCTTATTCATGGAAAAAACTTTCGTTGAAAATTCTGGCACCATTTCGCCATCGGCAAAATATCCAAGATCCCCACCTTTTGGCCCTGTTGGACCAACAGATAGCTCTTTTGCCAATTCAACAAAATCACCACCCTTATTCAGTTTTTCTATAACGGCCAACGCTTTGGATTCATCTTCAAGCAAGATGTGGCGCGCACGACGCTCTTCAACGTCAGGAACATTTTTCGTGTATTCTGAATAAGCAGACTTTAACTTAGACTCTGTAATTTTCTCATCCACTTGGTTTTGTAAGAAAACATTACGCTCTAGTTGTTGTTTCGCCATCTCAAGCTCAAGCTTAAAAGTTTCTGTTTCTTCAACCTTCGCTTCTTCTGCTTTGTTTTGAACAATGCGCGTATTCACCACTTGCTCTAACGCCATCGGGTAAACCGCTGTCGCAGGCAATTGTTGAATATTGGCTGGCATTGTTTGAATAAAACGATACACATCTACACGTGTGATTTCTTTACCATCAACAATCGCTACTACAGGGTTACCTGGCTCAACCTGAATGCCATCACCTACATTGACCGCTTCGTTTGCGCCTTGCGCCGCTGCTGGTTCTGCATTGGATGCTTCTTCCGCAGCAGCATTATCCGTTTCTTCAGCTGGCTCTTCAACAGATGATGTGGCCGCCGTCTGAACCATAGAGTCTGATTTATCGCTATCCCCTTTTAAGAAAACAAACGCAGCAATGGCAGCAATAACAACTAAGCCAACAATACTGAATAATATTCCTTTTTTATTCTTTTTCTGTTCTTCAGGCATTTTTCATATCCTTTTATGTATGTTTTTAGAAAATAATTTACATGAGAATCGCATATTTAACGAATGGATGGCAAGGGATAATTAAGAAGTTATACCTCCATAATAAAACCGCATTTACCCTATTGGATTGACGCGGGCAAAGCCGCCCCTTATATAGGGTATGAAATAAAATAATAGGAAATCTATGTTACTATCTATCGCACAAAAAATCTTCGGATCTTCTAATGAGCGTGAGCTTAAAAAACTTTATGCGGATATCGCAAAGGTAAACGAAATCGAGCCTGAATTTGAAGCCCTTTCTGATGCAGCCCTAAAAGCAAAAACAGAAGAATTTCGCACACGTTTATCTGGCGATGAAACACTAGATGATATTATGCCCGAAGCCTTCGCAACAGTCCGCGAGGCCGCAAAACGCACACTAGAACAACGTCATTTTGACGTACAGCTGGTCGGTGGTCTCTGCCTTCACACTGGAAAAATTGCGGAAATGCGCACTGGTGAGGGAAAAACCCTCGTTTCCACCCTTGCCGCCTATTTGAACGCCATTGAAGGCAAAGGTGTCCATGTTGTGACCGTGAATGATTACCTCGCAAAACGTGACTCTGAATGGATGGGACAAATCTATAATTTCTTAGGCATGACCTGTAGCTGTATTATGGCCAACATGCCAGATGTTGAACGCCGGGCGGCGTATAACAGCGACATCACCTACGGAACCAACAACGAATTTGGGTTTGACTATCTGCGCGATAACATGAAATTCCGCCTTGAAGATATGGTTCAGCGGGAATTTAATTTCGCCATCGTTGATGAGGTCGACTCTATCTTAATTGATGAGGCCAGAACGCCATTGATTATTTCAGGCCCTGCTGATGGTGACACAGCTCTTTATAATAAAGTGAACGTCATAATCCCAAGCATCGATGACAGTGACTTCGAATTAGACGAAAAGGCACGCACCGTGACTTTAAACGAACAAGGAAACCAAAAAGTTGAACAGCTTTTAGAAGAACATGGGTTAATTGAAACAGGTAATTTATATGATGCCAATAATATTTTATTGGTTCACCACGTTGCACAAGCGTTAAAAGCCCATAAATTATTTGCCATCGATAAAGATTACATCGTCAAAGAAGGCAAAGTGGTGATTATTGATGAATTCACAGGCCGTATGATGGAAGGCCGCCGTTATTCCGATGGCCTACATCAGGCGTTAGAAGCCAAAGAAGGCGTTGAAATTCAAAACGAAAACCAAACATTGGCGTCGATTACTTTCCAAAACTACTTCCGCCTCTACCCTAAATTATCAGGAATGACAGGAACGGCCCTTACCGAAGCAGAAGAATTTGCACAAATTTACGGCCTTGGCGTTATTGATATTCCAACAAACAAAGCGATTGCCCGTATTGATCACGAAGATAAAATTTATAAATCAGTCGATGAAAAATTTGAGGCCATTGCCGAACTGATTAATGAATGTCAAAAACGAAACCAACCTGTTTTGGTAGGAACAGTTTCTATTGAAAAATCAGAAAAACTTTCTGCCCTATTAACCAAAAAGAAGGTTAAGCATAACGTTCTAAACGCGCGTTATCATGAACAAGAAGCTTCTATCATCGCCCAAGCCGGCGCCCCTGGAGCGGTTACCATTGCCACAAACATGGCGGGCCGCGGAACAGACATTCAATTGGGTGGTAATTTGGATATGCGTATTTCCAATGAAGTGGACGAAAATTGGTCAGAAAATAGCAAGATGGACGCGATCGATAAAATTAAATTAGAGATTGGCGCAAATCGTGAAATTGTTCATAACGCAGGCGGCCTTATGGTGATTGGTACGGAACGCCATGAATCCCGCCGTATTGACAACCAACTCCGCGGTCGTTCTGGTCGTCAGGGGGATCCGGGGACAACCGCCTTCTTCTTGTCTGTTGAAGATGACCTGATGCGTATTTTCGCTGCCGAAAAAATGGGCGCATTGTTAAAATCAAATATTGGCTTAAAAGAAGGCGAAGCCCTCACCCACCCATGGCTATCAAAAGCCTTGGAAAAAGCACAAGGACGCGTTGAACAACAAAACTTTGAAATTCGTAAAAACCTTTTAAAATTCGATAACGTCATGAATGACCAACGAAAAGTTATTTATGATCAACGCC
This sequence comes from uncultured Micavibrio sp., assembly GCA_964353185.1. Taxonomy (GTDB): domain Bacteria; phylum Pseudomonadota; class Alphaproteobacteria; order Micavibrionales; family Micavibrionaceae. Next base: position 11,064 of record CAYGUV010000017.1, on the reverse strand, counting down.
GCGAAATTATGGAGGCGGATGACGACCTCGCCAACATGGTTAACGATATGCGCCTCGATATCATTGATGAAATTGTGTACACCGCCATTCCGGCGCAGGCCTATGTTGAACAATGGGACATTGAAACCCTTAAAAATGATTGCCAGCGTTTGCTCAACCTCGACTTACCCATTGATGAATGGGCAAAGGAAGAAGGCATTGCCGATAATGAAATTTTGGAACGTATTGAAAAAGCCTCTGACGCGCTTATGCAATCAAAAATTGATAAGGCGGGCATAGACACATGGCGTCAATTACAAAAATCTTTTGTGCTACAAATTTTAGATCAAAACTGGAAAGAACATCTTTTGACCCTCGACCATTTACGTCAAGGAATTAACTTACGCGCCATCGCACAACGTGACCCCTTAAATGAATATAAAGCCGAAGCATTTTCACATTTTGAAATCTTGTTGAATAAACTACGCGAAAGCGTGACACAAACCCTTAGCCTTGTTGAAATAAACAACGACCCCCGCGTGATGCAAGAATTAGAAGATCAAGCACGCGAAGAATTTGAAATGAAAATGAACGAAGGGCGCATGGACCCCGCATTAATGGGCACTCCGCGCAATATGGGCGCCCCTCAACAAGCGCAAAGACCTGCGCAAGGTGAAAATGCCCCCAATGTGCAACCTTTCCCAAAACCAAAAATTGAATTTGACGCCAACGACCAATCAACATGGGGAAAAGTCCCAAGAAACAGCCCCTGCCCCTGTGGTTCAGGCAAAAAGTTTAAGCAGTGTCACGGTAAATTGGTTTAGAGAATAAAATCGCTAGCTGGAACAATTTGTGTTGGAGCGTCAGAACGTCCCCAACCAAAATGTGAAACGTCATCGGAAATAGATTCAAACCCATTTACCACGACAAAATGTGCGCTTGGACATCCAACATGTTTAATGGTCTTTAGAGTATCAGAAACATTATTTTTAGTTTCAAATAATACACCATCCTCGCCGTGTACTCTTAAATTAGTGAACGCAGTAACCCCATCCGGCATAATATCAGGCATTATTTCAATGTGATCAATTTCATCCGCATTCATTACAACTTTTTCTTCGTGAGACATCATAGTCCCGCGAACAGGAGCTGACCAAATTTTTGAAAGTGTTACTTCTGTCATTTTAATTCTGTACTCTTTTAATATTATCAAGAAACTTGTGTAATATAGAAAAAATATAATTATGTCAATTTTATTTTATTTCGGCTCCGTTACCCTAATCAATCCCAATTGGTTACGCTCACGCTTCACGATGTCGAATTTGAAATCATAGAAGATAAAGCTTTGCCCTGCTTCTGGAATGGCTTGCGCCTCATGAATGATTAACCCCGCCAGCGTTGAATAATCCGCATCATCAGGAATTTCCCAGTCAAATTCACGATTTAAGTCACGGATCGTCACATCCCCATCAACCAGATATGTGCCGTTTGTTTGTTTCCGTACGCCAATGACTGTTTCATCATGCTCATCATCAATTTCTCCGACAATCTCTTCTAAGATATCCTCCAGCGTAATGATGCCTAAGTAACTGCCATATTCATCAACCACAATCGCAAAATGTTCTTTACGTAGTTTAAAGGCTTGCAACTGGGCGTATAAAGTTGTCGCCTCTGGCACAAACCACGGCACGGTGGTTAAATCGCTCAAATCTAAATCAGATAAATCGTGTCCATTACGCTCACGCGCTTTTAATTCACGCATTAATGCCTTCACATGCAACACGCCAATAATGTTATCTGTTTCGTCCTTATAAACAGGCATACGGGTATATGGGCTTTCCAGCGCCTCTTCAATAATCTTTTCAATATCATCCGCCGCGTCCAACATGGTCACGTTTTTACGGTGGGTCATAATCTCTTCAATATCCACCTCAAAAAGATCAAGGACAGAGCGCAGCATCGCCCGCTGTTCTTGGGTATCACTATCTCCATCGTTATGAAGCTCAATGACGCCGCGCAAAACTTCCATGTGGGAATTCTTACCTATACTATCCATATCCGCGCCAAATAATTTTAACGTTATGCGCACAACAAAATTAACCATCGCCGCAATAGGATAAAAAAGCCAAACCACAAATCTAATAATCGGCGCAATGGCAACCGACATTTTATCAGCATGCGTTAAGGCATACGTCTTTGGTAAAACTTCCGCGAAAATCAGCACAAGGATGGTCATAATCAACGTGGCATAAACAACCCCTGCCTCACCCACGGCCTTAATTAAAAAACTAGTCGCCAGCGCAGATGCTAAGATATTAACAAGGTTGTTTCCCAACAATAATGCGCCAATCATGCGGTCTTTGCGTTCGCGTATTTTATTAACAATACCCGCGCGTTTATTGCCCTCCTTCTCCCAATTATGAAGACGTGAGCGCGACGCAGCGGTTAAAGCGGTCTCTGACCCTGAAAAGAAACCAGATAATAATAAAAGGACAAAAATAGAAGCAACAGGAAAAATCCAATCCATTATTTTGCTCCTAACGAATGTGCAACAACATCATGAAGCTTATCTTCATCAACATCATATGTTTGAAATGCTTCCCCAATCCCTCGTGAAAGAATAAATCCTATTTTTCCACCTTTGGCTTTTTTATCTTTTTGCATTAGATCAATTATCTCATTTGTTGATTGTTTAAGGGGTGGGTCAATTTCTGAAGCCTTGGTTTTAATCCCTAGCTTTTTATATTCGTCAACTACCCGGTTTAAATCGTTGGCGGCGCATAACCCCATTTGAACCGATAAATCTGTCGCCATAACAATACCAATCGCAACGGCCTCCCCATGCAATAAACGCCCATCATATCGACAGGCCGCTTCCAACGCATGACCAAACGTATGCCCTAAATTAAGCAACGCTCTCACGCCTCCCTCATGCTCATCTGCGGCAACAATATCTGCCTTTGACTGGCATGAAACTTCTATAGAATATGATAAAGCATCCGCATCCAAATCCAGAACATCTTTGCCATGTTCCGATAACCAATCATAAAAGGAGGCATTATTGATAAGTCCGTATTTAGACATTTCTGCATAGCCAGCTTTTAACTCACGCTCAGGCAATGTGCCTAATGTGCCAATATCACAAATAACGGTTTGTGGTTGGTAAAACGTCCCTACCAAATTCTTGCCTTGCGCCGTATTAATGCCCGTCTTCCCGCCTACGGAACTATCAATCTGTGATAATAATGTCGTAGGCACCTGAACATAGGCAATACCGCGCATAACGGTTGATGCAACAAATCCCCCCAAATCTCCGATAACCCCGCCACCAAGCGCGATAAGAACACTATGTCGGTTCACCCCTTTTTCAAGCAGCCAATTCATCGCGGTTTCATAACCTTCATAAGATTTGGTCTTTTCGCCGCCTTTCATTGCCATCATCTTGGTATCGGCGGTCTTTCCTGCCAATGCCTCGTCAATCACTTGCGCAAATGGATAAACGTTTTCATCATATAAGATAAAAACATGACGTTCTTTCAGATTGTCTTTTAAATGGTCGGGGAATAAATCCGCAGTATGTTCTAATAGCCCCTTACCAATATGAATATCGTAAGAGCGCTCACCCAAAGAAACGGATACAGTTTTTTTATCAGTCATAATGATGTGATATTATGCAGATGATAGATATTTGTATAGAGAATTAATCACTTTTTCAGCGGTTTGTTCTATGGGTTCATCTTCCGATTTAACTGTAAGCGTTGCTAAATTATAGATAGGGTAACGCTGTTCAATCATTTGGGTAAGAACATCTTGCGGATTTTTATTATTAAATAGTGGTCGCCCCACCCCATTTCCAACACGTTTCAACAATACTTCTATGTCAGCATCTATAAAGATAGAGATGGTTTCTTCTAATATAAGCTTGCGCGTTTCAGGGTCCATAAATGCCCCTCCACCTGTGCCAATAACACTAGACTTTGATTGATTGATAATACCCATAATTGTTTCCCGCTCTTTTGCGCGAAAATACGGCTCTCCATGATCTGCAAAAATCTGTGGAATTGTCTTGCCCTCATTGGCCTCAAGAACCGCGTCACTATCAAGAAAGTCTAATGCTAAGCTTTCTGATATTATTTTACCAATGGTGGTTTTTCCTGCGCCCCCCGTGCCTATTAAAACGATGGGCTGCTTTAGATTCTTCTTCATAAAATCGTAATCTGCACTCGGTATATCCATATAATCTATGTGACATACCCCTTGCTTAAAAACAATCATAAACTATATTGCAAAAGATAACGCGCATGCCTATTGTCTTAAAAAAATAAGAACACGCCTCCAAACAGGAAAACATATTATGATTGCAAAATTTATTAGTCTTTTGGTTTTATTGATTATTATTGCAGCCCTCATTTACGTCGCGATCAGTGATGTAACAATTCCACAAACTGAACGAATTGTGAAAGTAACGCCCCAAGTTGCTCAAGAACAAACAGTTACAACAGAAGAAAGCTCCGCTGAATAATGCGCCTTGCCCTCTCAACATTATTTGCTTTTTTATGTTTTTGCCTGCCAGTCAATGCGCAGCAAAACGCGGTGGAAGGTGCAGGACTAATCATTAGCGATTCTGAAGGGGCCCTTCCCAAGGGTCTATGGCGAAACGCCCCCAGGTCAGAAATCACTTATCTTCTAAAAAGCTTACCCGCAGAAGCCCCCTTCCTAAGTTTACAAAAAATCAAGCGTAACATGCTTATCTCTACCTATGACACGAGCGAAATAAAAAATGATTCTCCTTTAACTATTGGAGATGATCTCCTCACCCTTCGCCTTGAAAAACTATTAGAAATGGGCTTGTGGGATGACGCTTACGCCCTCTATACCAAAACCACAAGAGACCCCGGACAAAACAGCGGACTGGCCCGTATTGGTATATTATTGTCTTTATATAAAAATGGGATAGCAAACGCTTGTTTAGATGAAAAAGCATTCGGCCCACGCTTCACGGGGGACTTTTGGGCACAAATATCACTAGTTTGCGCGGCAGAGATTTATAATGAAACAATCATAAGTACCCAACTTTCAAGCAGCCCAACATTAAAATCTGTCTATACTCAAGACGACTACACCCTTTCCGCGAACAATCTACGCGGTTTATCGTTATTAGAGCTTATGATTGTCCAAATAAAAGGCAAAATTTCTTATGATGGCTATTTATTATCGCCCAACACGCCTCCTTTATTATTACGTGTCTTTTTAAACGACTCACGTTTCCCTATAACGGAAAAAGCTGAGTTAGAATCACTTTCAAAACAAAAACTTGTAATCGTCGATAAAGAACAAGAAACGCAAGATTCTTCTTCAAACGGCAATATTGATAATCAACTGACAAATGACATACAAAATTATGCCAATAATTCAGTCTTATCCCAAGTGGCCTTTTACGTTGAAAACAACCAAGATATCCCCTCTAATTTAATAGAAAAATTATCTTCTAAAACAACTCAAAACAGTGAATATATTCTTTATTTAGAATTACTTAGCAAGTTCGGCCTAACAAATACAGCGCCCTCCTTTTCGACAGAGGAAATTGAACGCTCAGTAACCAGTTTTGATGACAAATATAAAAAAGAAGTAAAAATATTGAAATCATGGCTTGACAATTCGCCAGAATTTTCCAATAATCTGGTCGAAGTTTATGAAAAACAAATAAACTTGCCATTGAGTGAGGGGTTACCTTCTTACTCAGAAGATTGGACAAAGTGGTTGGGAAAGACAACTTCGCATCAATTGGCAGGGTTAAGCTTACTAATTGTTTTGAATAATAATAAAAATATTGGTGTACGATCGGAAAAATTATTGAACGATTTATACCACGTGGGGTTAATAGAACAGTCGCACCAAGTTGCTCGAGATATGACAGCAAGATTGATGCGAATAACAAACTAAGGAGAAAAACATCATGGCTCGTCCAGGTCGTCCAAAAATGCCAAAACCGGATCTACATCCTAGTGTAGAATCTTTTCTAGATATGCTTACCGCTGAACGCGGCGCAGCATTAAACACACGTCAGGCCTACTGGCGTGATTTGGCAGATGTAACACAATATCTGCGCGCAGAACGCAGCACTGATTTAGACAAGGCGTCTACTGAAGATTTAAAAGCATATATCGAAGATCTTACAAACAAGATCCATACAAAAGGTCAAAACAAGGCACAAATTGCGGTGCGTACAGTGGCTCGCCGTTTATCAGCGATGCGTCAATATTACCGTTACTTGGTGTCAGAGAACACACGCTCAGAAGACCCAACAACAACAATCGATAGCCCAAAGCAAGGCCGTACATTACCAAAAACGCTTAGCGAAACAGAAGTTGCACAGCTTATCAAAACAGCTGGCGAATCTGGATCAGCTGAAAGCACACGTTTGGTTTGTCTTCTTGAAATGCTTTATGCAACAGGTCTTCGTGTTTCTGAGCTTGTTGGATTACAAATGTCATCAATCGGTGAAAACACAGAATTCATTATGGTTGCAGGTAAAGGTGGACGTGAGCGCATGATCCCTCTTTCTGATCCAGCACAAAAAGCAATCAAATCATACTTAGACTTGCGTGAGCAATTTATCGGTAACGAAAACCGTGCCTTACAAGAAGCGGCTTTCTTCCCATCAAAAACTTCTGAAAGTGGTCATTTAACCCGTCAGCGTTTTGCTCAACTTCTTAAAGATTTGGCACGTGATGCCAAAGTAGATGAAGGCCGCGTTAGCCCGCACATTCTTCGTCATGCTTTCGCAACACATCTTCTACAACGTGGTGCAGATTTGCGCTCCGTTCAAAAGATGCTTGGTCACGCTGATATTGCGACAACTCAAATCTACACACATATCATTAATGAAGATTTGAAAGAGACTGTGGATGAAAAACACCCACTAGCGAAAAAAGAAGGGTAATTTAACCCCCATAGAATAATCAATCGGGTCGTTCGATATCTTGTATCGTTCGGCCCGATTTGCTATTAAGATGGGATTAAAGAAAAACGGAAGTAAATTATGAGCCAGCTTGAATTTGAAAAACCTGTCCTAGAATTAGAAAGTAAGATTGCAGAACTACGCAATGTTGAAAGCGATTCTGATGTGGACATCGCGGCTGAAATTACGCGCATGGAACAAAAGGTTGATAAGCTTCTCAACCAAACATATCAAAAATTAACCCCCGTTCAAAAAGTGCAAGTGGCGAGACACCAAAATCGTCCTCATTACATGGACTACGTCAAAGGTATGATTGACGACTATATGCCATTGGCGGGTGATCGTAACTTCGCCGATGATGATGCACTTCTTGGCGGTATAGGCCGTTTTAACGGTCAATCTGTCATCATCATGGGGCAAGAACGCGGATGCGACACAGAAAGCCGTATTAAACATAATTTTGGCATGGCACGTCCCGAAGGATATCGTAAAGCACAACGCCTGATGCGTATGGCGGAGCGTTTCCAAATACCTATTATTACCTTGGTTGATACCGCAGGCGCCTACCCCGGATTAGGCGCGGAAGAGCGCGGCCAAGCCGAAGCCATCGCAAAATCAATCGAAACCTGTTTAAACGTCAAAGTGCCCATTATATCAATTGTGATTGGTGAAGGCGGATCTGGCGGCGCGATTGCCATCGCCGCGGCTGATAAAATCTTTATGTTAGAAAACTCAATATACTCTGTCATATCCCCCGAAGGATGCGCCTCTATCTTATGGCGTAGTGGAGATTATGCGGGTGATGCCGCAGCTGCCCTTAAAATTACCGCGCAGGATATCTTAGACCTAAAATTAATTGATGGCATTATCAAGGAGCCTGTTGGCGGCGCACACCGCATGAAACAAGAAACCATTGCGAATGTTGCCAAACAAATTGCAACGGCTCTAAACCAAATGACACCTTGGGATACCGAAAAACTTGTCAAAAATCGCCGTAAAAAATTCCTAGCTTTCGGCCGTAAAGATTAGCCATAAACCTAATTGACTTGCCATAAACGCAATGCTATTACTTGTTTTTTACAATGAGTAGGAACATAGATAATGGCCAGAGATAAAGCAAACCAAAATCATGAGCGTGCAGTCGCTAAAGAAATTGAAGATGGCCTCTTTACTCGACGAATAAGACCTGCAGACACTAAATTACTTTGCGCTTTTGGTGTTGTTACAACCGGTCCTTTAAGTTACGCTTGGCTTAGAAATGCAGGACAAATTTTAGTGCCCTTAACTGATACAGAACAAAGAGCTGTCAAAACACTACATGAGCGCGGAATGATCCTTCCAACACATGTAAAAACAATGGTTGAAGGGAAAATAATTCATGATGTTTCTCATGTTATGCTGGCTCCTTGGGCCATTTCAAAAGATGGGGAATATGTATTATTAGATTTTTCAAAGGGCGTCAGCCAAAAAATTCCCACTAACGAAAACCATGCTTTAGCAAAAAACACACTAATGCGACAACTCAAACTTGGACAAGCTTGGAAAATGGGAACGACTACATTATCAGATGGTGAAAAAGTAGTTAGAATTACAACAAGCCCACAAAGATATGCAGAATTTCAAGCAACTGGATCTTAACGCGCTTCGGCTGCCCTGCTCTTTTCTGCTGATTTCAATTGTGCAGCCAATCGTTCGCCCATTATATCTTGCTGTTCTGCTGTCTTGCGATGTTTAAGCGCGCTCCAATCAGCTGTCATACCCGCACGACGTTTCATATTCTCAAAATTACCGTGTCCTGCATTGGCATGCCCCGCCTCTGTTGTTGCGGATCGAAAATATAGCATTAGAAAAACACGAATGGCCGCGGTTAAAGAGCTTTGTGGATTTTTACGCAAACTAATTAACGAACATAGATCATGGATTGAGCAGCTTTCACGTGCAGAAATCTGATTAATCGCTTTCCACATTTCTGGCTCTAACCTTATCGATGTGCGTCGCCCCAATACTGTAATATTTTTTAAAATAAGTGAGCTTTTACTAGCTACTTTTTCTTCTTCTGTGTTGTCCACGTCATTATTATCGCCCGTCATAATTTCCCCCTTTATGAATTTCTGACCATCACCAATCAACCATAAATTGATTAATATTTGATTAATAAAACAATCATAAGGGGTATTCACGTATGTATCAAGGGCTAACTATTTTCTATAAAAATAATTGATAAGGCATGAATTTTAGGCATAATATCATCCAAAGCCTTGTAAACCATACGTTCGCGCGCAACCCTTGATTGTTTTTCAAAAACATCGCTCTTAATTTTTATTTTAAAATGACTTTCACCACTGCCATCATCACCTGCATGTCCCGCATGCAAATGGCTTTGATTCTTTACCTCTAAAAAATCAGGGGAAAAGGCTAATATCAAACACTGTTCAATTTGCTGTTCTATGCTCAAAATCCTTGTTCCCCTTGGTTTTATTCACTTTAAAAGCTTGTTTTAAAAATTCGATTTCGTCATAATAGAGGGGTAATGCCTAAAATCAATTTAAAACAAAATTCTCCGGAATTTAATGAGGATGTCAAACCGCATGAGCGCTTTAAGCCATGCGAAATGTATGGTTGCCCGCATGAGGGCACCTTCCGCGCGCCCAAAGATCGCTCACTATCCGACCATTACTGGTTTTGCCAAATGCATATTACTGAATATAACCGTGCATGGAATTTCTTTGATGGGATGAATACCCAAGAAGTTGAAGATCATATTTTAAAAAGCATGTTTGGCGACCGCCCCACATGGCGATACGATATGCCCGGAATGGCCGAAGAAAACTTACGCGCAAGAGCATGGGAGTTTTACGGCAAAGGCGAAAGCCCTGATGAAAACGCCAGCCGCGCGTGGCAAGAATATGAAACAAATAAGAATGAGCTAAGCCGACATTCCCCCGAATTTGAGGCCCTCTCCATTTTTGGCCTTGAACCCCCAATGGATATCGATAAAATCAAAAAACGGTACAAAGAACTCGCCAAAAAATTCCACCCTGATGTGAATCGAAACGACCCAAAAGCCGAAGAACGCTTGAAACAAGTCAACATGGCTTATACTGTCCTAAAACTAGCCTTTCAAAAATTTGATCAATTAAAAGAAAAATAAATATGTCCGAACTTTCCGCCAATGAAAAAGAAATAAACAGCGCCTCCTTTGATATGACCAAGGTCAAAACCAAAGAAGGCAAATACACTTCTATTCCCGACACAAAATATGATGTCCGTGAAACATTCGGTATTGATATTGACTGGAAAGTGCCAGGGTTTAGTGAAGATAACTCCAACGTGCCGAAGATCGATCCGACCTATCAATTTGACCCAGAAACCACCATGGCTATCTTGGCAGGTTTCACCAATAACCGCCGCGTCATGGTGCAGGGATATCACGGAACCGGTAAATCCACCCATATTGAACAAGTCGCCGCGCGTCTCAACTGGCCATGTGTGCGTATCAACATGGACAGCCACGTCAGCCGTATTGATTTACTTGGCAAAGATATGATTACCCTTCAAGAAGGAAAACAAATCACGAAGTATCAAGAAGGCTTATTGCCATGGGCAATCCAAAACCCTGTTGCCCTTGTCTTTGATGAATATGACGCGGGGCGTCCCGATGTTATGTTTGTCATCCAACGCGTGCTTGAGGCAGAAGGGAAATTAACTCTACTCGACCAAAATAAAGTCATCCGCCCACACCCTGCGTTCCGATTATTCGCGACCGCCAACACCGTTGGCCTTGGGGATACAACAGGTTTGTATCACGGCACGCAACAGGTAAACCAAGCGCAGATGGACAGATGGAACATTGTCGCGCAGTTAAACTATTTAGCGCATGACAAAGAAATGGCTATTGTTACTGCCAAAATGCCTGAAATGGATAATCCTGAAGGGAAAGAGACAATTGATTTAATGGTACGCATGGCATCGCTTACGCGCCAAGGATTCATAAATGGTGACCTCTCCACCCTCATGAGCCCCCGAACAGTGATCAGTTGGGCCGAAAATTACCAAATTTTTGGCGATCGCGACTTGTCCTTCCGCTACGCCTTCATGAACAAATGCGACGAAGCCGAATGGCC
>CAYGUV010000016.1:0-35087 GCA_964353185.1 uncultured Micavibrio sp. | reverse complement strand
TAATGGTATTTCTTATACAGACTTTAATTTCCAAGTGCGCGATGATGGCGGTACAACAGATGGTGGTATTGATTTAGACCCTACTGCAAATACAATCACATTCGATGTTGTTTCAGTAAATGATGAGCCAGATGGAACAGATACACTTGTGTCCACTAACGAAAATATTGATTACAACTTTACCGCGGCGGATTTTGGATTTACGGATGTGAATGATACGCCTGCTAACGCGCTCCAATCTGTTATAATTACAACACTTCCTGCTAATGGTACGCTTGAACTATCGGGTGTTGCCGTAACGGCTGGCCAAGAAATTGCTTTAGCTGATATTCCAAACCTAACATTTATTCCTGTGCCTGATGAAAACGGACCTGCTTATACGGACTTTACTTTCCAGGTCCGCGATGATGGCGGTACAGCAGATGGTGGTATTGATTTAGATTCTGTTCCAAACACAATTACTATTGATGTTGTATCCGTAAACGACGCCCCAGAAGGAACTGATACAACACTTACGATTAATGAAGATACACCTCATGTGTTCAGTGTGGCAGACTTTGGATATTCTGATCCTAATGATATTCCCCCTGATAATTTTGCAAATGTCATTATTACAACGCTCCCTGTTGATGGGGTACTTGAACTTTCTGGGGTCGCTGTAACAGCGGGTCAATCAATCGCAATCGCCGATATTCCAAATCTGACATATACACCAACATTGAATGAATTTGGGACTGGTTATGCTGATTTTACTTTCCAAGTGCAGGATGATGGCGGTACCAACTTTGCAGGTATTGATACAGACCAAAGCCCGAATACAATTACCTTTGATGTTCTATCCGTGAACGATGAACCAGAAGGCACGGATAACACTTTAACCACGTTAGAAGATACAACCTTAAATTTTGTGGCCGCAGATTTTGGCTTTACCGATGTAAATGACGGGCCAGATAACTTACAATCAGTTATTATTACTACACTTCCAACAAATGGTATATTGGAACTTTCTGGTGTTGCGGTGATAGCTGGACAAGAAATTGCCGTTGCTGATATTCCAAATCTAACATTTGATCCTGCGCCTGATGCAAACGGTATCGCGTATGACAGCTTTACCTTCCAAGTACGCGACGATGGCGGCACACCAAATGGTGGGCAAGATACAGACCAAACACCAAACACGATGACAATTGACGTCACGCCCGTTGATGATGCGCCAGTATTGATAAACAACAATACAATTACCTTATTAGAGGGTGACACGGCCACAATTACAAATACAGACTTACTGACAACTGATATCGACAGCACGGATCCGAATCTTGTCTATACAATAACTGTTGCGCCAATAAATGGATTTATTGCGTTAACATCCGCACCGGCAACACCAATCACATCATTTACACAAGATGACTTAAATAACAATCTTGTCACATATGTGCATGATAGCAGCTCAACAACATCAGACAGTTTTGATTTCACCGTTGAAGATGGCACTACTGTTCTTCCAACTGAAACATTTGATTTTACAATTGTTCCTGTGAACGACGCCCCATATGGTGCAGATAATACACTGACAACATTAGAAGACACACCGCTTAATTTTGCGGCTGCTGATTTTGGGTTTACAGATCCAGATGATTCCCCATCAAATAATTTACAATCTGTTGTTATTACGACATTACCAGCAAACGGAATTCTTGAGCTTTCTGGTGTGGCCGTAACTGCAGGTCAAGAAATTGCAGTCGGGGATATTCCAAATTTGAATTTCACACCTGATCTAAATGCTAATGGTTTGGCGTATACAGGCTTTACCTTCCAAGTGCGTGATGACGGTACAACATTGGGTGGCGGTGTTGACCTTGATCAAACACCAAATACAATGACAATCGATGTAACCTCTGTAAATGATGCACCTGAAGGGACTGATACAACTGTTACAACTCTAGAAGATACAGATTATATATTTAATCCAGCAGACTTTGGTTTTACAGACCCGGTAGATACACCAGCCAATAATTTCCAATCAGTAATTATCTCTACCCTTCCAACAACAGGAACACTGAACTTATCTGGTGTCGCGGTAACGGTAGGTCAAGAAATTACTGTTGCGGATATTCCAAACCTAACATTTACACCGCTTGCCGATGAAAATGGGTTGGCATATGACAACTTCACATATCAAGTCCGCGACGATGGTGGTACGGCAGATGGCGGCATTGATTTAGACGCCACACCTAACACCATGACCATTGATGTAACATCTGTAAATGACGCGCCAGAGGGAACAGACACAACGTTAACCGCACTAGAAGACACGCCATATAACTTTGATCCAGCAGACTTTGGCCTAACAGATCCAATTGATACGCCTGCTAACAACATACAATCTGTGATTATTACCACCCTACCAGTAGATGGAATTTTGGAGTTATCTGGCGTAGCGGTCACTGCAGGACAAGAAATTTCTGCTGCGCAAATACCGAACCTAACCTTCACATCGGCATTAAATGAATTTGGTACAAATTACACCGACTTTACTTTCCAAGTGCGCGATGATGGTGGCACAGCTGATGGCGGTATTGATTTAGACCCAACACCGAATACAATTACATTTGATGTCACCCAAGTAGATGATCCACCAGAAGGTACAGACAATACGGTCACAACCTTAGAAGATACCGATTATACTTTTGATCCTGCAGACTTTGGTTTTACTGACACGGCGGATACTCCGGCAGATAACTTTACTTCCGTTATAATTACAACCTTACCAACAACGGGAACATTAAACCTTTCTGGGGTTGCTGTGACAGCTGGACAAGATATTGCACTTGCAGATATTCCAAACCTAACTTTTACACCTCTTGCAGATGAAAATGGTTTGGCGTATGACACCTTTACTTTTCAAGTACGCGATGATGCCACAACAAATAACACAGATGTTACACCAAACGTAATGACAATTGATGTCACCCCTGTTGATGATGCCCCTATTTTAAATACGAATGCTCCGCTTACATTATTTGAAGGCGACGTTGAGCCAATTACAACTGCATTCCTCTCCAGTAGCGATATTGACAGTGCGCCAGTTGATATTATTTACACAGTTACAACTTCGCCAATGAATGGACAATTAGAATTAACCAGTGCGCCAGGCACACCAATCACAAACTTTACCCAAGAAGATCTTGATAATGGTTTAGTCGTTTACGCCCACGATAACAGCAGCACCACGACAGACAGCTTTGTATTTGAAGTCAGCGACGCAACAACAAATATTGGCGCTGCTACGTTCGATATCAATATCCTTCAAGTGAACGATGCACCATATGGTGCAGATAATACACTCACCCTTTTAGAGGACACATCACTTGGCTTCACAGCCGCTGATTTCGGATTTAGTGACCCTGATGATGCAATCTCTGATGACTTCCAATCAGTGATCATTACAACACTTCCATCGAATGGAACGCTTGAACTTTCTGGCGTGGCAGTGATAGCTGGGCAAGAAATTGCCGTTGCAGATATTCCTAACTTATTATTCACACCTGTTCCGAATGAAAATGGCGTAGGCTACGGTGACTTCACCTTCCAAGTGCGTGATGATGGTGGTGTTGCCAATGGTGGCGTCGATATTGATCCAACACCAAACACTATGGCTATTGATGTTACATCCGTAAATGATGAACCTGATGGTACAGATAATACAATTAATTTCCTAGAGAATGCTGTGTACAGTTTCGCAGGAACAGACTTTGGTTTAACTGATCCAAATGATACGCCAGCCAACAACTTAAACAGCGTTATTATAACAACACTTCCAACTGTTGGAACGCTTGAGCTTTCAGGTGTAGCCGTAACTGCGGGACAAGAAATTTCCGCTGCCGATATTCCTAACCTGACATTTACACCTGTACCAAATGGTAATGGAACAGGTTACGACGCCTTCACCTTCCAAGTTCGTGATGACGATGGCACTGCCAATGGTGGTATTGATTTAGATTCAACGCCAAACACTATTACTTTTGATGTAGAGGCTGTAAACAGCGCGCCTTATGGAACTGATAACACGCTCACAACACTGGAAGATACAGCATATAACTTTGATGCTTCTGACTTTGGGTTTAGTGACCCTGACGATGTTCCATCTGATGACTTACAATCTGTTATCATCACAACACTACCTGCCGATGGTATCTTAGAACTCTCTGGCATCGCAGTAACCGCGGGTCAAAACATCGCGCTTGCCGATATTCCAAATTTATCATTCACACCAACATTGAACGAATTTGGTACAGGCTATACCAATTTTACTTTCCAAGTTGTCGATGATGGTGAAACTGTAAACGGTGTAAATACAGACCAAAGCCCAAACACAATTACTTTCGATGTGACCGAAGTAAACGATGCACCAGATGGTACAGACGTAACGCTTACAACACTTGAAGATACGCCACTTGCATTTACCCCTGCTAACTTTGGCTTCATGGATGCAAATGATACACCAGCAGATAGCCTACAATCTATTATCATTACAACCATTCCGACCAATGGAACGCTTGAGCTTTCCGGCGTGGCCGTCACGGCAGGGCAAGAAATTACAATTGCAAATATTCCAAACTTAAGTTTTGTTCCCGCACTTGATGAGAATGGCACTGGCTATGACAACTTTACGTTCCAAGTACGTGATGATGGTGGAACGGCAAACGGTGGTATTGATTTAGACCCAACACCAAACACAGTAACAATTGATGTAACCCCTGTTAACGATGCCCCAGATGGCACTGATAATACTGTGACTACTTTGGAAGATATAGGATACACTTTTGATCCAACAGACTTTGGATTGACAGACCTAAGCGATGTTCCTGCAAACAACTTACAATCAGTTATCATATCAACACTGCCTGCTGACGGGGTGCTTGAACTTTCTGGTGTTGCGGTAACAGCAGGTCAAGAAATCGCCGCAGCTGATATTCCAAACCTTGTCTTTACACCTGCGGCAAATGAAAATGGCAATAGTTACGCAAACTTTGATTTCCAAGTCCGCGATGATGGTGGCACCGCAAATGCTGGTATTGATTTAGATGCAACACCAAACACGATGACAATCGATGTGACCCCTGTTAACGATGCCCCAGATGGCACAGATAACACAGTTGTCACATTAGAAGACACTCCACTTGGCTTTACCGCTTCTGACTTTGGCTTTAGCGATACTATCGACAGCCCAAGCGATAATTTCCAATCTATTATCATTACAAATATACCAAGCCCAGGCACGCTTGAGCTTTCTGGCGTTGCTGTGACGGCTGGTCAAGAAATTCAGGTCAGCGACTTACCAAATTTATTTTATGTTCCGTTTCTAAACGATGCAGGAATAGCAGCAGACGCATTTGATTTCCAAGTCCGCGATGATGGTGGCACTGCAAATGGTGGTATTGATACCGATCAAACACCAAATACAATCACTATAGATATCACCCCTGTTAACGAAGCACCACAGGGTGCAGATGCAACATTAACCGCATTAGAAGACACACCATATGTCTTTAACGCGTCTGACTTTGGCTTTACTGATGTAGATGATGTTCCGGCAAATAATCTTGCTTCTGTTATCATAAATACATTGCCTGCAGATGGCATTATAGAACTCTCTGGCGTGGCTGTAACAGCTGGTCAAGAAATTGCTGTTGCTGACTTGCCAAACTTAACTTTCACGGCTGCCACGAATGAATTTGGCACAAGCTACGCTGACTTTGATTTCCAAGTGCGCGATGATGGCGGTACCGCAAACGGTGGGGTAGACTTAGACCAATCACCAAACACAATTACATTTGATGTTCTTGAAGTTAACGATGCACCAGATGGCGCAGACAATACTTTAACCACGCTTGAGGACACAACATTAGACTTCACACCTGCGGACTTTGGCTTTAGTGATGTGAACGATACCCCTGCAGATAATTTCCAATCTGTTGTGATAACAACTATACCGACAAATGGATCTCTTCAGTTATCTGGTGTACCCGTCATAGCAGGGCAAGAAATTACTGTTGCAGATATCGCAAACCTTACTTTTGATCCTGCCCTGAATGAATTTGGTAACAGCTACGATTCATTTGATTTCCAAGTGCGCGATGATGGTGGCACACCAAATGGTGGACAAGACTTAGACCAAGTTGCAAACACAATAACCGTAGACGTCATCAGCGTAAATGACGCACCAGAAGGAACGGACAGCACAGTCACCGCAATTGAAGACACACCATTTACATTCACTGCAACAGATTTTGGCTATACCGATCCAAATGATGCAAGCTCACCAAATAATTTTGATAACCTGATTATTACAACTATCCCAACAAATGGCATACTTGAATTATCTGGCGTAGCGGTTACTGCAGGGCAAGTTATTGCCGTAACAGACATTCCAAATCTTGTTTACACCCCTGCATCAAATGTCAATGGTCTGGCTTCTGACGGATTTACTTTCCAAGTGCAAGATGACGGTGGCACAGCCAATGGCGGTATCGATACAGATCAATCACCAAACGCGATGACAATTGATGTCACATCTGTCAATGATGCGCCTGCTGGAACAGACAACACTGTCACAACTCTTGAAGATACTGGCTTTGCCTTTAGCGTCGCAGACTTTGGCCTTACAGACATCAGCGATTCACCAGCGAACAATCTACAATCAGTAATCATTACAACCTTGCCTACAAACGGCGTACTGGAATTATCTGGCGTAGCTGTAACGGCTGGACAAGAGATTTTAGCGGCAGATATTCCGAACTTAGTCTTCACCCCTGCCCTGAATGAGTTTGGCACAAGCTATGATAACTTTGATTTCCAAGTCCGCGATGATGGCGGAACAACAAATGGTGGGGTGGATTTAGGCGCAAGCGCGAACACAATGACAATAGAGGTTATAGAGGTAAACGATGCCCCTGATGGTGCAGATAACACCCTGACCACGCTTGAAGATACGCCACTTGGCTTTATCGCAGCGGACTTTGGGTATACAGATGTTAGTGATACGCCTGCTGATAACTTCCAAGATATCGTCATCACAACATTACCGACAAACGGAACGCTTGAGCTTTCAGGGGTGCCAGTCATCGCCGGTCAAACAATTGCTGTTACTGACTTACCAAATCTTTTCTTTACCCCTGCCTTACATGGTAGCGGCTTTGGCTATGACAGCTTCGCCTTCGCAGTAGTAGATGACGGCGGGACAGCAAATGGCGGCATAGACACAGATGTTATTCCAAATATCATGACAATTGATGTGACACCTGTGAACGATGCCCCAGACGGTACAGATAACACCGTGACAACAAACGAAGATATTGATTATACATTCGCTCCTGCTGACTTTGGCTTAACGGATATAAACGATGTTCCTGCAAATAATTTACAATCGGTTATCATCAACACCTTACCAGTCGATGGCCAACTATTACTATCAGGCGTAGCCGTAACCGCAGGCCAAGAAATTTCAGCAACCGACATTCCAAATTTGGTCTTCCGTCCAGTTGCAAATGAATTTGGCACAAGTTACGCAAACTTTGATTTCCAAGTCCGCGATGATGGTGGTACCGCAAACGGTGGTATTGATTTAGACCCCACATCAAACACAATGACAATCGACGTCAACTCAGTAAATGATGAGCCAGAGGGTACAGATGTTACGCTCTCAACACTGGAAGACACCCCGCTTGGCTTTAACGCTACTGACTTCGGCTTTAGCGATGTAAATGATGGGCCAGACAACTTTAACTCTATTATAATTTCTTCTCTTCCAACCAATGGAACGCTTGAACTATCTGGTGTGACCGTTACTCTGGGACAAGAAATTCTAGTTACGGATCTTCCAAACTTATTCTTTACACCCGCCTTAAACGATAATGGTACGGCGTACGATACATTTGATTTCCAAGTCCGCGATGATGGTGGAACACCAAACGGTGGTATAGATACCGACCAAACACCAAATACAGTTACAATTGATGTTGTATCTGTAAACGATGCCCCTGCGGGAACAGATAATACTGTAACAACGAACGAAGATATCCCTCTTACATTTACGCTAGCGGACTTTGGGTTTACTGATACTGCAGATAACCCTGCTAATAATTTTAATTCGGTTGTCATTACAACCATTCCAACAACAGGAACGCTTGAACTTTCTGGGGTTGCGGTAACAGCAGGTCAAGAAATCGCTGTTTCTGACATTCCAAACTTGGTCTTCACACCGGTCTTAAATGAATTTGGCACGAACTACGACAATTTCACCTTCCAAGTTCGCGATGATAATGGTACGGCAAACGGCGGCGCAGACCTTGATGCAACACCAAACTTAATGACCATTGATGTTAATTCTGTCAATGATTCACCAGATGGTTTAGATAATACAATCACCATACTTGAGGACACTCCATACACATTTAACAATGGTGATTTTGGTTTCTCTGATGTAAATGATACGCCTGCTGATAATTTCCAAGGCGTACGAATCTCATCCTTACCAACAAACGGCACACTCACATTAGCGGCAGGGTCTAGCTCCCCTGGAAATGTAAGTGCAGGACAAGTCATAAACTTAGCGGATATACCTTTCCTAACATTCACACCAGATTTAAATGATAACGGTATCGGCTACGCTGACTTTACATTCCAAGTTCAAGATGATGGAGGTAGCGCAAATGGCGGTGTAGACTTTGACTCCGTACCGAACACAATTACATTTAATGTAACTCCTGTTAACGACGCACCTTATGACTTAACGCTTAGTTCAACCTTCTTACCAGAAGGAATTAGCACTTGGAATATAGGGACAATCACTGGTTTTGATGTTGATGGTCCTTCATTAACTTATACTATCGTATCGGCTGATCCATCATTCTCAATTTCAAATGGTAATATTTTAACCAATACTGGAACAAAAACATTTGGGACTGACCCAGATACATATTCAATTACTTTACGCGTTAGTGATGGCTTCCTCAGCTACGATGAAACATTTACCATTACGTTACTGCCCGAGCCTGTAACAATAGATGATCACGACCCGGCGGAGCCATATAGAAACGATAACAATACACAATCCTCTGCTGTATCCAGCCTATCGCAACCAAGGTTAGAATTTTATATACGCGACTTCATGGAAGAGATCCGCAATGGTGAAATCTTCCGCTACGGAAATCAGGGATTAATAGATTCGTCTCTATCTAGTTCTGATGTGCCAATGAAAGATGTGTTCTATGGAATTGATAGTAACGGTATTGATGAAATTATTAAGCGCAATATCATTACAAGATTACAAGATCTTGCCGCTAATATTCTAGATGAAACAGGGGTGGATATTACAACGCAGCAACTTGCTGAAATTTTTGGTCTTGATGCCATCTTGGTTGACATGGTCAGTGCCGGCGAATCTGATGATGACGCCCAATCTAATAATCAAGTTGATAGTTATCTTTATGAGACAAACTCAATCTACAAAGCATTACTAGATATGAATAATGATAAAGATGATGAAGATGATGAAGTCAGAGACGAGAAAGACAAAAAAGACATTGCCGAAGAAAGTAAGAAAAGTAAGCGACAATACCTGCACGAGCAACTGGATGAAGCCGCGCTTTATTACCAAAGTAAGAATGCAGCACTTATAAAGGCATTAAATAAAGGTTCTTCGTAACACCTGAAACGCTCTTTTTCATATAAAACTATTACTTGACATCACTCCTTGATATTAAGAAAGTACCTCCATACTAATTGGGTCATACCGCACATAAATTTATATGCGGAAAATTGTGATGAAGAACCGCGAAAGCTATTTGCAACATGGAAAAAAACATAAAAAATCTTATAGATATGGGTCTAAAACCTTATATCTCTACTAGTGAAAATTTATTGGATAGCCTTGATTTATCAATTTTTGAAGGGCACGAAGTTGTTAAATTATTAGAAGATCCAAAACAACGCAGTTTTCATGAGGCCTATCTTGTCTCAAACTCCTTAGCTTTCGGAAACCCAGATTTAAAAATGGCCAACTGGGTTTATATTGACTGTGTCCTCATGCAAAGCGCTGTCATAGGGTTTGCCTTACCAATAGACAAGGCCCCTGACACACTTTTAGAATTTTATGAACGGGACCCACACGTAGATTTAAATACTTTAGATTATATACCCTTAAGCGGACAAATTGCAGGCCTTGGCATGGATGGCCAAACACTTGTTGGGTATTCTTTATTTTCTTTAAGAAGGCAATTGCCCCAAATGGATATTCCTAAATTAGGGAATATTACAAAATATGCCGGTCTGCACGTATATAGCGCAGAAAATAAAGAACAGTTCATAGGCATTTCACAATATGATAACAAAGCACTTTTAACTCATGCCTTGTTTGGTGAAAAAATGTATATTCAACGCACAACAATGCCCCTACATCCATTACGTGACATGAGTTTTACCTATAGTATGAAAATATCCTTGGATGCGAACAGAATTTTAAATGATAAAAACACTAACATTATTGAAGAGCCTGATTTTTTACTCAAATCTGACGATTTAAAAATGAAACAAGAAATACAAGAAAGAATTTTAGTGGGTGAGCGTTTTTATATAACCAACCCTATTCATATTGAAAAAGACAATAATTTATACTTACCCATTTGTGTGGAGAAATAATAACCATGAATAAACCTCAATCAGATACTGCTGTTGTTGCCTTTTCTGGCGGGCTAGACACATCAATGTTGGTGCCTTATATGCGCGAAAATTATAACCTTAAAAAGGTTATTACTTGTGTCATCGACACAGGCGCGATGGATAAAGATATTCAAAAACAAGTCGCCGACCGAGCCAAGGAAGTAAAATCTGATGAGCATGTCTATATCGATGCCTCCAAAGCATATTACGATGAAATTATTAAGTACCTTATTTTTGGCCACGTAAACCGCGATGGGTACCCATTATGTGTTGGCTCTGAGCGACTTATCCAAGCGCGCGAAACTATTAACTTTGCTCAAGAACGCGGCATTAAAATTGTTGCCAATGGCTGTACAGGCGCGGGAAATGACCAATATCGCTTCGACTTAGTAGCGCATGTGTTAGGGGACAACATTCAATCAATCGCACCTGTTCGGGAACATAATATAAAAAGAGAATTTTCACAAAATTTCTTGAAAAAGCATAATATTTCAGTTCCTGAAAAATCCAAGTATTCTTACAATGCAGGATTATGGGGTGTTTCTATAGGTGGTGAAGAAACGCATACGTCCCAAGGATTAATACCAGAGGATGCTTGGTATGCTCAAATAGACAAAAACCTCACGCGAGAAGTAATTAAAATTACTTTTGATAAAGGACAACCAATCTCTTTAAACATTGATGGCGAAAAAACAAATGACTCTTTAAATGTAATCCAAAAGCTTGCTGAATTAGGCGGGAAAATGGGGATTGGCCGTCATTATCACCTAGGCACATCTATTCCGGGGAAAAAAGGCCGCATCGCCTACGAATCACCAGCGGCAGACATATTATACGAAGCGCATAGGACGCTAGAAAAGCATGTCATGACCCAAGCTCAAATCTTCTTTAAACAAAAAATTGCCCATGAATTCGGACGCCTTATACATGAGGCTTTATTTTTTGACCCGCTTATTGATGACTTAAGAGCTTACATGGATCATTCCCAAAAACGCGTATCTGGTGAATGTACCATCTGCCTAGCCCCACACCGTATTGAAAATGCCACAGTACAAACGCCTTACGATCTTTTGGAAGGCGCCGGATCTGTTTACGGGGAGTTTTCGGAATTCTACGATGCACGTGATGCAGAAGGTAGCGCAAAATTACATGCCTATGAACAAGTTTTATATCATCAAATAAAAAACAAAGAAGCTTAAAAAATATAGTAATTATTTTTTACGGGTTTCTATCGCTTTTTTTGCGTTTAAGTAATTATAAATATCATCTGTAATTCTGGATTCAATTTCTTGCATATCATCTAATGGTAAATCCATTAAATAACAGTTTTTGTTTTCTGCTAATTTTACAATTTTACCCGTAACGTGATGCGCATCACGAAAAGGCATATTTAAATTTCTAACCAACCAATCAGCAATCTCTGTCGCTGTGGCAAAGCCGCTTTCGGCAGCTTCTTGCATCTTAGGGAGGTTGAATTTCGCACTACTAATCATGCCTGTCATGGCATCTAAGCAAAGGCATATCGTATCAAAACTCTCAAAAACAGATGCTTTATCTTCTTGCATATCTTTATTATACGCGAGCGGTAATGCTTTCATTACTGTCATTAATTGTAATAAATTACCATTTAAACGCCCCGTTTTTGCCCGCACCAGCTCTGCCGCATCAGGGTTCTTTTTTTGCGGCATAATCGACGAACCTGTAGACCATTGGTCATCCAATTGTATAAAATTAAATTGTGGCGTCGCCCATAAAATAATTTCTTCCGCTAATCTAGAAAGGTTTAGCCCGCATTGTGCCGAACAAAACAAAAACTCCATCGCAAAGTCACGGGCGGAAACCGCGTCTAACGTATTAGGCATCGGCGCATCAAAACCTAATGTTTTTGCAGTCATTTCACGATTGGTATTAAAACCAGTCCCTGACAAGGCGCACGCCCCTAGCGGGCATTGGTTCAACCTTTTTAAACAATCTAGAAATCGGGACGCATCTCTTTTCATCATCTCGCTATACGCACCCAAGTGCATCGCTAGGGTAATTGGCTGTGCTACCTGAAGATGTGTGAAACCAGGCATAATAGAATCGTGATGTTGATCCGCTATATTATCTAAAGCTTTTTGAAAATTTTCTATTTTCACAATCACATCTTCGCAGGCGCCGCGCACCCACAATCTAAAATCAGTTGCAACCTGATCATTTCGCGAACGCGCTGTATGTAATTTCCCGGCCACATCGCCAATAATTTCTTTTAGACGGCTTTCGACATTCATATGAATATCTTCTAACTCTACTTTGAAATTAAATTCACCAGATTGAATTTCTTGCGCTACTTGGTTGAGGCCCTCTTCAATTTTTTGCCCCTCTTCTTTTGCAATGATATTCTGCGCAACCAACATTTTACAATGGGCAATAGATCCGGCAATGTCTTGCTGCCAAAGCCTCTGATCAACATCTATAGAACTATTAATTTCAGACATGACATCTGACGGTTTTGCTTGGAATCGCCCGCCCCACATCGCATTACTTTGGGATTTAGAATCTGTTTTGCTCATAATAAACGCCGCTTCAGTTATAATAGGTAAATATTTTAAATAATTCTTATAGGAAGACCAAGAATTAATCAATAAATTGATCTTGGCCTCCTATTTTCTATTTTTACCTAGACGCGTCCGGTTTTTCTTCATCTTACTCTTTTGGAATGCATTATTTGTTTTCTTTCGAACAGGTGCCGAACGTTCTTTGACTTCTTCAGGCAACGGCTCTAACTTCAAAAGGTCAGGTGTTTTTACAATAGGTATTTTAAACTTAATTATTTTTTCAATAACAGTCAGGATTTTTCCTTCTGTTTCATCACAAAATGAAATTGCTGTACCCTTGGTACCCGCACGCGCCGTACGGCCAATTCGGTGAACATAGCTTTCTGGCTCTGACGGAAGGTCATAATTTATGACATGCGTAATATTATCAACATCGATACCGCGCGCCGCAATATCTGTTGCAACCAAAGTCCTAAGATTGCCTTGCTTAAATTCGTCTAATGCTTTTTGTCGCGCTGTTTGTGATTTATTTCCGTGAATAGCGGCGGTGGAAACCCCCGCATGCTCTAACTCTTTTACAATACGGTTGGCTCCATGCTTTGTTCGACTAAAGACAATTGCCTTAGAGATATCTTCGTTTTGAAGCAATGTTGCCAACAAAGCCCGCTTATTTTTCTTAGGAACTTTATAAATAGTTTGATTAATTTTTCGGACTGTTACGACCTCTGGTGTAACATCCACGCGCTTTGGGTTATCCAATAGGCTATTTGCCAGCTTATTAATAGAAGCAGGCATCGTCGCAGAAAAGAGTAATGTTTGACGCTCCTTTGGAATATTCAACATAATTTTTCTAATATCATTAATAAAACCCATGTCCAACATGCGGTCCGCTTCATCCAAAACTAAATGCGTTACCATACTCAAATCAATGCAGCCTTGCTGCATTAAATCAAGCAATCTTCCTGGTGTTGCAATAAGAAGATCCACTCCCTTGGACATTGCCTGAATTTGAGCTTTATGTTTTACACCCCCATATACCGTGGTTTGGCTTAAGGAAAGATACTGCGCATAAACTTCACAATTCTCCGCAATCTGAATCGCTAACTCTCTTGTCGGGGCAAGGACTAAGGCGCGCACCATACATGGCTTTAATTTACAAGGCGTTGAAAACAGATGATGCAAAATAGGCAAGGCAAAAGCAGCCGTCTTACCCGTTCCTGTTTGTGCAATACCCAGTAAGTCTTGCCCTTCTAATAAAGCGGGAATCGCGTTTATTTGGATGGGTGTAGGGGTATTATAATTATTTTCGTCAAGGGACCGCGTAAGCTCCTCCACTAGTCCCAAATGATGAAAGCTCGTTATCGTCATAATATTTCCTTTTTGCCCAATCTTTTTTAAAAAGATAAGGCGTTGCGCTGCAAACCGCGCGAAGGAGGCAGGGTAATGTTACAAATTCATGAAGATTAGATGGGGTCTAAAAAATACCACCTCGCGCCAACACAAACATCATTGCCGCCGTTGTATGGCAAATATAGAACATAGTCAATTGATCTTAAATTTAATTAGGAATTATCTTTACAACTCTTAAAACCGTTCTAGATCTTCACCATCAAAGCGGTCTTCAAATATATCTACGTGTTCTTGAACAGCATTTGAATCTTCAAACGTTGCGATATGAAATGCGGCCTCCCCACGGTTAAGCAGAGGTAATGTCGCCACACCAATGACAATGCCTGTTCGGCGGGCAATAATTTCGTGTTTTTCACGCCCAAAAGGGTCTGAAATAACGCCCAAAACTTGATTTTTCTTTACCCGTGCGCCCAAGGCAACTTTACTTGATAAAATTCCGCTATGCGGTGCACGAAGCCAATGGCTAGATCGCGCAACAAAAACATCATGTGGTATTTTTTTATTTTTTAGCGGCTTTAACATCTCAAGCTCCCGCATGACTGACAAAACACCTTGCAGTCCACTTTTTATTGTTTTTTCATTAAAACGCAGCGCTTCTCCTCCCTCAAACAAAATAATAGGAATTTTTTTCTCTATTGCCGCGGCGCGCAATGACCCTTCGCGCAATTCAGCATCCAAAATTACAGGTACGTTAAAAGCATTTGCCATTCTTGCAACTTCGCTATCATCAAGGCATGCACGTATTTGTGGCAAATTACTTCGCTTTATAGCGGCGCAATGCAAATCAATACCATGCGTACATTTTGCAACAACATCATTTAGAAAAATATCTGCAATTTGTGACGCCAAAGATCCTTTGGGCGAACCGGGAAATGATCTATTCAAGTCACGGCGATCTGGCAAATAACGAGAGTTGGTATTAAATCCATAAACATTGACGATAGGAACGGCAACTAATGTTCCTTTAATATTTTTGAGGGCTTTCTTCGTTAAAAGCCGGCGGATAATTTCAACACCATTAATTTCATCACCATGAATGGCGCCACTAACAAATAAAATAGGGCCATCTTCTTTCCCACGAACAACTTCAATAGGAATATTCATATCGGTAAAATCATATAATTTTGCAACATCTAAAAAAAGACGCTTACGCTCACCAGGCTTAATACTCGTACCTGCGATAATTAATTCTTTTCCCATGGATCTATATTATCCCTTCGTTCTATTTTTACTCGGCCCTCTAATCGCCTGTTTTTCAATATGTTCAATAATCGCCCCTGCAATATCTTTTCCCGTTGCCTTTTCAATACCTTCTAAACCTGGTGAAGAATTTACCTCTAATACTAGCGGCCCACGATCTGAACGCACCAAATCTACACCGGCTAGTTCAAGTCCCATTACCTTTGCTGCTTTCACCGCTAATTTACGCTCCTCAGGTCTTAGTTTAATAAGTTTTGCTGTACCGCCCATATGTAGGTTGGATCGAAACTCCCCTTCTTTTGCGGTTCGCTGCATTGCGGCAATTACCTTATCGCCAACAACAAAACACCTAATATCCGCACCGCCTGCTTCTTTGATAAATTCCTGAACAAGGAACTCTGTCCCAATATCACGAAAGGCATTAATCAAACTTTCTGCAGCTTTGTTTGTTTCTGCGATTAATACTCCCTTACCCTGCGTACTGCTGAGGACTTTTACAATTAAGGGCGCTCCACCAACAAATTCAATTAAGTCTTCAGTGGCTTCGGCGCGATTAGCATAGCCTGTAATTGGCATTCCTAATGAGCTTCTCGCAAAAAGCTGGTGTGCCCTCAACTTGTCTCTCGATCTTGCAATGGCAACAGATTCATTGATTGAATATACTTTACCAACCTCAAATTGGCGTAAAACTGCCGTACCATATGATGTCACAGATGCGCCAATACGCGGAATAACAGCATCAAATTTTAATTGTTCTCTTTCACCATGGCGCTTGTAAAATACCGTTGGCTTGTCTGATGTGATATTCATATAGCAGCGCAACAAGTCAACCGTTCTAACATCGTGCCCTCGCTCTTTTGCGGCCTCAACTAACCTTTGTGTTGAGTATAACTTTGGAGCCCTAGAGAGAATGCCAATTTTCATATTATTAATTCCTATTATTCATTACATATATTTAATTACACTAACACTATAAGAAAGATGGTTTTATATCCAATTAAACTTAAACTCTATTCAATCCTCGTTAAGTTTCATAAATAGTACGTATAAATTATAAAAAGATTCAAATTACGACCCAAAAACAAGTAAGCTATATATTCACCTTTAAAAAAATTGATGGATTAATTTATGGCTTTAAAACTCACTAACCCAAATTTATTAAAAGAAAAAGCATTAATAAATGGAAAATGGGTTTCATCGAAAAGCAATAAAAAATTTAAAGTTACAAATCCTGCAAACGGTGAGACCGTAGCTAGCGTCGCTGAATGCGGAGCTCAAGAAACTGCTCAAGCTATCGAAGCTGCTCACAAAGCTTTGCAAGGCTGGCGTACTAAAACAGCAAAAGAAAGATCAAACTATCTTAAACGTTGGTATAATCTAATAATTGAGAATAAAGAAGACCTTGCCGCCTTACTCACCGCAGAGCAAGGAAAGCCTTTAGCCGAAGCTTCTGGAGAAATCACTTACGGTGCAAGTTACATCGAGTGGTTTGCCGAAGAGGCAAAAAGAATTTATGGAGATACCATTTCTCCACCTTCAAATGATAAGCGTTTGGTCTGCATTAAACAGCCTGTTGGAGTTGTCGCATGTATCACTCCATGGAATTTTCCTAATGCAATGCTCGCCAGAAAAATTGCACCTGCCTTAGCCGCAGGTTGTACTGTTGTTTGTAAACCTGCCAATGAAACGCCTCTCTCTGCATTAGCTATCGCTGAGCTTTCTTTACAAGCAGGTATTCCTGATGGTGTAATTAATATGGTCAATGGTATTACAAAAGAAATTGGCGAAGAATTAACTTCTAATCCTTTAGTAAAAAAAGTTACCTTCACCGGGTCTACGCCCGTTGGAAAAATGCTTATGGAGGCCTGTGCAAAAACAGTTAAGCGTACTTCGATGGAACTGGGTGGCAATGCCCCCTTCATAGTTTTTGAGGACGCAGGCCTTGATCAAGCCGTCGAAGGCGCAATGATAAGTAAATTCCGAAATGCTGGTCAAACATGCGTTTGCGCCAACAGAATATTGGTTCAAGAGGGAGTTTATGACACCTTTGCTAAAAAATTAAAAACAGCAGTTGCAGACCTTAAGGTAGGTTTTGGAACGGAGGATGATGTGAAAATTGGCCCCCTCATTCATGAAAAAGCAGCCGATAATGTTCGTAACATCATTAAAGACGCAATTGATAAAGGTGCTCAAGCTTTAACAGGAAACCATCAATCTTCGCTTGGCCCAGCTTTTATTGAGCCTACAATTTTAACTAACGTAAATGAAAATATGCAGGTTTTTAACGAAGAGATTTTTGGCCCAGTTGCGCCACTATTTAAATTTAAAACAGAAGAAGAAGCTATTAAAATGGCTAATGATACGCCGTTTGGATTGGCTAGTTATTTCTATACACGTGACATTGGAAGGGTTTGGCGCGTCGCTGAACAACTTGAATACGGTATCGTCGGTGTAAACGATGGCATGATATCAAATGAGATGGCTCCCTTTGGCGGCGTTAAAGAATCTGGCCAAGGGCGCGAAGGATCAAAATACGGGTTAGACGATTATTTAGAAATTAAATATATATGCATGGGAGGGATCTAACATGACAAATACAACCATAGCCTCAATTAAAAAAATTACAAAAGAGATAATTGAAAATATCACTAATAATGATAACAAAATGACGAATGCAAAATGGCAAGAGCGTAAAAACGCAGCAATGGCTCGTGGCCAAGGAAACCTTGGGCAGTTTTACGTTGACCGTGCCATCGGAAGCGAAGTTTGGGATATTGAAGGCAATCGTTATATTGATTTTGCAACAGGTATTGCTGTGTGCAATACAGGACATTCCCACCCAAAAGTAAAAGCAGCTATCCAAGAACAAGTAGAACGTTTCACTCATACCTGCCTAATGGTTGCGCCTTATGATAGCGCAGTATTGCTTGCCGAACACCTTAATGAACTTGCCCCGGGCCCAACTAAAAAGAAAACAATTTTCCTCACCAGCGGCGCCGAAGCCGTAGAAAATTGTATTAAAATTGCCCGCGCCCACACAGGGCGACGCGGCATCATTGCTTTCAATGGTGGGTATCATGGTCGTACAAATATGACGATGGGTTTAACAGGTAAAATGACACCGTACAAAAATTTATTTGGCCCTTTTGCTGGCGATATCTATCGCGTCCCTTTTCCAAATGACTATCACGGCGTAACCGAAGAGGCATCTTTATACGCTTTAGAAATGGTTTTTACTTGCGACGCAGCCCCAACCGATATTGCAGCTATTCTTATTGAACCTGTGCAGGGCGAAGGTGGATTTTACCCTGCTTCAAATTCTTTTTTACAGGCCTTGCGAACACTTTGTGATAAGCACGGCATCATGCTAATTGCTGATGAAATTCAATCTGGATTTGGCCGTACAGGAAAATTTTATGCGATGGAATATTCAGGCGTTGAACCCGATCTAATGACAACAGCCAAAGGGATTGCTGGTGGTGTGCCTATTTCTGCAGTAATTGGTAAAGCGGATGTTATGGACTCTGTCGACCCTGGTGGCTTGGGCGGAACATATGGTGGATCACCCATCGGATGCGCCGCAGCTCTAGCGGTTATTGATGTCATCAAAGAAGAAAAATTGATCGAGGCTGCAAACCACATCGGTTCTGTCTTTCATGAACGCCTAAGCATAATGCAAAAGAAATATCCTAAATTTATCGGCACAATAAGAACCGATAGAGGCGCCATGATTGCAATGGAATTGGTAAAAAATGGCGATGCTTCAAAACCAAATCCTGATTTAGTAAAGGCTATTTTGATCGAAGCATATAAGCGTAACCTTATGGTACTTTCATGTGGTATTCGTGGTAATGTTTTCCGTTTTTTACCCGCGCTTACCATCAGTGATACAATAATGCATGAAGGTTTAGATATATTTGAAGAATGTTTTAAAGCGGTAGTTGAAAAATAACACTAAAGCCTAAAGCATTATGATTAATTTTTTCATTCAAAGTCTTTAAGGCGTCACTCTGCAAGCATTTTAAATAAAATTTTTGCGGCACGCCCACTATCATTACGCTCATTGTAAAATTGAACATGTTGGTTTTCGCTAGCCGTTTTTGACAATTTAATACCCCATAATGGTTTTATCTGTTGAGGCAATAAAGAATATCGAATGTCAACAATGCGATAAGGATCATTTTTATCAAGCGCAATATAGCCATTTGAAAACCAACGAAATCGTTCAATGTCTTTGCGTTGTTGAGTGTCCATATCAAGCCACGGCAGGTCTCTTTCAATATCTAATTTTTTGATATTGTCCCCTTCCCAAATAATTGGCTCTCCCAAACCCACTTTTACAGCATCAACATGGTAATAATTATCTGTAGTGGTAATAATTTTCCAGATCAAAATATTTGCGAAACTTGGCTTCGCTTCAATATTTAGAGTAGTCAGGCCCCTTTGATCAGCAAGTTTTTGACCTGCATCAATGGCACGGTTTTGCTGATAAAAAGAAATAGAAAAATATAGTAATACCCACGCTATCCCAATAAATGTATAGCGCCGTTTTTTCTTATACGCAGAAAAAAATATTAAACCTAATAATGGTATTGTCACCAAAGGATCAATAATAGAAATGCTATCCCATGCAACACGCGTGTCAGTAAAAGGCCAGAGTAACTGCGTACCATAACTAGTGCAGCTATCAATCAAACCATGCGATGCAAAGCCCAAAACGCACCACAATAAAGTTTGATAAAAACGAACGCCAAAACGGCGACCCAATAATGGATGCAAAATAATCGTGCAAATTAATCCCCCAAATGGGATAAATAATAAAGAATGCGTAAAATGGCGATGATATTCTAGTGCCAATAATGAATCTTCCGAGGATCTTATAAGAACATCAAGGTCAGGCGCCATACCTGCGATTGCGCCAATAACTGCAGCCTTAGCCAATTTTTTTGACTGACCGCTTGTTTGCGCGAACAGCGCCCCAAATACCCCTTGTGTTACTGGATCCATAAAATATCTATACTCATCAAAACGCTAACATGGTGGTGTCAGACTAACGCGAACTATTCTCTAAAAGCGTTTAATTATAGACTTAGTTTGCACAAAGTTGGTGCCAAGAATCAAGTGATTTTTGACGTAATTCTTTAAAGGTTTGTCTTTTTTCTAAGTGGCGCTGATGATTAAAATGATTGAGGAAAGAGGCTTGGATTGAAGTAAATTTTTGTAATGTTTTCATCAATCGAAACTTGTTCATTCCCCTCTCTCGCCGTCGAAAATGTAAATGAGAATTCTCAACTTGATTGTTATGATACTGAGTTGTGTTTTGAAGATGTTCCAAACCCATTAACTTAAGTGCCGCACGATAAGATTTTAATTTATCAGTTACAATTTCATAAGGTTTTCCGTAGCTTTTAACTAGTTTCTTTAAAACTTTTTTGGCGGCTTTCTTATCTCTTTTCTTAGTAACAATACAGTCTAAAACCGTGCCTTCCTGATCAACGGCGCGCCATAAATAATAAAGTTCACCATTAATTTTTACAAAGACTTCATCGATATGCCAACGCCAGTTTGATACTTTATGATTAGATTTCTTCTTAATGTCTTTAGCAAATTTTGTTCCAAAGTAATTCCACCAATATCGAATGGTTTCATGACAAACATCAATCCCACGTTCGTGCAAAATATCTTCTACTTGGCGTAAGCTGAGCGGGTACCGGACGTAATACATAACCGCTAATTTGATAATTTCAGGACTGGTTTTATAATATTTAAAGGGATTTTCTTGGCTCATTTACAAATTTTATCATTAAATCACAAAAACCAAATTTTAATCTGACAAGACCTTATTACTGCTATAAATATTAACTTATATATTTTAAAGAGAACCTTAATTTCAAGAAATTCTCATGGTGATACTTTCTTATAATATGTGAAATAATTCAAGTGGCTATTGATAAACAAGACATGGGCGATAACATATAAGCACCATAGGTACAGGATTAAAGAATATTAATGAGAGGAGCAGCCTCAACCTGCCTCAAGATAAGAGGATAACGAATATAATATTACTCTAGTTATTTAATAATTTTGAGATGGTTTTATAGTATTTGAAGGGATCTCTTTTGCTCTTAAAACAATACGGGTTAGTAAACCCCTAAAGACTTATACAAACGGATAAGGCTTTGCGTTTTTTCAGCCTTTGCCGTGATAAGCGCCGCGTCAGAAGTATTTAAAGATCTTTGTGCATCGAGCACATTAATAAAATCAACTTCACCTTCACGATATAAAATTTGAGACAATTCAAGAGCTTTATTAGCATTATTATACGCGCTGCTTAAATAAACAGATTGTTCATTAAAACGTGCATAATCGTTCAAAGCCGTTTCAACTTCTGTCACAGCACGCAATAAACTTAAACGATAGGCTTCAAAAGCACGCATCTCGACTGCTTCTGCCACATCAATTTGCCCTTGAACACGCCCAAAATTAAGCAATGAAACTGCCGCGCCAGCTGTTACATTCCAAATTGACGTTGAGTTAAAAAGTACCCCTTCAGCCACCCCATAAAAACCTGCCAAAGTGAATGTTGGAAAAATACTAGCAATCGCCGCATCAGATAGCGCAGAGCTTGCTTTTAAATTTGCAATAGCAGCTTGCACATCAGGCCTTAAGCTGACAACATCCGATGGTGCCAATAAAACCGGGGAAGCATCCCCCGTAGGAATTGAGGTTAAATCTGATAAAACAAGATCTAACGTTTCAGGCAACTCCCCAGTTAAAACAGATAACCTTAAGCGTGCGTTATCAGCCAACCGTATAAATTCAGGAATGGACGCTTTAGTTGTATTAACAAGATTTTCTGCCTGTTCTACATTCAATTGGGGGGCTTCACCAAATTTCTTTTGTACTTTCACTAACTCAAGCGTTTTTTCTTGAAGTTCTAAATTCTTTTCTGAAAGACGCGCTTGTTTTTGAAAACGCCTGTAGTCTACGTAATCGCGTGATATCTCTGCAATTAACGATAAAGTCACATCATAATAATTTGCTTCTAAACTGCGGATATTTTCATTTGCAGCCCTAGTTGCATTACGGTTTTGACCAAATAAATCCACTTCATAAGAGGCATCAAATGAAGCATCATAATAATCATCAGCGGAACCTAAACCTGTTTTTTCACGCCCTGCATTAACAGAAACACCAATTTCTGGAAAAAGTGATGAGCGCGTTGTCTTACGGATTCCACGGGCTTCAAGAATGCGCGCTTCAGCAATGCGACGCTCTGGACTATTTTCAAAGGCTGTTGCAATAAGCGCATTCAAATTAGGATCTTGAAATTTTTGCCACCATTTTTCTAACTGTTGCGCCTCCACTTGTTTAATAGTGGATGATTGATAACTACGCCAATTAGTTGGCTTTTCAACTGTTGTAAAATCAAAAGATGACCCTAAACACGCGTTTAATAAAAATGGTGTTAGAAGAATTAAATATCTCATATCAGATCCTCCTGCACAGGGGTTTGTCTATTCTTTTTCTTAGAAAATTTATCTTCTATGGTACGCAAAACTACATAGAAAAAAGGCGTAAAGATAAGACCAAAAATCGTCACTCCAATCATTCCTGAAAATACGGCAATTCCAATAGCAGAACGCATCTCCGCTCCCGCTCCATGACTAACAACTAAAGGAAGAACCCCCATAATAAAAGCAATAGACGTCATTAAAATTGGACGCAAACGCAAACGGGCTGATTCAATTGCTGCCTTCGCAATTGTGTAGCCTTGATGTTCTAGCTCTCTAGCAAACTCAACAATTAAAATAGCATTTTTACAGGCAAGTCCTGCCAGAACAAATAGCGCAATTTGCGTAAAGATATTATTATCCTGCCCTGTAAAATATAGGCCTAATATTGCTGATAAAATTGCCATTGGGACAATCAGAATAACGGCAAGCGGTAGAGTTAGACTTTCATATTGGGCCGCCAAAACTAAAAACACTAATAGCAAACAAATTGGGAAAATAAAGATTGCCGTGTTTCCTGCTAAAATTTGTTGATAGGTCAATTCTGTCCACTCAAACTCCATACCTGGAGGCAAAGTTTCATCTAGAATTTTGGTGATCGCATCTTGTGCCTGTCCTGATGAATATCCTGGCGCTGCATTTCCATTTAAGTCAGCGGAGCGATAGGCATTATAACGCATGGCTGTCTCCGGTCCGAAAGTTTCACTAACCTTAACAACTGACCCTAATGGGATCATATCGCCATTTATATTGCGTGTTTGAAGACGCATAATATCTTCAGGACTTGATCGAAACTCACTATCTGCCTGCGCCACAACCTGATAGGTACGACCAAATTTATTAAAATCATTCACATATTGTGATCCTAAATAAATTTGCATCGTACTAAATATTTCATTGATTGGAATACCAAGCTGCTGGACTTTTGTACGATCAATATCAGCAAAAAGCTGCGGCACATTAATATTGTAGCTAGAAAAAATCCCTGTTAACGCAGGATCAGCGTAGGCTTTATAGGTAACCGCCTGTACTACATCCGCTAAAGCGGCATAACCTTGATCGGTACGGTCCTGAATTTGTAATTTAAATCCTCCTGCATTGCCCAAACCACTTACAGGCGGTGCTGGGAAAATAGCTATAAACGCGTCATCAATGGCGTTATATTTTTGTTGTAAGGTTTGTGCAATTGCAAAACCATTTAAATCTGGACGAGTTCTCTTGTCAAAATCATCTAATGTAACAAATACAATTCCCGCGCTCGCAGAATTGACAAATCCATTAATGGAGAGACCTGGGAATTGAACAGACCCCACAACCCCCTCTTGAGATAAAGCAATTTCTCCCATCTCACGGATTACCGCTTCGGTACGCTCTAAAGTTGCACCCGCAGGAAGCTGAGCAAAACTAATCAAATATTGCTTATCTTGTGCTGGAATAAATCCTTGTGGAACTAATTTGAAACTAAAACTGGTAGCAAAGCACAACAAGCCAAATAAAATCCCCATCACCAAAAATCGGCGCGTGGCGAATTTACAGACGCTTTTACTATAACGATTTTGTGATTTTTTAAAAAATTTATTAAACGCCCTAAAAAACCATCCAAATAATTTATCCATTATTTTTTGTAAAAAGTCTTTTTCTGCATCCTTACCTTTGAGTAATAAAGCCGCCATAGCAGGGCTTAATGTCAAAGAATTAATTGTTGAAATAAACGTAGCAATCGCAATTGTCATCGCAAATTGCTGATAGAACTGCCCTGTCAAACCACTTATAAATGAAATTGGAATAAAAACTGCTGCCAGCACGAGAGAGGTTGCAAGAATAGGGCCCGTTACTTCTTTCATCGCCTGAACAGTTGCATCATGTGGATTTTTACCTTCTTCAATATTTCGCTCCACATTCTCCACCACCACGATGGCATCATCTACAACAATACCAATAGCTAAAATAAGGCCAAAGAGGGAAAGCACATTAATTGAAAACCCAAAAAGATACATAAAAGCAAACGTTCCCACAATTGATACAGGCACCGCTAAAAGTGGGATAATTGATGCGCGCCACGTTTGTAAGAAAATAATAATTACCAACACAACTAAAGCAACTGCTTCTAATAGAGTTTTAATCACAGATTTAATAGAATCACGCACAAAGATTGTTGGATCATAAACGATAGAATAGCTAACATCCTCTGGCATATTCTTTTGCAATTCAATCATCTTCGCGCGCACGTCAGAGGATATCTGCAAAGCATTTGCCCCTGGGGACGCAAAAATAGGAATTGCTACAGCTTGCTGATTATTCAACATAGAACGCAGGGAATAGCTCTGTGCATCTAACTCTATGCGTGCCACATCTTTTAATCGCGTCACAACGCCATTCGTATCACGCTTAATGATTATATCTTCAAATTGTTCTTTATTTTCTAATCGTCCTTGCACATTAACAGGCAATTGAATTTCAACCCCATTATTGTAGGGAGGACCCCCAATAAGACCAGCAGCAACCTGAACATTTTGCTCCCTTATTGCATTCACTACTTCTGAAGCATTCATATCACGCTCAGCCACTTTATTAGGGTCAAGCCAGATACGCATCGCATAATCACCTGAACCAAAAAGTCTTACCTGTCCAATTCCTTGAATTTTTGCCAATTCATCTTTTACGTTTAACGTTGCATAATTACGCAGGTACAACATGTCATAGCTACTATTCGGGGAGGTCAAGTGCACAACCATCGTTAAGTCAGGAGAACTTTTGACTACGCTTACCCCTAATTGTCGCGTTACGTCTGGCAATCGCGGCAGTGCTTGGGACACACGGTTTTGAACTAATTGCTGAGCTAAGTCTGGATCAGTGCCAATCGCAAAAGTTATCGTTAGACTTAAATTACCATCCGTAGTCGCCAAAGAATTCATATAGAGCATATTTTCAACACCGTTAATCTGCTCTTCTAAAGGGGTTGCTACTGTTTCTGCAATAGTGGCAGGGTTCGCTCCAGGGAAGTTAGCATTCACAATTACCGATGGTGGTGAGACTTCAGGATATTCCCCAATCGGTAATTTTAACATCGCAATCGTTCCCGCGATGAAAATGAGAATAGACAATACAGCCGCAAAAATAGGCCTTGTAATAAAAAAATTCGATATATTCATAAGGGTAAAGCCTTGCTTATTCTTGTGTTTCTAACGCAGGCATATAGATCGCTTGCTCTTCAACTGTCTTTGGATCAACAACCATATCAGGGCGAATGCGAATAATTCCCTCTGTAATGACCCTATCTCCAACAGACAAACCAGAAAGAACAACACGCTTTCCTCCCGTACTCTCTCCTACTTCAATAGCTCGATATGTCACTTTATTTTCACTATTTACAACATACACAAACTTACGGTCTTGATCGGTGCTAATTGCCTTTTCAGAGATTACAATTTTTTCTTCTGCTTCAGCACTACCCATTTCAATAGTGGCAAACATACCAGGCAATAAAACCTTATCCTCATTAGCAAAAAACGCACGCGCACGAATAGTTCCAGAAGTTGGATCAATACGATTATCAAAGCTTTGCACATAACCGTCATAACTCTGCTCACCATTATTTAATAATAGTCGAACAGGGATTTTTGCCTCTTCTTTATTTTTACCATTCGTCGATAATGCCAAGTACGTTTGGTCATCCACCTCAAAGTCGGCATAAATACCCTGCGTTGAAACAATAGATGTCATCAAAGGTGCATTTGGGCCAGCTTGCACCAAATTACCCACCTTAATCTCATCACGGCTAATTTTTCCTGTAATTGGGGCTTTAATATTGGCGTAATCTAAATCAATTTTTGCTTGATCCAATTGTGCTTTGGCACTCTCTACATTTGCTTGGGCTACTTTTAAGCTATTGAAACGCTCATCATAAATACGCTTAGATATAGCATCCACCTCGACCAGATTTTTCGCTCGATCTAATTCTTTTTTTGCCAAGCTTACTTCATTAGAGGCGGCATTTAAATCGGCTTGGGCACGATTAACTGTGGCGCGATAGGGGCGAATGTCAATCACATAAAGAATATCTCCCTTTTTAACTTCTGCACCATCTTTAAATTTTACATCCGTTACTATACCGTTTACTTGTGGTTTAATCTGTGCAAAATCAACAGCTTCTAAACGTGCAGAAAATTCTTTCCAAATCTGCACTGGTTCTAATGAAACAACACTCACTGTCACTGGCATAGCTCGCTGTGCAGCTCCTTGAGCAGGTTGCTCTGCTTGTGCCACTGTAAGATAATAACCGCCACTTCCTAGGCATATTAAAAACAATGCCATTAAAATTGTTTTTTTGTTAAATAAAATTTTCATTATTTTTCCTTTTAAGCATTCTCAATTTTCTCTTGATTAATAGTGAGAATATCAAAAATTCCTGTTTTTAAATTTTCTTGTAAGGGTATCAAACTATTTTGTATCCGCGCCATCATGAGACATCCCATTACATAAGCATATATTTTCTTAGCCATTTGGTTTGCATTAATATGTTGGGGCAATTCACCTAAAATAATCATGTCTTCAATAGCCATTTGATAATAAGATTCATGTTTTTTAA
Organism: uncultured Micavibrio sp.; assembly: GCA_964353185.1. GTDB lineage: Bacteria > Pseudomonadota > Alphaproteobacteria > Micavibrionales > Micavibrionaceae. Next base: position 7,116 of record CAYGUV010000016.1, on the reverse strand, counting down.
AAACTTTTTTTGTTTTATCTTTAATGGCTTTTTCCTGCCCTGCCATTTCTGTCCCCAAAGACATAAAAGGACACCCACAAACAAGCCCATATTTTTGTTGGTTTTGTTTCTGGCCTTCATATCCAAACTCACAAAGTCTTATAAATCGTTCTTTTGGAGAAATATTTGGGTCGAAGATAAAGTCAAACAGAGGTTCGGATTCTTCAAAAAAATGATCTAACGCGCTGAGTGTTAAAGCCATTTTTGATGGGAAAAAGTGATAAAAACTGCCCTTCTGCACACCCGCAGCATGACATATATTATCTACGGTAACACTTCCGTAACTATTCTTCCATATTAAGTCGATTGCCGTTTTCAACAATTTTTCTCTTGTATCAGTCGGTGCACGACCCATTACATTATCCTTAAAAGTTTAACATACAATATTATAGTTGACTGATTAGTCAACTATAATATTTGGATGATTTATTCGAATGCTAATGAGTAATGTCCGCTTTGGGTCGGATGCGGCTACTATCGGCCAATAGCGGACATAAATTACAGAAAATAATTTTATAAAAATAATATGGTTATAATAATTTTGTGACAGTTTCAAAACAAACGCTATAATACTGCTTATGCAAGGATATTTTATAACGGGAACGGATACGGACGTAGGTAAAACTGTTGTTTCTGCTTGGGCAATGCTCCATTTGGATGCAGATTACTGGAAACCTACACAAAGCGGTTCAGACCCCATCACGGATACTGACGTTATGAAGCAATTAACGGGGTTGCCTGAAGCTCGCTTTCATACGGAAACTTATAATTTAACGCAACCTTTATCACCGCATGAAGCCGCGCGTCGTGATGGAATCGTGATAGATATGAAACAATTCCAATTGCCAGAAACAGTAAGACCTTTGATTGTTGAGGGCGCAGGTGGGCTCATGGTTCCATTAAACAAAGACAACCTTGTTATTGATTTAATAAAGCAGCTTAGCTTACCTGCGATCCTTGTTTGTCGCAGTGGGTTAGGCACAATCAATCACACTTTATTATCATTGGAAGCATTAAAAACACGCAATATTCCTGTGGCAGGTATTATAATGAACGGGCAAAAGTCCCCTCATAATCGTCACGCTATAGAAGAGTATAGCAACACGCCTATCATTGCCGAGATTGATTACTTAGAAGACATTACGCCAGAGGCCTTATTGGCCATTGAACCTGAAGTTGAGTTTGTTACATGAGCAAGCTGTTAGATAAAGATAAGCGTTATTGCTGGCATCCGATGACGCAACATCAAACAGAGCCTGATCCGCCTGTTATCGTATCGGCATCTGGCGCATCTTTATATGATGAAAAAGGCAATGAGATTCTAGATATGATTTCATCTTGGTGGACATGTGTTCACGGCCATGCCAATTCAGAATTGAATAAAGCTTTAACAGACCAAGCAGCACAAGTTGAACATGTTATGTTTGCAGGCTTTTCGCATCCCCCCGCTATCAATTTATCTGAAAAACTGGCACAGGCTCTACCAGGTGACTTAAATCGCGTGTTCTTTTCAGATAATGGCTCTACGGCTGTCGAGATTGCTTTAAAAATCGCCTATCAATATTGGCGCAATAAAGAACAACCACACCGTACAAAATTTATTGCTTTTGAAAAAGCATACCATGGTGAAACCGTGGGCGCGATGTCTGTTGGCAAAGGATGTGGGTTCTTCCATGATTTTAAAGGTCTGCTTTTTGATGTTGAAACCATTCCCTATGTTTACACATGGGATGGTGATAATGATATCGAAGCCAAAGAAAAAGCAGCCTTAGAAAAAATAAAGCAAGTTATTGAAGCAAATAAAGATCATACTGCGGCGTTAATTATAGAACCCTTAATGCAAGGCGCTGGCGGCATTCGTTTTAGTCGTCCTGAATTTATAAAAGCAGTCACGGATTTGGGGCAAGCAAATGGCATCCTTGTGATTTATGATGAAATTGCCGTTGGTTTTGGGCGTACAGGCTCATTATTTTCCTGTGAGAAGATTGGCGTTGTACCTGACCTTATCTGTTTGTCTAAAGGCTTAACATCAGGATATCTTCCCATGTCTGTCACTGTAGCAAAAGATAGCGTTTACGATATTTTCTTAAGCGATGATCCTGATCGTGCTTTTCTTCATAGTCATTCTTTTACAGCGAACCCTTTGGCTTGCGCCGTTGCCTTGCGCTCGCTTGCGATGTTTTCAGAAAATAATGTTTTAGATAAAATAAAACATATTGAAACGCGCCATAAAAAATTCTTGGAACACCTACAAACACAGTTTGATGTTTTTATGCCTCGCGTCATGGGGTCCATTGTTGCTTTTAATATTATGGATGAAGAGGGTGAATATAAAAATTACACAAGTGAATTACTAAGAGAGTGGTTCTTAAGTAATGGCCTGAATATTCGTCCCCTTGGAAACGCAATATATTTGATGCCGCCTTATTGTATTACGGACGAGCAATTAACCCTGGCTTATGATGGTATCTTAAAAGGCTTAGGAAAAGTTCTTTCACCGATAAAGTGCGCGGCCTGAGCTATCTAACGCCCCATAAAGGATATGCCACGTAATTTGTCCTTTGTACTTTCCATCATGAGACTTACAGGCTTTTATAAGTTCAACAGGCTTTAAAGGGATATAATTGGGTCGTGGCTGTTGCGCCCCTATTTTTTTAAAACTACTTAAAAAATCAAGAGCGTTTTTATAATTAACAACGTTTTTTTCTTCTTGAAAAATGCCTTTATATGAAGGGCTATCGAGTAAACCAGAAGATAAATTCAAGTTATTCAAAACATCTTTCCATTCATGAAACCCCTCTTTGCCTATCGTTGTATAAAATAAAACACCATCGCTTTTTAATAGAGACGTTAAATGATAAAGACCCATTATTGGATTTTCAAACCATTGGATAGATAAATTGCTGACAATAAGATCAAATTTTTCTGTACTCAGAAAACCCTCACCATCTGCAATATCGAATGATATATTTTGATATTTTATAAACTTTTGTGCGCAAACACTGACCATTTCTTTAGAAATATCAATTGCTAAGATTTTAGATTGTGGGTATTTTTTTTGTAATTCTTCGGTTAGAAAACCAGTTCCGCAGCCAATTTCAAGTATTTTCAATGGCGCAGCATTTGGCAACAGAGCACATAATTTCTGTGCTGTAAATTTTTGCAATGAAGCATGCTGATTATAAGAAGAAACTTTACTCCCGAAATATTTTTCTATTTTTTGTTTACGATTTAAATTCATTTAAAAAATCTTTTATGTGTTAATATAAAATCTCGCTTAATTTAAGGATCGAGGATGTCATGCCCAACCTTATGCTAAAAAGAAATTCACTATGCAGCACTCTTAATTATTTGATATTTTTTAAAGCGCTAATTAGTTTCTCCATATTTTCTTGACTATGAACAGCAGAAAAAGCAAAACGAATTCGCGCCGTATTATTTGGCACAGTTGGCGGACGGATAGCTGTCGCCCAAAACCCTTGTGATTTTAATTGATCACTTAACGCTAATGCTTCATTTGAATCACCAATTATAAGCGGAACAATTTGTGTTTCAGAATTTCCATGATCAAAACCTAAAGCCATCATTTCATGCCTAAAACTATGTGCAATATTTTGTAAGTGCTCCCGTTCTTTATCCATTGTTGGGATTAAATCTACGGCCGCATCAATCGCCCCCAATACACTCGGTGGCAAGGCTGTGGCATAGATAAGCCCGTTACATTTATTGACCAAATATTCTTTTATCCCTTTACTGCACGCTACATAAGCGCCAAACGCACCAAAAGCCTTACTAAAAGTTCCAATGATTAAATCGGCTTTACTAGCTAACCCTTTACCGTGTTGACCGAGAACTCCTGTCGCGTGCGCCTCATCAACAATGACAAAACAGCCATGTTTTTTTGCAAGCGCGTCAATTTCATCCAACGGCGCCAAATCACCATCCATACTAAACACGCTTTCAGTCAGAATAAATTTTGGCGCATGAGTACCCTGATATTTATCTAACAATTCTTTGAGATGTGCCATGTCATTATGGCGATAACGTATCTGTGAAACACCTGCTGCCGCACATCCGGCATGCATGCTGGCATGGTTTAACTTATCAGAAAAAACAAGCGGTGATTCACCCATCACATTTTTATCAAACAACGCGGGCAAAACAGATACATTGGCCTGATAACCTGACACCATGATAAGCGCTGATTCTTTACCTTTAAATTTTGAAATTTTTTCTTCGATGGCGGTAAAAACATCTAAATTACCCGTTACCAAACGGGATGCCCCAGCCCCTGCACCATACTGCGCGGCCCATTCTTGTGCACGCTCAATCAACATTGGGTGCTGACTCAACCCCAGATAATCATTGCTTGAGAAATTGATATAATTGCGGTTATCTACGATCATTTCAAAGTTATTATGGCGAGCAACGTCGACCATACCCCGCTTTAATCCTTTGTTTTTGCAGCTTTGGAGAAAATCTTTGTAAAAGCTTTCGATTTTATTCATCTTCCTGTAATAATGCCTTATAAGAATAAAATCAAACGCCAAAAATAAAGAGCTAAAATGACTGATACTGCCATACGTAATGACTGGACAACCGAAGAGGCACTAGAGATTTTAGAATCTCCCTTAATGGAGTTGCTCTATAAGGCACAAGGCGTCCACCGTGAACACCACGAAGATAACACCGTGCAATTGGCCAGTCTTTTGAGCATTAAAACAGGGGCCTGCCCTGAAGATTGTAAGTATTGTCCACAATCTGCGCATTTCGCAAAAAAAACAGGATTGAAAAAAGAGCCCTTAATGGATGTTGATGATGTTTTAGCAAAAGCTAAAATAGCAAAAGAAGCAGGCGCTTCTCGTTTTTGTATGGGTGCAGCATGGAAGCAAGTCCGCGATGGAGAAGATTTTGATAAAGTCATCGAAATGGTCAAAGGCGTTAAAAAAATGAAGATGGAGGCTTGCGTAACCCTTGGTATGTTAACTCAAGAGCAAGCAAACCGTCTGGCAGAGGCTGGCTTAAATGCTTATAACCACAACCTTGATACGTCTCCTGAATTTTATAAGAAAATCATTTCAACACGCACTTATCAAGACCGCCTAGATACGCTTGATGCTGTTCGTAAATCTGGCGTTACGGTTTGTAGTGGTGGTATCATCGGCATGGGTGAAAGCATGACAGACCGTGCCCGTATGTTAGAAATATTGGCAAATTTACACCCTCAACCTGAAAGCGTTCCTATTAATGCCCTTGTGCCTGTGGAAGGCACGCCTTTGGGAGACCGCGAGCGGGTTGATCCTTTAGAATTAGTTCGTATGGTGGCAACTGCGCGTATCATGATGCCAAAATGCCGTGTACGGCTTTCTGCTGGTCGTGAAATGCTCAACCGCGAAGCACAAATTTTGTGCATGATGGCAGGTGCAAACTCTATATTTTACGGTGAAAAACTCCTCACAACCGCAAATAATGATACAGCCGAAGATCAGCAAATGATCAAAGACGCTGGCATGAAGATCGCCTAAAGAAATAAACAATGCTTAATTACGATTAGAGCGTCAAATTTCAATGTCCGCTTTGGGTCGTAACCAGACATGTCCGTCTTCGGCCAATAGCGGGAATTCAAACTCTATAAAACCTAAGGCCTTGAAGGTTTTCTAAAACAACCCCTGTCAACAAGCTACAATAAACTATAACAATTAAACCGAAACACTAGCGAGATTTTATTATTGTTACCGATTGGCTAATACTGTGATTAATTAACCTCAACTGTGCCTTGAGGATTAATCAAAAGTACATGTTGCAATGTTTTTTATGGCTTGTCGTGTTAAATACTTATGAGCCAAGTCATTGGTAAACTCCTTTGAAGATAAAGCAGAAAGGAGAGCAAACCTATCACCGACAAATGTAGCTCTGATATTTTTAGCAAAATCACTAAGCTCTGGAAATTGATTGGAGCACCTAATCCAATCCTTTGTGTCACTAGATAGCTTTTCTTCTAAATGGCCTTGCGCATCATGCATGTCTTCTGCATTTACGAGTGAGATTTTTAATCCTACGATAGCTTTAAGAATACTACTGCGTGTGAAAGCTTGGCTTAAATCACCTTTTTTAAAGTCTAGCCTATCAAGGTAATCGTCTAAATCTTGCTCTCTGACATCAACTTGTCTTCCTATAGCGTCCATTAACCGCGGAATAGATGGATAAAGTAAAGTATCACTAGAGGGGTAAAAGATAGCTTCTTTCCATTCAGATAATTTCTTTTCTTTATCAGGAGTTGGTTGATGATTAGCTTGGGTTATTTCTTGCGCAAGGCTAGCTAGCTCTTGAGGCGAGAATTCTGATATTTTGCTTATGAAGTCAGGTTTCTGCGCCAGCTCACAGAGGGCATCCAGAACAGTTGAAGTAAGGTGATGCGTATGACCACTTTTAACTGCAGAAAGTAATCTGGAATCAGAGATTTTTTGAACGAATCTTATTCCATCCTCATCATATTGTTGAATTACTTTTAAGGCTGCATAGCAGTCAGCATATTCTTCACTCATATGTTTATGTTTTTCATCTTCTTCACTCGTGAGAAGTAGATTGGTTGTAGAATATTCATAAGGATTAAGAATAGAGCCAAGAATATGACCTATTTCGTGTTGTAAAATAAAATGTCTCAGTATTTCATTATCTTTATCTTTAACGAGTAAAGGCCAAGATACATTACTCCAAAAGTCATAACCCTCATCAATATTAATGACGTAAAAAGTCTTATCTTCTAAAGGGATAGAAATACAACAATTATGCTCTACTGAAAGTAGGCTATTATCATCAAAAAAAGGGAAAGAGCACTTTATTTCAGACACTAAAGCGTTCATTGCGTCTGTTTGGTGTGAAAAGACTGTTACATCAGCATACTCAGGGAAATCAGCAAAAAATTGGTCATGCTCATAAAAACTCATTGTTTTTCATATTACAATTATAATGGCATGTCAAGAAATGGGCGAGAGCCCTCCAGTGGTTAAGTTAGAGATATTAATGTCCGCTTTGGGTCGAAAGCAAACGCTCTATGTCGCTATATCTTAAAAAATC
>CAYGUV010000015.1:12761-36188 GCA_964353185.1 uncultured Micavibrio sp. | reverse complement strand
TCACCAATTGTGTTTGTCATTGCTTCGTACACGATTGGTAGGGCAAATAATCCACCACCAGCTGTTAAACGGATCGCACCATGTTGTAATGGTGTTTGTGATGGGTTCTCAACATGGTCTTTGATTTTCAAAATACCCAAAACACCCAATAAAATACCCAACATATATGACACACCAGTCAAAAGACCTGGAATGCTTGAGATAGATGTTGTGATGTTTTCTGCGATAGATGAAAAGTCATTTCCCGCAAGCGCATCTTCCGCGCCAGCCATTGTTCCAACAAGAACAGCTGCCGATACTTTTAAGCTCTGTTTTTTTACAAATTTAATCATTTTAGTCTCCTTTTAAAAATTCTCTTTGGTTTATTACCAATCTGCAATGTAATAATACTACAAATCGTTATCCTTTTACCAATTTCATCATACGAGCTTTTAATAACTCTATAATAATATTAGAACATACTCTTTCTATTATAGTCAAATTTATGACACATTTAAAAAAAATTAATAGATAAACTACTGAAAACAAATAATATTTTTTTGCCTTATTTGCCTTATTCAATTTTTGCTATTGTTTTATTGATCCATTCTGCCCCACAACAATCCAGCTATTATTCACAAATGTGATAGATGTAATACGGCCCAATCCTGACAATGTATCCCCTACTATTACAGGTTGTAAATCACTACGCCCTTTTTGTGCGACCCAGGCCTTGCCTGGCTGAGCGGCGCGTAACTCCCACTGTACTGTTTTGGGTTGTGCTTTTTTCACTGGCGCTTTTGGCTTGCTCGCGACGGCTTGCTTCTTCGGCGCAGGTTTTTCGGCCATTTGTGGCTTTTCATCCGCTGCTTTCATCGCTTCTATTTGCTTTTGCAAATCTGCAATGGTGTTTTCCAGATCACTAATTTTTTGGTCTTTCTCTGCTGTAATTTCCGCCAATTTTTTCTCAAACATAGGCGTTTGATTTGATTGGCTCTCACTATTTTCAATTTTTAAAACATCAGGAGTATCAGCCATCTCTGCTTTATTATCGGCCATATCTGATTCCGGTTCATTAACAGATACCTTGTTTAAAGGCTGCGCAGTGACACGATTTGTTAAAATTTCTAACTCTGCATCAGGATTTTCTTCCAATACCACCGCCACATCTTTCGCGTCCGTGGGCGTTATCGCTACTGATGTATCAGTTTCTGGCGTCGTTATTGCCAAAGAATCCAAAACTGGGCCAGTAACAGAATTTTCGATAGGGTCATCAACGGCACTAAAAACATCCGCACCAAAACCATTGGGCGCTTGTATCGCACCTTCGGGGGACGGGGTATCAAATTCCGCAGCAATTGTTACATCGCCTTTATTATCTTCAACGCCTTTCAATAGAATATCTTCATCATCCAAGGCCCCTTCTGATGAAATGGGAACAGGCATCGGGACATCATCTTCAAAATTAATTTCCAATGAATCTAGCGCATCCGCGTTATTCAAAAGCCCCGAGTTTGCGTTTGTAGGTATATTTTCTTGCGGATCAACCGCAGTATTTTTCTTCGCATTTCGTGTCTCATCTCTAAAGACAAGGCTATCTGTTGCCCCAGACATATTAAGAGAGGACGTAAAGCTATCAGGATTAACAGGCGGCTTGGAACCTGATAATTGAAAAAATAGGACAATACCCCCTAAAAGGACCGCCCCAAATATAACGATTTGGTTGAAACTAAATTTTGACAAGAAAGATTCTTTTCCTTCAGAAACTAGTTTCTCATCAACCACGCCATCAGAGGCCGTCTCTTCAACATCACCATCGACATCTTCAAAACTAGACAGGCTGTCATCTTCATCAAACGCAGCTTCATCGCTAAAATCGTCAAATTCATCTAGATCATCAAAGTCGTCAAAATCATCTATATCGTTTTTATCATCTACCATGATGGTGCCCTCTAATCAGTCTTTTTTGTTTATCTTGGGATAAGTAAGTTATTAAAATTTGTTGGTAATCGTGTCCCGCTTGATGGTTCTTGCACGCCAGATTGATTAATAACCTGAGGCGTTGCCACAACAGGCTCAACAAACAATAACCCAATTGGCGTACCCGCAGCAATTTCAAGCAATTGATCAATCTCATCCGCCCGTTCATCAAACGCGTCAGAGATTTGCTCCCCTGCTTCTTCAACACCTCTGGCAACGGCTTCATCCGTATCCAAATCATTGGTATCGGTCGTTTGCGTTGTGGACCCATCGGAATTTACTGTGATGGTTGTCTGCCCAGAATCTGCCAATGCAGATGCAAATCCTTCCACAAACTCACCCGCGGCTGGCAAAAGAACACGTGTGAAATAGCGGCGATCAATATTTGTTACCAAACCAGGTAAAGTCGTTTGCGGATCAATAGCAACCGCATTGGTTCTAAAATTCACCCCTTCAACAACAAAGGTATTGAAGTTCAATGTTAGATAATTGAAGTTTTCATCAAATGACCCAATAGCGCGCGCGCCCTTTAACGGACCTGTCATGACTTCGGCCAAAACGGGGCCGGGGGCATCGGTGCTAACGGCCGTAATAATTTGCGCATACTCAATCGTTCCTGCGGCTAAGATAATATTCTCTTCGTCTAAAGCCGTATTCCCAGTGTTTGTTTGTGTATTCGCAGCTGTCGATGCAGCGATTTGCGCATCAATTTTTGCCTGCTCCGCTTCGGCAATATTATCAAGATACGCCATCTCTGCGATAGATTTAGTCTGCGTTGTATTAACTTTTTGACTTTCTAAAATTGATTGCATCTGCTTACCCATCACTTCACCCAACGCATTAATGGCGGGCGTCACCGTATCTACCGGCTCAGGTGGTGGCGGCAGATTTGTCGGCTTTTCAGAAGGTTCGATTTTTTGCTCTTGAATACGCTTTTCTTGCATACGGCGCCATCTTTCCAGTGGGTCCTCCTCTGCTTGAACAGGCTCTTGCACGGCAATCATCCCTTTGGGCGGCTCAACGGGCATTGGCAAAGCGCTTGTACCGGTACGCTGTGCTTGTTCTGCATTATTTGTATTTTGTTCCTCAATCGCCTGACGAATAGTCTCCGAAACCTCGCTCGTCCCAGGGGCTTCATTCACATCTTTAGATGTCCCTACACGGGAAACAGCCAACGGATCTGAATCACCACCGAAAAGAAGGATTCCACCAACTATAAAAGCAATTGCCAACAGGATAACGCCGAGCTTAACCAAAGGATTATTGCGCCAAACATCCCCTAGGGAATTGGAATCATTTTCAAAATCATCAAATCCACCGTCTGAGAAATCATCATCAAAGTTGTCATCTACATCATCATCTACCATCTTCAGACTCGCTTGCTATACTTAAATTGACGCGTGATACGCGGCCCCTATCGGATAATAAAACCACAGGTGTGTCGCGCATGCCATACACATTCATTCCATCTGCTGATGAAACTGACTGATCCCACGATGGGGAGATAAGGGTTAACGGCGTTCTAACATATGTCATGTTACCCAGTTTGTAGGCCGATGTTCGTCTATCTGTTCCTGAAACATATAGTTTTTGAGCGGACGCTGGGGCGACCCCATCCAAGACAGACATAATTTGCGGATCTCCAGCAATACGGTCTGTGCTGCCTTCAATTAACGGTGTTTCTGCAAATGGACCATATTCAGGAATACGGGCATCAACTCGATACTGAACACTATCAGGGTTTGTTTCTAATTGAATAGTCACTGGCGTTTTCAATGTTAACAGACGCAACGACATATTACCGTAAGCCTGCTTGGTCAAAGGCGTTATGCGTAAAATATGTCCACCCTCTTCTGGTTCAATGACTTCATAATCACCAGCCCAGCTCACATCTTGAATGGGCCATGGCGCGCCAGTAACGTCCAAAATACTAACCGTTGTAATAAATCCTGCCGATGTTCTAATTTTCATCGGCGCAACGCCCGGATCCAAAGATATTGTTTCAACATCTATTTGTGGTGTTGGAATGCCTGTTATTGGTTCTTGAACAGCATTTTGAATTTCATTATTTCGCTCTAACAATGTTTTTATATTATCCGTAGACAATGGGAAAAGCCCTGTGATAGCTGCATCAAACGCTTCACGTCTAATTTCTTCTTCTAATTCCTCTGGTGTTTTTTCGATTAAGCCCAAACTGCTAGCAGATAAAGGATCACCACTAGAAACAGGCAAATTCATACCAGCCTGCGTGGATCTAGAATTAATATTTGGGATATTTGGCAAAGCATCCCCATCATCAACAGCTTGCGTTTGCGCTTCTTCATCGCCTTGCACAGGGATTATATCCGAAATTTCAGATAAAACCCCACCAAAGACCCCTTGCGGCTCTTCTTCTTTTAATTCCTCATTAGAAGGCGGGGCTTCTGACTCAGTTTCAGATATTTGGTCTAAATAACTATCTAAATCAATTGTTTCTTGTGCGTGCACGCTATGTAAAGGAACAATCAACATCGCCCCCATTATCAAAACGGTAGGTGCAAAAGACTTCATCAGCCTGACATCTTGCTTATTTTTACGCATCAAAATCTTATCTATTTGTTTCATAAATTCTATCTACCCCGGGACCGCAATCCATTGCGCTATCCCTACACCATTGGGGCTTTCAAGCCTTGGGACTCGTACAACGACAATTGTTGCAATCCAGTTTACGGCACGTTTTTGTGACCCTGACTGAAATGTTAATGTCATAGGCAATTGAACAACCCATTGATATTGCCCACCGACAACGCCTTCTGATTGTAAGATTGGCGCCCCGCGCGGTGTGGCAGAAACGACTTGGGAGTTTTCCTCAATTGTTTCAATGATACGCGCGGTCTGAAGCGCGTTTGTAAAGCTTTCCCATCCCCGTCTTGTAAAGTTACGCGAAGACTCTTGTAAGCGGCGCTGGTAATCGTTAAACCCAAACGTCATAACTTCCGTTGCGGCTTGCGCCACCCATGACATCAGCGCTGGATTGCTTAAATTTGGCTGGGTTAAAGAAACCATTGGAATTAATCGGCCGTCTTCTGTGGTCGCGAAATATCTGTTTTCTGGCTGATGGACTTTAATAACAAAAAACATCGCGCCAATTAAACCCACAATAATAAATGTTTGAATCATCGCGACACGCAATGCCAATCGATATCCATCACGATAATATTCATTGCGTAAAACAACCTTGCCCAAGCCACTTGTATCAGTGTTTTCGGCGGTATTACGCATTACTTTTTCCGGCTTTCCTCTACGGGGGGCGTCGGATTTTGGTGGCTTTGGTGAATTCATGTTTTTTATGACTTAAATTAAAATTGAATATAGAATTTAATTACCCTATTATTTTTAACAGAATAATAATCCTTTAACTATAACCTTCTCTTAATTTGACCACAAGCGTTGTGATAAATACAAATTTTTTATCCCAAACCGCGGCCAACCTTCTGAAATAAAAGCTATCATGAATGTTTCGTGCGTTTTACAATCTGTTTGTGATATTATTATATTCGAGTGGTTAATTATTCATTTAATGGCCATCTTTGGCTATTTTTAACAATATTTAGGGCAATCTGAATGCAAATAACAACGAGAGGGGCATATAATATGATGAAACATTGTTTCATTCTGTTTCTGACCGTCGCCAGTTTTTTGCAGTTTTCCACTTTTTCTTCAAAAAATGCATGGGCACAGACCGCTGACTCACGTCTATCAGGCGAAAAATTTGTCGAAGCATTACGCGAAGACGCAACCAGCGGCCTCAATATTGACGCCCTGACCGAAAAATACACCCCCTTGGTTGAGCAATATTCAAATTTATCCTCTCTTGATTCAAGAGAGTTGATCGAATCCTTATCAGAAAACACAAATATTACAGATGAGGCACTTGGTAAAATTGCAGATGGTTTTTTTAATGGGGAAAATCCTTTTGACTCCGCTGAGCTAGATGACGTTAAAGACGTTATTGAAAAACTAAATGCAGGCCTTGCTACTCTAGATGAAATAAACAACATCGCCGAACTTTTATCCCAAGGAAAGTTAAATGCCGATCTTCTAAAAGGACTTGCGGAATTGGCTGATTTTTCAAATCTTCAAGATCTTTTTGATTTTGGTGACTTAGATGTCAATGAATTACTATTAAAGGGTCTGGCTGATTTAGGAATCGAAGACCCAACAGCAGTGCTCAGCCAGCTAGACGAAATACTTGGCGATACTGAAGCCATACAAAATCTGATAAACAACCCGTCTGAATTATTTTCATCAGAACAACTTCAAGAATATGCTCCCGATCTTTTTAGCGCTTTTGAATCATTAGCAGGCGCAAGCGCAGCAGTCGCCATTCTTGGCGGTCTTTTTGATACAGGATTACTCTCAAATTTTTGCCCCCCGCTTTTATGCACTGAGGCTAATGAATGTGGAAACTGCTCCCCTGAAATTATTAACAACCACATCGAAATACGCAATCACGTCAGTATAGAGTTCTTTAGCTATGGTGATTGGTTTATATCCGACTTTTGGAATGAAAACCTTAGCCCTGCCCTAGGCCTCATGACTAAACAGCTTATGACCACAAGCATGCAACAAGTGCAAATAATTGGTACATTCTTTGACGCCAAACATCAATTAGAAACCCAGCGTATGTTCCAACAAATGTCCGCCCAAGCACATAGTAAATATCACCCCGATGAACAATTATGTAGCATTGGAACAAACACACGAAGCTTTGCTAATTCAAGACGCCGTGCCGATCTAGCTAAGGCAACCGTGGCAACGCGGATGATGGATAGACAACTAAACCGTAAAGACGGTATATCAGGTGAAGGTGATATTTCTGATATTCGTAGCCGTATTGACATCTTTATTCGTAAATATTGCGATAAAAATGGTGGTGGTAAAGATACCGAAGGGACAGCATCTCTCGCCCTTTTATGTAAGGATGCAAGCGGCAACTCAGAAAATATTAATGCCGATGTTATCTATACACAAACCATCGAAAATCAACTCACACTAGACGTGAATTTTGATGGGGACATGCAAAGCGATGTTACCGATGATGAAGAAAATATTTTTGCCTTAGGCGCAAATTTATTTGCCAATGAGACTTTACCTGTTATCGAAGAAGAAAGCATCGCAACAAATGGCCAGCCAAACGATATTGCCAATTTTTATTATGATTTACGATCTATGGCTGCGAAGCGAAGTGTAGCGCAAAATTCTTACGCCTCTATCGTGGGATTACGCGCCGAAGGTGACCCAAGCGTTGCCCCTTTCTTAAAAGCAATTTTAAGCGAAATGAATATTCCTGATGATGCTGTTGAAGAATATCTTGGCGAAAACCCAAGTCTTTTTGCCCAAGAAGAAGTCATGATGAAACTGCTTTACCAAGACCCATCATTTCATGCAAATCTTTATACTACCCCTGAAAATGTTGATCGTATCAATGCCAGCTTACTGGCTCTTGAAATTGTTCAAGACCGAAATATTTATGAAAGCCTACTTCGTAGTGAGGCAACTCTTGCCACCATGATCGAAACCATTGCCCTTAAACAACATAGACGTATTTCAAGTGATTTAGGCGCGCTTAAAGTTGACGGCAGAAAAAGGCCGGTGGAATAATGAAAAACTATCTCTATCATTCTTGTTTTTCTTTGTTGATCGTTGTCATCAGCTTTGGCTTTTTTGCCTCTTATAGTAAGGCGCAAGAATTAAGTATTGGGGAACAAATATCTGCTTTTTTCAATGAAGATAATGATGGACCCATCGCAAGTATTGATGATGTCTCTGATCAAATCGCGTCGCAAACACCGTTATCCAATACCCAAGCCAAAGAGCTAATAAACAAAGCATTAGATGAAGGAAGCAACATAACGCCAGAAGCTCTCGAAGATGTTTTTGAAGGATTTGGTTCAGGAGCAATTCCCATAGAAGAATTTGCCGCTATCGCCAAAACATTTGATCAAATACAAGATAATCTCACTGGCAATATTGATTCTTTATCAGGCATTTTAAGCGCCGTTGCAAACGGCGACTTACCAATTGAGATTGCTGATACCTTAAGCCTTTTGGAAAATCTAGGCAACGGCGTAAATTTAGATGACTTAGAGGAAATTCTGAAAATTCCATCCGTAAAAGCGGCCATCGAAGGCTTATTAGGCGACGGCACTTTCCCCGCGGAAATTACCAATATTATCACCAATATTGCCAACTTATCCTTAAGTCTTGATGCCTTTAGCAATTTATCTGTCGCAGACCTCAGTGAAAATATCGCATCTGCCATACAAGGGGCTTTACCAGATGTTTTCAATGGTATTGTTGAATCTATCGGTATTGACGGATTAATGGATACTATTGGCTTACAACTTTTCAGTGCGTTCGCAGGTATCAGCGATGCTATTATTGACAGCAATAATACAGGCAATTACGAAACCTTTGCTCGAGATACTAAGCCTGGTTCGGCAGGTGGTTCATGTACCTCGACATGTTTTTGTACGTGCGAAGCCCCCATTCGTCAAAATCACGCCGAAATTCGTGCGCACTTCACCGATGAAATGATAAAGAATAGA
Organism: uncultured Micavibrio sp.; assembly: GCA_964353185.1. GTDB lineage: Bacteria > Pseudomonadota > Alphaproteobacteria > Micavibrionales > Micavibrionaceae. The sequence goes on along the minus strand of CAYGUV010000015.1, from coordinate 27,639 downwards.
AACTGGCTTATTGATGTCTTTATGAAAGAATTGGTTTTACCTACCATGCAGATGATGACCAGTCAATTAAGCGCCGTATCCATGCAACAAACTTTTGTTATTGGTAATTTCTTTGATGCCAAACACCAAATGGAAACAACGCGTATTTTTCAACAATTAATGGCCGAAGCGCACCGCGATTATCAACCCAGCCTTGGCATTTGTGAAATAGGAACAAACGTTCGTGGATTAGCTTCAGCACATCAACATTCACGTCTGGCACACACCGCTATGACAAAGCGTATGAGCGATAGAACACTTAGAAATAATGACTCCATCTCAGGCGTAAATTTTACATCAGATGTTGCCAGCCGCTATAATAATTTTAAAGAAAAATACTGTAATGTTTTTGATAACGCCAAAGGTTTAACGTGGCTTTGCGCTGAATCGGCGCCTGTGGCTGAAAGGCGCAACAAAGATATTAATATTACAGATACGCTTTATTCAAAACAAACCATTGAAGCAAACTTCATAAACCCATCATATATTGAAAATAACGAAGATGAGGACCCTAATAAAAACGAAGATGGCGAAGATATACTGGCATTTACCACCAATCTTTTTGCCCCCGAACTACCCCCAGACATTGAGCGCCTTACTTTGGCTACCCCCGAAGGAAAAGTGAAGAAAGAAGCTCTCACATATATGGATTTACGTGCCGTTGTGGCAAAACGCAGCATTGCCGAAAATGCATTCGCAGCCGTTGTCGCAGAACGCGTTAGTGGCGGCAAAACATTTGATGCGCAATCAGGGACTGGGTTTGATTCCTCTTTCATGAAACGTATTATTTTTGATCTAGGTGTCGCCGAAGATGAAGTTGATACCTTATTAGGGAAAAACCCTAGCTATAACGCACAACGTAGAATCCTTAGCAGTTATATTTTTGAAAACCCTAAATTTTACACGCAGCTTTATGAAAGTGCGGCGAACGTTTCTCGTAAAGATACGGCCATCAAAACATTAAACCTCTCTCTCGAGGATGACTTTTTTGATCGTCAATTAGAAGAAGAAGCAATGTTTGCAGGCATGTTAGAAATCATGCTTGAAGACGCGCATACGCGTTCCAACCGTGCCCTTATTGGCCTTAACCCAGAAGGGGAGCTGTAAATGAAATTAAAGCTCCTCATAATAATTGGCACCCTTTTATTTGCCCCTGCTATTCTGGTTAAGCCGGCTTTTGCTTTTGGCATTTTTGGCCCAAGCTGTAACATGGAATGTGGCTCGTCTTGCTGTCGACCTCTGATAAATAAATGCCAAAACTCCTGTATTTGCATTTCAAATGCGGAAACAGGTACTGCAAGTAAATTTGATACGACCATAGGACACGTAACAAATGAATTTCAAAAACATCGCACATGGATGGTTGATGCCTTTTTCCGTGATGATACGTTAGGCGACCCAGCGGGCTTATTGGCCGCTATAAAACTAATGACACATCAATTTACGGCAAACAGCATGCAGCAAGTGCAAATTATCGGCACCTTCTTTGATGCCAAACACCAACTTGAAACCCAGCGCATGTTCCAAATGGCAAGCGCACGCGCCCATAAAAAATATCAACCATCTACAGCATTTTGCTCCTTTGGCACGATGACAACATCTTTGGCCACAGCATCTCGCAAGACTGATTTCACATCTACTGCTTTGGCGCGCCGCTCTTCCGATCGTCAATTATTTTCTGGTGATGGCATCGGCGTGAAAGGTGCCATTTCTGATCAATTATCACGCTTGCAAAACTATATTTTAAATTTTTGTGACCCAAATGATAACTCAACCAATAATGACTACCTTTGTAAAAACGGAAGGAATATTAGCGCGCTTTATAATAAAGACATTCTTTATTCAAAAACCATTCAAGACCCTTGGACGTTAGACATCGATTTAACAGATAATAACAATACCGATGATGAACGCGCGCTTTTTGCTTTAACCGACAATTTGGCCGCGAATGATTTATACCCCTATATGAACGCAACAAGTTTTGTTGATGAAAATGGCGCGCCAGCTTATGAGACAGGCGCACAAGTATATATGGATGCCCGATCCGTAGTTGCAAAACGCAGTGTTGCCGTCAATTCATTTGCATCGATTGCCGCGTTAAAAGCAGCCAGTAACGACCGGACAGAACCTTTTATTTATGCCCTTATACAAGAAATGGGTGGCACTGAAACAACGCTTGAAGAAATTCAAGATATGATCGGCAAAAACCCTAGCTATTACGCGCAAATGAAAGTGTTGAGCAAACTTTTCTTTCAACGCCCTGAATTTTATTCTGATTTGTATGATAAACCTGAAAATGTGAAACGTCTCAATGCATCTATTCAGGCAACAAAATTAATGCGCAAACGCGACCTTTATCGAAGCTACCTGCGCACCGAAATGACAATGGCTGTGATGCTTGAGGCTGAGTTGGAACATGAAATTCGTCTAATCGAAAATGAAATATCAAAGGGGGATGAATAAATTATGATCAAACGTCCTTTCTATAGATATCTATTTTTGACTTTATCATTCCTCAGCATCCTTGGCGTGACCTCAATGACATTCACAAAACAAAGTAATGCGTTGGGCAGTCTTTTGGGAGGCGCCACATGTTTACTCTGCTCTCCTCTCATCACGAACTGTTCCAAAGGTGGTTGTGAATGTGAATCAAATAAACAAACACCTATCACCATTCAATACATGACTGATGCCTTTATTGAACAGCGGACATGGTTAGTAAAAGATGTTTGGGAGGCGCATATGCTGCCTGCGCTTATGCTTATGACCGAACAAATTACAACCACATCAATTCAACAAACCATGATGATCGGCACGCTCTTTGATGCAAAACATCAATTGGAATCACAACGTTTGCTTCAATCATTAACAGCCGAAGCCCACAGCGCATACCAAGTTGGTGAAGGCATGTGTACTTTTGGAACCGTCACGCGCTCTCTTGCCAATACGGAACGTCAAAAGGATATTACATTTTCGGCGCTTGCCGCGCGGTCTTCGCAACGTCAATCCTTAAATGGTGATGGCGTTTCTGGCGGCGGTGTTACCAGTGACCTCAGATCCCGTTTTGATGAATATTTAAATGTATATTGTAACCCCGAAGAATTAGGGGGATCCATGGTTAATACATGTAAGGCAACTGATTCAAAACGAACATTCAAAGACATTGATTTCACATCATTAGCCCAGCGTAATAACCTCAATATTAATTTCACTGTGCCTGATGCTACGGCTGATGAGGCGGATGTGATGGCCTTGCAAGCAAATCTTTATGGTCACACTGTATTGCCCGTTATCCCAGAAAGTAAGTTTTCTAAAAACGCCCAGGCCGAAGATCCGGTCCCTGGCGTTGTAGAAGTTTACATGAAAATGCGGGGGTTACTTGCCAAACGCAGTATCGCTCAGGCGTCATTTGCCGCCTATGTCGCCGAACGCACACAAACAGATGCCTCTGTTCAGCCCTATATGGAGGCCGTGTTAAAAGAAATGGGTCTTTCGGCGGAGGATGCACAAAATATATTGGGTCTGCGCCCTAGCTATTATACGCAAATGAAATTCCTGACAAATACCATGTATCAAAACCCAAATTTTTATGCGGATCTTTACAGCACGCCTGAAAATGTTGATCGTAAAATTGTTTCTATGCAGGCGCTTGATTTAAAATTACGCTTAGATGCCTATGACTCGCACACCCGAAAAAATCTAAACTTGGCAGCAACGCTTGAGACCCTCGTCGATCAATATGAAGATAAATATATAAACGAGGCAGCAGGCTTACAAACGACTGGCGACACTCTTGATTTACCGGAGGTCGATTAAGCATGAAAAAAATGATCGCCCTTTCCATTGTAAGTATTATCGCCATTGCTGCGATATATATTGCCGTGTCATTTTTACCGATTAACGATAATTCTGACGCCTTTAACAAAAATCAAATATCTTTCGCCTTTACAAATAAATTTGCTGATAAAGCCACTGGAAAAATCGATCAGATTAAAATCACATACACGTCTAATCAAATAGGGTTTCATCAAACTGAATTCGTATTAGATGCCAATATAAAAGAAGTTACTCAAAACCAGCGTATTGAAAAATTCAAAACTAATGTTCCCAATATTGCGTATGACGTTCATTATTCAATCCAAAACCCATTAAATGAAAATGTCATTGACGTTAATTTAGCCCCGCATAACAACGTTATCTCAATCAAGGGACTAAAACCCGCCTCAAAAATTTCTTTAACCCGTGATGGATATTCAGTGCTTGATAAAATAGCCGTTGATTGGTCTGGTAAAATATCATTAGAGGCAGATAAGGCTTCTCTTTCAATCGCAAATATTATTTGCCTGACGCTAAACGATAATAATATTGAAATATGTCACACCCCTCTCTCAACGACTGACGGGGTGGCTTCATGATAAAAAATATTATTGCTGTATTGTTACTTTTTTCTCTGGCTTCAGGCACATTCATAAGCGCCACTTACGGGTTTGAACCAGAAGGAACAGTTTTAACAGGCTCCGATGGGGGTGGCACAGGTGGAGGGCAATGTGATTGGAACGCCCTTAAAGATTCTATTCAACGAACAGAATCTGCAGGTTCTGGTGGGTATACCGCGATTGGCCCAAGTACAAAATACGGCTTTCCGCTCGGAAAATACCAGTTTATTGCCGACACCCAAAATAGTATTACAAATAAATTTCCAGGCTGTAATGCGGGTGCCTGTCGAAATGTAAACCCCGAATGTGGAGGGACTAGAGCGAGTTGTTCTGGTCAACCTCTGTTGCAAGAAGCCTGCCATAGCGTACAAGAATGTCTTATGGATGGTCTGATGCAGGTCAACTTAGAGACTATACGTGCGAAAACATCATGCCAAACACTTTTGGCTGATGGTGGACGCACCATCACAGGTATTCGTAAGAACCAATCAACAGGATCATGTAAAGTGACAGAGTCTGGCTTAATCGCAGCTTTCCACCTTGGAGGAACTGACGAATGTGATGATATTTTAAAAAACGGAAGAGGCGATTGTGATAATTTAGGTACATGTACATCTGCTTATGTTTGTGAGCATGGAGGAATAGCCATACCAAGTAATTGTTCACCAGCAGATTATGGATTTACGGGTGAAGTAGACGAATATACTGTTTCCCCAACATTAACTTATACGCAGCTTCAATTTGCAATTGGTAGTGGCGACAATATATACCTTGGGTTTGACTCATTGAAAGATCTTTGGGTGCAATCCTTACAAAAAATGACAGCCCAAATCGTCAGCACGATGATGCAACAGGTTCAAATTATTGGAACATTCTTTGATGCCAAACATCAGTTAGAAACCCAGCGTTTGATCCAACAAAAAACTGCCCTTGCGCATCAGAAATATCAGCCAAGCGAACAAATGTGTACCATCGGGACATTCGTCCGTGGCCTCGGCCAAAGTGAGCGCCGCGCCGCGGTAACGCAGGCCGCCCTTGCCCGCTCCATGATAGATCGCGCCCTCAAACTAGGGGATGCATCTACCTATGGCCTATCGACTGATGAAGAAACAATTGAAAGCACATATCTATCTGCTTACTGCACGCCATCAGATAATGCAGGTCAAAACACGGAGCTCTGCACAGGCGAAATAGCTTCTGCCATGGTCAATGCAGATATTGACTATACGCGTTCAATCTCATCTCCTTTAACTTTAGATGTAGATCTGTTCGACGATGAAACAACGTCCGATGAAGCAACCATCTTTGCGGTTATGGATCAACTTTTCATGCATAACAGTTTCCCACCGATTGTTTCTGCTAAAACAGAACTCACCCGTTTTGTAGAGGTATATCTTGAGATGCGCTCCTTGGTTGCCATCCGCAGTGTGGCCCAAAACAGTTTAGCCTTTATCGTGGCAGAAAAATCAGCCAGCTCGCCTGAGGCGGACAACATCGGCCCATTCTTACGCTCTATGATGGTTGAAATGGGCATCGAAGCCGACTTGGTCGATGATATGATTGGTGAAAACCCAAGCCATTATGCCCAAATGGAATTTTTAACCCGTAAAATTTATTATCACCCTGAATTCATATCAAACCTATATGATAAGCCTGCCAATGTCCGCAGAATGGTCGCGGCCATGACCGCCATTAAATCGATGCAAAACTGGCAAATTACCGAAGCCCTGAAACGTCGTGAAATGTTGACCTCGATCCTGCTTGAGCTAAAATTGCGTGAAAAGCAGATGGAACTTGAATCCAAAGACATTCCGCAAGCTTTAAACCCTCGCCAAGTAAGAGATATTTTAAATAATATTGGTCAATAATCACCCTTTCAGGGTGTTGGCATCATACTTGCAATTTTCCTTTTAGATTAAAGATTTAAATCCTTTTCTTCATTATAAGATTCGGATTTTAACACAGTCTTATCGCTTGCGATTTGACGAAGAAGGAGCAAAAAAGCATGACTTTTCAGGCACTTAATACTGCAATCACTGGTTTACGTGCGGCGCAACAACAGCTAAGCGTTATTTCCAACAACGTCAGTAATGCCACGACCGAAGGCTATAACAGGCAAATATTGCCTCAATCTACGCAAGTTTTGCGCGGATCAGGCCAAACAGTGGGTGTATTAACCGAAACAGTCATCCGCCAAGTGGACATGAACCTGCAACGTGACCTTTGGACACAAATTAGCGCCTCTTCCGCCCAAGATGTCCAAATCAGCTACCTTGAACAAATTCAAAGCTTTAATGGGCCGCCTGATAGAGAATTCTCTATCGCATCAAAGATTGCTGAATTACGCGATTCTTTTTCCGCCCTTTCTGATATTCCCGATGATACCAACCAGTTGGAACAAACTGTTTATGATGCGGGTATTGTGGCTGATAAATTTAATGACTATGCCACCTTGCTCACCACTTTGCGCAATGATACGCAAGGCGACTTACAAAGCTCCATTAACAATGTTAACAACCTGCTCGCAGAAATTACCAACATCAACATCAATATCCGTGGCGCGGAACGCTTTGGTAATTCTGTTGCAGGTCTGCAGGACCAACGTGATATCGCGATCAAAGCATTAACCGAAGAAATTGATATTACATTTTTTGAACGTGGTGATGGCGTTCTTGTCGTTCAAACCCGCGAAGGTCAAGAATTAGCCGGCGATGTAGCGCAGCGTTTTGAATTAGAAAGCAATCCCCTTTCTGCACAACAATTCTATCCAGATAGCGTTAGTGGATTAATCTTGGTCAGCACAACAAACACAAACGAAACACGTACTGATCTAACCGAAGGTAAAATTGGCGGACGCCTCGGCGGGTTAATCGCACTGCGTGATGAGGTACTGCCTTCCTATCATGCCCAACTTGATGAGCTGGCCTATCAAGTGGCCCACCGCATGGATTTACAAGGCCTAAGACTTTTCACAGACCCAGACGGCAATGTGCCATTAAATACCGCGCCTGATCCAACCGCGGATCCGCCTATACCCGTTCCTTATGTTGATTTTGCAAGGACGATGCAGGTCAATACCAGAATTGTGAATGACCCCAGCATTTTACAGCGCGGAACATATGTGTCTGATGTCAATATTCCAACGGGCGATAATTCTGTCATTAAACGAGTCCTTGAAAGCGCCTTTGGTGACGTCAATTACCAAGAAGCAGTAGGATCCATTGACCTAACCGATGCTGGCGCAAACACGCCTCTTTCTACTTATTTAGGGCTCACTTCTGTGAACCAAGTTGTCACGGGTATCGATTTTACATCTTTCACACAAATTGATGATGGCGATCCGCTTACATTTGATGAAACACAACTAATCAATTCTTTTGATGAATTTTTCCCAGGCTATCCTGATAATGACACCTTCCAAGTGACCTTTGAAGAAGCGCGCGGTGCAGCCGCCTTTGGCCCCACCACCATTACAATCGACCTGAGCTTGGCCGCCTTACAACCGGGTGCCAATGTAGCTGATCAACTAGTCGCTGAAATAAACGCGCAAATTGGCGCCGAAGGTCTAACCCCTGATCAAGCCGCCGTCAGTATTAATAACTACGGTCAATTAGTTTTCGAAAGCCGTGGTAATATCACTATCGACGGCAGTGGCTTTACGCCGCCAATCACGCCGCCATTTGACACATCAGGCGCAAACCCGATGGGCGCTGATGCCATGGCCGCCCTTGGTATTCAACAAGGGACATTTATTACAGAAGACCCTAGCTTTACTGTGCAAGTGGGCAACGACCCCGCCTATACCATCACAATTGATCCAGACGACACGATTGTCGATTTGGAAACAAAACTTACATATAACTCAACCACCCAAGAAGGCGTGCCAGGCTTATTTGTAGAAGTAGATCTCATTACTGGATTTTTATCTTTGCGCCCTGGAATTGATGATTCAAACTTTGGCCCCGCTGTTTCTGCCCCGCTATATGGTGGAGAGTTAAATATCATTGGCGGCCCGTTTGCCACATTGGGCGCGACATCAGGCGTACCTGATAACATCAACATCATAAGCGCAATTTTCGGCAGCTTTAACGCAGGTTTGCCTACTGTTGAAAATTCACCTATTACAGATGTTCCCTATGCGTCTGAAATCTCAGCAGGGTCGAACAGTTTCACAAATATAAGAAATCGTAACTTGGGGCCAAACGCCGCTATTTCTACAGGAATCTTTAGCGCGACAAACCTGCTTGATTACGCCCAAAAAATTATTGATGAGACATCACAAGATTATCTTCAGGCACAAAGTGCGTTTGAAAATGAAAGCACCCTACGTAATATTTTACAAAGTGAATTTAGCAATGACTCTGGCGTCAATATTGACGAAGAGATGTCAAACTTAATCGTGGTTCAAACTGCATATGCGGCTGCGGCCCGTGCTGTTACGGCCGCAGATGAAATGTTTCAAGAACTTCTTAATGCATTTCGTTAAGACATTATTTTTTTAAGACGCGTTTAAAGGAGCGCCCATTATCATGACAGGTATTTCAAATTTAGGACAAGCGTTAAGCCAAATTGAGCTGTTGAAATCTCAACAAGTTTCACTAAATGGCTTTTCCACCCAAATTGCAACTGGTAAAAAAACCCAAAAATTCGCAGGGCTTGGTGAAGATGTGCTTCGCTCCCAACGGGCGCGCGCAAATTTTAATAAGTTGGATCAATATACAACCAATATTCAAAATGCCGATCGCCGCATTGAATTAATGACAGGCAGCCTGCAACAAATAAAAGCGCAAGCCAATAACCTGCTAAATGGCATCACCAGCGCCCCACAAGGGGGTGACTATCCAGACTTTGAAACAACCAAAGAATTGGCCAATGATGTCTATGATTATATTATTGACCTTATGAACACGAAAGATGGGGATCGCTTCTTATTCGCAGGGTCTGACTCCTCCGTTAGACCTGTTGATGATAATGGCTTATTCTCATCGTTTTTAGGTACGTTCCGTTTGGATGATGATGATTTAACAACACCTTTGGAACAATCTGGATTCATTGGGGAATGGGGCGCAGGCACCATCACAACCGAACAATTTATTGACGCCTATCAAGGTGTGAATGAAAAAATTCTCGGATATTCTGATTCCCTCGTTAGTGGGACAACAGGTCAAGTGCGTGTTCGTGTTGATGAAAATTCAGACTTCGACTACACCTTATTGGCCAACGATGAAGGCATGAAAGAATTGCTTTTGGCGATTGGCGTTCTCAAAGATTTACCGCCGCCTGAATATGCACCAGGCGCTTTGAACACTCCTATTGGTGATTTAACCGCACTTGAAACGGCACCTTTCCCACCACAGGAAAAGCAAGATAACTTCTATGCGGTTATTAATGATTTAGGGGCAACCATTGCACGTGCCATTGATAAGTTGGACCGTGAAGAATATCGTTTGTCATTAACCCAAGCGCAAACTCAAATTATTGAAGAGCAATATAGATTTCAATCGAACGCCCTACAAAGTGTAATTTCCGATGCCGAAGATGTTGATTTAACAGAAACTGTTGCAAAAATTCAGCAAGCGCAAACCACGCTCGAAGCTTCGTTCAGCGTCACCGCACTTATAAGTAACCTAACATTGGTTAACTTCTTGCAGTAATAGTGGGTTTATAAAAAAGAAATTACGGCGATTAATATATTATTTAAATCTTCGCCGTATTTTTGATCACGACAACATTACCTTCAATTTCGGCTGTCATGTTTTGCGGGCGCAGCATGTCGTTCAAGACCACATTCCACGGCTTGCCCCCTTCCCAATCGACCATGGCGGACGCATCAATATCACCATCAAAACGATGGGTAAAATCAGATGGCACCAATTGCGAAATCGCCAAAGCCAAAGGCAAACCTTTACCAAAACCAACCGCTTGCGCATATTGACGCATAGAATCGTCACGCTCCACCCGGCCTAAACCATAACCAGGAAGTGGCGCGGGCTCATCCCCAATAAATGGCGTTAAAGATTGCGTATCAATTGCAGCGATTGATTTTCCTCCGTTTACACGCGGCATAGATGAAACAGCGCGGCGTTTATTATTAACACCAGTGGTCATTCCACCGCCTAATTGAACAGGATTCAAACTGCCTGATTTTTCAACCAATGCTTGATCCATAGTAGAGGCATCAACTATATTTCCCGCGCGTTCCCCGCGCAACGGATACGGATCAATATAAAGGCCGCCAGCTTGACGCACAGGCTTATTTTCCATTTGTGGCATTGGCGCTGAAACAACACTTGGCCCAGAAATCATATCTTGAATTGGTGCCAACGGCTCAGAAATTACGGGGGCACGAGGCACTGCCGCAACAGTGCGCGTATCATACTCCATCGGTGGATTAGAAACCGCTTCCCTCGAAGGGGCGACAGATGATTGGGCTGGCGCGGGGCTCCATTCAAAGCCCGCCATCGCAGATACCGGAAGCGCAATAACAACGCAGCACAAAACCATATTTTGCATCAGAACTTTTTTAGAAAAAATCATCTTAAAACCATCTATCATTTAAATTATTTTTCATCGTATCTTTGGGATGACCAAAACACAAGCCCATACCATTGCCTACCAACAATAACGCCCAATATTTATCTAATTTTTTTAATGGTTATTAAAGAGGTTACCCGAAATCACGAAATTTACGGCGGTTCCCCGCAACCCATGCAGGACGACTTTGGCCATTGATCCATGATCGAAATGCCCGCAATGCCGAAGGAAACGTTAATCCCCGCTTTTCAAGGGCAATAAAGACAATCGTACTGCTAAACGTTAAAAAAAGCGTGATGGGACGGAAATAAACCAACAACAAACAAAACGGAATTGCCGCACGGGCATCCATATTAAAAAAACGTACTGGACGCATTGAATTACGCCAATGCCAATTGTTTCTTTCTTCTGCGGTATCTTCTGCCTTACCCATGTTATTATCTTACATGCTTTCTAAATATTTTACAAAATTCATTTTTAAACCGTTTTTACGCAACGCCGCCGGTGGAGTTGGAGAGCATGATATATGTTCTTCTATCAATATCACCATTTTCAAATGCAATTTCGGCGCTACGCCCCATTGATTGCCCATGCAAGGGTAAAATACGGTGAATTTCCGATGGCCAATCTTTAAAATCCATATCCATTAATCGTTCGCGCACCTCATCAGAAAAATGCATCCATTCCCGAATACCAAGACGTCCGCCAGATGTTTTGGTCACCAACGCTTGGGTAATGACCAAACGCATGGTTTCCATCAACGCATAGGCACGCTCTGATCGCTCATTCGGTTCAAACACACCCACCATTCGTTGAATGGTTGATGCAACGCCTGTTGTATGTGTTGTTGTATAAACGGCGTGCCCCGTTTGAGAGGCTTCAATTGATGCCGCAATAGTTTCCTTATCGCGCGCTTCCCCGACCAATATAATATTAGGTTTTCGGCGTAACGCATTGCGCACCCCTTTCGCAAAATCAGGCAGATGGCGCGGCACTTCAGTTTGTGAAATTAAAGATCGGGGCGATTTTATTGTGTCATAAACATATTCAATCGGTGCCTCGTAACATACAACTTTTCCGCATCCTTGTTTGCGTTCCAATAACATACGAATACCTGCGGACAATAATGTTGATTTACCCGACCCCGTTGGGCCAGTCACCACAATCATGCCTTGGCGCGGGTTCCATGCATCAATAATTTCTTTTTCAACATTTAAATCCAACATCGTTGGTGGCTCGCTCGGCAAAACACGCATTGTAATTTGCGCCGCGTCGCGCCCACGCGATAGGACGGCGGTGATATTGACACGAAAACGAATGCGCGTATATCGATCCGGACGAATTTCATAAGATAAATCTAAATCTCGACCAGACGCCAATCGTGCGCTTGCTTCGGGCCCATAAATTTTATCCAAAAAGACATTCATATCCGCCGCATCTAATGGACGGAACAAAGCGGGATATAAAACGCCATAAATTTCATTGTAAACGGGACGGTCGGTTTGAATGGTAATATCAGATGTATTTTTTTTCACACACCAAAGAATAAATTCATCAACCAACTCATCGGTAAAGCGTGGTGGTTCTTCTGGCCACGTTTCCCCAATATTATCTTTACCTTTAAGAAGACTTACCGGTTTGCGGGCTGCCATTGTTTATATCCAGTTTGTAATTGTGGCATATTGGTAATCTCTAACTCACGATCGCCAATGCGCATTGTATTTCCATCGCCCGTCACACCGCGGTCAACCTGCATCGCATAAGGCGGCGAAATCATATTTTGCGCCAATAACGTCTTATATCGGATCATTCCTTGGTAATCAGCAACCAATAAATTCAAATCTGCTTGAAAAACATCATCCGCTTGTTCGACGCCACGCTTCCATCCTTTTAAAATATTATCTCTCCAAAGGGCGCGCTCAATTTTATTTAACGGGCGTAAAATATCAGGCGGCGGATCAACATTTCCCCACTCACGCTCCAAATATCCACGCCACGTTCTGGGCGCTGTTACGATACGGGCATTACGGTTGATCGTTAAAATCTTATCGGCTATTGCCGCTTGCTCTCCGCGGCTATTTATCAATAATGCATCCATTGCTTCAGAAACAATTGGCGGCTCAATCATCAACCCCGAAGGCGCAGGAATAAGCAATTGACGAAAATCAAAGACCTTATCCATATAGGCGGCGCGTGTGTCCATTTCATTTCGGATATGCCACGTACGCCATTGCAAGCCACCACGCGCACCATAAGATAGCGCGGCCTCTTCCAATGCATCGACACGGATATCGAGCGGTAATGCCTCCGCCCGTTCTTTGGTTGACGCCTTTGGCTCAATATTAATCAGATCATCCACCATCACTGGCGGCGCATCGTCCATTCTGGCTTGCGCCTGTACGTTTTGACCAGTCGTCATAACCAATAAAACCGCCATGGCGATCATGCTTATCATTTTATTTGAGATGTCTTTGATCATACCCAATAAAGCCTACTCCCCCAAACCTGTAACGGGGGCATAATGCAATTCAACCATTTTGGTGATTGAATCAACTTTCACATCTGCGCGTAACCCCAATTGCAATCCTGCACTGCGAAGGACATCTATGACGGGGGTGTTTTCTTTATCAATATTGACCACTAACGGAACGGGCGGTTTATCACCGACTGTGATAAAATTATAACTCGCGCGGTCTGCTAATTTTTTTAACAACGGCTCGACCGGCCCAATCCAATTAATAGTAATGGCACGTTTTAACTCAGGCGGTGCATTATGAATAGGCTGCACGGCCACTGCTGGCGCGCGTGATTGCTCAACCGCTGCCAAAGTTTCTAACGCGTCTGACGCTTTATCCGCCGCTTCTGCCAACATCAATGATACCTTATCAGGGGACGCGACGATCTGCGCCTCTCTCTCGATAGGCGTGGTACAAGCACTCACACTTGTTAAACCAATCATAACGAGGGCTGCGCCAAATAGTTTATTTTTTGAAAAATTCTTATATGTCATCATTTGTTACTTACGAATCGCTTGGTTGACTGGTGTAAAGTTTAGCCTTTTCCATTATTTAGAACAAGTCATCACTTGAATATGCCCCAAACTGTTCTTTGCATAGATAAAAAGCTATTCCATAAGCTTACGGGTTTTTGCGTGTTGATAGCAAATTTGATTAACCAAACCCGCGGATTACTTTGTCGCTTCGTCTTTCAAAAGGCCTTTTTCGCGCATTGCTCTAATCACTTTGCCTTTATAGGGGCCGCCAAATTTCGGGGTTTTGGAGTGATAATGCGCAATCGCCGTTGATAAATCACCCGTACGGTCAATATGCCCGCGCAAGATCCACGATGCCACACCCATATTGGTACACGGATCGTTTTTCACCCATTGAAGGGCGGTATTATTGCTCACGCCCCACATTTGCGCCAATTCCGGAATCCATATCGTGTTAATTTGCATCGGGCCTAAATCGTAGGTGCCATTTGTGTTTCCTACCGCTTGCCCAGGTTTACCGCCCTCTACCTGATAAATACCAACCAACACGGCAGGCGGCACAGAGTAAGTTTGGGCAGCTAACATCAAACAGGCGGCAATCACTTTTGTCATGTGTTTATTATACTCAAAAAAAAGTTAAATTTCTACTTTGTAAGCGATCACGCTCATGAATAAATGACCTACTGTCAAAAACTTATTCATCTTCTTTCTTCGTTCCAGGTTTGAAAAATCCCATAGGGTTTGCAGGCGGCGCAGAGGATGTATCAAAATTATTGGCGGTTTCATCTTTGGGTGGTGTTTCTTTTGCAGGTTTCGCTGGCGCCGATGGCTCAGACGCCTTAGTCGGCGTTTGCGCTGGCGGGCTTTCCGTTTTTGC
>CAYGUV010000015.1:0-12661 GCA_964353185.1 uncultured Micavibrio sp. | reverse complement strand
GTTTCTGGCGCAGCGGCCGCGACAGGCGCTGCCCCTTCATCAGAATCAACAGACCCCTGCTGTACGTCTTGCCCAACCAAGGCTTGCATCATCATTGTACGTCTTTCAAACGCTTCCCAAATTGGCGTCATTGATGGCGCAGCTGCGCTCTCACTATCACCTGCACTCATTTTCTCGACCGCTTGGCTGTGGCATTGCGCATAAATTACTGCCAATGATTTTAAAACCAATATTTGTCCCATTTTATTATCGCCACCACCGGCTAATAATGTCGCTTTTTCTTCTAACTTTGCTGCGACCTCTTGCATTAATTTAGTATCAGTTTTTCCAAATGAAAACTCTGAAATCGCCAGCAAAACAGGGGTCAACGCCTGAGCAGTTGTCAAAATCGCCTGTGTTGCGTCAAAAAACGCAATGTCATTATCAATCGTTGTTAAACGTGATTGCCCATCGGCCGCAGGGGTAAATTTATCGGCAAAGCCGATCACCGCCTCTAATGATTTGGTAATACGGGATATATCCCCCTCTTGGGGTACGCGCTTATTCTTCACATAAAAATCTGCCAATAAAGGCGTGGCAATTGCCGCCATGGAAAGACGCGTTGAATCTGCTTGTTCTTCTGTCTCTTCGGCGTTTAATGTCGTGGAAAGCTTGATACTTATTTGAACCGCTTGGCCTAACATTTGGGCCATCATCTGCGCGGCGCCGACTTCTGCGCTTTCGCCTGTGGGCGGGGCTGATTCAATGGCCGCAACCAATGGCGCCCCAATTTTCTCTAAAAGCCGGATGGCAAATGCTGAATCTGTAGGCATAGTAATGTTGAACCTTCATTAAACACGAATAACTTGTGCGACATATTATATAGACTTCAATAAGAAGGTAAACGCATTTTCTACCCGCACCATGATAAGCCGCAACCAATATAATCGATATTTCGCGCCCGCGCGACGTCCAACGGTTGATCACTGCATCAAATAAAGCCTCAGCATCCTCATTAATGCGCGCTGATGATGCTTTTTTTTAAGAGGCGATATCCGCAATAATATCCGCCATATTATCGGCGCGGCCACGGATGATTTTAACCTTACCATCTTTACCGCGATAAACGGTCATTGGCGTGACATCAAATTTCCAATTTTGCATCATCATCAAATTCTTTTGCACGCCTTCTGTGTTCACATCATTTTTGGCGGGTAACATTTTCTTTTCATCTAAATGGTCATACCACGCGGTTTGCGGGTCTGGAGATGCCAATAAAAATGCGGCCTGCGCCAATGTTTCCTGACGAAAACCAACGGGCACCACCCGTACCTGCACCAACCCTTTGTCCAAATAACCATTACGAAGATCTTTCATAAATGTATGACAATGCGGACATTGCGGATCCATGAATGAATAAATCACAGGCGCATTTTTGTCGCCAAAGCTCACATAATTACTATTCGATACATCGGCAAACATTTTTTCTGCGGGTGATTTATATTCAAACGCTTCATTGGTTTCCTCTTTTGCTATGGTCAAACTTTCTTCGCGCGGCTTATCCATGGCCAGCGCATCTAACACACCATCATTTTGCGCTTGTAAATCACGCACCTGATCAATGGTGACCATCGACCCGTCTTTATCAAACAACAATCCCATCACAAAACCTTGCCCATCAGGCGTGACATAGTGATATTGCTCTTGCCCTTGAAAGATGGAAATCCATCCTTGCATGTCATGTTTTGTTCCTAGATATCGTACTTGCGCCCCCCGATCGGCCAGCACTTGTAACGCTTCGGGAACTTCGGGCGTGCTCGTTTGTGCGTTTGCCTGACCAGCAAGCGGCATCATAACCAAGGTTAAAATAATAAGAATGAAATAGCGCATGGATACGTAACTTTCGTTTTTTCGTTTAAAGATTGCATAGATACTATATAATTCTACGCAAACTTGCCAAACAAATCAAAATTGATGCGTTTTTATATTGTAAAAAGGAAATTTGAACCATGGAATTAATTGTACTTCTCATCATTATCTTAGGCATCGGTGGCTTTGTGGCCATGCTTTACAACCGTCTTGTGGCGTTACGTCAAAATCGTGAAAATGCTTACGCCGATATTGACGTGCAATTGCGCCAGCGCTTTGACCTTATTCCCAACTTGCTTGAAACCGTCAAAGGGTTTGCCGCCCATGAAAAGGAAGTGTTTGAAGAAGTCACCAAAATGCGTGCAAAGGTTCAGGATGCCGACACCCAAGGGGAGCGATTACAAGCCGAAGGCATGTTAGGCAAAGCGATGCTCAACGTGATGGCCGTTGCCGAAAATTATCCAGAATTAAAATCAGACCAAAATTTCCAAAAATTAATGGACGAGCTGTCAGATATTGAAAATAAAATTGCCGCTGCCCGCCGCTTCTTTAACAATGCCACGTCCGAGCTGAATACAGCTGTTGAGCAATTCCCATCTAACCTGATTGCAGGCCCCTTTGGATTTAAAAAAGAAGAATTCTACGAAATAAGCGAAGAAGAGCGCGACGTCATGGAAAAAGCGCCAGACGTTAAGTTCAACTAAAAATCATGGCTGTTGCGACCACAGGGCTTCAAACACATATTTGGAATAATAATTTTAAATCAATTGGGTTATTGGCGTTTTACCCGTTTTTGATAATGGGTATGATCTGGGCGTGTTCTTATGTTGTGATTGAAATAACGGGAATAAATAGTTCCACGGCTCAATTTGCACAACAAAATAATATTCCTTTTTCAATGGGTAATATTCAAATAAGCGACAGAAATACAGCGCCACAATCGTCTCCCCAAATTGCGACCAATTTCATAGCGAACTATTGGCCGATGATATTTGCTGGTGTGGCATTGTGGTTTATTATCGCCTATTTCTTTCACACGCGCATGATCCGCAATATGGCGCATTCGCACCCTGTCACCCGTAAGGAAGAACCTGAGCTTTATAACCTCTTTGAAAATCTTTGTATTTCTGTTGGCCTAAAAATGCCCCGTCTTGAGATCATTGAAACTCACGCACGCAACGCCTTTGCCAGCGGTATTAACGACAAAACATTTACCGTGACGGTTACCCGTGGCCTGCTGCAATCTCTTTCTAAAGATGAAGTGGAAGGGGTGCTTGCTCATGAATTAACGCACATCATGAATCGGGATGTACGTCTTTTGATTATCACCATTATCTTTACCGGAATGGTCGGCTTTGCCGCGCAGATCGCTTGGTCGCAATTACGCTATGGCCTTTGGATTGGCGGAACCCGCGATAGCAAAAAAGGCGGAGGTATGCTTATCCTACTCGCCATTGTTGCCATTTTATGGATTGGATATTTTGCAACCCTGTTCACCCGATTTGCCTTATCGCGTCGCCGCGAATTTATGGCCGATGCGGGCGCGGTACAAATGACCAGAAACCCTGATGCCATGATGCGCGCGCTGATGCGTATTGCGGGCAAAGACCAAATTCCCAAAATACCGGGTGATATTGCAATGATGTGCGTTGAAAATCGGGTGCCGTTTATGGGGCTATTTGCAACGCACCCACCGATTGAAAAACGCATCCAAATGCTCTCAACCACAACAGGCTTTCAAATACCAAACTTGCCCCAACTGCGCCCCTTCCACGCGCCCCGCGCCGAACGAAGCGAAACCCTTCACCCCCCTGATAAAAAACGCGAAAACTGGACCACGCGCCAACGATTCAAATCCCGCCGAAATGCCAACCCTTGGCGTTGAAATTAGGTCGAAATCTACAGTCTTTGCCCTAATTTCGCCAAGCTTGTCTGTGATAATAAAAATTGTTATAAATAGGGAGTTATTTATAATTTTAAGCGTTAGCTGCATGGTTAACAAAATTTATCATAAGGAGATAAAAACAAATGGAACCTTCACGTTTCGGTGATACAACACAAACCCAAGCCACGCGTAGAAGCGAAGGCTTGCGTAAACATATGAACAGCATCTATGCCAAAATGGCCGGTGGTGTTTTCGCAACAGCAGTCGTTGCCTTTATCGTTGGATCTTCCCCAGCGTTATTAAACCTATTCTTAGGCGGACCACAAAAATATTTGGTTATGTTCGCTCCCTTGGCGATCATCTGGTTTGGCTTCCGCCCAGAAACAATGAGCGCCTCAAAACTTAAACTCGCCTTTTATGGCGTTGCTGTCGTTTACGGGATCAGCTTTGCCGCTATTGCTGCGGTCGCTTCTGCTGATGCGGCCTTTGCCATTATGGTTGCCAAGGCGTTCTTTGTTGCCACGGCCATGTTCGCAGGATTAAGCATTTTGGGATACACAACCAAAAAAGACCTAAGCGGTATGCAAACATTTTTGACCATGGGTATCTTGGGTTTGGTCGCAATGAGCGTGATTAACATTTTCACCCAAAGCACAATGATGGCGAACCTGATTGCAGGCGCGGGTATCTTGCTCTTTTCTGGTTTAACTGTGTTCCAAACACAACAAATGAAACAAATGTATCACCCAGATACCGCGCCAGAGATGGCCGCGCGTTATGCATGGGCTGCTGCGTTGAACCTTTACATCAGTTTCATCGCAATGTTTCAATATATCTTGCACTTTATGAACCAAAGATAAGGGTTCAAATAATTTTCTCAAAAAGGCCGCCTTCATCCGCGGCCTTTTTTATGCCCGCCTAAAACCATTAACATATTGGGATAAAATAATTTTTTTATTTTGCGCGCTAGCAAATCATCCATATACTCAATTTCAATAATTCTAAAATATGAAGGAAAATTAAAATGTTAAACGAATTTAAAAACTTTATTGCCCGCGGCAATGTCATGGACATGGCCGTTGGTATCATCATTGGCGCGGCATTTACCGCAATCGTCAGCTCACTTGTGGCTGACCTTATCAATCCAATCATCGGCCTATTTATGGGCGGCATTGATTTTGGTGCCATGTACTTGAACCTATCTGGCCAAGAATACGCATCCTTAGCAGCCGCGCAAGAAGCTGGCGCAGCAACTGTTAATTACGGCCTATTCATCAATGCCCTTATCAACTTCTTGATTATTGCGTTTGTGGTCTTCATGCTCGTAAAAGGCGTCAATAAATTGAAAGATGCGGCAACAAACCCAGAAGTAAAAGATGCCCCTCCACCGCCAGCGGACATCAAGCTTTTGACAGAAATCCGTGATTTATTAAAAAAATAATATCTAAACAACTATAATTTTAAAGGCCGCTGGTGATAGCGGCCTTTTTTTATGCTTGAAAAACCCCAAAGAATTGATTATCACATCTATATCCAAATTATTGTGTTTCTCTAATACAAAGTGATGCAATGATTTAGTCAAACGAATTTGATTTTTGACAAGGCGCTAGGCGTGAAACGTATAATTAATACGTGAACAACGAAGCAACACAGTCAAAAGGCAAATACGGCAGACTAAAAAGGGGCCTTAGCTCAGTTGGGAGAGCGCTTCGCTGGCAGTGAAGAGGTCAGCGGTTCGAACCCGCTAGGCTCCACCATTTATTTTTTGAAAACTAAAAATGATTCCATCCAAAGATACTATTACAGCTTTTGTTGAAGGCAAATTTTTTGTGCGCTTTATCATTGCATTAATCCTTATTAATGCGGTGACGCTTGGCCTTGAAACAGATGAAAAAATAATGTCCAAATTTGGCGATTTTTTAATTGCCGTCGATAACATTATTTTGTCTGTTTTTGTTATTGAGATCTTACTTAAATTTTACGCCTACCGCTTTTCATTTTTTAAATCGGGATGGAATATATTTGATTTAATGATTGTCGGTATTGCCCTTGTCCCCGCCAGTGGCCCACTTGCTGTCTTGCGCGCCTTAAGGGTCTTAAGGATCTTGCGCTTACTCTCGATGGTGCCACAAATGCGCCGCGTCATTAACGCTATTGGGTATTCAATCCCGGGAATGATGTCCGTCATTAGCGTCCTTTTGCTTTTATTTTATGTATCTGCCGTTATCACGACCAAGGTATTTGGCACCCACCCCGACCCTCAAATGCAGGAATGGTTTGGAACGATTGGCGCATCTGCCTACACATTATTTCAAATCATGACGCTTGAAAGTTGGTCTATGGGCATTGTCCGTCCAACCATGGAAATTTTTCCTTTGGCGTGGGTATTTTTTGTACCCTTTATCGTCATCACCAGCTTTGCTGTATTAAACTTATTTATTGGTATTATCGTTGATGCCATGTCAATGGCACAGGAAAAACCACGCGCCAAAAGCGCCCAAGAAATCAAAGACTTCACCGCCGAAGAAATTAACCAAGTAAATGAGCGCCTCGATAACCTAGGCAAGGAAATCTCTTCCCTACAACAATTCCTGCAAAAGAAATAAAAAACCGCCCTTCATATTCGTCAACGTGTAAACACGAGGACATAAAGGCGGTTCTTCAAATTAATCTTTTATTTATTACGTGCTCAGGCGCTAGCGACGGAGCCACGGGATAAATAAATTAAGCAGCTTTCGTTGCTTCTGTTTGATCATCAGTTTCTGCCAAAGGGGCATTTGTCTTAACAGACGCAATACCGTTTTCTGCGGCATCTTTCGTTGTGTACATTTCTGATTGTGCAATCACTTGGCCGTTTTTCGCCGTTAATGTGAAATAAAACTGACCGTTTTTCGCTGTTTTTAGTTGGAATGCTGGATGTGCCATGGGTATTTCCTCCTTTAATTAAAATAATTATGGTAATTAATATTTGTTTATGATATAACCTTTTTCAAAGATTAACCGCCTTCTTTATACGACACATGGCCTTATGGTTCAAGTTTGGGTATAGTGAGCGTAACAAACGAACAAATAAGCAGGATAAAATGATGATGAAATTTATATATGTATGTGTGGCTATAATTCTATTGTCATTTTTAATTGTGCCGATGATATCAGGCGTTTCAAACGAACGCGACGCAATTGCAGAGCGCGAAATCGAAATTTCATCCCAAAACCAAGATAGCCCATCTAACGATACGTTATCTTTCACAGAAATTTATGACTTGGCCGATGATAACAATGCCAATATAGCAACCGCAGAAGCGCTTAATAACATTGCGCCCGCAGCAGGGGGTGAGTCAGAAATACCGCCTTTGCCCGAAGATTTTTCAAACCAAGTTGCGCCGACACAAAACCCTGCTTTTTAATTTAAAGCGTTTTGGGCAGTAAAAACCAATATTGCCCCTTGGATTTCATTTCACCGGCCATGGCTTCGGCTTGGCTGCCATACCCCCAGAAAAAATCACCCCGCACAGGCCCACGTATTGCACCGCCAGTGTCTTGGGTCACCATCAAACGTCTTAATGGTGGCGCGGATGGGTTTGGGTTTTGCGCATCTAAATAAGTTGGCACACCGTAAGGAATGATTGAACGATCGATCGCCAAAGACCGCATTGCGGTTAACGCAATGCCTTGGCCGCCAATTGGTCCTTCCCCTTCAATCTCACGAAAGAAAACATAAGATTTATTTGTCGTCATAATTTCATTCGCCTGTGATGGGTTTGCTGCCAACCACGCACGAATAGATTGCATCGATACATTTTCTTTTGTTAAATGTCCGCGCGTAATCAACTCTTTCCCAATCGCATAATAAGGATGACCATTTTGCCCCGCATACCCAACGCGCATTCTTGTACCATCATCCAAGCTCACAACACCAGACCCCTGAATTTGTAAGAAAAATGCATCGACCGCATTATCCACCCAGACAAGCGGCTTATCCTGCGCGGCGGGCAGCTGGCCATTTATGATTTCCTCGTGCGTTTCATACGGCTTTAAATTTCCGCCTACCACGCGCCCTGCAATGCGTTGACCTTTTAGCTCATCCCGAAAATCACCCAATTGCACCATCACCAAATCATCGGGGCGCGCACGAAGCGGGACTTGATAAACCCCCTGTTTAGTCCGCGACCCACGAAGGCTGGCCTCATAATATCCTGTAAACAACCCCTCACGATCCCCATTATTACTGGCGGTGTAGGGAGTAAAATTTTGTTCAAAAAATTGGCGCACATCATTGGGATTAGTTTGATTAATATCGGCAAAGCGGCGGCACGCAATTTGCCATTCTTGCAGCTTGCCAAAAAACGCTGTCTTGCTCATCATGTTTTGTGAGGGCTGGCGTAACATCGTCGCACAGCTTTTGTTATAAGCGGCGGCAAAATCAACAAAATCTTCTTGCGCCCAATTAGGCAAATCAGAAAAGCTGGCACGTGCCAACACTAATTCATCGGGCATTTCTTCTTCACTTGTCATTGTGTCAACGCGTTCAGGTGATACGGCGCACGCGCTTAAGATAAAAACGGCACTCATCCATAAAAAAACTGATAATTGACGCATCATTATTTTGTCTCACCCGCATCAGGGATGGGCGTCTTATGGTCTTCTGCTTCATCATCACGTGTTTCATATAAATACCATTCAGGCCCTTTGGCTTTTTCTGGTTGCCCGAACACCCAAACATCAACCATCTGTGTCACCTTGTCAGGATCACCAGAAATAATTTCATCTTTCGAATTGCGGATAACGCAAATTTCATTTGCATGGAAACGAACCGTGATAAAGAAAATTTCATCTTTAATAAACGCTTCTACAATATCAATACGTTCAATTGATTTAACCTCTGTGGTAACGCTTTCACCTTTTTCATTGCGCGCCTCAATCGCGACTTTAAATCCTTCAAAAACTTTTGCATCCAAAACATCTTCCAATGTTTCTAGATCACCTTCCGCAAACGCCTCAATAATCATAGGAAACGCATATTCTGCCCCTTCCAAGAAATGGGCTAAATCAAAATCAGGTTTAGTAATGGCAATATCATCTAAATTATTTTCTGCGGTTTTATTGTCAAAGAACACATGGCGCGGCAGGCTCAAATTTTGACCCGATAACGCGTTTAACCGAACAATATTATCTTCCAAACGATTGCTTTTTTTAGAGATGGGCGCCAAAAAGCTCTCGACCTTCTCTTCTTTGCCAGCGTTTTGCTTGCGCTCTTGGCTTTGTTTTTCGCGTGCCTTGAATAAATCTTCGCGTTTTTCATCGTCCTCATCATCGGTATTACCCAATATTGATTTCAACCAAAAAACCAGCCCAGCGGCTATAATCATATATACAAGAAGATCGGCGGTCATGAATAACTCTCTTTATTTATTGTTCTATCACCGTTATAAAGCACATAAGATTTAATGAAAAGGAAAGATGGAATTTTCCATGCCGTTTTTAATATTATTTATCATGGTTCCTATTGCCGAGGTGTACGCCTTTTTGGCCGTCGGTGATGAAATTGGTATTTTGCCAACTTTATTGCTTTGTGTATTAACCGCCATCATTGGTGGAATATTGGTCAAACAACAGGGGTTAGAGACGCTTTTTAACGCCCAAAAGAACATGCAATCGGGAAAATTGCCCGTTCAAGAGATTTTTGACGGCTTTGCGCTCATTATTGCGGGTGGGTTGCTGCTAACGCCAGGTTTTGTGACTGATATTTGCGGATTTTTGCTCTTAATTCCTTCGTTTCGTCGTATTTTACGTGAAAAACTGTCAAATTCTGATAAATTTAGCGTCCATATGCCGTCAACTTCCCGCCAAAGTGATGATATTATTGATGGCGACTTCGAAATTGTGCGCGAAACAGTTGAAAATAATCCAAAAAACATAGAAAATAATAAAAATTCATAAAAAAGAGATAGAGATGACCCAAAATACCCCTGATATAGATACTGATGTTGAAAATAATGATGAAAATATTGGCAATATTGGCCAAACACCATTGGTCATTCATAAGCAATATATAAAAGACCTATCCTTTGAAAACCCCAGCGCGCCAGCCGTTTTCTTCGCCATGAAGGAACGCCCCGCAATGGATATGAATATTGCTTTGGATATCCAAAAATTAGAAAATGAAGAGCATGAGCATTATTTTGAAGTCTCTTTAAAAATAAACGCCAGCGCAGCGCGCCAAAATAACGCGCTTTTTATCACTGACCTAACCTATTCCGCGGCCGTCTCTATTTCGGGAATTGATGAAAAACACCACCACCCCCTACTTTTTGTCGAAGTGCCGCAGCTTATCTTCCCGTACGCGCGTCAAATCATCACCAATATCACGCAATCTGGCGGATTTATGCCGCTGCAACTTGCGCCAGTAGACTTTAGATCGATGTATTTAAAGCGTTTTGCGGATAAAAAAGGCCAAACACCCGAAAATAGCGAAGACGCGGCTTAAGCTTTATAAAAAGAGCTTAAGCAGACATTTTGATCAAAAATCCTCTCCTATTTTTATAGAAATTTGTAAATAATAAATACTTCATGTTACTATTTAATATGTAAACAAGGGGGTATTTTATGGATGAATTTTTAAACAACTTAAACTCATTACAAAAACAAGGTGTTATTACACCTGAGCAATCTGAACACATAGGTACTTTAGGCATAATTGCACAATCAGATGCTGCAAATATAGCCGCAGAGATACATGAACCAGGAATCTTCCCGGATTTAGGTCCCGAAAAGTTAAGCCAGGAGCTTTCGGATTCTATGAGAGATTTACGATCTTCGATCCATGATTTGGCGCACGATGGCGTTGATCAAGCCCATATCGATTCGTTGAGCTGCAACGCCAACAACATTCTTACTGACGAGCTGGCTAAATGGGATAAAACTGTTGCACCTGCTGAAGTACGCTCAAATCCTGAAATTCCACGGGCATCTCCGCCTATTTCAGCTCCTTGTTTTGGCCCATCAAGTTAGATGTATTTTTTGGATATTGCCAACAATACCTACCTTGATAAAAAGAGCTGATTTATTCTGTAACTGATTGTTTTCTTAAAATAAAAGCTTTCGCTTCTAATTCCCTGTGGTAAAATAATCCACAGGGTTTTACACAGGCATATCCACAAGTCTTATTCCCCATTTATCTAATAAGTATTTCTTACAAAATACATTACCTACGCCAGTTCAATCGAACCCGCGCGTCATAACAGATTATTAACCTTTCTCATGATAATATGGGAAAAGCATTTTACGCTTATAAAGGGGCACACCTATGCAAAATTGGGCAAAAACACGGTTTTTCAAACAAAAGAAATCGATAAAGCAACCATTGGTCAAAGAATCTGGGAACGTGTTCCTGATGCTTTTTGGCGCGGTTGCCATGGTTGGTGTTTTGGGTGCGTCGACAATGACCATCCTCAAAGGCCCCGTCCGCACAATGTCCCAAGTCACCAAAAAAACCCTCGCCGAAAACAACGCGATAACTGCTGCACGATTGGCAATCATCAGCGCAACCACAGACTGTGATGCCGATGGCGTTATTGAACCAGAACCTTTTAATGCAGCCATTGCAGGATTTACAGGCGGCGGAACACTTCCTCTTGGATTGGGCGTTAGCCGCCTAGACCCATGGGGTAATGAATACGGATATTGCGCATGGGATAATGCAACAGTAGACGACATTGGCTGTGGCGGCGCAGGTCAAAACCGTAACGCTGGGGACGCAGGCGCAGGACCTTACACAGAATATGTTATTGCCATCGTATCGGCAGGACCGAACGGCATTTATGATACAGACTGTTTAGATTACGCAGGTGCAGGAACACAATTTAACCGTGCAGGTGATGATGTGACCTTTGGATACACCTATGACGATGCGGCTTCGATAGTTGGTGGGATTTGGACCGATATCGGCGGCACAGGGGCGGAGATATCTCGTGATGATATCCTAGTTCGCGATAGTAGTAGCGATATTCAATTTGCCATTGATACGGCATTAAAAACATTAACAATCGGTGATGGCACAACAGGTACGGGTAAATTACCAAAAGTGCAATCATCCCTCATCCAAGGATATGGGGACATAATAGGCGATCCTCTCGACATCGCCATCGGCGCTGGCGGTTTTATATCTGCTGATGGGGACAACGAAGGTATTTCCATCGCAACTGATGGAAATGTAACACTTTCTGGAAGCGTCACAATGGGCGGAAATATTATTTTAGGTGGTAATTATTTATCTGGCGATGGCGGCAATGAAGGCATCAGTATTGATGGAACGGGAAATGTCACAACAAGTAACGATTTATCCGTTGGTGGCACATTATCACTGCTTAATTTAAACGTCCCCGGAAACACGACATTAGGCGACGCACCTGCAGATAATATCGCCCTTAACGGAACAATCACAACAGATGCCCTTTTAAGTACAGGTAATTTAACACTTACATCAGGTAATGCGGATATTGGCGGAACATTAGACGTCACAGGAATCTCTACATTAGACGTTTTAAACGCAGGCGATACCAGCACAACAACGTTAAGCTCAAGCGGCTTGGCAACCTTAGATTCCTTAACCGTAACCAATAATGCAAGCATTGGCGGTAATTTGGATATGACGAGTGGATATATAACAGGTTTAACGCCTCTCGTACCTGGCGATCCCAATGATTATGCAGCAGATAAAAAATATGTCGATGACCAAATAACTGCCGTAACATCTGGCGGAGTTACCGAAGATGACCCCTTTGTTGAAGACACATTAAATACTGGCGAGCTTTGTATTGGTAAAGCAGGCAACATTGTTGGCTGTGACATCACGGCTGTGACATCATTCGAAACAGACCCAACAATTGGCACACTTGATGCTGGAGAATATTGTAGAACAAACGGATC
>CAYGUV010000014.1:0-43685 GCA_964353185.1 uncultured Micavibrio sp. | reverse complement strand
TGCGTCCATGAAGTTTAACCGCAAAACCAGTCCGTACAAAATTAAACGCCATTTTTCAAAATCCTATATTAAAACTTTATTTTTTTTCAAATGAAGGAAATTGTGCTTTTGCAGAAAAACCGCCACCTTGAAAACGCGTAACATATTGCGCCTCATAAGTTTCAAACTTTGGCAAATGTATGGCTTTACGCCCTTCTTCTGGGCGCGCTAACTTCAAACAGTCTTCATCATATTTATTTGTAAAACGCTGATACGCATCCATATCTTTAATGTCGATGCGACCATCTTTAAATACTGCGGCTAAGGTTGCATCCTCGGTTACACCATCACGCCAATAAATATCCAACTCATCAGCATGTTGAAAATAATCCTCCATGCGTTGCGGGAACAATAATCCTTTATCACGCACATCTTCAGGCGTGGATTGATAAAAACCCTGTTCCTTCGCGCGATATTGCTGGCCTTCGGCGCGCATATCATCCTCTGCGCCAACCAACATTAATTTTACTCTATATCCATTATCTTTTATTGACTTTAACAAGCTGCCTGCAAACGGGCTTGTCATTGTTGTTCCATGCGCAAGGTTCATACCATTTTCAATGGCCCAGTTTATGTTATCGTTCGTGAAAATATTACTCGCAGGACGCGCAATGTCATAGGCGCGGCGTTGTACATATTCAAACCCTCTTTCATCTGCCTTCATTAAAGACGACATCAAAAAACGATGATATAAATTTGCCATTAATGGAATGCCTGTTTGATCTGGGTCTGCATAAACACCACTTTTAAATAACTCTGGCTTCTCCGCAATATAACCCTCTAAAATAGTTGTCTTTCCTGCTAATGGCGCCGCAACTGCGGCTACAAAAAACGGGTTGCTTGATTGCAACGCGCCTCTACGCACAATATCCGTTACAATTGCGCGGTCTTCTTCTATCAGTTTCAATATCTCGTTACGATGCGGTAACATTTCTGGATATTTTTGAAACAATGCCCCATCCGCCGCATATTCTGCTTCTAATGCTTCGTTTACAAAATCTGGTATAACACCCATTTTTTACTCTCCTATAATATTGAATGAATTATATTTAACGACCCTATACTATTATGTCAACATAACTTTACTTAAGTTTTTACTTTTCATTCACGCTCCTTAAGGGTAAAACCCATGGTATGCACGATGCGTCAAAAAATGAAAATGCCACGGTGGAAACACCAAAAAGCAATACGCCCCTTCTCGATATGGTTCACAAACCTGCCGATCTAAAGCAGTTTGACGATGATGAACTACGTCAAATCGCGGATGAGCTACGCTTAGCGACCATTACCGCTGTTTCCAAAACGGGCGGGCATTTGGGCGCGGGTTTGGGTGTGGTGGAGTTGACCACCGCCATCCATGCCGTTTTTGATACGCCGCATGACCGCCTTATCTGGGATGTTGGTCACCAATGTTACCCCCACAAAATCCTTACCGAACGCCGCGACCAAATTGAAACCCTACGTAAAGGCGGTGGATTATCAGGCTTCACCAAAAGAGCCGAGAGCGAATATGACCCCTTCGGCGCCGCCCACAGCTCAACCAGCATCTCCGCTGGCCTTGGCATGGCGGTCGCACGCGACCTAAATGACGAAGATAGAAACATTGTCGCCGTTATTGGCGATGGCTCTATTTCTGCGGGCATGGCGTATGAGGCGCTCAATAATGCTGGCGCGATTAAGTCGAATTTGATCGTGATTTTAAATGATAATAACATGTCAATCGCCCCACCCGTTGGCGCGATGAGCGGGTATTTAACGGGTTTAGTGTCCTCAAAACCCTATATTAACGCCCGTGATGTGGCCAAGAAACTGTCCGCTATCTTGCCGCCGCCCTTAAAAGACGCCGCCAAACGCGCCGAAGAATCCGCCCGCGCCATTTTATCAGGCAATGGCCGCACATCCTTTGATGGGACGCTGTTTGAAGAGATGGGGTTTTATTATATCGGCCCTGTTGATGGGCATAATATGGATGACCTGCTCACGGTTTTACGCAATATAAAAGACCGCCCAAACCACGGCCCCGTCCTTATCCATGCCATGACGCAAAAGGGCAAAGGCTATAAACCAGCCGAGATTGCCAAAGATAAGATGCACGGTGTCGCCAAATTCGACATTGTCACTGGTGACCAATATAAAGTTAAATCAAACCGCCCTGCCTTTACCAAGGTGTTTGCGAATGCGTTGATTAAAGAGGCCGAAAAAGACAAGAAAATTGTCGGCATCACCGCCGCCATGCCCGATGGTACAGGGATGGATTTATTTGGCGCCGCCTTCCCCACCCGTATGTTTGATGTGGGCATTGCGGAGCAACATGCGGTGACCTTTGCCGCAGGTCTGGCGTCTGAGGGGATGAAGCCATTCGCCGCCATTTATTCCACCTTCCTGCAACGCGGATATGATCAAGTGGTGCATGATGTATGTATCCAAAACCTGCCCGTTCGTTTTGCGATTGATCGTGCGGGGCTGGTCGGGGCGGATGGATGCACCCATGCGGGCGCGTTCGATACGGCGTATTTAGGATGCCTGCCCAACATGGTGTTGATGGCCGCCGCGGACGAGGCAGAGCTGTGCCATATGGTTGCAACCGCCGCCGCCTATAATGATGGGCCAATTGCGTTTCGTTACCCGCGCGGTGAAGGCATGGGCGCGCCAATTCCCGATACGCACCAAATTTTGGAAATTGGCAAAGGCCGCATTGTGCGTGAAGGAACAGACATCGCGATATTATCCTATGGCACACGTTTGGAAGAAAGTTTAAAAGCCGCTGATTTGTTGGCAGAAAGAAACATATCGGTCACCGTGGCCGATGCGCGTTTTGCCAAACCATTGGATGAAGGGTTGATTGATACCCTTGCGCGTAACCATAAAATGGTGATCACAATTGAGGAAGGGTCGATTGGCGGGTTCGGGTCATTTGTGTTGGAATACGCAAACCGCGCCGGATTAATGGATGCCAAAGCCGATGGCCACAACACCAAATTCCGCACGATGCACCTGCCCGACATTTTCATCGACCAAGACACCCCCGCCAAACAATATGCCCAAGCGGGATTATTGGCTGAGGATATACTCAGGATAATGAAATGAACTTCGAAGAAAATGATAAATTAGAAAGGTTAGGTTTTTCAAAAAATTTAACCAATGCTATTACTAAGTTTTATCCCCTTCATGACGAGTCTTATGTAGTTAGCTTAAATGCACCTTATGGAAGTGGAAAAACAACTTTTTTAAAAATGTGGCAAGAATCTATCAAAGATAAACATCATGTAATCTATATTAATGCGTGGGAAACAGATTTTGATGAAGAACCAATAATACCAATTATAAGCGCTTTATTAAAAGAAATAGATAAAAAGAAAAACTCCATACCAACGGAAGTTATAAAATCTTTTAAAGAAGCGATTGGAGCTTCTGCATTAATTCTAAATGAATTATCACCAGTAGATTTTTACAAGGTGTTTTCAAAAGTTGAAGAAGAATATATAGAGAAAAACCTTGAAGACATTGGTAATTCTATATACAAAAACTATTCCTTTAAAGTAAAAGCTTACGAAGAATTAAAAAAAGCATTACCTAAATACATAGATTTTATTAAGGCCAAACCACTTATTATTTTAATAGATGAATTAGATAGGGTTCGTCCTAGTTATGCAGTGGATTTTTTAGAAGCTATAAAACATTTATTTTCAATACATGGTATTTGTTTTGTAATTGCCATAGACAGAAAGCAGCTCGAAGCCTCTGTTGAAAAAACTTTTGGTAACATTGATTTTGAAAATTACTATCAAAGATTTGTTACTACTGAAATAAATTTACCAAAGGCTTCGGAAAAATGTATAGCAGAATTAACAGATCATACAATAAAATCATATTTTGATGAAAAAAAAGCAGTTGGCTATAAATTAAATTTTGATGAAAATGATAAAAATAAAATATATCGATATTTAGCAGACTTATGCAATATTTTCGAATTTAGACCAAGAACACAGAAAAGATTTTTAAGAAGCTTTGCACAATTGAATACAGTCTCGCATGATTCAACGGAAGCAACATTAACTAGTTGGGTTGAAGCCCTAGCTTTACTGATAGCTATATCATTCAAAGATAAGTCTTTTTATAAACAATTAGGTAATGATAATTTTGAAGTATCAGAAGCTGTAAGTTTTCTTAAAAATTTAAATTTCAAATCTACTGTTCGTACTGATTACAGATATTTAATGTTAACTATACTGGCATTTTCAGACAAAGATGGAAATAATCAAAATAAAAAAGACGATATCATAGCTGAAGCAAAGAAATATTTACAATCAGGTGATAAAGCTGACATTGGAGGGGTTTTAGCTTCTTTTAAAAATCCTAATAGTTGGAATTCTTTTGATGCTCAATCTGGATTTGAACGTTTATATACTAAAATTGAAGAATGGAAAGAATTCATATAATTTGACAATATAGGATTAAAATCCTATATTGTTTTATGACTGATGATAACACACCCCCACACCCAAACACCTCTTCCACCCCTTTAACCCTGCCTGATGATTTAACGGTGCAGAGCTTATCTCGCCTCACCGCCCATGCTTTGCCGGACCATCCTGCCGCACAATTGGCGGTTTTGAATGATCGTTTCCTCGCCCTGATGCATGTGGAGGGCGACCAAACCCGCCTGCTCATGCGGCAGGCGCAGACATTAGATGCCCTGTTTCATTACTTTATCAAACATGGCATTGGCGATGATGCGGGGGATTTGTCCACCTTACTCATGGCGTTAAAGTCACAATCCCTCACCACCGATGCCATCAAAAGCGTGCATTTGATTGACTATTGGCAAACCCTCACCCAATCCCTTCGGGAAAAGCCCGCTGGCTTATCACCTGCGCCCCCATCTCACCCGCACGCATCCACCGCGCACGCGGCCACCCCTGTCGAAGAGAGTGATTTTTTGCAATATGTAAATCGCAATGCCCCCACCCCCGAAATTTCGACAAACGAACTGAAAGACAATGAAAATGGAAGTTAAATCAGTTAGTTACACAAAGACAAAAAAGATGGGTAGAGGGTGGAGCAAAGAAAGAAGAGCCGCACAGGCCGCCCGTTGCCGCGCCCAAAAACCTTGGGTCAAAAGCACAGGCCCCAAAACCGCCAAAGGCAAAATCATCAGCGCCCGCAACGCGACAAAGCATGGCTTGCGCGCCGCCGCATGGGTGGCACAGGTCGCCAAATGCCGCACGTTATTCCGCGCCTTTGCCCAATATCTAAAGATTTTGCGCCGCTGTGCCTATCAAAATATTTGCCCCGCCCCATTTATATGTGCATTGCGACGCGCCACGCTCTCGACACTCGGGAACAATCATGGTTTTATGGCGTTAGAGTAGGAACACATGGCTATACAAAAACCCACAATCGTATTATTTGACATGGATGGCACCACGGTGCGTCACGTTAACCCCGCATTCCTCACCGCGCTTGAGACAATTGACAATATTTTATACAAAGTTGGGCGTTGGGTATTTGGTAAAAAAGAAATCATCGATTATTCCCACGCCCCTGCCGCGCCGCGCGGGTTATTGGTGCATCGTATGTTGCACATTTTTCGCCGCAAACCCGTTGATAAAATTGTGCAGCCCTGCCCAGGTATTTACCTTCTTTTGAATTTGTTTCAGGCAAACAACATCCCCATTGGTATTGTCAGCAATTCATTGGGTAAAGGCTACGGCCATGACGTGCTTGAGACTTTCTCCCTCGCGCAATATTATAAGGTTGAGATTTTTCGGGAGGACATCGCGAAATCAAAACCACATCCTGACCCGTTATTGCGCGCGCTTAATGAAATGAAGATTGAGCCGAACGAAAATGACGTTGTCTGGTATTTTGGGGATCGTGGTAAAGACGTGATTGCCACGCTTGAGGCGGATAAAATTTCTGATTTTAAAATTACGCCTTTTGCCTATGGGGTGAATTCATCCATTCAAATTTTAAAGAAAAATATTGGTACAGACCATATTGTCATGAGCTATCCTGACTTTTTCCAAAAAATTAAGGGGATGTTTGATAACCAAATTCAAAAATCAACGCCGACCATCACCATGGATCGCCGCGCGGGTGACAAAATTCGCCAAAGTGATTTGGTCGTTGATAAAACGCAAGAGAATTTGCGCGACAAAATCGACGACCTCGTCCATCCAGAAAAAAAGCGTGATAAAGAAGACACAAAAACTAGGGAGGGGAAAGCCGACTAATCGCTACAGCAAAATGGGCCCCTATCGTGGCTATGGCTAATGCAACGATGCGGCTACTGGGTCATACACCGCAATCGGGCTTTCGCGGGTAAATAAATGAACCTCGTCCGAGAATTTAGTTATTTGTCTCGAAACCGCAGGATCAACACCAATCGCATTGGCCAAAAATTTGGAAATGCCAACCTCTTGCCCCAAAATCTGCATAAATCTTTCAACACCGCTCAATTCTTTCGGGAAAGTTTTAACACGAATATCATAACGATTTTCTTCCCCTAATTGCTGCGCCGCGTAATCCAACGCAACATCCAATCCGCCAATTTCATCAACCAAATTCAACTCCAACGCCTGCGCGCCAGTATATGCACGACCTTTCGCAATTTGGCGAACTTGTTCTGGTGTCATATTACGTCCATCAGAAACGCGGGTCAAAAACGCATCGTAAGTTTCATCAATCAAAACATTCAACCGTGCCAATGCAACGTCATCAAACGGTTGGTTCAACGACCAAATATCTGCATTCGCGCCCACTTGCGGACCTTGCCAATTAACGCCAAGCTTCGTCCAAAGCTCAGAGGCCTCAAACTTACCCATGACAACACCGATAGACCCAGTCAACGTTCCTTGCGCGGCAAAAATACGGTCCGTTTCCGCCGAAATCCAATATCCACCAGACGCGGCCATTGGCCCCATCGATATATACACAGGCTTTCCACTTTCACGCGCCTTTTGGATTGCACGGCGGATTGTTTCCGAGGCGGTTGGAGAGCCACCGGGGCTGTTGACACGGACAATGATTGATTTCACATTTTTGTCTTTCGCCGCCTCTGCAATCGCGGCAGAAATTTCAACAGCGCCAGCACGGCTACCCGTTTTATCACTATCAACTATTGAGCCTGAAACATGGACTAAAGCAACGGTCGATGCAATCTCACTTATCGGTTTAGGTTGTTTACGGCTTGCGTAGTCCCCTAATTTAACTAACTTTACGCTCTCGTCATCTGCATTCCCCGTAACAGATTTTTGAATTTCTGGCATTATTAAATCTGCGTAATCCAAACGATCAATCAGCTTATATTTCAATGCCTCCTCCCCCGTTAAGAGACCTAGATTGATAAGGTTTCCAAGTGTTGATTTGTCTATCCCACGTGTCGTTGAAACGGCATTGACGACTTCCCCAGTCCAACTATTGAGAATAGAGGCAAGGGCCTCCCGATTTTCAGCAGACATTTCTGTATTAGTAAAATTTTCCATCGCGCTTTTAAATTCTTCACGTTGTAAAAACTGCGCACTGACACCAAGTTTATCCATGGCTGTTTTG
This sequence comes from uncultured Micavibrio sp., assembly GCA_964353185.1. Classification (GTDB taxonomy): domain Bacteria; phylum Pseudomonadota; class Alphaproteobacteria; order Micavibrionales; family Micavibrionaceae. The sequence goes on along the minus strand of CAYGUV010000014.1, from coordinate 36,092 downwards.
GCGAAAGGCTGTTCCAAGCTTAAACCTGCAATAGAAAGCATACCAACCGGTTGCATCCAAATCTCATCAAAGGCGGAGGCAAGGTAATATTGTGTTAAACCGCCCATACCATCAGCATAATTAGGAGCGTAAATTTTTGTGAATTTACCGCTTTCCTTAAAACGTAAGATTGCAGAACGAAGTTCTTGTGCGTGCGCCATACCGATGCTGCCGCCCTTTAAACTAAAGATTACGCCGCGCACGCGGGTGTCATCTTTGGCACGATCAAGTGAGGTAATAATGGATGACAATGTTGGTTGCATAAATGGAAACGGGTCAAGTAAGGAAGGACGCGTTTGGCGTTCTGTCACATTTTGCTCTAACGGGAAAACTAAGACCATGTCATCTGGTAAAGGTGGTTTTGCCCCTGCCCCGATTGTCGCAATAGTACATGTTGAAATAATAGCCGAAAGCAAGAACATCGCACCAATTGCCATGCATGTTTTTTTGATTGCACTCCAAAGGATGCTCATGGGTTTCCAGCGTTTTGGTTTTTCAACGCTTGTTTCTTTTTTGGAACGGTAAAAATAGGAACGAACTTTGGACATACGTGATTTACTTTCAAATATATTATAAATAGTAATGCATCATATCATATTTAATGCATTGAAATAACATGTGAATTTATTATTTTAGTTGACATAATGTAATAGATATTTTATTAAATCAGAATGTTGATATCCATAGAAGAAGCAGCAGAACGAATAATTGTTTGTGACGAGCATAGCTTGGGGCAGAAATTAAGCACAGATAATAAAATTGGTTTGATAATAGAAAGCACAAAAAGACTACAGGGAGAAAAAATACCTTATGGAGATATTCCTCATTTTGATGCAACAGGTATTGATCAAGATGTAATAAAACAAAATGTTTTATCTGCCTGCGACTTTCTAGAAAATAACCCTAACAAAAAAGTGATAATATTTTGCAATCATGGGATTGGAAGATCACCTTTATTTGCGCTTAGAATATTACATCAACTCTCAGGAAAAAACCCTGATTGGAGAAAAATATTAGCCGCTATTCATAAAATAAGACCACAAATGAATTCTCATATACTTCCCATTGCAGAAGAAACATTAGGTATGGATGCTCAAATTGGTAGCGATTATGTCTTCGCAAAAGACATTCTCAAAGCTTTTCAGAAGGGCGACACACTAGAACCGTTCATTAAAAGACTACAATTAAGAGAAGAGTTTCCAGTAAGTTCAGTAGACATCATAAATTTATGCATTCAGTTTGGAATGACTGTAGAAATGGCCCCTAAAGACACTGCGCCTTATGACGCAAGTAATGATCGGCAAGGACAACCGCCATCATCGCTTCACACACGGGAGTGCCTCTAAGGCCGACACAAGGGTCGTGGCGGCCCTTCGTGATGATGTCGGTTTCATTGCCGTCTTTATCAATCGTTTTTACAGGTGTTAAAATTGAGCTGGTCGGCTTAAACGCGACGCGGCAGACGATGTCTTGGCCTGATGAAATTCCGCCCAAAATGCCGCCTGCATTGTTTGATTGAAACTCTGCTTTTTTGCCATCCATGCGGATTTCATCGGCATTTTGTTCGCCGCCCCATTCAACCGCATCAAACCCTGCGCCTATTTCAACGGCTTTTGTTGCATTAATGGACATCATTGCCTTTGCAATATCTGCATCCAATTTATCGTAAACGGGTGCGCCTAACCCTGCGGGAATGCCGCTTGCGACAACCTCGATTATTGCGCCTGCGCTTGAACCATTTTTACGTTGCCCATCCAAATACTCCGCCCATTTTTCAACGGCCTTTGCATCGGGGCACCAAAATGGGTTTTGATCAACCTGATCCCAATCCCAATTGTCACGGTTAATTTTATGGGGGCCAACCTGCACCACGGCGGCGCGGACAATTGCGTCCTTACCAATTTTTTCGGTGAGCACTTTACGTGCGATCGCACCCGCAGCAACGCGCATAGCGGTTTCACGTGCGGACGAACGCCCACCCCCGCGATAATCACGAATACCATATTTTTGATGGTAAGTGTAATCGGCATGACCCGGGCGAAACTTATCTTTTATATCGCCGTAATCTTTTGATTTTTGATCTGTATTATGGATGAGCAAGCCAATCGGCGCGCCCGTGGTTTTTCCCTCAAAAACACCAGAAAGGATTTGCACCTCATCGGGTTCTTTTCGTTGGGTTGTAAACTTGCTCTGCCCTGGTTTGCGGCGGTCGAGGAATTGTTGAATAAACGCTTCATCGATGTCAATTAATGGTGGCACACCATCAACCACACAGCCAATGGCAGTACCGTGGCTTTCGCCAAAGCTTTGATATTGAAAAAGTGTTCCGAAACGATTGCCTGACATGATTATTTACTTCCTAGGTAGACTGCGATTATAGCAGCAAACGCACTTAATACAGAAGCGCTAGCTGCTAACAATGCAATAGTATTAGATTTTTTAGCTATCTTTAAAATTTCAATATTATAATCATTTTGTTTTTGCTTATCAGATAAATTTTCCAACCACTGCCTAACATATCCAAGCTCAACTCCTTTAACAGCTTGTGAATCAATCCAATTTTGCGCTTGAACGGATCCTACACTGTCGCATTTTGCAAACCATACTTCTCTTTGAGAGGTTGAAGACATTTAAGCAGCCTCAGACGTATCTTTCTTCGGTGCCATTTGGTTAAGAAGCTCTGCTGTTTCGGCAGCGGTATCAACCGCACACATACCAACTGTGTGATAGCCGCTATCAACGTGTAAGCATTCCCCTGTCACGCCGCTTGATAAATCGGAGAGAAGATATAATCCAGAACGGCCGACATCATCGATTGTTACATTACGGCGTAAGGGCGCATTTAATTCGTTCCATTTTAGGATAGCGCGGAAATCACCAATGCCTGATGCGGCCAATGTTTTAATTGGCCCTGCGGAGATTGCGTTCACACGGATATTTTGCGGACCTAAATCATTGGCCAGATATTTAACTGATGCTTCTAACGCCGCCTTGGCAACGCCCATCACGTTATAATGCGGCATTACTTGCTCCGCCCCATAATAAGTAAGGGTAATCAGGCTTCCGCCCTCTTTCATTAACGCGGCGGCGCGTTTGGCAACGGCGGTGAAAGAAAACACAGAAATATCCATCGTTTTTAAAAAATTGCTTCGTGTTGTGTCGACATAAAGGCCATCAAGCTCATTCTTATCAGAAAAGGCAATCGCGTGAACGATAAAGTCGATTTTGCCCCATTTGGCTTCGATTTCATCGAATGTTTTGTCGATACTTCCCTCATCCGTAACATCACACGGTAAAACAAGGTCAGACCCAACGCTTTCGGCGAGTGGTTTTACACGTTTTAAAAGGGCATCACCTTGGTATGTAAAGGCAAGCTCCGCCCCTGCTTCATGTGCTGCTTTTGAAATACCCCAAGCGATGGAGCGGTCATTCGCCACGCCCATCACCAAACCACGTTTACCTTCTAATAATTTTGTCATAATACTTCTTTTATCTTTGAAAAGTTAATAAATTTCCTCATATCCTACACATATTCACCGCCTCGTCCAGAGCGTTGGACGTCATTTCAAACGATATCACGGTAAAAAATTGTTACAGAATGCTTGTTAGAACACTGTTTTTACGCAGAATTTTGAGATTTTTTTAACTTTTTCATTCTATAATATGATGTGTAAAGGGTTATTGGGACAAACTGACCTTTCACAAGGGAGCACAATCATGGTCAACTCGACCACAGATATTCAACAATTTTGTCTTGCTATATCGAACGATGTTGCAAGTCTTTATGGCGGTCTAAATTTACATTTTGTTGTTCATAACAAAAGCCAGTTACGCGACGCCATCGCATTATCTGATCATGATTTATCAGGACATCCAGCCTCAGAAACAGCGCGATCTATTTTACGCAAGCAAGTGAAAAATGATTCTAGTGCATTTTTAGGATTGGCTATTGCCTCAAAATCAAAATATTTCGGCTTTAAAAAAGAAGAATATATTCTAGGGATCTTTACGATTAATGTTGATCAGTTTGATAATATAAAAACAGCCAAGCAAGAAATACTTCACCTTGTATGGCACGCTGTTGATTTATATGAAATTCGACAAAGACCCGACTATCGCAATAAATTTTCAAGAGGTGCGATGATACCAAAACGATCCCCACTTAACCTTAGCAAAGCGAACTTACAAGCAGATGCATTTGTTTGTGTTTATCAATCAATAGAAAGTGGCACCAAGCAAGTAACAAAAGCCTTGGGCCAAAAAAGAGCCTTACAATCATTATGCCCTATCACACATTTTAAGGCCGAAAACCACCCCTTTGTTGTGGCAATGGAAGCATGCGAATTAGCCGTCGATGATGCAATGAAACAAAGAACAAATTCTACTAATAAATTAAAAGTAGCGCGCGATGTATCTTTAGACATAGGGCATGCGTTTGATGAAACCTCTATAAAACAATGGTGGAAATATGCCCTTCCCGCGCAAGATATGGCGTGGCGTGGCGCAAAACCAGACGAGATTTTAGGGGCTGCTTTAAATACGAGTGATAACCCGTTCGTGCGCTCTATCGCATATCTGGTTGATGAAATTTTAGAAGATATTGAACCCTCAAGCGCAAGTACGTTGGCGAATTTTTACAATAGCTATTTAGACACAGAAAAAGTCTTCAACATGCACCGTGAACTTATCGATGCTGCATTTGAAGAGGCCATCGCCGAAGGTTTAAAAACGTCAAGCCCCGAAGCATTTATGCAAGCGGCAAATAAACAGAATGAAAACCTTACTGATGGTAAAATATTAGGATGGTGTGCCAATGCATTACAAAATGCGGGGAAGGCATTTGATAGCGCGTTAAAATCAGGGACAGCCCCCGACCAAGCAGCGCGCGTAAACTTTAAAACCACCGAAGAAGCCCCCAATTGGGATTCATTAAAAGAATTGGGTAAAAAAATTATAGATGAAAAACGCGAAGGCTTTGCCATTACCATGGGCCATATTGCCGAAGTATGTCATAACAACCCGGCTTTTTCTAGCGTGCTAGATTCTATAAAAATCACCATGAATGACCCGTCTTATATACAAAAATTAGAAGCAGCGAATGATTTGAATTTTGTTCCATCAGGGCCAGCCATGAACGCCCCCGCACCAAAAGGCCCTGCGCCCAAAGGCCCCGCACCGAAGGGACCAGAAATAAATGGCCCTGCGATAACCCCCACACCAATGCCCGCCCCTGGAATGGGTGGCCCAGGTGGTGGTGGAAATCGCTCCGCACAGATCATGCATCAGCGTAAGATGATGTTGGAAAAACAAAGACAGGAAGAATTGGAAAATAGTAAAAAAGATAAATCAGATTCCGAATAATATTTATCTATAAAAAAAGCCGCTTCAATAATTAAAGCGGCTTTATTTAATTATTTGTAGCAGTTTTAATTAGCTAACAAGTTCCCATGTTCCATCAGAACGTTGACATGCTGTACCAACGCCTGTTTCTTGCTGTCCACCAACATAGATTGTCTGTTGGTATTCACGGCAATAACGGCCTGCAGAATCAGATCCATTACGTGTTGGCTCTACATATCCATAGTTACCACTTTGTGGATTGTTCCATGAAATACGCTCCCCAACAGGGGCTTCTAAAGCGGCTGAGTTTGCTTGCGCTAAATATGTGCGGTCTGCACGGTCTAAGGAAGCACCAATCTCACTACCCAATAAGGTCCCCAAAAGTGCACCAGCACCTGTTGCCCATAATTGGCCGCTTCCGCCACCAACTTTGGAGCCTAATAAACCACCAACAACCGCGCCAGAGGCCGCACCAACAGTTTGCTTTGTGCCCATACCGCCAATACCATTAAAGCCTTGACCATTACAGGCCGACACACCGAGCGTGGCAACTAAAGCCAACATCATTGTAATTCTTTTCATTTTATACGCCTTTCTATCTTGCGAATATTTTTACATTCATTACTCTACAATAATAATTCGCAGTAAAATAAGTTCAAAAAAAGGTATTTTTAATTTGATGCCCATAATTTTGACAAAATAGAGTTTTGAAAAATGACAAAAGAAATTACGTTACCGTCCAATCCATACGATTTATTCAAAGAATGGCTGTCAATTGCCGAAGAAAAAGAGCCGAATGACCCTAATGCCATGTGTCTTGCGACCTCTACCACAGATGGCACGCCCAGTGCACGTATGGTTTTGTTAAAAGGATTGGATGATCGTGGATTTGTTTTTTATACAAATACAAAAAGTCATAAGGGCAATCAAATCGATAACAACCCCAAGGCCGCGATATGTTTTCATTGGAAATCCATGCGTAAGCAAGTGCGCGTGGAAGGCGATATTGTTGAAGTAAGCACAGAAGAAGCCGATAAATATTATGCCAGCCGTCATCGAGGCAGCCGTATTGGTGCATGGGCATCCAAACAATCACGCCCCCTAGAAAATTTAGAGGAGCTGAAAAAATTTGTTGAAGGATATGAAAAAAAATTTGAAGGACAAGAAGATATTCCCCGCCCGCCTAATTGGCGTGGCTTTCGCATTATTCCAAAAACAATTGAATTTTGGATTGATGGTGAATATCGATTACACCAAAGATATGTCTACACGGCAGATGAAAATGGCGGATGGACAACAGGCATGTTATATCCTTGATTACAGTGCGAGGCCATCAGTACAAAAAAACTTGCTAACAGAATTCGATTGCGCATTTATTCCTTGTTGCAAAGTATTGACGCCTTTATATAAAATTTCTAAAATTTCATTCGCGCGCTCTATATCGTCTTCAGGGAGAGTATCCATTGACTTTAAACTACTTTTAAAATCAGATAAGATATCAATATTACTTTCCACGCCTTCCATAAGCATTATGCTCATCGCTTTTGCTTGATCACTGGCATATTCCTTTTCCATGCAAGTGCTAATTTCATTGTGAAAATATGAAAAAGAACGCTCTATACTGTCCAACATTATCAGAAACTGTTCTTTAGTCTGTAGACCATGGGTTTCATGCGCTTGAACCTCTGTGATCAATCCACCCATAGACTGTGCGGTTGCCTCTTGGAATGGGAGAGCCATACTTAGGCCAGTGATAGCTGCTTTAATAATACTCATTTTATTCCTAATAATTTTATTTACCATAATCTAAAAATGTTTTATTTGCAAGCATATTCTGAATTTGTGTATACAAACAGTAAGCAAATTTTATTTCAAAGAAACACATCATGACAAACGCAGATCAAAAAGACGATATGACCGAAACAACAAACGAAATGAACCAGCCGTTTGAGACTGATGTCTCACGATTGTTGGATATTGTTGCCAATGCGCTTTATTCAAACAAAGATGTTTTTCTGCGGGAGCTTATCTCAAACGCGGCGGATGCGTGTGACCGTTTACGCTATCAATCATTGCAAGAGGCAAAATTAACAAAAGACTCTGATCCATTTCAAATTAGGATTGAACCGGATAACAATGCCCTCACCTTGACCATTACCGATAATGGTATTGGGATGAACCGTGATGATTTGGTTGAAAATTTAGGTACGATTGCGCGCTCAGGCACCGCGGCTATTCTTGAGAATTTGAAAAGCCAAGGTAATGAAAAAGAGATGTCCCTTATCGGCCAATTTGGTGTTGGGTTTTACGCCAGTTTTATGGTGGCCAATGATGTTGAAGTTATCAGCCAAAAAGCAGGCGATTCACAAGCATGGTTTTGGAATTCTGATGGGCGCACAGGATATAACATTCGCGAAGCCACAGAAGATGAAACCAAACGATTACTCAATAACCATGGAACATCCATTCGCCTATCAATGAAGACTGACGCCATTGATTATTTGTTGGAAGATATGATCAATAAAATTGTGTTGGAATATTCAGACCATATTGAAGTCCCCATTTATTACATCGACCCAAAAGAAGAAAAGAAAGAAGAGTTGGAGCCGATCAATGCAGCTTCCGCCCTTTGGACACGCAATAAAAATGAGATCACGCCAGATCAATATAAAGAATTTTATCATCACATTGGAAATATGTTTGATGACCCGTCCTTAACCATGCATTGGACCGCAGAAGGAGTTATTGAATATACATCACTGTTATTTATACCATCAATGCGTCCATGGGATATGTATGATCCAGAACGTAAAAACTCACTAAAGCTTTATGTGAAGCGTGTATTTATTTCGGACGAGCTAGATAGCTTATTATATCCATGGTTGCGTTTTGTCCGCGGTATTGTTGATACGCAAGATTTACCACTTAATATTTCACGTGAAATGTTACAGACAAATCCTGTTGTCAGTAAAATCCGAAATGGTTTAACCAAAAAAGTGTTAAACGAAATCGATAAATTATCACGGGATGATCATGATTCATTCCTAAGCCTATGGGGGCAATTTGGCCCTGTTATTAAAGAAGGGTTATATGATGCGATAGAACATCGCGATGCGATTTTTAAAATCGCCCGTTTCGCCTCAACACATGATAATAATAAGCCTACCTCCCTCACCGATTATGTTGAGCGCATGGCAGATGGCCAAAAAGAAATTTATTATATTGCTGGTGAAAAATTAGACTCGCTTAGAAACTCCCCCCAGTTGGAAGGGTTTAAATCACGCGGGATTGAAGTGTTATTATTTATCGATACTGTTGATGAATTTTGGTTACAGCAAATTACGAAATTTAAAGACTTTAAATTTAAATCAGTTACCAAAGGAAACATCGACCTTGATAATTTAAAGACCGATAAAGACAGCGAAAATAAAACAGAAGAGCAAAAGAAAGAAGAACAGAAAGAAGAGTTTCGTACCTTTGCCGCCTTAAAAGATTCTTTACATGAAGCGTTAAGCTCAGAGATTTCATTCGTACGTATATCCAAACGATTAACAGAGTCGCCCGTTTGTTTGGTTGCCGATGAAAAAGGCGTGGATATGCACATGGAAAAAGTTTTAAAGATCCATCAAAAGTACGAACCTAATTCAAAACCTGTTTTGGAAATCAATCCCAATCACGCGCTAATAAAAAAGCTGGCCGAATTATCGCAAGAAAAAGAAAAGAACTTTGACATTCTTGAAGATTCTGCGCATTTATTATTGGATCAAGCCCTCATCATTCAAGGCGAAACACCAAATGACCCCGCAGGATTTGCACGCCGCATGTCACAGTTCATGGAAAAAGGGCTACTTGGATAACAGATTAAGGCCTAATGATTAGCCATCATATCTTGGATGTCGTCGTCGGAAAATTCAAAATATCCCGCGATTTCTTCGATCATCGCATCGCGAATGACTTGTGTTAAATCATCCGATGATTCACACCACGCATCTAAAATAGGGCGACGATAAAGCACAAGAATATTATCATCATCCGCCCCTTTTTTTTCAACACCCGGCGCAAGCTCCGCCCCTGGTTTATATAAGGCGAGTAAATCAAAGGCATCATCTAAATCTAAATCAGATAAAATTGTATCATCCGCCGTTTCTTCAATTTGAATAATGAGGTCTTCGGTATGGTCATTCAATTCATCAGGAAGGTTTTGCAACTGTTCATTAGCAATCACTGCGATATCATCATCAGATGGCGGTTTTGAAAAGTTCATAATAATCTGCTGCCCCATGATCTTCCCTTTTTTTAAAATGATTTGTTATAATGAAACAATTTAAAGATAAAATCACGATAGGGCAATATTGCTGTATTATTTAATAAAATATTAAAGAGTCTTATGCTATGTTATTGGGTAGGTATTATTTAAGGGAAACACCAAGACACAATGGAAATTGCATCACAATTAGCAGCGGGAATAGCGCAAAGCCGCGCAGAGTTTGCTTATTCAGCGATTAAGCAAAACGCTGATGCGCAAAAAGAGATTGCCAATGTCTTGGATACAGCCGCGTCAAGCGTTCCTGGGTCCCCCATCCGTGGTACAAACGTTAATATTAGCGCATAGCGGGCTTATTACTGGCCTAAGACTTCTTCAAAAACTTAATTATTTTTTTCTAAAATCTGTTCAATATCGCTTAAATATGGATAAGAACTCTGCGCACCTGGCCGCGTGCACGACAATGTGGCGGCAGTCGTTGCATAATTTAAGGCGCGTTTTAAATCGAACCCTTCGTGCAAGCAGGCCGCAAAAGTCCCACAGAAACAATCCCCCGCGCCGGTTGTATCATATGTTTTTTCAATTTTAGGCGGTTGAATAGCAATGGTCTTTTCATCAGGCGTAGCTGCGACGCACCCCTTTTCCCCCAATGTGATAATACATGTAAGATTTCCTTCTTTCGCCAAAGTAATCGCCTGCTTTACAGGGTCATCATCGTGTTTCAACTTCATTGTTTTTAGGCAGTCAACTGCCTCATATTCATTTAAAATTAGATAGTCTAAAATCTTTAAAACAACAGCAGGAAGCTTTTGCACTGGCGCCATATTACAAATAATTTTTGCCCCATTATCGCGGGCATTTTTGATACCGATCATGGTTTCTTCTAACGACAGCTCCATCTGAACCAAAAGCATATTTTTGTCATTTAGAATTTCAGCAGGCAATTGTTCGGCAGACGCATGGGCATTCGCACCCGGGGAATAGATGATTTGATTCTCACCATTTTGATCCACAATAATGGTCGACGTGCCTGTATCCAATTCTTCATCGCGGGCAATGCCAGAGGTCATCACTTCATTTTTCTTCAAATTATTAATGACGCGCATACCACTGGCGTCATCACCCGTTTTTGCAACCAGCGCCGTTTTTGCGCCCATTCGCGCGGCGGCCAACGCTTGATTGGCCCCTTTTCCACCCGGTCCAATAAGAAAATTGTCAGAGATCACTGTTTCCCCCCGCTTGGGTAATTTTTTTACGTGATAGGTGACATCTAAGTTAATTGAGCCAAAAACAATAAGCATGGTAATCCTTTAAATTTATTTGCAGGCAGTTTGCAATCGTTTCTATCTTACGCTAAAAAAAATAAGACATAAACAATTTAAGCATCGGGTATCCCATGGCAACATATGATGATTATTTTAAAGACGCCTTGAACCACATTCAAAATCAAGGTCGATATCGTGAATTTGCCACGTTGGAGCGTAAATGCGGCCAATTCCCCCTTGCTACATATCACAACAACGACGGCACCAGCCGTGATGTGAAAATTTGGTGTTCAAACGACTATCTAGGCATGGGGCAAAATTCCCAAGTCTTAGAAGCCATGCAGCAGGCCATAACCCACTATGGCGCGGGCGCAGGCGGCACACGCAATATCTCTGGTACACAAAAATTACATGATGCGCTTGAGGCATCCGTTGCTGATTTACACGTCAAAGAGCACGGATTGGTTTTTACATCTGGATATGTTTCAAACCAAGCAAGCCTATCCGCTGTTATTGAAATTTTAGGAAACCCCATTCTCTTTTCAGATTCGCTTAATCATGCCTCCATGATTGAAGGGATGAAGTCCAAAAAAGCAGAAAAAATAATCTTTCGCCATAATGATTTAGAACACTTAGAAACCCTTTTAAAACAAACAGATATAAGCCGACCTAAACTTATTGCTTTTGAAAGTGTTTATTCAATGGAAGGGGATATAGCCCCCATTAAAGAAATTTGTGATTTGGCCGAAAAATATAATGCCATGACCTATTTAGATGAGGTACACGCCGTTGGTTTATACGGACCCCGCGGCGCCGGTATTGCCGCGCGCGATAATCAAATGCACCGCATAGATATTATAGAAGGCACATTTGGAAAAGCATATGGAGTGATGGGTGGATATGTTGCCGCCTCGAAAAATATTATTGACGCCATACGCAGCTATGCCAGTGCGTTTATATTTACAACCGCTCAACCACCTTCGGTTTTGGCCGGTTGCCTTGCCAGTGTAGAGCATTTAAAAACCTCAGAAATTGAACGCGCAAGGGCGCATAAAAATGCAGCATACTTAAAAAATAAATTAGCCGCAATTGGCCTACCTTTCCTAGAGGGAGGCAGTCATATTGTACCCTTAATGGTGGGCGATGCACGATGCTGCAAGGCGGTAACGGATTTATTACTGAATAATTACAACTTATATGTTCAGCCAATCAATTACCCCACAGTGCCCATCGGCACAGAGCGGATGCGCCTGACTGCTACGGCCTGCCATTCAAAAGAAGATATTGATGAATTATGCGATGCGTTAGAAAATTTATATACGCAGCACAACGTGCCCGCGTTAAAAGTGGGCTAATCCTGTTTTGAAAAACGCCCTTTAAGCGTGGAAAATAATCCCAAAATATCGCCGCCTGATAATGTATTGGCCGCCTCTTCAGCCAAACCTAAAGATTTATCCAGTGCCGCCATTGTTTTTGCCATATCGCCGGTATCATCATCGCGCCATGCCTTTACAGTATAAAGATAAACCGCGGTTAAGCCCGTAATTTTAGCGCAGCCTGTAAGCCCGTTTAACGTTTCTCCTGCCTCTTCCAAAATGCGTTCCATTGATTTGGTTAGATGGGGAAAGGTAATAAGTGCTTGTTTGGGGTCAAATTTAATACTGTCTAAAATCGATAAAATCGCCTGACGGTTTTCATTTAAAATGTCAAAACGCTCCATAATCAAATCAAATAAACGTTCACGAATAAGACCTTGATCTTCCACGTTTATTTTAACTTCAGCGATAGGGTCTAGTCCCGCATTTTCAATCATTTTACGATCAATACGGCGACCAAAGGCAATTAAGATATCCCCTTTATCATCAAAATATTCTAAGGCATCGTTACGATCAATCTTGGCATGGGCAATAATTTCGTCAAAATCAATATCACCCCAATTTTGGGTGGCGGCTAAAACCAGCGCAGAATCGATAATTTGATCTTTTATCGAAACATTTTTTGTATTGTTTTTAACCATAAACTTGCCTTTCTTATATGATTATATAGATTTTAACGCATAAAAAAACAATGAATGATTAACGAAAGATCAAATAAATGAGTACCCCTGAATACGGCCTAATAACAATTGGTAATGCGATGGTGGATGTTTTATCGCGCACAGATGATGCGTATCTAGCAAAACAAGATGCAGAATACGGCATGAAAAAAGGATCGATGAACCTTGTAGATGCTGACCGCGCCCTTGCCCTTTATGATGACATGAAAGATTCCACGCAAATGTCTGGCGGTTCTGCAGGTAACACAATGGCGTGTTTTGCATCCTTTGGCGGTAAAGGAGCCTATGTCGGTAAAGTTGCCGACGATGAATTGGGAAAAGTATTCATCAACAGCCTTCAAGATATTGGTGTTGATTATAGAACTGTCCCACTTACCGAAGGGCCGTCAACAGGACGCTGTATGATTATGGTGACCCCAGATGGTGAGCGCACCATGAATACTTATTTAGGTGCAGCGACAGAATTAACCCCCAAAGATATTGAAGAAGATTATATCGGCAAAGCACAAGTCACATATTTAGAAGGCTATCTTTACGACCCACCACAGGCGATGGAAGCCTTTATTAAGGCCGCCCGCGCCGCGCATGAAGCAGGACGCCTTGTGTCATTAACATTATCCGATCAATTTTGCGTCGACCGCCACCGTCAAGCGTTCCGAGATTTGGTTGCGCATCATGTTGATATTTTATTTGCCAATGAAGATGAGCTTATAGCCCTTTATGAAGTAGAAACATTAGATCAAGCATTAGCGCGTGTTCAAAAAGATTGCGCCATATCCGCAACAACGCGCGGCGAAAAAGGATCGATCATCATTAATAGTGGTAAACGATACGATATCACCGCAAGCCCCGTTAAAGCTGTGGTTGATACAACAGGTGCAGGTGATGCTTATGCTGCAGGTTTCCTTTATGCCTTTACTGAAAAAATGAGCATGGAAGAATGTGGCCGTTATGGCTCGATCGCTGCGTCTGAAATTATTGGTCAAATGGGCCCGCGTCCTTCCATCGCGCTATCGAGCCTTGTAAACAAAGAAGAAGCAGCATGATTTTTCGCCTTGTTTTTGTTATAATGCTCGCTCTATTGCCGCTTACCGTAAAAGCGGAAACGCCTTATGCGTTATCAATGGTCGGGCAATCACAGTATGATAAAACAAGCACGCATTTATCCTATGCCAATCCTAATACCCCCAAGGGCGGCACTTTAAAACAAGCGGCGATTGGCACTTTCGATACGCTAAATCCTTATTCAATTAAAGGGAACGCTGCAGAAGGATTAAATCTGACAACAGACCGTTTAATGGCAAGGGTTTGGGATGAGCCGTTTACGCTTGTTCCTTTAATCGCGGCAAAGGCCGATATGCCAGAAGACCGTTCCTCAATTACCTTTACCCTTGATACCCGCGCGAAATTTCATGATGGCACCCCCATTACGCATGAGGATGTCTTATTTTCTTTTGAAACGTTAAAAGAATTTGGCCGCCCCAACATGCGCAGGCTTTATCAATTGGCCACACCAGAAACAATTGATTCACAAACCATTAAATTTAATTTTGCCGATGGATATGACCGCGAAACAGGGATGATCTTTGCGATGATGCCCATTTTATCAAAAGCCTATTGGCAAGGCCGAGAATTTGATAAAACAACTATAGAGCCACCTTTGGGTAGCGGACCTTACAAAATTGCCGAAGTTGATATTGGAAAACGTATCGTTTTGAAACGTGATCCAGATTATTGGGGTAACGACTTATTGCCCAATGCAGGGCATCATAATTTTGATACCATTATTTATGATTATTATCGTGACGATACCGTTGCCTTTGAAAGCTTCAAAAAAGGGGATTTAAATTACCGCCGTGAATGGGATGCCGGTGATTGGAATAATCGATACACCTTCCCCGCCCTAAACGAAGGTGACGCAATAAAAGAAGAAATTAAGCATGGTCGTGCAGGTCGCATAAAAGGATTTATTTACAATACCCGCCGCGCCCCATTTAACGACATTAATGTCCGCAAAGCTTTGGCGCAAGCTTTGGATTTTGATTGGATTAACAAGAACTTATTCTATAATTCTTATGAACAGGTTGATAGTTTTTTTCCCAATACTGATTTGGGCAACATCACCCCCAAAGACACCCGCGACCAACGGGCCAAGATGCGCGAAGCAACCGCCCTTTTGAAACAGGCTGGTTGGATTATCAAAAATGGGAAACGCGTCAATCAAACAACGGGCAAGCCTATGCAATTTGAAATCTTACTTGACGATCCGGGGCAGGAAAAGCTTGCCTTATCTTACACGCGCGCACTTCACAAATTGGGGATTGAAGCCAATGTAAGGGTGATGGATACCGCTGCCTTTCGCGCACGACTGAATGATTATGATTTTGATATGACTTTATATTTTTGGAATTCCACCCTCTCCCCCGGAACGGAGCAATATTTATATTGGAGCTGTGAGTCAGCAAACACACCTTATCGATGGAATTATGCGGGTATATGCGACCCCGAAATTGATGCCTTGGCCAAAAAGATACCCGAAGCAAAAACACGCGAGGAATTGGTCAATATGACGCAAGAGCTTGATAAAATGCTACAAAATGGTGTTTATTTTGTCCCCCTTTATTACAACGCATATGATTACGTTGCTTATTGGAATTCTATCGAACGCCCCGAAATAACTCCGTTATATGGCGTTGTTATAGAAACATGGTGGTCAAAAGATACTGATAACAATAATGTTTCGCCTTAAAACTTGAGCCTTTTTTGCGCGCCTGTTATTCTATTTAAGTATTTATTTGATTCTATTAATGAACGGGTTTCACATGACTTCTAAAAAAGCACTTCTTCTTTCTGGTATTGTTGCCTCGACACTTATTGTAAGTGCCTGTCACTATAAAAAATCCAGCCCTTCTTATTATTGGCAACGGATCGATGCTAGCTCTTCACTTTATCTTCAGGGCCCCAAAGCACAACAAATGTTGCATGATAACATTGCGACCTGTACCGCAGAAATTAAAGAATTAGAGCGATTGGGCGCTATTCGAAAATCCATTCCTGGCGCGACAAGTGGAAAACTCGACAGTTGGGAAACCCCTACGCGCGACGGATATTTACTTAATGAGCATAAAGATTTTCATGATTTTGAAACATGCATGACGACCAAAGGGTGGGAACGTGCAGAATATCTACCCTATGATGATGCAGCCAGAGCGAGAAAAGCATATTTAGACCGCAAATCCAAAAAGCAACCAACGGTCAGCAAAGAAGAATATGTTCGTACAGCACCACCGCCAGCGAAAAAGCCAGCGGCCTATGAAAACATGAATGATTAAAGCGGTAATGTTTTAATTTTTTCGATAACGGCTTCGGTCGTTAACGATTTCATGAGTGTACCCTTTAGTGTATGGGCACTATACCCTTCAAAATCTATTAATTCGTCAAAAGTTTCAGGCGTGCGGGCAAAGGCGGTATGTTCCCCCCATGGGGCATATAAATGCGGATAACTTGGCCCGAACACACCAACCGTCGGCACACCAGAGGCCGCTGCAATATGCATCAGGCCAGAATCATTGCCTAAATAAAAATCACATTTTGCGATAAGCGCGGCCACCTGACCCGGGTTTCCTTTGGCAATGACATCTATACGCTTATCGATTGGTAAGCTTTCATAAACGGGCTTGGCTTGGCTTTCCTCCGCTGGCGCCGCTAAGACAGCAACAGATGCATTGGGATACGGGCCATCCGAGGAGGTCAACCAATTGATGACTTGAATAAATTTTTCAGGCTCCCACGTCTTCCCAATCCAATTTGCGGTTGGGCCAACAGCAACTATTTTTTGCCCTTTAAAGCCAGAAAGAATATCCTCCGCAAACTGATTTTGAAGAGAGGAAAAATACATTTTGGGCGATGGAACATTTGACAAATCCATCATTTGCGCCGCTTGTTCAACCTTATGGCGGCTTTTATCAATCTTCGCCCCAAAGATATATCGCTTATCCGCACGTATAAGGCGTGACACGGCGCTATCACGAAAATCAACAACAATATCCCATTTGGTACCAATTGTTTGTTTCCACAAATCAAACCAATGACCATGATGTTTTTGTTTTTTCAAAGGGATAACCTTTGATATATTTGGAAACCCTTCAAATAAGCTGGCGGGTAATGGCCCGCAGACCAGTGTAATTTGTGCGTCTTTATGGGTTTGGACAAGATGGGTCAACACCCCCGTTGAAAGAACGGCATCACCAATACGCGTGGAAGTAATAAAAAGAATTTTCATGGTTTCATTAAATGCGTATGATACGAACATGTCAAAAGCATTTTGTGTAAAATTGAAAAATCGCGGCCTTATTCACATTGAGGGGGCGGATCGGGTTGATTTTTTACAAGGCTTAATTTCCAATGACGTGACAAGGTTAAAAGAAAACCAAATCATGTATGCCTGCCTTTTAACGCCGCAGGGGAAATTTCTCCATGATTTTTTCATGCTTCATGGCGATGGGTTTATTTTAATTGACTGTGAAGGCGGTGCACGCGCAGAAGATTTATATAACAGATTAAATCGATATCGATTACGCGCAGATGTTCAGCTTTCCTTTGAAACCAAAAACGAGGTCTTTGCGGTTTTTAATGACACCTTTGGGTTGCCAGATCCACGTCATCCTGATTTGGGAAACCGTTCTTTTGAAAAACCAGATTATGAAGAGCTTAGTTTTAACGAATGGGATACACACCGCATAAAATTAAATATTCCCGATGGCGCACGCGATATGATCGTCGAACGATCCACCATGTTGGAATGCAATCTTGATAAATTAAATGCGATTGATTGGGATAAAGGATGTTATATGGGCCAAGAATTAACCGCCCGTATGCATCACAGAAATTTAGGAAAAAAACATTTACGCGTAGTAGAGTTTGCTAACGACGTTCCCCCTGAACCATTGAGTGATTTGTCTCTAAACGATAAGTTAATTGGACAAATGCGATCATCTTGCGGCAATATCGGCCTTGCCATGATACGCGACGATAAACTAGAGGAATTTGAAAATGATAAAAGTTCAATACGTCTTTTGGGATAGCGACAATACGTTAATCAATACAGCGGAACATCATTGGCGCAAACATGTTGAAACATTAAAAACGCTTAATATTACCCTTGATCAGAAATATAAAAAGCGTGTTTATGAGAATAATGGCACACAAAACTGGACATGGATGTCAGAAGAAATTGGTTTAGATTTAGAATGCCAAGATTATCTGGATAAAATCGATGCGTGGTATTTTGATCATATAGATGAAATTGAAATCCGCTCAAGCGTGATGGACGCCATTAATTATTTCAAAGAAAATGATGTCCCCCAAGCGGTTGTATCAAATGGCCGCCGTAAATCAGTTATGGCCGCGCTTGAGGCAAAAAAATTGGCTCCCCATTTTAAATTCATTTTGTGTAACGAAGATTATGAAGGGCGCAAACCCTCACCCGTTCCATACGAAACGGCATTAAAACGTATGGCCGAAATTGAAAATCGTGAAATTGACCCGCAAAGATGTTTGGTGATTGAAGACGACCCATTGGGCGTACAAGCAGGCAAAGCCGCAGGAATGATTGTTCTTCACCGCCCTATCGGTGATGAAAGCCCAATTAAGACATTGGTTTCTTGATTTTTATCTTATTTTCATATAACTGTAATTTCTTAATTATAAAAAGTAAAAAATAGATATGTTCAACTTTGTAAAACCTGCCGCCATAATGGCTGCGCTAGCTTCTCCTACAGCTACATTTGCAGATACAGCAGTAATTGATGTTTATCCCTTTTCCTCCAGCACAGAAGACCCCTCATATTTGAGAAGCATTTGGAACGTGCGGGATAAAGAAGAATGCATAGATACAGCAAGATTTACTTCTGAAATAACTGGCGCATTGGTTAAAGCAACGTGTCTTTCACACAGCCCAGAAGCAATAGTAGTAGAATGCCTACCTTTGAATAGAACAGCAATCTGCGCTACATCTGAAAAAACCTTTAGGCAGCCTTCTTAACCGCAGCCTTAGGCTTTTTTCCGCTACGGATAGCCTCTTGCGCTGCCGCCAATCTGGCAATGGGCACACGGTATGGGGAACAAGATACGTAATCCAAACCAACTTTTTCAAAAAAACCGATGGAGGCAGGGTCACCACCATGTTCGCCGCAAACACCCAATTTAATATCAGGGCGATAAGAACGACCCCGTTGCGCCGCCATGTCAACCAATTGTCCGACGCCCTCTTGATCGATTGAGACGAAAGGATCGCGTTCCAAAATATGTTGATCAACAAAATCTGGAAGGAATTTTCCTGCGTCATCGCGGCTCATCCCGAATGTTGTTTGTGTTAGATCGTTCGTTCCAAAACTAAAGAACTCCGCATCTTGTGCAATATCATCCGCCATTAGGGCCGCGCGTGGTAATTCAATCATTGTACCAATAAGATACTCAACCTTCTTTCCTTTTTCGGCAAAAACCGCTTCGGCTTGTTTAATGACAACCGCCTTTAAAATCGATAATTCTTTGCGCGTTGCGATTAAAGGAATCATCACTTCTGGAATAGCGTTTGTTTCAACTGCGGCTTCAAATATAGCGCGCGCTTGCATGGCATAAATTTCTGGGAACGTAATCCCCAAACGACAACCACGGTGACCCAACATCGGATTACTCTCCGATAATTCGGTATAGCGGCGCGCGACAAAATCAGCCTCTAGCCCTGCGGTCTTTGCAAAATGCGCGATCTCGTCTTCTTCATGTGGCATAAATTCATGCAATGGAGGGTCTAGCAAACGAATTGTAATGGGTAAACCATCCATAATTTTAAAGAGGTCTATGAAGTCTTTACGTTGTTCTGGTAATAATTTTGCGAGCGCGGTTTCACGGCCGCCCTTGTCCGTTGCAAAGATCATCTCACGCACATTTTGAATACGATCAGGGTCAAAGAACATATGCTCCGTACGGCAAAGACCAATTCCCTCTGCACCAAAATCTTTGGCAGTTTGTGCATCCAATGGTGTTTCTGCGTTGGTACGCACCTTCATACGGCGCGCCTTATCTGCCCACGCCATAACAGTTTCAAAGTCACCAGAAAGTTCGGGCTGTTTTGTTTCCACTGCGCCCAGCATAACCTCACCTGTTGAGCCATCAATCGTAACAATGTCCCCTTCTTTTATTTGATGATCCCCAATCGTCATGGTTTTTGTTTTGTAATCCATGTTAATCGCACCTGCACCCGCAACACAGGCACGCCCCATACCGCGGGCAACAACGGCCGCATGTGATGTCATTCCACCACGCGCGGTTAAAATACCGGCCGCCGCATGCATACCATGAATATCTTCTGGCGACGTTTCTGTACGGCACAACATTACCGCCTTACCATCTGCGGCACGCTTTTCGGCCTCATCTGCTGTAAAAACAACCTCACCACAGGCCGCCCCTGGGGATGCTGGCAAGCCCTTTGTCAAAATTATTTTTTTGGCATTAGGGTCGAGTGTTGGGTGTAATAGTTGATCCAAGGATTGAGGCTCCAACCTTAGTAATGCTTCATCTTGACTGATCAGTTTTTCATTCACCATATCCACCGCAATTTTCAATGCGGCAGCCGCAGTACGTTTCCCTGAACGGGTTTGAAGCATATAAAGCTTTCCTTGCTGTACCGTAAACTCAATATCTTGCATATCTGCGTAATGTTTTTCTAAGGTATGGCGCACGTCATCCAACTGGCCAAACACCTCTGGCATCACTTCTTCCATTGATGGCAATTCACTGCCTTCTTTTTCTTTGCCTTGAATAGTTAATGATTGCGGCGTACGAATTCCTGCAACAACATCTTCCCCTTGGGCATTTACAAGATATTCACCATAAAAGAAATTTTCACCAGTAGAGGGGTCACGCGTAAACGCAACACCTGTGGCGCAATCATCACCCATATTCCCAAACACCATAGATTGCACATTAACCGCAGTGCCCCAGCTTTCTGGGATATCATTAATTTGACGATATTTTATTGCGCGCGGTACCATCCATGATGAAAAGACTGCATTAATGGCGCCCCATAGTTGCTCCTGCGGATCCATTGGAAAAGGCTTACCCAATTCACGTTGAACCAGTTCTTTAAATTGCGCGACAATATTTTTCCAGCCTTCGGCGGTTACATCCGTATCTTCGGTGATATCCATATCGCGTTTATGTTGATCCAGAATATCTTCAAAATCATGATGTTCAACACCCAAAACAACATCACCATACATTTGAATAAATCGGCGGTAAGAATCCCATGCGAAGCGTTCATCCCCCGCTTTTTTGGCTAAACCTTCAACAGTTTTATCATTCAGCCCCAGATTGAGGACCGTATCCATCATACCGGGCATCGATACACGCGCCCCAGATCGCACAGAAACAAGTAACGGGTTTTCTGCGTTGCCAAATCCCATAGACATTTGCGATTCAATGGCTGCTAACGCTTTATCAACCTGCGCCTTTAAATCATCGGGGTAAGATTGGTCATTTTCGTAAAACGCAGTGCAAACCTCAGTCGTGATAGTAAATCCTGGTGGAACGGGCAATCCAAGAGACGACATTTCAGCCAAATTCGCGCCCTTTCCCCCCAATAAATTGCGCATTTCTGCTTTACCATCTGTTTGTTTGCCAAATTGATACACCCATTGAGTCGTCATGCGCTTAAAATTCCTTATTTTGTGCGTGTTTTAGATAAATATTATAGTAAGTATTTTGGATAAAAAAGCTAGGTTTTGAATAAAATTTACTCATAATATTTTTATTGACATAATATAAACAATACTTTAAGAGAGTTGTTCAGAAAATTGAGGTTAAAATGACTGAAAAATTAATAATTAGTGATCTAGAAAAAGCCAGAAATAATATTTTAAGAGTTTTTATTGAAAACGGACAGGAAATCACTATTAATGATTATGCGGCACGTGTAAACGCAGAATGTGCGTATGGAGATATTATTGCAGTTGCGATTAAAGAGCTTAAAGATATGGGATCAATAACTCCCGTTACGAAAGCAAGGTTTAATTCTGCGGTAAGAAATGAGCCAAAAGACGAACACGGATTTGGTGCTGGACGAGCAGCAGAATATCACTCTCGCTTTAAACGTGAAATCAAACCTATTCTGGCTAAATTATAACTTTTTCACCATCATCAGGCACAAATCATCGTTCACGTTCACAGACTGCCCAAGGTCAACGAACTCACGGTCGTACGTAATGCCGTTGCCATCTGGGATATATCCTAATTTGCAATATAAACGCTGAGCAGGGCCAAAATCGTTGGTGAGGCCAACAGAAATACCAATATATTCCGCGTCTTGATCACGGGCCAAATTTTCAAAACTTTCGATTAATGCGGTCGCAATACCTTGTTGACGATATTGTAGTAAGACATTCACATCTTGAATTTCTGGTATCCCTAACTTTTGGTAAAAATTATATTTGGGTTCAAAGTTTAAAATACCAAACCCAACAATTTGATTTTCCTTTTCAGCGACAAGCAAGAGGCAATCTTTTTCAAAGACTGCTTCAAAATATCCTTCATCGTGCTTTCGAATTGCAGCATAAAATTGATAAAGCGATTGAATATCGCCCGCATCAGCCTGCCTGATATCAACACTCATTTACTGACAAGCGGGATAATCTTTGGCCGAAACGCGTGTCCAATCTTGGCTTTTCCCCAGCAGACTTATACCGCGATACCCGCGTAATGTCATGGCGTTTGGCGATGTAACTTGCACTTTTGCATTATAAGTATCGCCATCGTCCGCTTTATAAATCTCTCCATCTAACCAGTAATTACCGTTTTGGGCACTTTGGCGAAGGTCGCTCATGATTTTTAGACCGCACATTTTCTGACCGCGTAACGCCGCATCAGGGTTTTTGGAATCTGTCTTCATTCCGTCTTTAATAATCCAGTAGATTGAACCGCACAGTTCATCATTTTCGGAGCCGCATTTTTCGACTTTTATGGCCGAGCGTTTATTTTCCGTCAGCCATAACCCTTCAGGGTCGTAAACTTCTTGCGCTTGAGCCACATTTGAAACCAGTAAAACCGTCATTAAAGTAAGAAAATATTTCATAAGAGCAGACCTTCCACATGTTTTAAAATTTTATCAGCTTCAATAGTATATTGCCCATCATCATCATGCAAGGTAAGTCCCGAATGCAGGGTCAAAGGGCTACGTCTGTCTTTAATGGCTCGAATGATCACCCGCTTTGCTTTGACGCCAATTTTGGGCCATAGGGGGATAAGCTCAATTGCCCCAAAGCGTTTGCCCATCACACGAATAATTTCATCTGTTTGATCCGCACGATGAATAATAGTAATAGTGCCGTTTGATTTTAAATTAAAATGTGCGACTTCTATCCATTCCTTTATAGAATGTTCGTTTTCTTGATGCCCCATCGCCGTTGCTTTTTCTGCGTGGGGGGAGCGTAAATGTTTACCCCCGTCCAGATATGGTGGGTTCATAATAATATGGTGGTATTCTTTCTCACGCTTAAAATCTATGATGTCAGATGTTTCAAACGTAGCATCATTTGCAAAATCATTTGTCTGAGCATTTTGGATGGCCAATTTAATTTGCGCGTCTTGAATATCAACACCGATGAGGCGAACCCCCTTTACCCGCACCAAAAGGCAGAAACCCGCCCCACCAACGCCGCACCCCATATCAAGAACAGCGTCCCCTGCCCTTGCTTTACACGCGGCCGCTAGTAAAACACTATCCATTGAAGTTTTAAAACCGTTCGGCAAATGCGCCAATGTTAAACGCTTTCCTAAAATATTGATTATATCGGCCATATATATTTTCTCTTGATAGAGGCTTAAGCCTCGTTTAAACCAATCTTATGACAGCTTTGCCACAAAAGACAACTACACAAAATGCGTTGAAAGATCTTCAAACGCGTTTTGAAGGCGATATGAAAGATGTAAACGCCCATATCCTTTCAAATATGCAATCTGATGTCCCACTTATCCCTCAATTGGCAAATTACTTAATTGCATCAGGTGGGAAAAGAGTGCGCCCCCTCTTAACATTATCCGCAACCGCGTTATTTGGTGGGGATATGCAACGCGCCCATCGTTTGGCCGCCGCAGTTGAATTCATCCATACCGCAACATTACTACACGATGATGTAGTAGATGACAGCGACAAAAGGCGCGGCCAAGAAAGCGCCAATGCGTTATTTGGCAATGAAGCCAGTGTGTTAGTCGGGGATTTTTTATTTTCACGTGCGTTTCAATTAATGACCGCCGATGGATCTTTGGATGTCTTAAAAATCTTATCGAATGCTTCGGCCATTATTGCGGAAGGCGAAGTAAAACAATTAAGCGTTCAGAATAACTTAGGCACCACTCTTGAAGATTATTTTAAAGTGATTGAAGGTAAAACAGCAGCCCTATTTGCCGCCGCGTGCGAGGTTGGCCCCATCATTGCCGGATGCACAGAAGACGATGTAAAAGCCATGCGTGAGTACGGCCATCATTTGGGTATGGTTTTTCAAATTACCGATGATGTTTTGGATTATGATCCCGCGCGTTCAAAATTAGGGAAATCAATTGGCGATGATTTCCGCGAAGGGAAAATGACCGCCCCAATAATCATCGCGGTGGAGGCAGCAAATGATGATGAAAAAAAATTCTGGAAGCGCACAATTGGCGATAAAGACCAAAATGAAAATGACTTTGAAAAAGCGTTAGAAATTTTAAATCACCATGATTGCCTCGCCCGATCATTCGATCTTATAAAAAATCATGAAGATGCTGCGATTTTGGCACTGTCAGCTATTAAAGACAGCCCCCTCAAAACAACATTAATAGAGTTCATAAGCTTCATCACAAACCGCGATAAATAGCCGACTTTAGGCGTTAGCCAAAGCACAATATAATTTTTAAATTAAGAAAAGCTGTAAATAATTTACGCTTCGGCCTTGACCAGACCGTGTTATTTTATTATTGCATATACATTATGCGTTTTTTGCATGGTTATTTTGTAATTTATATGGGGGTCTTTTATGACTGAAACTGCTTTTGTTCTTAACACACTTTTCTTACTCTTTTGTGGCTGCCTGGTCATGTTCATGGCGCTTGGCTTTGCAATGTTAGAAGCAGGCAGCGTCCGCAGTAAATCAGTCGGTGTTATCCTCATCAAAAATATCGGCCTCTACTCCATCGCAGGGTTGATGTATTACCTTGTGGGCTACAACCTTATGTATGTTGGTGTTGATGGTGGTTTCTTTGGTGTACCAACCCCATTTCAAATTGACGATACCGCTGTATTGGCAGGTGATTATTCTTCTGGATATGCCTCAGAGGCAGGCTGGTTTTTCCAGATGGTCTTTGTCGCTACAGCCGCGTCCATCGTTTCAGGGGCTCTGGCAGAGAGGATTAAGATTTGGCCATTTTTCTTTTTTGTTATTATTTTAACGGCTGTTTTATATCCCACAGTGGGCGCATGGACATGGGGCGAAGGATGGCTTTATCAAATGGGCTTCAAAGACTTCGCGGGGTCGACCATTGTGCATTCTGTCGGTGGCTGGGCCGCACTAATGGGCGCAATCCTGCTGGGTGCTCGTCGTGGGCGTTTTGATGAAGAAAAGGTAAAGCCTTTACGTGGGAACTCCCTTCCCCTTGTCACCATGGGAACATTTATACTTTGGTTTGGCTGGTTTGGGTTTAATGGTGGATCACAGCTTTCTATGTCATCCGCAGATGATGCGATGGCAGTTGCCAAAATCATGGCGAACACAAACATGGCCGCCGCCGCAGGCGTTGTAGCCGCCATCATGTTTTATGTGTTTCAAAAGAAACGTATAGATGTCACGCTTGTCCTTAATGGGGCGCTGGCAGGATTGGTGGCCATCACGGCGGAGCCTTATGCCCCTTCTATTCCCTTAGCCATCATCATTGGCGCGGCAGGGTCAATTGTCATGATTATGGCGACGATGTTTTTAAACCGTTTAAAAATTGATGATGTGGTTGGCGCAGTGCCCGTTCATTTGGTCGCGGGAATTTGGGGGACAATTGCCGTTGTCTTTAGCAACCCCGAAGCATCCCTCGCAACACAATTGATTGGGATCGTTGCCGTTGGTGCGTTCATTAGCACTTTAAGCTTTATCATATGGGCAATCATGAAATATACGGTAGGTATTCGTATTCATTGGTCACGTGAAGATCGCGGCCCTGACTTATCCGAACTAGGCGTGAAAGCATATTATATGGAAGAAGGAAAAGCGTAAATTATTTATTATTTATACTTGCACTAAGCATATAATAAGTTATATCGATATCTTATAACTTAACCAATAACGGACATGATAAATGAAACTTTTAATTTTAGCTTTAGTTGCCCTAACTTTCCTCCCTACAAATGCCATAGCGCATGGAAGCGATGAAGACGTGCCAGCCACGCAGGCGGAATTAAAAGATAAAGATATTTTGGTTAAGATTGAAGGTATGTCATGTGAACCTTGCGTGCAGACTGTTAAAAAAGTCTTTGGAAAGCAAGCAAGCGTAGAAGGCACATATGTAGTTTTAGAAGATCAAACGCTGACCCTTGATATAAAAGACGGACAAACTTTATCAGATGAAAAAATTAAAGAACTGATAGAATGGGGTGGATATGATTTGGTCTCTATTGAGCGTTTAAAATAACAGCTACCTAGGACAAGCGAACACTTGATGCAATGCTAAAGTCACCGCAGGCGCGGCATTAAATTCGTCATGTTGAGTATTGATATCTAAATAAGTCCAAACAACTGTCTGTAAATCATTCAGCCTAGCGGTATTTGGCACACAAAAATCTAATGATGGTGCGGTGCCCAAAGACCTTAAAAACTTATGATAGTCAATAATGCCTGCAATATATGATTGGCAGCTGGCGCGCGCGCCTTTGAACAATTCAACACCATCTTTATCCACCTCACACAATTTATGCAGATACGCACCAGAAATAAATGCACCCGCATCATTATTCTGCGCATATGCGATATTTGAAAAAAATGACAATAAAATAATTAAGAATGCAACGCGCATTACCTTAATCTTTTTTCGATGTTTTTAACTGGCCTAAGATAGCAAAAGGAGAATCTTCAGGTTTTGTTTCTACTTCTGCTTTGTAAACACGTTGTCCTTGGGGTTTTTGTGTCTTTTTCTTTACAAACTTTTTCGGCTTAGACGAAAACTTATTATCTTTAAATTTAGTAGTCTCTTTTGAACAAACAGATGATTTTGCTTTATTCCCAGCCTTTAACACAAAAGTAGCCAATTCAGGCTTCGCATCTTGTTTTCTAGATTCCTGTTGTTTTTCAACCCCTCTATTATCAGCAGCAACCGCTGCTTTCTCTTCCGCAGCAGGTTCCTCTTTAATCGCTTCGTCCGCTGGGTCATGAATTTTCCGATGTCCCATGGCTTCTAATACCGCATAAAGATCCGCTATGTTACATCCCAACCATTCGGCCATTTGATGTTGCGCCTTGAACTTACCCTTATCCGCGCCGTCATAAACCGCGCAAATAACACGATCTAGCATATCAACACGTATTGATCGCGGGCCAAATACAGGATACCCAATTGAGCGGTAATAATCAGGATCAATATTTTTATTGGCCACCGAAAAAGACACGATACCTTCCGCAGGTTTTTCCGCAGGAAGGTTTTTGTCCTGCCAAAGGCTTAGTAATAATGCCTGCATCGCAACACCTGCTGGTTTATTCAACTCAGGCAGATATACAATAATAGGACCAAAACGGATTTTTTTTGAACGAAGGGTGTTACGCCCCTCTTCACTCATTTGACCGATAAGGTCTTGCAATTCTTCCCGCGGTAAAATACCTAAACCGTCATAAATTCTTTGCGCGATTTCTTTGGGTGCGCCTTCGGCAATGTCATCCTCTTTTAAACGGAATAATGGCTCCAAAACAGTTTTAATGTGTCGACCTAACCAATCTTGGGTAAATTTCAAAACCGCATCGGCATCTTGATCTTTTAGAATATCGCTATCAATAAACTTGCATGTGGGATTTAAAACATCATCCCCTTTTTGAATTTTGGCAAAGACCTGTCCCGGGCGGGGGTCAGTTAAATCTTTTTGCCACATAATTTGGCCATCTTCAGCCAGTACTATTTGTTTGTCGATTGAATTTATTATCATGTCTTTTATCTACCTGATCGAGCCGTGATAATAAAGAAAAAAGCGACAAAATGGCAATTTACCACTATGATAACGTCAATTTTTTAAAATATTAAACTTTAGAGGGTTTATCTTACCAATGAAAAAATATCTATTAGGTGCAATCGCCCTATTCTTTGTAATCACAATAACGGCATCCGCTCTATTTTTTAGTGCTCAAGCGCAAGAAAATGACAATGCTGCTGAAACAAAATTGAAAATGATCTTTAGCGACATCATCCAACAGAATAAGGATAATATTGCAAAGCGTGGCGCAACGATGAATGTAATTGGCGATATAAACATTGAAAATGCAGGCAGTTATTATGCCGTAACATTACCTGAAATAATCGTTAGTGAACAAAATGGTGACGAAACACAAATTGGTATGATTGCGGTTAATGCAACACCAACAGATAATTTTGATAAGTGGAAAATGGCAGTCGCCCTTCCAACACCTTTTGTTAAAAACAATGCGATGGGCAAAAAAATTGGTCAATTTGATATTGGCAATCAAAAATTTGCGGGTTTATATGATGCAAAAATTAAAAACTTTACAACGCTTGCCCTTGATTACAGCGCCTTAAAATTTTCTGATTATGTTGAAAATAAAATTGTTGATATTGATAACCTAACAGTTATTTCTGATCTTCAGATTAATGGCGATACATTATCAGGCCCTACCAACGCAAAAATGTCTGACATCACTTTTGCAGATATTGATACAGCCAATAAAACGACAATTGATGAAGTTAATCTGACAGCAGAATATGCAGGTTTAGATATCTTTTCCATTATCCAAAACACAGGCAATATTAACATCAACAAACTTGGCGGTATTCAGTTAAAAGCACAGATAAAAGACATCGAATCCGACTTTAAATTATCCCGCGTTGAGTTTGAATATGATGGAGAAAAGCCCCAAAATGGCTTAAGCGATCAAAAATTCAAACTAAAATTCAATGGTTTGAATCCGAAACAAAATAGTGGAAGCTCAACTGAATTTCTTCCTGAAAGTTTAAATATAGATTTTGATTTTAATAAATTACCTTTGGCTGATTTAATTTCCCTTGGCATGATAAAGATGTCCGCAAATGATGAAAACCCTGCCGCTGCGCTTAATTTATTACAGGCCATTACGTCCCTTCCTGCAAAAATGGCGCGCGCTGGCAGTAATTTAGATATCGATAATATTGATTTTAAAAACGCCTTATATGACATTAAAACAAAAGGGAAATTAAAGGCTGATGATACATCACCACTAAAAATTGTTGGGGACATCATGCTATCTGCCAATGGTCTTGATAAAACAAAATCAGTCATTGAAGAAAAGATTCCAGCCGCCAATTCTCAAGAGAAACAAGCCATGGTTAAAGTGCGTAACCAAATAAACTTTATCCAAGAAAAATGTGATGGTGCAGCGGGTAATTATGTTTGTAACATCAACCTTTCCAAAGAAGGAAAAGTGACAATTAACAATAACGCCATCAACTTTTTTGAGTTACTCGCGCTCGCTCAATAATCAAACAAGCAAGAAGGATAGCAAGCTGTTTAAACGCTGCATTCCTTCTTGGGTTGGTTTTAAATGTGTGCGTGTTTGCTTAAGGTAGCCTTCATTTTCTAATGACTCTATTTTATCCATGCGCAACACCTCTTGCAAATTTTTTCTTGTAATTTTTTCAATACGCGTAAAAGGAATTCCTTCACTTAAGCGCATGCCCATCATCATCATTTCAGTAAAAGTTTGATCTGAATTGATACATTCAAAATCATGATATCCGTGATTATTTTTTGAAACTTTATCTAACCAAACTTCGGGTGCGCGATGGGTACGGGTTGCAAATTTTTTCCTATTAATAGTCAGACGTCCATGTGCCCCTGGCCCCACCCCGATATAATCCGCATATTGCCAATAAGCTAGGTTATGCATTGACTCCTGCCCCGCAATAGCATGATTAGAAACCTCATAAGCGGGCATGTTTGCCGCCCCTAAAATCTCTTGCGTAATTTCGTAAAAATCACCTGCTTGATCTGCCTCTGGAATACGAAAATCTCCACGGGCGTGTTGCGTATAAAATGGCGTTCCCTGCTCAATCGTTAACTGATAAAGCGATAGATGCCCTGTGGTATAATTGAGTGCTTCATTCAACTCTTGCTCCCATTCAGTGATTGTTTGTTCAGGACGTGCATAAATTAAATCGTAGCTAACCCGATCAAAAATTTTATTCGCTAATTTTAACGCTTTGATTGCTTCTTCCGCGCTATGTTCGCGTCCCAAAAATTTTAAATCGTTATCTCGTAATGATTGCACACCAATAGAAACACGGTTCACACCAGCGGCCTTAAACGCCTCAAATTTATTGGCTTCAATAGAAGTGGGATTTGCTTCTAAAGTGATTTCAATGTCATTAGCAATCGACCATTTCTTTTGGATGTGATCAATAATTTTTTGAACAGTAGAAGGCGCCATCAAAGAAGGGGTTCCGCCCCCAAAGAAAATTGAAGTGATACGCCCCCCTTTGGTTTTTTCAGAAATATAATCTAATTCTTTTAAATAGGACTGCGCCCATAGATCATGATCAATATTGTCACTGACATGCGAATTGAAATCACAATATGGGCATTTCTTTTTACAAAAAGGCCAATGCACATAGATGCCAAAAAGATCAGACATTTTTTTTCAAGTACGCTAAAAATTTCTGCACTGATTTTGATCGATGCGAAATAATATTTTTATAAATAGGATCCATTTCTGCAAAGCTCTCGCTATGGCCTTCGGGAACAAAAATAGGATCATATCCATGACCATTTTCGCCGCGCATGGGCCAACAAAGTTTACCATCTACACGCCCTTCAAAAATCTCTTCCCGACCATCAGGGAAAGCAAGCGCAAGAACAGATGTAAAATAAGCTGTCTCACTACCTTTTATTCCTCCAATTTTTTCATTCACGGTTTCCATCGCCATCTTAAAATCACGCCCCGTTGATGTTTCCGCCCAATCAGCGGTATAAACACCAGGCGCGCCATCTAAAGCATCAATTG
Organism: uncultured Micavibrio sp.; assembly: GCA_964353185.1. Lineage (GTDB taxonomy): Bacteria > Pseudomonadota > Alphaproteobacteria > Micavibrionales > Micavibrionaceae. Next base: position 4,865 of record CAYGUV010000014.1, on the reverse strand, counting down.
AGATACCACTATCATCCGCCAACGCGGGTAAGCCCGTCGCCTTCATTGCCGCGCGCGCCTTGATAAGGGCGTTGCCAATAAAATTATCTTCTGTTTCTTCAGGCTCAGGCAGATTAAAATCTATATTCGATGTTACCTCAATACCTGCCGTATTTAACATGTGACGAAACTCATCAACTTTACCTTGGTTATGGGTGGCGATTAGTAATTTATCCATAAAACTGTCCATTCATGTCTGATTTTCCAACTAAAAATTTCCATTTGTCTTTATCGCTAAATATATCAAAAGGAAACTCTATTTCTTTTACGCGTTCGGATTGAACGCGGCATAATGTCAAATGCGGATTATATTTTTTTGTAAGCACTTCGCCTCCTAATGATGTAATTTCATCTTTTACATTTGCAGCTAGGCGGGTTAAAGATTCTTCCTTTTTGACAAGTAATTCAATCCAATCATATCCAGCATGTATACCTTCACCTGAGCGGATATTCGTTTGAGAAAAGATAGGCGTGTCGATGGTTTGAGTATAATTCAAATCCAGCATTATATTATTTTTAAACTGGCACAATGTAATGTGCGGTAACACATCATCACTAAGACAGTATCCATCCGCTATATCTGCATAGTGAGTTTTTGCGAAATTTATAATCTCTTTTGAAGTCTTTTCAGGCGGCAACAAAACAGCATTATAATAATTCATTTAGATACCTAAAAACTTATGCTGATGAATTTTTAAATCTGCACATCCTAATTTTGCTAGTTTGAAAAGCTGTTGAAATTCTTCTTCACTAAACGGGTCTTGTTCAGCTGTTCCTTGAATTTCAACAATGCCGCCGCGACCCGTTATTACAAAATTGGCATCGGTTTCCGCATTTGAATCTTCGTCATAATCTAAATCAAGAACGGGTGTCCCTTTGTATATACCGCAGGAAATTGCAGCAATAGTATCGTTTAAAGGCATTTCAGAAATCAGTTTTAAATCCACCAAATGCTGACACGCCATATGAAGGGCTACATACGCACCCGTTACAGACGCGGTACGTGTTCCCCCATCGGCTTGTAATACATCACAGTCAACTTTGATCTGACGTTCCCCTAATTTTTCAAGATCAACAACTGCGCGCAAGGCACGCCCAATAAGACGTTGAATTTCTTGGGTGCGACCCGATTGTTTCCCGCGCGCCGCTTCACGATCCATTCGGCTATGGGTTGAGCGTGGAAGCATACCATACTCCGCCGTCACCCATCCCTTACCACTATTGCGCATCCAACCAGGAACCTTTTCTTCAACACTGGCGGTACAGAGTACATGGGTATCACCCGCCTTGACCAAGCAAGACCCTTCCGCATACTTGGCATAGCCAGAAATAAGTTCAACAGTTCGTAATTCAGCAGGGGTACGGCCAGATGGGCGGGAAGACATATCTTAAATTCTTTCTTGGTTGATTAATATGCCCACAAACTAAAAGTCTTATGGCGAATTGTCAATTTTAACAAAGCCCTCTATAATCTTTATCATTATGAATACGCATTATAACTTTCTTGATCTGGATGAGCGCGCACGCAATGTGTTCCGCCATATTGTTGAAAGCTTTATGCAAGACGGCAGTCCCGTGGGGTCACGTACTTTATCGCGTCAGATTGATTTTTCCCCCGCAACCATACGAAACGTCATGTCTGACTTGGAAGAATGTGGGTTATTACAAGCGCCTCATATTTCTGCAGGGCGACTTCCGACTGATTTGGGGATGCGTTATTTTATTGATGGTATCTTGGAAATTGGATCATTAAGCGAGGCTGAACGTGCGGCGCTTGAACTAGAATGCAGTGGCAATGAAAGTTCTGCGGACACTATTTTAGAAAATGCGAGTGCTGCTTTATCAGGCCTTTCTCAAAGTGCGGGGTTGGTTGTCGCGCCAAAACAATCGAACAAGCCCGTGCGCCATATTGAATTTATTCTGCTTTCCCCAGTAAAAAGTTTGGTCGTTATTGTCACAGATGATGGGTCTGTTGAAAACCGTATCATTGATATTGCGCCTGGCACCACTGGCGATATGCTTCGTCAGGCAGGAAGTTTTTTATCAGAAAAGCTTTATGGCCGTACAATTGCCGATATGAACAGCGTAATTTTGGAAGAAATAGAAGCGCGCAAAGCAGAAATGGGTGACCTGATGACCAGCGTGATTAAATCTGGCCTCGCCACAAAGTTAGATAACGGTAAATTAATCGTCCGTGGCACATCACAACTGTTGAAAGATCGTAAAGCTCAAGAAGAGGTTGAAAAGCTTCAGATGCTTATGGAACGCCTTGAATCCGAAGAAACTGTCTCTCGTTTATTGGATGAGGCAAAGGATGCCGAAGGGATCAAAATTTATATTGGTTCAGAAAACTCCATTTTTGAAGGAAGTGGGCATTCCCTCATCCTAAGCCCCTATCGCAATAGTAATGAAAATATTGTCGGCGCAATTGGTGTTATTGGCCCAACAAGGCTCAATTACGCCAAAATCATCCCTAGCGTCAATTACATGGCCGAGATTTTGGCGCGCCGCATCAAAGGATTTTAAAGGATTAGCAATTCAACATTTGCGATTAAATCAATAAACAGGTAAAATTTTAAGATGAAAAAACACATTCTTTCTATACTCGCCTTTTCTGTTTTGGCTCCCGTCCCCTTCACTGGTCCTGCGCTTGCACAAGAATCTCAAACATTTGTCCCACCCGGGTCCGAATGGGTGAATCAGGCAGAACAAAATATTAAAATTCTCAATCAAAAGAATTTAATTGAAAAAGGCGGTGTTGTTCCCCAAGAATTACAATTATCAATTGTACATCACAGCTATATGGAACCTGACCAATTTGGTATTTTAATGAAAGTGCCACAAACGGTAACAGGATGTTTTGATATATCCCCCATCGGGTATGAAGCAAAATTTATTGCTGATTTATATATGGACATAAATGTCACATCGTACACGGTAACGCCAAAGAAAACACAGCATGTTGAATATGCCTGTAACCAAGGGTATCAGACCGCCACAGGGTTAATTGTTATCAGCGCCGATGATTTAAGATCGCGCGGCACACGTCAAATTCGTTTTACAAATGGTTTAGCCCGTGACAATTACAACATTATTTATTCTGACGATTCTATTACCTTACAACCACAAAGCATGATTGCGTTTAAAGCGAAGAACGGTAATCTTACCTATGGGTTGAACCCACAAAACATTATCTCTTTAGAGGTACCAATGGCCAGAGAAGACGATGACATTGCCGAAGCCATTCGTACACTGGCCGCACAAAACGGATTAAACCCTGTCACAGATATGGAATCATTACCGCCCCCTATGAAACAAGAATCTCATGATTTTTATTATGTTGATGAATCAGGCCGATTTACAGATGCATTAAATGAAAATGGTTATGCCGAAATTGGTATGATCCCTGTTGCACGCGCCTATATGGATGAAAATGGAGCCTCTTCCAAAAATGTTCCTTTAAAAGTATTTGTCAAAAAGCATTAAAATACTTTATAAGATTACATTATGAGCGAAGAAAAAAATAAAAATAACGAAGACTACGCACAATCTGACGCAAAAGAAGCGGCAGAAAACGTTGTGAACCTTGACCCGACAGAGCCTGCATTGGAGGACGCCTTAAACGCGGCTAAAGAAAATCTGCCCCCAACAGCAGAAGAGCAAATCGCAGCCCTCCAGCAAGAATTACTTGATAACCGCGACCGCACCATGCGTGCCTTGGCAGAAGCGGAAAACACCCGCAAGCGTGCCATGAAAGACCGCGATGACGCGGGTAAATATGCCATTGCGAAATTTGCGCGCTCCTTGCTTGATTTTTCAGATAATTTTGAACGTGCCCTCGCCGCCATTCCAGAAGACATCAAATCTGTCGACCCTCGTGTGACCAATGTTGTCGAAGGTATCGAAGCAATGCAGCGTGAATTAAACGATGTGTTTGATAAAAACGGCATTCAAAAAATTGAACCTTTGGATGAGCCATTCGATGCCAATTTCCACGAAGTAATGTTTGAGGCACCTGTTGCCGGTAAAGCTGCAGGTATTATTATCCAAGTGATTGAGCCAGGCTATATATTAAACGACCGCCTGTTGAGAGCGGCCAAAGTAGGCATTGCGAAAGCAGATGGTAATTCTCCCTCTCCTAATCATCCGGGTAATAAAATTGATGAGAGTGCTTAATTAAATTTTATGGCTCTCTATCAGGATGATTTGGATCTAATAACGCCAAAGGATCAATACCTTTTTTCTCTAAATCATCCAACCAAGCTTTACTATTTCTCCTATCCCACTCATAAGCATGTTGGCTTGCAATTGTAAAATGATCTCCTACGCCGCAAATCCATGCTGCGTCCTCGCCATTACGCAAATCTAATATTTTTAATAGGCGCTCAGGAATTTTAATAACTCCATCTGAACTAATTTCTACGGCTGTTGCAAATTGACCTTTTTGGCTTTTAGTGTAGTTTCCCTCTTTAATTCCCCCTTGGATTTCTTCTTCCCATACCTTCCGACAATGCCATCCACAGATTACTTTAGGTTCTAATTTATTGTTTTCGCTAAAAATTGGTCGGGTTGTTAAAAATACACTGTCATTTTGACCTTGATTGAATGACCTCGACAAAAATTCAGCCGGAAATTTAATTTCGCCCCCTGCTCTTACTTTTACAGCATATTCACCAGAAAAATGTTCCATTTTATATTTATAATTTTATTATGTATAATAATCAAGCTTTTTCTGTTTTTTAACTTAGATTACTTGATTTTTCTTAACCAGATTTGATATATTCTATTTGTAAGTTGCTGTGAAAAACGGGGCTTATTATTAACAG
>CAYGUV010000013.1:29690-44725 GCA_964353185.1 uncultured Micavibrio sp. | reverse complement strand
CGGCCAATGATGAAATTGAATTAAAAGCAAAAGATTCCGCTGGTGATTTAATCAATGTGACTGTCGGTTCAGGAGCCGGCTCATCCCTCTTCACGGACAACACAACACACATTACGCGTGAAGGATTTAATATTATCAATTCAGCCTCTAACTCTACAGCCGCTGGTTTAGATGGGGATGCATTTCATGCTTTTTATGCCTCAAATAGATCTGCATTTCGTGGCGGGCAAATTGAATTAGGCGATACAGCGTGGCAAGACGCAAATATTGGATTCAGAAGCTTTGCATACGGTGTCAATGTTGAAGCTAGCGGAACCAATTCTTTTGCAATTGGTGATGGAACAACAGCATCAGGCTCTGCAAGTGTTGCAACAGGTGATAGATCTAATGCTTCTGGAAATAGTTCTATAGCAGCAGGAACAAACGCATCTGCAAGCAATTCAAGTGCCGTTGCTCTAGGCTCTAATGTAACGGCCTCTGGTAACGCCAGCTTTGCTGCTGGTGAGTCAGCCACAGCAGGAGGAAGTAATTCCGTTGTATTTGGCTTAGGTAATCCGCTCGGCGCACCCCCACAAGTTTCAGGAAATGAATCTTTTGCTGTCTTTTTCGGTAATCAAACTGCTGAAGATATCACCGCAACAAACGTTCTCGCCATCGAAGGCGGATCACTTCTTCTTTCTAACGATTCAGGAACCGCTTGTGCGGCAAACAAAGATGGAGCATTGCGCCTAAACGCAACATCAGATGGCCTTGAAATGTGTGATGGTGGAACAACCTCTTGGGTCGCCTTTGGCGGCGGCGGTAGCCAATGGACAAATGGGGCAGGCAACGACATTTATTATAATACAGGAACACCACAAGTAGGTATCGGCAACACAAACCCCGCCTCCCTTTTAGAAGTGGGAACCGCGGCAACGATGCAATTAATTGTGAATAATGCGGTTGCGACCAATGATGATCCATACTCCCTAGGGATGAACACGGGCACCAACTCGGCCAGACGTATTACCTTTGCTTCGGAAGAAGGCGGGAACAGACACGCAATACAGTTTGGTGATGGCGCAGGAACAGATACAATATTTGGTATGTCTACTTCCACAAATAGTGGCGCAACTTATAATCCAAGTCTTATTGTTCTAGCCAACGGCAATGTCGGAATCGGTACGAACACGCCGAATGATGGAAAATTAGAAGTAAAAGGTGGAACTGTTTGTGTTGATACAAACAACGATGATAACGCCACCTCTTGTATTACTTCAGAATCCGATATTCGATTAAAGAAAAATATTGAAACAATTAAAAATCCAAAAGAAATTTTGATGGGATTAAAAGGTGTATTCTTTGACTGGCGCTGGGATGAGCAACAATCTGTTAAGCGTTACGAGGCACGCCCCCATGACGTTGGTGTTATCGCCCAAGACGTTGAAAAGGTATTACCCGAAGCAATGGATGAAGAAATTGCAGGGTTTAAATCTGTCAGTTATCATCGTATCATTCCCGTTATAATTGAAAGTATCAAAGAAATTTATGCCGATATTATAAAGATTTTTGATCGCCTAGGCGCGCTAGAAACAGAAAACAAATTATTAAAATCCGAGGTCGACACACTTAAATTGCAAAACCAAGATATCCTTAAACGTTTAGAGGCCATTGAAATTCAAAATCAGGCAAGCAATGATAACGCAGCAATCGAAGCGTCAAAACATTCCGCACTTTAAAAAGAACGAATAGGATTTTTGATAAAACTATTGTGTGAAATAAAGCTTATTGTTTCTTCCAAAGCGCGCTATCCCCTATCGCGTCAATCATCAATTGATGCGCGGCGGCTTCATCATTACTGACGACAAACTGGCGTGGCTCGCGAAAGGGGCGATTTTTGTTGAGGGAGGAATTTTGTATCTCACTTTTGCCCGCAGATCTTTTATCACCTTCAATTTTTAATCCGCGCTGACGACCGCCTAACAACTCCATATACACTTCGGCCAATAATTCGGAGTCGAGCAACGCGCCATGAAGCGTGCGCGCGGTGTTATCAATCCCAAATCGACGGCAAAGCGCATCAAGGTTGGCTGGGCTTCCAGGAAATTTCTTACGCGCCATCGGTAATGTATCAATGACGCGGCGCGGATCGATTGAGGGGAAGCCAAACATTTTCAATTCTGCATTGATAAATTTCATATCAAATTCGGCGTTATGCGCGATTAATTTTGAATCCATACCAATGAAATCAACAAAATCACCAACAATTTCACCAAATGTTGGCTCATCTTTTAATCGCTCATTATCAAGCCCGTGTACCGCAACAACCTCCGCAGGGACATCCCGTTCGGGGTTGATGTAAACATGAAAATTATTGCCCGTTGGCATATGGTTTTCCAACTCAATACAGCCAATTTCAACCAATCGATCCCCTGTTTCTGGGTCAAATCCTGTGGTTTCTGTATCAAAAACAATTTCACGTACCATTATAAAACACTTTCAATCCACTCATTAAAAAACAATGTTCGCTGTTTATCCAAGGTGTCTAAATTTTCTAAAGTTTGCTCACGCAGTAATTTAACATTTAATCCGACTTGTTGTAATTCTGCTTGGCCTAATGCCAGCCATAATTCAATATTTTTATTGGTGACTTCGGGATGAAATTGAAACCCTAATGCATTTTCATATGCAAAAGCTTGGTTCTCATATAAAGGCGACGATGCCAATAACGTCACCTCTTTGGGCAATGTAAATGTATCACCATGCCATTGCATCATCTTGGTAAAAGATTGATCCAAATGTCTTAGCGGAGCTTTCATACCGGCTTCATTCACATTAATACTATGCCAGCCAATTTCTTTACCCGCCTTGCCTGGGAAATTATCTGCGCCCATGGCTTTGGCCAATAATTGGCCGCCCAAACACACCCCTAGATAAGGTTTACCCAAATCTATACGGCGTTTGATATAATCAATCTCTTCATCAAGATAGGGGAATAAATCATTCTGATACGCGCCCATTGGCCCGCCCATAAAGATTGTTAAATCATGATGGCCCGTATCAATACCCCTCACCCCTTCATCAAAGGCAAGGTGCAAATCAATATCCGCGCCGCGCGCACGCAACATATCTTCAAGCGCTCCTGCATCAGATTTTGATTTATGACATAAAATTAATGTTTTCACGTGAGTTCTTTCAAAATAAGTTTTACTTGTTTCATACTATATGCTTTTCCCAAACCCGTTTGTATAACAAAATTAGCCAATGCACATTTTTCATCATTGGGTATTTGCGTTAATAATATCTGTTCAAATTTTTCAGGTGTCATTTTGGGTCGCCGCAATACACGCTGCGCTTGGATAAAATATGGAGCATCAACAACTACCGTATAATCAACCCGCTTATCCGCATTTGTTTCAAATAATAAGGGAATATCCAATACACAAAATTTTCGGCCCAATTGCCTTTGTTGCAATAAAAATTTCTTTTGATCCGCCTGTACAATCGGGTGCAAAATATTTTCTAATTTTTGACGTGCCTTTTTATCGTAAAAAATTAAATCGGACAAAACATCTTTTTTTAAAACATATTTCTTCTTATCCCACGCCATCGGAAATGTTAAGGCGACGGCCTCAAACGCCTTTCCATAAGGGTTCAACGCCTTTTTCACGCACGCGTCAGAATCATGAATGCCACCCCCCATCATTCCAAACATGCGGGCAACAGTACTTTTCCCCATACCGATTGATCCTGTAAGGCCGATGACAATCATCTCAAAACCTCGTCTATAATCGCCCCATCCACACGCGGTAAACTGCCTGTCCATATTTCAAAAGATTTTTGTGCCTGATAGAGCAACATGCCAACACCCGTTACAATATCAAACCCCTTTTCTTGCGCCTGTTGTAACAGTGGCGTCATTAAGGGCGTGTAAACAATATCAGTAACCAAAGCAGATTTTTTTAAATCGCTTAAATCAATGTCTAACTCTGACTTTCCAGTCATGCCCAAAGATGTGGTATTTACCAACAAATCTACTTGCCCTAGTATCGCGCTATAATCATCCCACGCAATGACTTCAATTATATCAGGATGCATCATTTTTAAATTTTGTGCTTTTTCAATCGTACGGTTTGTAAGAATTATCCTAGCGACACCAGATTCCATCAATCCTTGTAAAACCGCTCTGGCCGCGCCTCCTGCTCCTAAAACCAATACTGCCTTACCTTTAAATTGAAACGCACTATTATTGTCTTTTATATTTTGGATAAACCCAAATGCATCCGTATTATATCCAGATAATTGTCCATTATTGATAACAACCGTATTGACTGCGCCAATCTTCTGCGCTGTTTCGTCAATGGCTGAGCATAATTTTAAAATATTTTCTTTATGCGGCAACGTTACATTAAAACCACTATACCCCTTATCAATTAGGGCCTTTATATCAGACTCTAAATTTTCTGGCGCAATATCTATCGCTTCATAAGTGCCATCAATTTGTGCTTGTTCAAGCCACCGCCCATGAATGATGGGGCTCTTGCTATGGTTAATGGGATGTCCAATTACCGCTAATTTCATAATGGGCATTCCACAGGACGCGGTAAATTTTGACGGTCAAAAAATGCGACTAGTTTAGGTAACGGCATACCCATAATTGTATAATCATCACCGCGCACATCATCAAATAACGCGCGCCCCTCTTTACGCTCTATCGCATATCCACCAACACATTGAAGCGCATCATCTGATGCAATTTTTAAATAATCATCAATTTGCGCGGTGGATAAATGTTTCATGGTCATCATTGCGCTATCTTCACTGATAAATGTCATAAGCGGGGCTTTGACACATACTGCTGAAATCAACTGGTGCTCCTTACCTTGCATCATTAATAACTTTTCACGCGCTTCATCCAATATTTCTGATTTTGATAATATTTTATCTTCAAAAATTAATAGTTGGTCTGAACCAATAATATAACTATCTTTATTTTTTTCATTGCGCACGGCCAATGCTTTTTCTTCGGCCAATTTTAACGCAATTTTTTCAAACTTTGTGCCGCGTTTTATTTCTGCATCGATGATTTTTTTCTCATCAATGTCTGCGGGTATAATGTCAAAGTCATATCCTGCCTCTTGCAACATTTGCACGCGCGCGCATGATCGTGATGCTAATATAATCTTTAATGCTTCACTCATGCGGGTTTGTCCCCCAATGTTTTATCAACGCGTTTTGTACCCATATTCATTTTGCCGCGGTGACGTTGTAATAATGCATAAATTTCGGCAGTGGTTTCTTCAACAGATTTTCTGGTGACATCAATCACGGGCCACTTGCCCTTGGCAAATATGCGGCGTGCCGCCTTGATCTCTTCTTCAATTTTTTCTAAATCTAGATACTCATTTGTATCATAATGTTTGTTGTGGTCTTCCGCGTGTAAACGGCTTCGGCGAAGGTTTTCAAGGCGCTTTGGGCTTTCCGTAAGGCCCACGATTAACGGCTCTTTTAATTCAAAAATCTTATCGGGAAATGGGACATTTGGCACCAAAGGAATGTTCGCCGCCTTTATCCCGCGCCTTGCTAAAAAGATACAAGTGGGCGTTTTTGATGTGCGTGATACACCCACTAAAATTACATCGGCTTCTTCCAACCCTTGGGTGGTTTGCCCATCATCAAAATGAAGCGCGAAATCAACCGCATCAATACGTTTAAAATATGCCTCATCTAACGAATGTTGCAGACCCGGAATACCCTTAGACTTAATCCCTAAATAAGATGACATGGTGCGTAATATCGGGTCCAACACGGGCATACACGGCACGCCCAATTCCTCGCAGGCTTTTTGTAATTTTTTGCGTAATTTTTTATCAACAAATGTAAACAAAACCGGGCCAGGATGCTTCCTAATGTCTGCAATCGCACGGTCCAACTGCATTTCCGAACGGATCATCGGCCAAAATCGTTCTGTCGGGTCGATATTATCAAACTGTGATAATGTTGCGCGCGCCAACCCTTGTAAGGTTGTCCCCGTTGCATCGGATACCAAATAAAGGCGGAATTCTTTTAAGATTGGTTCTGTATTCATGCCCTCATCTTACCAACGGATACACAGAAGAAAAGAGGCGATTTACCGCCTCCTTCGCATTATTCAATTTAAATCTAATAAGGTGGGTTAGAAAAATTTACGCATCCAAAAATTTTTGCGCCAAAAGACGGTCTCTAAACGGAATATCTTTTACGTAAGTAACCTTGTTGTCATAGATAATCTGAAATAAATGAGCCTGATTTATGGAATCATTCATCGCACTAAAAAACGGGTCCTTTGCAACCGTATCTGATAAATCCGCCAAATACGCTGTGCCATCAGGCAATAGTGACAATGCTTCAATATTCTTAAGGGAAAAGGTTTCTTCCCCCAATAAACCTGATTGTTGATGTAATAAATTATCTAAACGTTCCAACGTATCATGATCCACCGCATCAATCCGGTTAACATCGGCGTACCACTGGCGGAAAATATGGGCGATTGCGATGCCATTATAGATTGCTGTTGGATATTTTTCGAAAATATTGACCATTACCTGTGCCATATCGCCATCATCAGATGACAACATATGACGCCAAATATCATCATACCCTGCGCTTCGTAATTCCCACCCAATAAAAACTGAGATGGAATCGCTATCTGCGGCGCGTACGCGTTCTAATTGTATTGTGGATTCGGGGGTGTACGTTTCTTCAAACGCACCAAAATTTTCTTCGTGAACGATATCCCGCAACGCTTTGGCCAAAATCGGGATAAGGGATAATCGATAATATGCCGAACGGCCAATTGCGGCTGGTTCAAATCCAAAATGGTCTAATAAGATAATTTTTTCATCAATTTCTAAGTGAAATCCACCTGTGCCCAAATCAGAAATCCCAATTTTCCATCCCGCTTCTTGCGCTTTATCCAAAAGATAAAGTCCCATAGGGCTTTCGCTTATAATGGCCGTGGCCCAGCATAAGACATCATAATCCGTTTCAAACACGTACGGGTAAGCATCCAAATTCTGAAATTTCTTGATTAAAAGGGGGTTTAACGCAGTAATAGAAAAACTATCTTCGGTTAAATCATGCAAATTACGATCATAATTAAGATCTAGAACATCCCCATCTTTATTTTTATCCGCCTCTGCGCAATCATACCATCTGGTGATGGCACGCGGCTTTGATACGGGATAATGGCGATTTGACTTCATATAAGTAAATTCCTCTAGATCGTTACTTTTGTTACGATTGTCCGTAATTTGATCCACAGCTTCCAAAGGATGCGAAGATGACATTGTTCCCGCCTTGGGTCGATTTATCCGCAGATAATTCGGCTCTGGCGTTGTTTCCGTGCTGAATTCGGCAAGGGAATGCATGAATTTTTTCATTATGGGTGTCCTCGATATATTTATTTTTTATCAGATCTGAATCGCCTGATTTTTTTGATACATCGATGGTTTGCAATTGCTGTTCCGCAATTTTTTCGGCTTCCCCAAAATTGCGCTCAAACTTGATAAACCATAGGAAATTAGCGTTCGAACGGTCACGCACATCGGTGAATAAACCATCCTCGACAATCATATTGGCGTAATGCGATAGGTAGTTTTTACCTGTTGGTTGCTCACCCAAACGGCAAAGAATGTCAAATGGGGTATTTTGAGCCTCTTCACTTTGGACATAATCCTTATAATCGCTCAACATCATGTTAATAAGTTTTTTATCGGCGGCATTGCATCGCGTGGATAAGAACCATGTTTCAAACATCACGGCCTGCGCCTTACCATTATTTAATGTTCTAAAATCTGATAACGCTTCACGCGCGAACGCGCGCGCCAAATCTGCATAAAATGAATTTTCCAATCTATTCCATACATCATATTCATTGGCCAACCGTAATTCCCAACCAACACGCATAATGGCGCCATCTAAATCCGCTTGCTGTGCACGATAAACCAAAACTGCATCATCGGGATCAAAATCTAATGGGTTGATCATGGCGTTTTGCTCATGCTTCCAAAAACGGCGTAACTCGCGCGCTAACAAAATCGCGCCATCTGTTGTTGTTAAATTGGCAGAAAGAAGAATTTTTTTATTCTCAGCATCTAAATAAATTTTTTGCGTGTTGCTGCTGTGAATTATTTTTAAATCATTTTCTTTGGCATAATTTAAATAAAACTCTGCGGTCTTACTTTTACCCAAAATATTTAAAATATCGCTTAAACTATTTTCAACTTCTGATGTGCCGTCTATGTCAACTGACTCTTCAAATGTTTCGGCGCCTTGTGTACGGAAACATGTTAAAATGTCGTGGCGGCTTTCAAACTTATCATGGCGTTTGCTCATTGTTTCATAAGCATCCATTTTATTTTTCATCTGGGTTAATTCATGAATAAGGGAGGGGTCATCTATCCCGTCAATATCCAAACCCATATCAATATCGTGGCTAAAATCATCCGCAAACAAACAATCATCATCGCCTTGTATTTCTTCATCAATGTAAAAAAACGGCTGATCGCTCACTATTGTGCAAAGTACGGGCTGACTGTTATTTAACGTATAAGCCATCCTTACTTTTCTGTTTTTAAGCGCTTTGTTATTTTGCGCGATTAGGTTGTCTGTATTTTTGCCCATAATATTTCTCTTTAAAATTTAATTTGTTAAATTCCCTTTTAATGCGGCTTTTGATAAACCGTTCTTTTTATTCTTTTATTATGGCGGGTAAAGAGTTAACGAATTACTACCAAAAACACATGCATATGGTTTTTTTTGATCTTTTTTTTTCAAAGATTAACAACCACTTAAGGAAAGATAACCAGCGGGTTAATATCTATTATTTATGGTAAATGTTTGGGAAATAATGAAGGGTTTTTATAAAAACTTCTAATAATTTTTAAGCGCTGCTTTTAAGATAAAACTGAATCGATAACGGGCAAATCTTCAACCAATATTTTCTGATTGCTGAGGGTTATGAGGCCGTTTTTGCCCACAACAACATCGCTCTCAAATAACGAGTCTTTGAAAATAATCGCTGCCTTTAAAACATAATTTTCATTATTTTCTTCTGTAATCATAAGCGGTGTGATCATTTTGCTTAACGCTTTTTTGCCTGCGGGGGCGGGCTCTTCATGCCAATCAATATCATCTATTGTATCTAATATTTGAAATTTACCTTGCGCACCGCGCACATATTCAAAGAAAAACTTCACGTAAGTAAAAATATTATCAGCCGTAATATTAATCGGTAAATCCTTATTCAGCCTGTAAAACGGCTTATTCGTGCCATCTAAAATATGAACGTTCTGCGCGGTCCATTTTTTATGGTCCATCGGCAATATAAGATTAAGCTTATATGACGGATTCGTGCGTGTTTGACGAATTTCAATAAATTGATAAGAAGGGTAAAAAGATAATGGATGCCCCAAAGCCTTAGCTGTAGCTACTTTAAAAGCGGGGGCGTCAATCAAAGGATTTAATATTTCTATTAAATTCCCAATTTTGGTAGTGTTCAACTCTTTAAAAGAATCTCTAAACATTCCTACCGCATATTCTAAATGTTAAATCCGAATCGATTCGTTTCATGCGGTTATCATAACCGAAATTCTTTTCATATTCACGAAAATATCCGTTTTGTTCCCTTTATGACCTTGTGTGTAATACGTGTGTAAAACAAAGGATGATTTAAAAGGCTCATTTCATCCCCTTATACAAAAAAAGTTGGGTGAGTTATCAGGTCTGTGTAAAGGATATTTTTTTTATACATGATGCCCCCGTATAAAAATTATTTTATCTTAGAGGTTGCTCATTATTTTAAGGAATCCGCTTGGGGGTAAAAAACGGGATAACTAATAATCCCCGATTCACACAGCCCCTAATACTATCCAATACCTTTTAATAATACTTTATATAATATTAGTAATCTGCTTTGATACTTTTCAAGAAATGTTATCCAAGAAACAAAAATAAACAAATTTGAAAACGAAAATTTAAAAAATGATCAAAAGCCTAATTCAAAATTTAAACAACGGAATGACCAAGAATGTTCCATTTTGGTTTATGCGCCAGGCAGGAAGATACCTTCCAGAATATCGGGAAATCCGTCAAAGCGCTGGTGGTTTTTTAAATCTGGTTTACAACCCTGACCACGCGTCTGAGGTCACAATGCAGCCAATCCGACGTTTTGGTATGAACGGCTCCATTTTATTTTCGGATATTTTGGTTATCCCTCATGCCCTTGGACAGGACCTAAAATTTGAAACGGGTGAGGGGCCAAAGCTTGCTGCTATCCGTGATGTTGATGGGTTGAATATTTTAAACCAAGAAAATATCAACGAAACGCTTAATCCAATTTACGAGACAATCCGCCAAGTGCGCCAAAAATTAAAAGAAGAGAAAATAGGCGATACTGCGCTTATTGGCTTTGCAGGAAGTCCTTGGACTGTGGCTACTTACATGGTTGAAGGCGGCGGCAGTAAAACTTTTACCAAGGTAAAAAAATGGGCTTATGGCGCGCCGGATGAATTTCAAAAATTAATTGATATTGTGACGGATGCAACGATTGAGTATTTGGACCATCAGGTTCAAGCAGGGGTTGAAGCCCTCCAACTTTTTGATAGCTGGTCAGGCGTTTTGGACATGCCCAATTTTGATCGATGGGTGATCGCGCCAACGGTAAAGATTGTTTCGGCTTTGCGCGAAAAACACCCTCATATTCCTATCATTGGTTTTCCGCGCGATGCGGGACATCTATCCTTAAATTATATTCAAAAAACGGGGATTCAGGCCGTGGGTTTAGATTTTACCGATAGTAATTTTTGGGCACGAAAAAACCTGCAATCCGTAATGCCAGTGCAAGGGAATTTAGATCCGATTTATCTTTTGAACGGGGGGCAGACAATGCGTGATGAGGCAACAAAGATTCTTGAGACTTTCGCTGCTCGTCCTTTTGTGTTTAATTTAGGGCATGGCGTGATAAAAGAAACGCCACCTGAAAATGTGGCGGAGCTTTCAAAATTAATTAAGGAATTTGAACGATGATAGATATTGAAACTGACAAAAACCCTAAAGATAAAAAAATTGCTGTGGTGATGTTTAATCTGGGCGGACCTGATAAAAAAGAAAGTATTAAACCGTTTTTATATAATTTCTTTATGGATAAAAATATTATCCGCGCGCCAATTTTTGTTCGCTATTGTTTGGCAAAATTAATTTCTTACCGCCGCAGTAAAAAAGAAGCGGGGGAAAGCTATGGCGAATTAGGGGATAAATCACCTTTGCTTGAAAACTCTATGGTTCAAGCCGACGCTCTTGAAAAATTTTTAAATATTGAAGAGTCTGGGAAATTTAAAACCTTTATCTGTATGCGTTATTGGCATCCAATGTCGGATGAGGTTGTTAAACAGGTAAAAGCTTATCGCCCCGATGAAATTGTCATCTTGCCGCTTTACCCGCAATTTTCAACAACAACAACAAAATCCTCGCTTGAGCAATGGCATATCGCCTGCGCAGAAAATAACCTCGATATTCCAACAACAACAGTTTGTTGTTACCCTTGGGATGAAGGGTTTATTGAAGCCTCCGCAACCAATGTCCTCAAAATGTATAACAAAGCCTTAGCAGAAACTGAGCGTAAGCCCCGCGTTCTTTTAAGCGCGCATGGCTTACCAGAAAGCATCATTAAAGACGGCGACCCATATCAATGGCAGTGTGAGCAAACGGCCAAAAAAATTGCAGAGGCCACAGGCATTGAGAATCTTGATTGGCAAATTTGTTATCAATCACGCGTTGGTCCACAAAAATGGATTGGCCCCTCTTTGGATGATGCGTTGAAAAAAGCCGCGGCAGATTCCGTACCCGTTGTTATTTTGCCCCATGCCTTTACCCAAGAACATGTTGAAACATTGGTTGAGATTGAAATCGAATACCGCGAAATGGCTGAAGAGCTTAATATTCATCATTATTACCGTGTGGATACCGTTGGCACATCCGCAGCCTTCATCGAAGGACTTGCAGACCTTGTTCTTAAAAATATGGGTAAAAGCGCAAATGGCAATAAAACAGTTTCAAACCTAGGCGACAGCCTCTGCCCCAAAGGATTCAAAGATTGTTGCGTCCGGCAAGCAGAGAAGGCGGCTTAAATTTGGCAAATATTTGCACGACAAATTCCGCCTTGTGGCATTTCTAAATGATTGGGCGTAGGGGTGTTGTCTTTTATTTCGGGCTCTATAATTTCAACTAAACTCGACAGTACGGCCATTGTAATGGCACCAAGAATAAAGCTTTTCCCCTCGGGAATTATTCTATTTGTATAATTGCCAACAAAAAGGGTGTTTATTGCTGCACAGGCTAATAAAGTTGCATCAAATAAAGTTGCTTGTTCTTGTAAACCGCAATTTACACCAGCTATCAAAAGGACAGCCGTTGAAAAATCTTCCATGGGCGGATTTTTAGGTTTATTCAATTCTTCAATCAGTCTTTCAAACATAGCTTTAATTAGAATATTTCTTGTATTATGTCAATAATTATTATCTTTTTTTCTTTGAATATATAGCTATGTTGACTTTATGACGTATGTTTACTCACTAATTGCCTCTAGCCCAAAGGGTTTGAAGATTGCTGCGTCCAGCAGACACAGAAGGCAGCTTAAAATATTATAAATAAAAAAGAATATTTACATGCAAGATTCCTTTAATGATGTTAGTTGCCCTACCGATGATGAACTAAAATCGGCTTTTTCTTTCATAAATTCAGAATGGTTGAAAGAAAGTAATGGCGACCCTTTTGGCAGTATGGATGCCTCTAAGGGTACTATTACAACTGATGATATTGATAGCTTACTATTACTTTTAAATGCGGCGATGCAACCTTATTCTTCCCGATGGTTTGTCATGTCTACCGATCCAGGGGCATTCAATACACCAATAGAGAGAGCTGTTTATGCATTCCATGCCGAGCGGCGCGATCCAAACCAAGATGAGGTTACACAAATGAACAACCTCATGAGCCTAGCGCGAGAAAAACTGAGGTTGTTAGAAGGCGGTAAAAGTAAAATGGCGGATATTGTTAAAGAAAATTCAAAACCGCCCAATATGAATTCTGAACCCGTAAGCGCTAACGGTAATAAAGCGCGAACATTTCATTAAAATATTTTGAAATAATTTATAAACTTAACCGAGCGTTATCTTCCTTATTACTATCTCTGCCTGCCTTCTGGCACGACCAACAATAATCCCATCCGCGAATTTATCTTTTATGCGACTATTTTAAGCTTTTATATTTCTTAGCGTGGATCGACGTTGTCCTTCGGCTTATCATCTTCTTTGTCATTTTTATCTGATACGGCCTAGCCTTCATCTGATCACATAGTATCAAATTTGTAGCCATGGTGGTTGGGGAAGGCCACACTCTGTTCTATATTCTAACCCTTCATATAGATAAGCAGTTAGTGTTTCACCCAATGGCCGGGAACCACGTTCGAGGTCTAGTTGCTGCAACAATCGCTGGAGATCAGCGGCACCTGCATCTATCAGCCAGTCCAAATAGTCCCAATAGAATTTTTGCATTACAACGCTTTCTTTGACGCCGTCTGCAGCCGTAATTTGGCGACCAATTTCTTCGTAAGGGTCACCTTCGTATTTGTCTTGGTTATTTCCGTCTAATCTCATGTGATGATTATATAAATATTGGCCTTGGTTAAGCAAATTTGCACAAATTTTTTTTAGAGGTATATAAAAGCTAATTGTATTTATTATGTGAACTATAATTAGCTTTTATATATTTAAATCTACGCTATCTTCAATTTATGACTGATTTTCTTCTCACAAATTATCTTTGGCTTAAATCCTTCCATATTATTGCGGTGATCTCATGGATGGCGGGGATGCTCTATTTACCGCGTCTGTACGTTTATCACGCGCAAAGTAAAGTTGGATCAGAACAATCAGAAACCTTTAAAGTGATGGAGCGCCGCTTACTGCGCTTTATCATGAATCCTGCGATGATTTTGACATGGGTATTTGCCCTTTTGATGATTTACGCAAACCCGGGTTTGTTTGAAAGCGGGTGGATGCATGTCAAAATGACCTTGGTCATTGCCATGTCTATCTTACATATGGTGTTTTCAAAATGGCGCAAAAATTTTGCCGCCGATAAAAACACCCGCGATGCCAAATTCTACAAAATCTGGAATGAAGTGCCCACAGCCTTTATGATTATCATCGTCATCATGGCGGTGGCAAAACCGTTTTAGTGAAAATGCAAAAGACTTCCAGACGGAATTTCCTTTACGTCCATTTGTTGTTTTTTGAGAGTATTTTCAGCCCTGATTAAATCATCTGGCGAAAAGGTAAACCCTTGGAAAGCTTTGTATCTTTCGTCCGCAACACATGAATTATAATAACGAACTATTCTTTTTGCTGAGGAAAAACCAAATTGTGCTGGCATAAGCCTTAAATTAGTAATATCTGCATCATTAAGCTCAACTGTTTCGATTATAGGTTTTGGCGGCGCAATTTTTTTATCGCTTGCAAAAATAACTTCTTCCACAAAATCTGCTAATTTTTCGACATCTTTAACGCTTATAATTAATTTGTTTTCCTGAATATTCAACATAAGAAGACTGCTGCCAATGCGCGCATTCATTTTATCTTGATTTGCTTCTCTTATGGCTGAAAGAAATTTTTCTTTTTTTTCAGGGTCATTAAAATCAATGACAAAGCAATGCATTTCAGGTAATTGTTTGGAAGGTGCTGATGTATATCGAGAAATATTAAAATCACTGAATTGTGCGTCAGTCGTATATCGCACCATGTCTGATAATAAATATTGGGCAATATAATTGACGTTTTCTGCCAATGTTTTTGGTTTTTCAAATGGGGGAGGCTCTGTTGACAAGCCAAAATTTTGCTGAGAGTTTTTATTATTCATAGCATTTATATAAATAAATAAATTCTTATGTCAATCATTTGTTGCATTTTTCTGCTTGACAGGATGTCATAATCTACTTATATGTGGCTTATCTACTTAAG
>CAYGUV010000013.1:5043-29590 GCA_964353185.1 uncultured Micavibrio sp. | reverse complement strand
TTTTTCTGCTTGACAGGATGTCATAATCTACTTATATGTGGCTTATCTACTTAAGTATTTCACAACATTTTAAAGAAAATTGTGCGGCCCCTCGAAAGGCCATTGAGTTTAAAACAGGATTAAAATTTATTAAATCCGCGCTTAAGAGATGATTTTTCAAAATTTTAACTATTTTATAAAGATTTACCAATAAACTTAAGACATCAACGGCCCAACGAAGGCCATACCCCCCAAAACATTTAAATAAGAAGATTTTCCTCAAGGAATAAGAATATGAATTTACAGGAACTTAAATCACGCGCTCCCTCTGAGCTTTTGGCCTTTGCTGAAGAGTTAGAGATTGAAAATTGCTCTACCATGCGTAAGCAAGACATGATGTTTGCCATTTTAAAATCTTTGGCAGATCAAAATGTTCCTATCGCGGGCGGCGGTGTTTTAGAAGTGCTTCAAGATGGTTTTGGTTTCCTGCGTAGCCCCGAAGAAAATTACCTTCCAGGGCCCGATGATATTTATGTGTCCCCATCACAAGTGCGCCGTTTTGGCCTAAGAACAGGGGATATTGTACGAGGCGAAATTCGCGCCCCCAAAGAATCTGAGCGTTATTTTGCGCTTTTAAAAGTGGATAGCATTAATGCCGAAGCCCCTGAAAAAGTGCGCCACCGCATTAACTTTGATAACCTGACACCCTTATATCCAGATCGCAAAATTAAGCTTGAACTGGATGATCCAACAAAAAATTCTAACACACAGCGCGTGATCGAGCTTGTCTCCCCTATTGGTTTTGGCCAACGTGCGCTTCTTGTTGCGCCGCCCCGTACGGGTAAAACAGTGATGCTTCAAAACATCGCCAGTTCCATTGCCGCAAACCATCCTGATGCTTACCTTCTTGTTCTTCTTATTGATGAACGTCCTGAGGAAGTGACCGACATGGCGCGTTCTGTGCGCGGTGAAGTGATCTCATCAACATTTGATGAACCTGCTTCACGACACGTACAAGTGGCCGAAATGGTATTGGAAAAGGCAAAACGCTTGGTTGAACATAAACGTGATGTTGTGATCTTGTTAGATTCCATCACACGTCTGGCGCGCGCTTATAACACCGTTGTCCCATCCTCTGGTAAGGTATTAACCGGTGGTGTTGATGCCAACGCGCTTCAACGCCCTAAACGTTTCTTTGGTGCGGCGCGTAACATTGAACAAGGTGGGTCATTGACCATTATCGCCACGGCGTTGATTGATACAGGCTCCCGTATGGATGAGGTTATCTTTGAGGAATTCAAAGGAACAGGTAACTCCGAAATTGTTATGGATCGTAAGATTGCCGATAAACGCGTCTTCCCCGCCATCGACATTCAAAAATCTGGTACCCGTAAAGAAGAGTTATTGGTTGATAAAGATACCTTACAAAAAATGTGGGTTCTTCGCCGTATCCTAAACCCAATGGGCACTGTTGATGCGGTTGAATTCTTACTTGGTAAGATGAAAGAAACCAAAAACAACGATGAATTTTTCAACGGAATGAACCAGTAAGTTTTTTTCTTACGTTTGTTATTATGGTGTAATGCCGCAAGTTTTTAAAATACTTTCGACAAACGCTGTCCTCTCATGTGAAGCAAGAAGCATTCTTTCATCTGCGTAATTATGCCGTTTTTCACCAACTTTCCTCGCCGTTTGATTTTGCCCATTAAAATATAATGTTACATTTGAACGCGCATAGGCAAATGGTGTTCTAAACCCATTTGCGTGTGCTATAAAAATATTACTTGTGCCGTCTATTGCTTCTGTAATGGATATATTTAAATCTTGCGCTGTGTTATTGGCCTGTTCTGAAATAGTGCGCAGTGATACCCTATTCCAACTCTTTTGAACAAATGGCTCTTCCCATTTCACATTTGCATTTACATTTACATTATCGACAGTAATTTTACTAAACTCTTCTAGACAAGAAACTGAAAATGGGGAAATCATCTCTTCTGCCATTTGCCTATAATCATCAGGTGTCTCTGCAGCGGCCGCGTGCGCTGTAAGTACCAATGCGCTGGTAAGGGATGATAGTTTTTTGGATATAAATTTAAACATAATACCTACAATCTTTTTATGGTTAAAAGCGTAGTTATGTTTTTCCGTAATGTCAAAAATAATGTTTTCTATATATGTATAACTATAGATACCTAAAATTTTAAATAAAATCTTCTTAAATCTGCTTTAAATTCGAATCGATATGAATTGTCATAATGTAACTATCGTGTTTAAATAGAACTATAGAAAGAGCGCTTAAGCGCCAATATAAATCAGCGTCCTTCGGTTTACCGATTGACCGCATTATAAAAAAGATGGGTTTTACGGATGGGTTACAATTTACACAATAGCAAACTGATGCTGCGCAAACCGCGTAGAATATTCAGAACAAAAAACAAGTTGTTCAAACTTTTTCTAAACTTATTTATTCTCGTTAGTCTACTTGTTTCAATTCCAACGCATATTAAACGTGCTATGGCGATTGAAACTGTTAAAGCTTCTGCGCTCGTTCCGGAGGAAATGCGCGCTGATCTTCCTCTCTCCTTTACGCAAAAATCTCCTCCTCATGTGGCCAAATCAAATGACCCTTGCCTTCCTCTCTTGGGGTCTAAATTCTCCTTGGCAAACACGCCTGGCCGCGCAACTCGACAAGATGTCGAAAAGACTGCTGTACCTGCCGCATTAGGCTTTATTCTTGGGGTTCGTATTGCCCTTGGCCCGAAGAATATCGTTGAAAATGGCGACCGTGTACATCTTACTTCAACCGTTCTAAGCAACCAAAAAGGCGGCGAAACACATGCCCTCGCTATCGCGGCCTATAGAAGTTGCAAGAACGAGCATAACCTCGCGCTCACGAAGTAAAAAGCAGCACTACCGGTTACGTATGACCTCATATACGTTCCTTGATCGCTCTCGCTTATTAAATTAGGCGGGAGCGATTAGGTTTTAATGATCCTTTTTTATAAAACGGGTTAGCGAAATAATTCAGGCAGTCTGTTCGGTCTATCATAGGCTTTGAGGCCGTATTGTGCTTGGAGCGCTTTTTCTGCATTACCAAAATTAAGCTCAACAGATAAGACTGACCCATCGAGCTTGGCATTTTCTAGCCACCCTTCGATTAAGTCTATATTCTTACTTGCGTAATTAAAGCGCTGGCGGAAGCCTAAATTATCTTCTGCACCAATTAAAACAAGCGCACTATCACGTATCAGCCATCCTAAGACTTCCAAATCAAAGATGGCATTCAATTTATCTATATAAACAGCTTTGATTTCTAAATCTTCGTTTACAATTATATCGACTGTGCTTTCTGAATTGCCCGCTATAGCAATCCCGTTAAGCACCTCTGCATAATACTGCATCCCTAATGGGGTTCTGTTCATTTTATTAGCATTATAGCGCATAGGATATAACCCAACACCTTTTTGGCCATTATATTTTGAAGTAATAATTCTTAAATCTGATTGCATTGGTAAAATTTTTGACATGTTATATCCCTTATATTTAGGGAAAATAACGTAGATTCATGTAATATGTCAATATTTTATAAAGGCAGCCAGATGATGGAGGTTTTAAAAATAAGGACAGCGAAGAGCGCGCATAATATAAATATGCCAACACTAATCCCAATGGTTGGAATTAAATCAATTTTGATTTTTTGTTTTTTGCCAATGCCGCCTTTTATACGCGCGATGATTTGCTCAATGGGGCAGCGGCTAATTTTTAAGGTGACAAAGGCGGCCAGTCCACTGCCAATGGCCAAACAAGCCAAATCTGCCAAAACACCCATGATAAGGGATGGTTGAGGGCCCAATATCATGGCACGTACAGGCCCCATAAAATAAGCTGCGAAAAGGACTAAATTAATCCCTGCACCGACACCATATGCCATCCATCGGGCGGAGCGTGAAGCATTTGCCACCGCTTTACGTGACATCATAATACTGTCTTTATAAAACTGCTTTGATGCCCCTAACGGGTATTTCTTCATCAGGGCTGTAAAAGCCTTCTTTGGTTTCATCTGCGTTGATAAGTAAACGGAATCGGCATAAAATCGCGTTTTTATAGCTTTATTCAGCATATCTTGCGATTGCGAAGCATTTTTTGCCGCATTTTTGATCATATTTGTAGGTTTTTGCAGTAAATCAGACAAAAATTCAGGAGATTTAATCATTTTTGCCTTAAAACCAAGGATTTGCGCCTTATAATGTGCGTCCTTGACCTTAAATTCCATGTTTCCAAAGGGAAAGGCAAAATTATATTCGATAGCCAACCCGCCATCATCGCGTTTTATGGGGGATGATTGCATGGATAAATGCTCCCGCATGGCCAAACGCGGCCCATTGCGGTCAATTTCTAGGGCCGCGGCGGGGGGAATTTCGGTTTTATCATAGATAAATCCTGTTTTAATCTTCACCGCCAAATTAATGATTTGCGTCATAAAGGCCGCCCCTTGACAGGCAGAACACGTACACGTGCCAGACCCACGACATTTACGACAACTAATAAAGCCTGTGCGCTGACACACGGGGCAGCTAGTCTGACGATGGCCAAAGCATCGATTACACTGGCGCTGTTTTCCATCTGGCCCCTGCATATGCCCACTGCCGTTGCAATAATCACACGGAACCATTCCTTTGGTACGGCATCGGTTGCACGGCTCTTTTCTTTGCCCACGGCAAGTATCGCAGACCATGTTTCCCACCCCTTGGCAGGTGTGGCAGGCTTCGTGCGTACAAAATGTGCGTGTTAATTGCTCAACTTCAATTGTTTCCCCCTGAAGGCCAAATCCCCGATCTGGTCTTTTCAATATCTTATCAGACAGAAATTTGCGGCTTTCATTATTCTTAAGTGCGCCAGATGCCATATCGTGCAAAATTTTATCAACGGCCGCAGGGTTTTCAATATAATCACCAATTTGGTGACGCCCTTTTTTACTCGTCCGCTCTAATGTCGGGACTAAATCAATCAAGGTATGGGCAACACAACTATGCATGTCGCCGCTTGCTTTAATAATTTTTACTTCATCGGGTTTACATCCATTACCCTTACACATTGCGCGAATACGTTTGATCGCCGTCTTGGGGAGGGCTTTCATATCTTCAACGGTAAAGGTCTTTGGATCAATCATTGCTTGGTGTGTACCATTAAAAATTCATTTTGGTTTGTTTTACCAGTTTTTATCATAAGGCATCTTAAATCTTATACGCATTGACGCCTATTATAAACCATTATAAGTTCCAGACCATGACACACGATATCCATTCCCAAGATACAATTTACGCCCTGTCCAGCGCGGCTGGTAAGGCGGGGGTAGCGGTGATCCGCGTGTCTGGCCCAAAATCATGGGATACCCTAAAGATTTTTAATCAAAATGTAAAATCTCAACTGCCGCGCCGTTCTTTTGTGATGACCTTGAAAAACCCTGAAACCCTTGATGACATTGACAGTGCGATGGTTATTGGCTTCAAATCACCTGAGAGTTTTACGGGCGAAGATGTCATTGAATATCATTGCCACGGCTCTCAGGCGGTCTTGACCGAAGTTTTTGATGTGTTATCCAAAATTGATGGGTGCCGTATGGCCGATCATGGGGAATATACCCGCCGGGCCTTTGAAAATAATAAAATGGATCTGACCGAGGCCGAAGCAATCGCCGATTTAATTGATGCCGAAACCAAGGCACAAAAAGATCAAGCCTTGGCGCAAATGGGCGGGGCATTGGCTGACTTATATAATGGCTGGGCCAAAGAGCTTACCAAAATTTTGGCTTATATTGAGGCGGTCATTGATTTCCCTGATGAAGAAGTCCCCGATGATGAAATTCAAAAAGTTCTGCCGCAGCTAAAATTGTTGGAGCGGAAAATCCACGCGCACCTTAATGATAATAGACAAGGGGAGCGTTTAAGAAGCGGGATTAAAATTGCCGTTATTGGCGCGCCCAATGCGGGGAAGTCCACTTTAATCAACAAATTGGCGCAGCGTGATGTTGCTATTGTTTCTGACATGGCGGGTACAACGCGCGATATTATCGAGGTGCATTTAAATATTGCGGGCTATCCCGTCATTATTGCTGATACGGCTGGTTTGCGCCCTGAATTGATTGGGTCTTATGGCCATGACGCAATTGAAGGGGAGGGGATGAAACGCGCGTTGGATTACGCAAATAACGCAGATATCAAGCTTTTGCTGTTTGATGCCACACAAAATGATATTCACGCCCCTACATTAAATTTGGCATATTCTCCTGAAAACATATGCTCAGTAACGGATTTGGCGGATGCAGACGCATTAGATAAATCATCAAAAACTGCTAATTCGCTCTCAGACGCTTCAAATTTAAAAATTGCGGACAATGTCATACTTGCGGCAAATAAAAGCGACCTAGGCAGTAATCAGCAAAAATTTGAAGCAATTAACGCGCAAGTCATTGATATATCAGCAAAAAATGAGGATGGTCTTGATTTGCTATTGGCTGAAATCGCTCAAAAACTCAAAAACCAATTTTTTGTTTCACGTGAAACAATTCACCTAACCCGAAACCGCCATCGCGAAAATATTGCCTCAATGCATCAAAATATTCTCACTGCTTTTGATATTACTGAGCCGGAATTACTCGCCCAAGAATTAAGATTTGCCCTTTATTCTATTGGCCGTATAACAGGAAAAATTGATGTCGAAGATCTCTTGGACGTCATCTTCAAGGATTTCTGCATCGGGAAATAGTTTTAATTCGGGGCGATAATTGGACTGTTCGGATCTTTAGATATCCCAAATGCACTTAGGCCAATTACCTCAAGGCTTTCTAATAAGTCACCATCTTTATCCCGTAATTCAGCCTCAAACACATGTATATCAGGACTATATTTTATTGACGTATATCTTTGCGCCACTACTTCTTTTCCGGCGCTATCAAAGACATGCACTAATATCGGGGCGTCTTGTCGCATTTCGGTTAGATCCGATGATGTGAAGTTTTCTTGAAACGTGCACCCATCAACGCCGGTAATAATAGAGTGCTCTCGACCAATATTTCGATAGTGATCGTCTAACACTCTTTCATATCCAATACGTATAGCGACAGGGTCTATACTCATGGTTATTATATTGTCGAGCGTATTATCCTCGTATACTTCGTTACCATTCTCATCAAGACAGCTTATCTTAGCTGATATTTCAGGGGTAAAACCTTTGCTTTGCATTTCCTCAGGCGTAGTCGATCGAAATAAGCTATAAAGCGTTAAAACCCCTGCAGCGGATGCAAGAGCAATTATTGGTTTGATAAATTTTTTCAACATGGCGAAACATATCAAAAGATACACTGTTATGTCAATATAATTATGTAAGTTAAAAGGGGTACTGTTTCACGTGAAACACTTTGCCAATAAAGACTAAATGCACAAAATACGTGCAATTTTTTCAGTTTTCATATATATAATGGCGAATGACAAATTCCGATCAACAATATGATGTTATCGTCATTGGAGGCGGCCACGCAGGATGCGAAGCTGCGGCCGCTTCTGCGCGCATGGGCGCAAAGACCGTATTGGTCACTCATAACTTAGATACCATTGGCGTCATGTCCTGCAACCCCGCAATAGGCGGGCTGGGTAAGGGGCATTTGGTACGGGAAATCGATGCTTTGGACGGAATTATGGGACGTATATCAGATGTGTCAGGCATCCAATTTCGTATGCTGAACGCCTCCAAAGGTCCCGCCGTTCGTGGCCCACGAACACAAACAGACCGCGCCTTATATCGGGAGGCAATGCAAGCCGAATTAAAGTCGACAGAAAGTCTAGATTTATTTGCTGGTGAGGTTGAGGACTTAATTGTTTCACGTGAAACAGTTGAAGGGATCATTTTGGCTGATGGGTCCAAAATGCTCGCAAAGACTGTAATCCTTACAACGGGTACTTTTTTAGGCGGTCTTATTCATCGCGGTAAAGATATTATTCCTGCGGGGCGTGTCGGCGAGAAACCCGCAAATAAATTGTCTGAGACACTCAAAAAACATGGCTTCCCATTGGCGCGCCTAAAGACAGGAACACCTGCAAGATTAGATGCCAAATCAATTAATTGGGATGCGTTGGAAACTCAACAACCTGATGAAAAGCCAACGCCGTTTTCTTATATGACTGACGCTATTACGGTGCCACAAATTGATTGCCACATTACATATACAAATGCG
Organism: uncultured Micavibrio sp.; assembly: GCA_964353185.1. Lineage (GTDB taxonomy): Bacteria > Pseudomonadota > Alphaproteobacteria > Micavibrionales > Micavibrionaceae. The sequence continues at coordinate 21,381 of CAYGUV010000013.1, read as the reverse complement.
CAAACACATAAAATTATCCAAGATAATCTTCATCAGGCGCCAATGTATTCAGGACAGATTGATGGAACGGGGCCCCGATATTGCCCGTCTATCGAGGATAAAATTGTTCGTTTTGCAGATAAAGATCGCCATCAAATTTTCCTAGAACCAGAAGGGTTGAACGATGATACGGTCTATCCAAATGGTATATCAAACGCGTTGCCAATTTATGTTCAAGAACAATTTTTAAAGACCATTAAGGGGCTTGAAAATGTCGTGGTAAAAGAATGGGCTTACGCCATCGAATATGATTATTGTGACCCGAGAGATTTGAAAAACACATTAGAGAGTAAGCGTTTGAACAAGCTTTATCTGGCGGGACAAATTAATGGAACAACAGGTTACGAAGAAGCGGCCGCGCAAGGTTTAATGGCGGGAATAAATGCAGCCTTAACCGCCCAAAACGTAAGCCAAGAAGGCGATTCAAGGAATTTTAAGTTAGATCGTGCGCAAGCCTATATTGGGGTTTTGATCGACGATCTTATTTCACGTGGAACAGCCGAGCCATATCGTATGTTCACCAGCCGTGCAGAATACCGCCTTCTTTTGCGCTCCGATAATGCCGATCAACGATTGACCGAACTGGGCATTGAAATTGGATGCGTATCAGCAAAACGTGCAGACTTTTGGGCGGAGAAAAAGAAGGCGTTAATCGCGGCGGAAGAGACATTAAAATCACTAAAAATCACGCCAAATGCTATTGAGAAATATGACATTCAGCTTAATCGCGATGGTCGGTTGAGAACGGCTTATGAGCTTTTAAATCAGGCAGGCATTACGTTAGACATGCTACAAAATATTTGGCCAGAAATTAAAGAGATTAACCCAATAATATTGGAGCAAATTAAAACGGATTCCCTATATGCGGGTTACACCAAACGCCAAGAAGCGGAGATTGCTAGCTTGCGCAAAGATGAGAATTTGATATTGCCAAAGGCGATAGATTTCAGCAAAATTGGTGGATTATCCAACGAGGTTGTGCAGAAATTAGAGATGGTCAAACCCGAAACATTGGGCGCGGCATCTCGTATTCCAGGGGTGACGCCTGCGGCGGTAATTGCTTTGATGCGATTTGTAAAAAAACGCGCCGCATAAGATATTTAGCCTAAAACAAACCATCAAATAGAAAAGTGTTTCACGTGAAACAAAATTTACAAACTTATCAAGAATTGCTTCATAAATGGCAAAAACGCATCAATTTGGTGAGTAACAGCACCATAAAAGAAAGTGAGGCGCGGCATTTTAAAGATTCTCTTCAGCTTATTGATCTTATACCCGTTAACACAAAAACATTGGTAGATTTGGGGAGTGGGGCGGGGTTTCCAGGATTAGTGATTGCGATAGAAAAACCAGATATTGCGGTCACATTGGTGGAGTCGGACCAAAAGAAATGCTCTTTTTTAAAAACTGTTTCACGTGAAACAAATACAGATGTAAATATTATCAATGACCGAATAGAAAAAGTTACGTTAAATTTCGTGCCTGATGTTATTTGTGCGCGGGCGCTTGCGTCGTTAGATAAGTTGTTTGATTATTGCGAAAAATGGGTGGAGCAAAACCCAAATATTACGTTCATTTTCCCCAAGGGGCAAAGTTGGGAAGAGGAATTAAGAATCTGTAAAAAACAATGGGCCTTTGATTATGATTATCATAAGAGCAAAACAGATGATTTAGCCGTTATTTTAATTTTTAAAAATATCGCAAAAATTTGATATATGCTTTTCAATTGTTACTAATTTTTGACCAAAAGCTTGTGCTTTTTTAAAATAAGCCGTAAATTAAACCCATACATAATATAAGAGTAGATATGGCCGCATACCGACAAAAACCAAACCGTGTTCCGCGCATTTTATCTGTCGCGAACCAAAAAGGCGGCGTGGGTAAAACGACGACTTCAGTAAATTTGGCCACTGCGTTGAGCGCAATTGGCAAGAAAGTATTATTGGTTGATTTAGATGCGCAAGGCAATGCCAGCACAGGTTTGGGCATTTCGCGCGCCAGCCTTAGAACAAGTACATATGACATAATATTTGATGATGCGACCGTTGAAGAAACAGTCAAAAAAACACGTGTGCCTGGCTTGGATGTGTTGCCATCGTCGATCCATTTATCGGGCGCAGAAATAGAATTAGTGGGTGCAACGCGCCGCGAATATCGCCTGCAAGAAGCATTTCGTAGTAATGATTTAGATTATGACTATATCATCATAGATTGTCCGCCATCTTTGAGTTTATTAACCTTAAATGCATTGGTTGCGTCTGATTCAATAGTCGTACCGTTGCAATGTGAGTTTTACGCGCTTGAAGGATTAAGTCATTTGGTCAAAACAATTGAGCGTGTGCAAAAAACATTTAACCCGCGTTTAGATATACATGGGGTTGTGCTAACGATGTTTGATAAGCGTAATAATTTATCTGAAATGGTCGCGCAAGATGTGCGCAAATATTTTGGTGATACGGTTTATAAAACAGTTATTCCGCGTAATGTCCGCTTATCTGAAGCACCATCATATGGTTTACCCGCAATTGTATATGATATGAAATGTACAGGTGCACGGGCGTATATTAGTTTGGCAAAAGAAGTTATTGCGCGCGAAAAGAAAATTATTGGCAATGACCAACAAAATAATACATCATCTGAAACTGCTGCATAAATCAAACATTAATAAGATATTTAAGAACAACAATGTCAAATCAATCTGAAGAAAAAAATAATAAATCTATAAAAAAAGATAAACCAAAAACACGCGGTTTGGGGCGTGGATTGGATGCATTATTTGCCGATGAGGAATCTTCGTTTGATCAAGAAGTAACAAAAATTAATGATATAGATAAAAGTGATAATACGGTTCTTACAGAAAATAGTAAATCGCGAAAATTACTTGGCATAGAGTATCTATTTCCATGTCCAACGCAGCCTAGGCGCACATTTGACGAAGATGCTTTAAATGAATTATCTGAATCGATTAAGCAATATGGTTTATTACAGCCAATATTGGTGCGCCCATCAAAATCAAAAGATGGCACGTATGAGATAGTCGCGGGAGAGCGCCGTTGGCGTGCATCACAGCTGGCGCGCCTGCATGAAGTGCCCGTCGTCATTCGTGAGATGGATGATGAGGAGATGTTTCAAATTGCGTTGGTTGAAAATTTGCAACGTCAAGATTTAAACCCTATTGAAGAAGCCCTCGGCTATCAAAAATTAATGGATGAATATAATTATAAACCTGAAAAAGTTGCAAAGGCCGTAGGAAAAAGCCGAAGTAATGTCGTGAATATGACGCGTCTTTTGGCATTGCCAAAATCTGTACAGGTAATGGTTGAGGTCGGTGATTTAACCATGGGACATGCGCGTGCAATATTAGGGCATGATGAAGCAGAAAAATTAGCGCTTAAAATCATTGAACAAAAAATGTCTGTGCGTGATACAGAAAAATTAGTATCAGATTTTCGCAATCACAAAGAAGGTAATGATTCAAAATTTAACTTGCTACCAAAAGAATTGCGTAAAAAAGGATTTTCTGCCAAGGATGCCGATACATTGGCGTTGGAAGATGAAGTGTCGCAACAATTGGGCATGAATGTTTCGATTGATATGAAAGACAGACACCAAGGGTCAATGAAGATTGATTTTAAATCTTTGGATCAGTTGGATGAGATATTGCAGCGCCTTGCGCAGACGCCGCGGCGATAATAATTTATATTTATTTTTAGCGAATGGCACTAATCGAGAGGATGGCTTGGGAGCATAATGTTTGTACGGGCGTGCCAGTACGTTTTGTTTGCGCTTCTAATTCGACCAATTTTTGCAAGATATTATCGAGTTTAGGGCCGTGCCATTTATTGACCTGAGATTTAAAGGCGGGCTCGACTTTAAAGAAAATCGGGGGCGATAAGGATTTGACCGCTTGGTCCATGGACTTACCTGATTGCATTAGGCTTTGGGTGTAATGTAATCGGCGGAAATGATTTTGCATGCTGCGTAAAATAGCGATATCTGCAACGCCTTCCCCGATTAAACGGTTATAGCTCTCAATTGCTTTTTTGGTTTGGCCGCCAGCCACGGCATAAATCAAATCATCTAAATCAGCATCGGCGATATTGCCAACCGATTGGTGTACGTGTTCAACCGCGATATTTTTTTCCTTGCCCATATAAAGCATAAGCTTTTCAATTTCTGAACGAACGCGCGTGCGATCCCCCATAACGTTTGCGGCCAACACATGCACGGCGTCGGCATTAATAAAATATCCTGTATTGGAGAGTGTCTCACGGATAACGTTGCTAACCCCGCGCTCATCCTCAACATAACAAGGCAGTGCGGCGGCATTTTTTGATTTTTCACAAAGCTGGCGTAAGGAGGAGCGCGTGCCTAGGGCGTCGGCTTCGATAATCACTAAGTTTTCTGGGGATGGGTCATCAAGATATTGTTTTATGGTTGTTGTTAATTTATCACTGCCATTTTCAATCTTTATAAGGCGCGCGCCACCCATCATGGACATGGCATTGGCCTCATCATTTAAACGGGCGGGGTCTTCGTTTAAAATATCACTATTGAGGGTAACGACATTAAATGGGTCATCAAGGTCGGGCGTTACCGTTTTGCCGATGGTGATGGCGCGCTCACGCATCAAACCATTATCGGGGCCATAGACCAAAACCACCCGCGCCTTTGGGTCGGGTGATTTTAAAAAGGGTTCAATTTGTTTCCACGTTAATTTCATAAGAACCTATGCTTTGCCTGCTGAACGTCGTTATTCGTTGCTCATGTATATTATATACATTTCGCGCCTCATGCCTAGTCAGCAAACAAAGCATAGATCCTTAATATTTGGGATTTGATAAAGGAACAAAATTTGTTTGATTAAAAAGCTGGAAGGCGGGTTCCAGCTTTTAATTTATTTAAGCGGCTTGTTCTTGATCGGTATTGACCAATTCTTTGTCCCAAATATCCATAGCACGGCGTACGTGGGGGATGGTGATTGACCCACCGACAAGCATGCCAATAGAAACGGCATCGGACAATTCCTCCGATGTGACGCCCGCCTTATGACATTCAATTGTGTGATACAAAATGCAGTCATCACAGCGTAAAACAAGGGAGGCAACAAAGCCTAACAGCTCTTTCGTTTTTTTGTCGAGGGCACCTGCTTCGTAGGTTTTGGCGTCCAGTCCAAAAAAGCTTTTTTGAGAGCGGTTCGCATATTTTGCTAAGACTTGATTATAAGCTTCGCGTTCTTGGTTAAATTTTTCAATTTTTGACATATTTTTTTCTCCTTTTTTATGCTGCTAATTGTAGTCGTTCTTGTAATTGTAATGCTTGGGTGGCGATGGCGGCATGGCCATCGCGAAATGTTTCGCATCCCCATTTACCTTGATAGCTATAGGGTCCTGCGTAATATAATCCTCTAGCGGTCTGTTCGCCAGCTTTGATGACGCCTTCTTGTAAATTGGCCCAATTAATATAGCCACTATCGTGAAGTTTTTGTATTAATGGGGAATGTATTTCTCCTGTTTGCGGACTGCCCAATGTTCTGGCGCAGGAGGCTGTATTGAATATCGCATCGTAAGAAAGCTCAAGCCCTGTATCAAATTGAACATCAAAACCATTATCTTGTGGGGTGATTTGGTCGGCAGAAATAGATGATTGATAGGCCATAAATTGTTGTCTTTGTATTGCCTCTTGATACAGATCATAACGCTTTGGTGATGTTGGATTGCCATAGGTTGCCTTTATTATGCTTAATTGAGATTGCCATAGCTGTGGATTTGGGTGTTGCAAATTTTGTAAATCAGCATCTTTAAAAAATGCGGATAACACATGCCCTGTTCCATAACCGCTTGTATTGGCTATAGCCACTTCGCGCTCCCATAATGATTGTAATTCTTTACCGGTGGCGGCATTTTTTATTTTTTGAGCGGTAAATATTGTTAAAATATAAGGTGGCAATTGCGCATCACTACGGTAAAGTTCAGGCTTAAACAACCATGGTAAAACGAGGCGTCGTGATACCGCATGTATTTCACCTTTATAGCCATAGTGATCTAATTCGGCAAGGCGATCCATCATAGATTGTCCGCTACCAACAATTAATACACGGTTATGATTGTTGTGAATGGTTTTAAATTCTTGGCGATGAAGATGCCCGTCAAAATATAAAGAGTGATCTTTGAATTCTTCGAGGAAGTCATTTTTATAATGTCCATCTGCGACAATAATACTATCCGAATTCCAGTCTTGACCTTGACCCTTACATTGCCATGTTCCGTTAGACTGTTGGAATGCGTCTGTTAGGGTTGTTTGTAAAATTTCCACTTCTACAGGAAAGTTCGCCCATCTGGTTTGCTGAACAGATTTTCTAAAAATACTTTTTAAATATTCACCATATGTGGAACGGCGTTGAAAGCTGTTTTCTAAATCATATCGTGATGTGTCGGGCTCGTGATTTTGTAACCATTTTACAAAATGATCCGGCTCATCAGTAAAAGGTGACATTGCGTATGCTGGTTGATTTAATAAAGCAATGTCATCGGCGCTGTAATGGCGATAAGGTTGTCCGTTTCCAAGTTGATCAGAGGGATCTACAATAATAATTTTGGTTTTAGGGAAGTCGTTTGGTTGACCTGCTCTTATCCATTCATTACGAATAGATTTTATTTGGTTTGCCAAAATTGTCGTGCCAGAAAAGCCCGCCCCTGCAATTGTTATTGTTCTTTGTTCATTCATTTTACACACACATCTCTTAATGATGGATCCGAATGCTTTATGAATGCCAAATTGCAGGCACAAAAAAAGCGTCTCGACTTCCGCCAGGTCACCTAATAGTTCGGGACCATAGCGGTTCGTTACGCTATAGCGCTCTTTAGCCTTTTTAACGTGGTGCAAGCTGCCCCTTCAAAGTCCACGATTATTTGCCTAATGAAAGCAAATAACAATTTAGATATACACAAGGTTATGGGAAGACGTCAATATATTTTTTAAAAATTATCGATTAAGGTATAAAACAACCTGCTGTTCTATTTGACGGGCAAGGTCATTGAGGGCCGCCTCACGGGCGCTTTGTTCCGTTACGACAGTTGAAAATTCGCTTTCTAACACGTTGTAAGACGTCACAGCGTTTAAAGAGCGGCTCAGGATTACTTCATTTGTTTGCGTATCTTTTAAGGCCATCTTTGTGGAGAGTAAGACTTGGCGACGGGTAGCTTCGTTGTTGATTGTAATGTCAAAATTTGAAACTCTCTCCCTTACTTTACCAATGGCTAAATTATAACGCGGTGTGGATGGGTATCCATTAATATAAAAACGATCAATTAGTTCATTGCGAAGGAATTGCCCTTCACGATCGGGAATAACCGCAATCTCAACCAAGTCTAGGTTTGATTTAATCGACGCATTATTTGTTGCTGCTGATTTCCCGTACATGGGCGCAAACCCACAGGCGGTGAGGAGTAAAACAGTTAATAGAGCCATATATTTCATTATGCTGCCACCAAGTTTACGATGCGTCCTGGCACGACGATTGTTTTTTTGATGGAAAGGCCATCAAGGGCCTTTTGAATAGCGGGATCATTAACAGCGATTTTTTCGATATCGTCTTTATTGGCGCTGGCATCGTGGGTGATGGTTGCGCGGACTTTACCGTTAATTTGAACCGCAATTGTCACCGTATCGGCCGCCAATAATTTTTCGTCATGGGCTGGCCATGGCGTGTCGGTTAAATTTTTATCGTGCCCTAATAACTGCCAAAGTTCTTCGGCCAAATGGGGCATCATGGGGTTAAAAATTTGGATCAGCGCCTCAAGCCCCTCACGATAGGCCCAATCATCATTATCATCAGATGGTTTAAACGCGGATAAGGCATTGGCCAATTCACGAATGCGCGCAACCGCCTTATTCATGTGGAAGGCTTCTATATCCTCAGCGACCCCTTTGATGGCCTGATGCACGGTGCTGCGAAGATTTGTGGCATGGTCCGAAAACTGAGTCGGTGTTTTTGTGCCAATGGTGGGAAGATTGTCTTTGCCCTCCTCCACCATGCGGTGTAATTTATTGACAAATCGCCATGCGCCTTCGATGCCGCCTTCGGTCCATTCCAAGTCACGTTCGGGCGGGGAATCGGAAAGAATGAAAAGGCGTACAGCATCGGCGCCGTACGTATCGATGATATCTTGCGGGTCAATTACGTTTTTCTTGGATTTTGACATTTTGGTGACCGCGCCTGCTTTTACTGGCGTGCCATCATCTTCTTTGACCCATTGCCCATCTTTTTGAATGGCTTGGGTTGGGAAAATCCATTTTCCATCACTATCTTGGAAGGTTTGGTGGGTGACCATACCTTGGGTAAATAGACCTGCAAAAGGCTCATCCGGGACTTCATATCCGCAATCACTTAATGCGCGGGTGAAAAAGCGGGAATAAAGTAAGTGAAGCACCGCATGCTCAACCCCGCCAATATATTGGTCAACGGGCATCCAATAATTTGATTTTTCATTCGCAAAACCGCGATCTTTATTATTGGGGTCCAAATAACGAAGGAAATACCAGCTGCTTTCGAAGAATGTATCGCAAGTGTCGGTTTCACGAAGGGCATCTTTACCACATTCGGGGCAGGTCGTATTTTTCCATGTTGGGTGACGGTCTAGGGGGTTTCCTGGTGCGTCATAATTTATATCGTATGGTAATTCGACAGGCAATTGGTCATCGGGCACAGGGGTCAAACCGCAATCATCGCAATGAACGAAAGGTACGGGGCAGCCCCAATAACGTTGGCGGGAGACACCCCAATCGCGCAACCGAAACACCGTTGCGCCCTCACCTGCGTTTAGATCTTCCATTTTTTTTATGACGGCGATTTTGGCGTCGGCGATTTCCATGCCATCAAGAAAGTCAGAATTAATCATCGTGCCTGGGCCGGTATAAGATTCATTTTGAATGTCTGGCGCATCATCGGGGGATGCGACGACTTGGGTAATAGATAAATTATATTTTTTTGCAAATTCATGGTCGCGGGCATCATGTGCGGGGACGCCAAAAATTGCGCCTGTTCCATAGTCCATCAAAATAAAGTTGGCAATGTACAACGGATATTCATTTCCGTTTAAGGGGTTTGTGATGGTATGGCCAGTATCAAAGCCTAGCTTGTCTGCTTTTTCGATGGCTTCTTCAGATGTGCCGACGGCTTGGCATTGTTTGATGAAATCATCAAAGCCATCTTTGTCCCCAGCCAGTTTTTTAGCCAAAGGATGATCCGCGGCCATCGCAAAGAAAGATGTGCCAAAGATAGTGTCAGGGCGGGTTGTGTAGATTTTTAAAACATCATCTGTTCCGTTAATCTTAAAATCAGCATACATGCCTTGGGATTTTCCAATCCAGTTGGCCTGCATGGTACGCACCTTATCAGGCCAACGATCTAGACCTTCAATACCTTTTAAAAGCTCATCCGCATATTCGGTGATTTTAAAAAACCATTGATAAAGTTTGCGGCGCTCAACCGGCGCGCCAGAACGCCAGCCCTTCCCGTCAACAACTTGCTCATTCGCCAAAACGGTATCTTCAACAGGGTCCCAGTTGACAACAGATTCTTTACGATACGCTAAGCCCTTTTTATAAAAATCGATGAACATTTTTTGTTCATGGCGATAATAATCAGGATCGCATGTGGCGACTTCACGGGACCAATCAATCGCCAAACCCATAGATAAAAGCTGCGCCTTCATTTGGGCAATATTGTCATACGTCCAATCCTTAGGGTGTAAGTTATTTTGCATGGCCGCATTTTCAGCTGGCAGGCCAAGCGCGTCCCATCCCATTGGGTTTAAAACATTAAAGCCGCGCGCTTTTTTATAACGGGCAACAACATCGGACAAAGAATAGTTACGAACGTGGCCAACATGAATACGGCCCGAGGGATAGGGTAGCATGGCAAGCACGTAGAATTTTTCGCGCGAAGCATCCTCCGTAACCTCGAATGCTTTGCTGTCATTCCAGATTTTTTGCCATTTATCTTCGGTTTCGCGGATATTATATCGTTCGCTCATCTTTTTTCATTTCTATGTGGTTAATCGTCACTTATGTATGCTTATACATATCGTTCCTCTTGCCTAATATAAATAAAAAAATCTTGAGCGAAAGTGCTTAAGTGTATTTTCAAAGAGTTTTTATAAAAAAAGCGCCTAATAATTTAGGCGCTTTGTGTTGAGCTATATATATGTGGGCTAACCTTCATTCGCCGCAACTCTTAACTGGCGGGCGCGGGTTAGGATGGAATCTTCTAATTTTGTGCCCATATTATCGGCAACGACAGATGGTTTCCAACTACTGCCTGATTTAACCTCACGGAAGACTTTGACTTGAACACCTGTTGAGACAAGCTGTTTATCTAATATAAAGACATTGACCTTAAAACGCTCGTTCGGGGTTGCTGGGTCGGAATACCAATCAGTAATAATAACCCCGCCAAATGGATCGGCGCTGGCAAGGGGCATAAAGGAAACGGTATCTAATGAGGCGCGCCAAAGGAAGCTGTTGACGCCAATGCCAGTGGAGCCATCATCGGCTTGTTTCTTTTTGCCAAATATATTCAAGCCATCATTGCCGAAGATGCTATCTGGTTTTGCATAGATATCGCCGTTTGTTGCGCTTCGGTCTGCGCCCGTTGGATATTTTGCTTCGCCTTTTATTTTGTTTTCCCCGCACGCGCTAAGGCCTAATGTGGCAAGGATAAGGGCTGCTGATAGAACATAAGTTTTAGGTGACATATATTAAGTCCTTTTTATTTTATTAAATTGTTGATCGGCACGCCGAACATATTTTTATATTATGAATTATAATTAGCATGGCTGTCAGGCGCGCTCAAGTGGCCATTTCATGGCGATTTGACAAATTTTGCCTTAATTACAAGGAAATAAGTATGTTGCAAAAATACCACATCATTAAAAAAATGTGATATTTTTATCAAAATCGCGTTGACGATATGCGCGAATAGGGTCTAAATAGGCCTCGTTACTTAGGGTTCTCTTGGGTAGCTCTTCTTTTAAGCGGTATTCGTGTGAAGAAGATTTTATATAAATTCATTGGAGGAAATATAATGAATAAAATTTTACTAGGTAGTGCAGCGATTGCCGGTTTGGTTTTAGCTTCTGCACCAGCACAAGCTCAAATGGAACTGACTATTGGTGGTCACTCTAAAAACTATGTTGGTTACTTGGATCAAGACGAAGTCGCTGGTACAGATGTACAAGAAGTTGACATGATCCGTGAAACTGAACTTCACTTTAACGGTGAGTCTACATTAGATTCAGGTCTTACATTCGGTTTTCAAGTTGAAGCTGAAGTAGACGGTGGTGATGATGCAAACACAATTGATGAATCATACATCTATATGTCAGGTTCTTTCGGACGCGTTAACTTGGGTTCTGAAGACGGCGCGAACTACTTGCTACAAGTAGCTGCTCCATCAGCTGACTCAAACATTGACGGTCTTCGTCAGTACATCTCACCAGTTAACTACAACGCTCTTTTAGGCGCTGGTACAACTGCTGCGACAAACGGTCAAAATGCTTTAGTTCAAGACTATGCACAAGATCAAACTGGTTATGCAGAAAAAGTGACTTACTTGTCACCTAACTTCTCTGGTCTACAATTTGGTGCGTCTTTCACACCAGATGCTGGCGATGCACAATCTGTAACTGGTGTTGAAGGTTTCAACCTAGACACAGCAAACGCAATTGATGAAGTATATGAAGTTGCTGCACGTTACGAAGGCGTAATGAGCAACTTTGGTTATGCTTTGGGTGCTGGTTACATGATGGCTGAAAGCGATGACGCATGGAACGTTGGTATCGATGTTGATACTGGTCCTTTCGGAATTGGTGCTGTTTACACAGACGCTGAAAACCTATTGGGTTCACAAGGTGTTGACACTGAACAGGTTGTTGTTGGTATCGATTACACAACTGGCCCATTCAAGTTTGGTGCTTCTTACTTCAACGAAGATGGTGACAACAACATTGAAGTTGACCGTTACACAGGTGGTGTTATCTACACAGCCGGTCCTGGTCTATCTTTCCGTGGATCTGTTAGCCAAATTGAACTTGATCAAACAGGCGCAGCAGATGTTGATGCAACATCTGTATTGGGTGGTGTTCAAATCAACTTCTAATTTTAGAAGCTAGTCATCGCGTTTGCGCGTTGACGACTTAAACCATAAGAATTTTAAGGGGCGCTCTTCGGGGCGCCTCTTTTTTTGTAGCTGTTTATTTGGTCTAGGATTTAATCTGCTTTTCGCATTATCTTTAAATTGCTAAGGTAACGACTATGAGTGATATTCAAAAAAATTTAGAGATGGTGAAAAGCCAAATCAACAAAACTTGTGATGCATGGGATGTGGATCAGGGTGCGGTTCAATTGATCGCGGTGAGTAAAAAGCAACCTGACGACAAAATTGATGCGATGATAGAAACTGGCCACCGTATTTATGGTGAAAACCGCGTACAAGATGCGATTGCGCGATGGGAAAAGCGCAAAGAAAAAATATCAGATTTAGAATTGCATCTTATTGGACCGTTACAAACCAATAAGGTCAAAGATGCGGTTAAGCTTTTCAATGCGATCCATACAGTGGATCGCCCTAAATTGGTCAGGGCGCTGATTAAGGAAATGAAAGCACAGGATAAGACATTATCGTGTTTTATTCAGGTGAATACAGGCGAAGAAGATCAAAAATCAGGTATATTGCCAGCGGATTTTGATGCGCTTTATCAGCTTTGCCAAGATGAAGGATTACGAATTGATGGCCTGATGTGTATTCCTCCTGAGGATGAATTGCCCGCGCATCATTTTGCCTTGCTTAGGAAGATTGCGCAGAAACATGGATTAAAAAATTTAAGCATGGGGATGAGCGGCGATTATAAAAAAGCGATTCCAATTGCTATTGATGGCGGGCGTCTTTATATCCGTGTGGGTACGGCGTTATTTGGTGCGCGTGATCGTTAAAGTTTAAGCGTCAATTAATGTACGCGGCGGCATAGGGCTTAATTCAATTTCTGTTATCGCGGAATAGTAAGAAAAATCGGGCTGATTATTTTGAGAGAGTGTCTTTTGGCTTTGGTCCCAATTCGCAGTTCTTAAATCATCTGTATCTTGGTATTGACGATAGAGGATATCAGGATTTATGGCTTTGGCGGTACTGCCTGACAGACCCATCATATTAAAGGCGCGATCATTGAAATCTTGGCCAGTTTGCATTTCACTAATGACATTGGCGGTTGCCGTAATGGCGCCGATTGGCCCACCAAACAAAGACCCCCCTAAGATACGCGACATTGGTTTAATGTCATCCCCTGTTGAATTACGATAGATATTGCCAACGACTGGTAGGTGGTGCAATGGATTAATGATATCTAGAACATCTTTAAATTCATAATCTTTTTGCGAAACTATGGTTTTATTTTGCGGGGCATAAGAAAGCGCATTGTCAGCAGTTGGTGCATTAAAACTACCGACTTTCCCCGCGGCGGCGCGGTTTAAATTATTTTCAATATTATGAAGGGGCGCGGCGCGATTATGAGAGGCATTCGAGGACGTTTTCTTCCATGCCTGAATGGAGACAGGGGCGATGACTTCCTTTCTGGGCGTTGGTGTTGATTGATTTGTTTTGGTTAAATCCATAGTTTTATCTATTCAAATAATATGCCAAATGAAATAATGATGTATTTCAATAGGTTAATAAAAAATATGCCTATGGCGTGACTATTATATTTGCCGTTTATGAAGAGAGGGGGTAAGTTTTTCCTATGATTTTAGGTATTCATTCAAAACAGAAGACGGACGATCCCGCCATATTTGCGGCGGCTTTGGCATTTTATTTTGATGAGATAAGGGTGAATGACGATACGGGTGCGCCTGATTATGATTTGGATATTATGGAGACCCATATTAGAATTTCTCAATCAGGCACAGTTTTGACGGAATTATCAGCGCCATATCGTATTGGCCAGATTTTAAATACCATTCAAAATTCCATCCAAAACAATAAAATTAAACAACAATCAAGCCCGATTGCGATTGGTGATAATGTGCTTAATCCTGATACAAAAATTTTGCATCGTGCGACAAAGAAAATCCGATTAACAGACAAAGAATTTGACATTATCTATGCCCTTTTTATTGCAAGCCCAGGGAAAATAGCGCGCGATGTTTTATTACATCAAATTTGGGGATATGGCGATATGATTGAAACGCATACGTTGGAGACGCATATATATCGCCTGCGCCAAAAAATTGAAATAGATGCAACACAGCCTGATTTTTTAAAAACGGATGATGACGGATATTATTTAAATTTCTAATGCTTTCTCAACCGCGTTTTTCATTCCTTCAAGAAAGCTATTGGCTTTTTTAATATTTAATTCTTGAATGCCGCGCGATTCCAAAATCTCTAAGCTTTTGATAAGGGCAAATAAATCACGCAATTCTTTTGATTGTAATTTCTCAGCGCCAGGCTGTTTTGATGAAGGGTTATCTTCATTATTTTCTTTTGGTGGCGTTTTGATAGGCGCGGCATGTTCGGCCATAGTCTGGTACGCACGAACAGCCTTAGCATTATGGGTGTTGGTGGGGCGTACACGTTCATGCGGGCGTTGATTTATCGTATCTTTGGTATCGTTTTGTTTAATGATGGCCATATCTTTGGCCTCAGGAATGGTCTTCATAAAGTCTATCAAGAAGGCACGCAGGGCGACCACAGTAACAATTGTATTATCGTTCCATGGCTCTTCCTTTTCTTCTTGCGCTTTATCGTCTTCGCGTTTTTGGCGACCCTTATCCCGTTCATCATGGGGAATATGTTGGCGCGTATCATTTGATTCTGCTTGACGGAAAGTACTTTTAAATAAAGGGCCAAGCTGTGAAAACATGTTAAGGAGTATTTCTTACAAAGGGTTTTATATCACCAACAGAATTGGACTGTTCTGGTTTTAGGTCATAAATATCTTTTATCTTTTCTAATTCAGGCGAGATATACCAAGGCGCCGTATATTGCCACGCCAAGGCATTTTGTTCAGTCCAAAGTTCTGCAGATGCTATTTTTACTTTTAAAATCCATTGGTCATTGGCATCTAATTTTATGGGACGCTCTGTCATCGCTTCGTGTGAAATAAGATCTAAAATTAAAGAAAATTTTTGATTTCTTGAATAATTTTCAATCAAAGAAACATATTGAGCCTCTGTTAATTCTTCGGTTAAAATTTCTTCTAACCCATATGGCATGACGGCGTAACTTTGGCTGGCATAAAGATAGGGGAAATAAAACGCATCAGGGCCATTAACAAACTTAATATTTTTAAAATAACGCGTCACTTTTTTACCCGTGATATCAATATCAGGCCGTTTTTCAATATCTATTTCGGCCTTTGTACGAAGGCGGATGGTATCTTTGGCAATATCTAAATTTTGGTATTTAACTGCCATGCGTTGCATTTCATGATCTTTCATGTCAGGACGTCTGGCGGCTGGTGTGTCTTTGTAGGGGCTGTTTTGTATCACCCAGCTGTCAAAATTTGGTAGGATATCGCCAGTTTTATAAAAAGCCATGGCGACATCTTCACCGTTTGAAAGCGTTTTATTACTTTGCGCATGGGCTATTGAATGATGAATAGCTATACCTGCCAAGTTAATAAGAACGCCATATAAAGAAATTTGAAGAATTTTAAACATATCCATTATAGTATGACAGATAGGACTGTAATTTCCCAAAAAATAATATAATGACCCATTCAAAAGATGATAAATATTTAAGCATAGAAGACCGTTTAATTTGGTCCGCTTATGTTGAGCAAGAGAATATTAAAGGCGATATATCGATTGATTTACCAGATTTTGAAGCCTTGCTGTCAGAAACATTGGCTGATGATGTGCCTATTAAGAAAATTCCCGCTGGTAAGCAGGATAAAAAGGTTCATAGCCGCGCAGCGCAAGCAGAGTTTAAGTCAGCAGAGATAGATAGACGTACGGCGGAGAAATTACGTAAAGGCAAAATGCGAATTGAGGCACGCTGTGACTTGCATGGTCTGAATCAGGAGCAAGCGTATGACTTGCTTAATCAATTTATTCAAACAGCGCGGTTGCGCGGTTGTCGCTGTGTTTTGGTGATTACGGGCAAGGGTAAATCACGTGTTTCAACCCCCATGGCGATTGAGCCAGAGCGCGGCATTTTAAAACAAAAAGTACCCCAATGGTTGGGGGAACGTCATTTATCACCGCATATTTTAAAGACATATACCGCGCAACCCAAAGATGGCG
>CAYGUV010000013.1:0-4943 GCA_964353185.1 uncultured Micavibrio sp. | reverse complement strand
CGTCATTTATCACCGCATATTTTAAAGACATATACCGCGCAACCCAAAGATGGCGGAACAGGCGCCCTGTACGTTTATTTGAGAAGGGCGCGTTAAATCAAGGCATCACAAGGATTGTTTTAATTTTAAATTGGCTGAGGGGTTGTGTTTCAAGACTATCATCATTGGGGCGTGTAATTTTTACTTTTGCGGTGTACGCCCCCTCTTTTACATTGGTGCCATTCATTTTCTTTCCAATATAATATAATTGGCGCGCCCGATTTTTGGGTTGGATAATTTCCTCCTCTACCAATAATTTGTTATTGGCGTCATAAATATCCATTTCAATAATATCGTTCGCACGTACACCCAAAAGAACCGTCCAAAAGATTAAATTTTCGGATTGAAGGGTGATTTGATCCAATCCAGAGGCATCACGGCCAATAGAGTCGAGGGTTGGGATTTTGCTTGAAAAACCTGCCGTTTGAATATCAAACGGCTTATAAGAAAGGTTTAAGCCTTTATCCCATAAGGGTTTAGGGCTTTGAAGGCCGCATTTTTGGTCGGTGCTTGCGCCTGAAAAAGGATCGATCACTTCGTTATTTTTTAAAAGTCCATAATGTAAATGCGGGAATTCGGTAAAACCAGACATACCAACCATACCTAATATGTCCCCTTTTTTAACGGCTTGGTCTTTTTTAACGATAATAGAATTTTGACGCATGTGACAATAAATTGAACTGCTCTCATCATTGTGATCAATCAATATGGCATTGCCGCATTCTTTGCGGTCTAATTTTATTTGATCCAAATCAGCATTGGTTTTCCAAAGATCGTTTTCCCCATCACGGATGCGGCGAATAATACCATCTTTTGTTGCCAAAACAGGGACACCTTCAATCATGGCTTTTTCGTCCAAAATGGCAAAGTCGGTTCCCTTATGCGTGTCATACGTACGGTTTAAACAGGCCGGGTCGGTATAGTTGTTTTCGGCGGCATCAAAATCAACGTAATTCATCACCCAACAGTTGGTGCCAAGGTCACATTGCAGCGGTAGCCCCAAGCTTTGGCTTTTTGTAATTTGAATAAAGGGTTTTACGACCGTATTTTGTGCAAACGCAGGAGCATTTACAAAAGGCAATATAAGTAGGGGGAGTAGTAAATATTTCATGGTTGGCATCATACTAAAATTTAAAGGAATGTCAGTATTATTTTATTGACATAATGATAATAAAATGAGATATATTGATCAAATTATAACTTTCAAGAAATTGATAATTTGATGCCTGATGATAATAACCAGCAATTAGAGTTAAATTTTCAAGAACCTACGGGCAATCCCCCTTCGTCTGTTAATCTTACAAAATCATTTGCAAAGAAATCGCGCATCATTATTAAGTCAGCACCACAAATTAATTTGGGGGATGGCTATGAGGTTATCGCGGTTAATACAAATGACCCCTTTGATGTGCTGAAACTTTTGAACCGTATTAACGAGGGCGGATTGGAAAAATTGGCCATTTCATATGATGGACAAGAACCAGTTCCTGTTTTGAACGCGCTTACAGATTTAAATGTAAGGGCAAGTGTTGAAGAGATAGCGGGAAAAATGATTCAAGAAAATGCCTATGATTCTGGTGGAAAAATTAAATTTTCTGCCCCGCATATTTTTATTACACCACGCCAGTTAGTTAATAGCTTTGGTGAAAAACCGAAACTTGCAAGATTTGAAGATATACCGTTTTCGTTGAATATTGAAAACTGTTCACTCGCCCTAAGAACAAAAACCAAAGTCCCATTGGTAAGCAAAGAAAATAAAATGCGCCAAGCTATATTAGTGAAACAGGCTGTTCTTGTTATTCCTGATCTAGATCAGCCAAACAGGTTTGTTTTAAGAGTAAAGCCATTGCATGATTTTGTAAGTCAAATGCCCCTTCCCGTTGTAAGGGTAGATTCTTTACATGCTCGAACATATAATAAATATAAATAATTATTTATTTTTACAAGATAAATTTGCTGAGGTCGGTGTCTTGCGCTAGATCGGCGAGTTTTTCAATAACAAAATCCTTATCGATTTTAACGCTCTCTCCACCCCGATCCGATGCGGTGTAGGAGATGTCGTCCAGAAGTTTTTCCATGACCGTTAGCAAGCGGCGCGCCCCGATATTTTCAACGGTTTCATTTACTTCATAAGAGATTTTTGCAATTTCCTTAATCGCGTCATCGGTAAATTCAAGGGTAACATCCTCTGTTTTTATCAAAGCCACATATTGTTTAATAAGGGAGTTTTCGGTTTCGGTTAAGATACGGACAAAATCTTGTTCGGTTAGCGCGCGTAGCGCCACCCGGATGGGTAAGCGCCCTTGCAGTTCGGCCAATAAATCAGAGGGTTTCGAGTGATGAAACGCGCCGCTGGCGATAAATAAAATATGATCGGTTTTTACCGTGCCGTGTTTGGTATTGACGTTTGTCCCTTCGATTAAAGGAAGGAGGTCACGCTGCACCCCTTCACGCGAAACGTCACCGCCGCGTGTATTTTGGCTAACGGCGATTTTATCGACCTCATCAATAAAGACTATGCCGTTTTGTTGAACAAGGTCTAGGGCGGTTGAGGTCACTTTATCTTCGTCTAATAATTTATCCGCCTCTTCAGCCATAAGAATGTCGTAGGAATCTTCGACGCTCATTTTTTTACGTTTGGTTTTTTGTCCCATCCCTTTGCCAAACATGTCGCCAACGGACATCATGCTAATGGATGCGCCAGGCATATCGGGCATATCGAACATGTTTGATAATGGGTTGCTGGTGTCTTTCAAATCCAGCTCAATTTCTTTTTGATTAAAATCACCTGCACGTAATTTCTTACGAAATGACTCGCGCGTAGTTTCGGACGCATCCTTGCCAACCAAGGCTGCTAGGACGCGTTCTTCGGCATAAATCTCGGCTTGGGCGTTTACACTTTTTCGCATTTTTTCGCGTACCATATGGATGGCCATTTCGACCAAATCACGAATAATACTTTCAACGTCTTTACCAACATAGCCGACTTCGGTGAATTTAGTGGCTTCGACCTTTACAAAAGGGGCATTGGCCAATTTGGCAAGGCGGCGGGCGATTTCGGTTTTACCCACCCCTGTCGGCCCAATCATGAGAATGTTTTTGGGGTACACCTCTTCTTGTAATTCTTTGGGCAGTTGCATACGGCGCCAACGGTTTCTAAGCGCGATGGAGACCGCACGCTTTGCATCATTTTGACCGATGATATTGCGGTCTAATTCATGCACAATTTCACGCGGGGAAAAGGATACGGAATCGCTTATAGAATCTTTGTGTTTTTTATTGTCAGTCATGTGATTTATTTCGGTTTGTGGCGGTCAAAAATTACAATTTTTCGATAATGATATTATCGTTTGTATAAACGCAGATATCAGCAGCAATTTTTAGAGCCTTTTTTGCGATTTCTTCGGCGGTTAAATCTTGGTCATAAAGGGCGCGGGCCGCGGCAAGTGCGTAATTTCCGCCTGATCCAATGCCAATTATACCATCTTCGGGTTCGACCACGTCGCCAGTACCAGAGAGGATAAACATATGGTCTTTGTCACAAACAGCCATAAGAGCCTCTAACTTACGTAAATATTTGTCAGTGCGCCAATCTTTGGCCATTTCAACGCAGGCGCGGTTTAATTGGCCAGAATGCGCCTCTAACTTACCTTCTAGGCGTTCAAATAAGGTGAAGGCATCGGCCGTCGCGCCAGCGAAGCCAGTAATTATCTTGCCTTCTTTGCCCAAACGGCGAACCTTACGGGCGTTTCCCTTCATCACTGTTTGGCCGAGGGATACTTGGCCATCTCCTGCGATGACGATTTGATTATCTTTACGAATTGCTAATATTGTTGTCATAGAATAATCATATGCTTTAAAAATAGGGCCTGCGTCAAGGAAACAATTTTGAAAAAAATATGGCATTGGTCGGTAACGTCATGTTAAAAAGACGCGAAATGATATTGAGGGAGAAAAACATTGAGTAATTCTATTCAAAAAGATCAAACACCAACATTAGAAGTTGAGTATGTGCAAGAGCAGCTTTCAGAAAATGATTTGAATGATTTATGCGATGCAACCGACGCGGCAATTGAAGCCGGCGGTGGTTTCGGATGGGTTGAATTACCAGCGCGGGATATTTTGGAAAATTATTGGCGCGGTGTTGTCACGGCCCCCACACGGCAATTATTTGTTGCACGTCTTGATGGCACAATATGTGGTACAACCCAAATAGTTTTACCGCCAAAGAATAATCAGGCGCAAGGCCATATTGTGGAGTTGACAACAAATTTTGTTGCCCCATGGGCGCGCGGGTATGGATTAGCCAAAAATTTATTACAAGCCGTTGAAAAACATTGCGCCAATGAAGGCTTCGCCGTTATTAATTTGGACGTGCGCGAAACGATGGAACGCGCCATTAAACTTTACGAATCTTTGGGATATGAAACCTTTGGAACGCACCCCTTTTCGGTTCGGGTTGACGGGGAAACTATAAAAAGTAGATATTATTATAAAGTTATTAATAAAAGTTTTTTTGGGATTGAATAAGTAACATGTATGACGATCAAAATATTTTTGCAAAAATAATACGCGGCGAAATTCCGTGTAATAAAATTTTTGAAAATGACCATGTGTTGGCCTTTCATGATATTGCCCCACAAGCCAAGGTGCATGTATTGGTGATCCCCAAAGGGGCCTATATTGATATCAAAGATTTTAATGCCAATGCCAGTGATGCAGAAATTCTGTCATTGAACCGCGCGGTTGCGCAGATAATTGCAGAGCATGATTTGTCAGAAGGTTTTCGCGCGATTTCAAATTCGGGCGTGCATGGTGGCCAAGAAGTTCCGCATTATCACTTACATTTGCTAGGTGGTCAGCCGTTGGGCGCGATGTTGGCGGATTAACCTAAAACCCTAAGC
>CAYGUV010000012.1:44087-46178 GCA_964353185.1 uncultured Micavibrio sp. | reverse complement strand
CGCCACTGGTATTCCTCCTAATATCTGCGAATTTCACCTCTACACTAGGAATTCTACTGGCCCCTCCGGGACTCGAGATATGGAGTTTCAAAAGCAATTCCAAGGTTGAGCCTTGGGATTTCACTTCTGACTTTCATATCCGCCTACATACGCTTTACGCCCAGTGATTCCGAACAACGCTCGCTCCATTCGTATTACCGCGGCTGCTGGCACGAATTTAGCCGGAGCTTCTTCTGATGTTACCGTCATTATCTTCGCATCTGAAAGAGCTTTACAACCCTAAGGCCTTCTTCACTCACGCGGCATGGCTGCGTCAGAGTTTCCTCCATTGCGCAATATTCCTCACTGCTGCCTCCCGTAGGAGTCTGGACCGTGTCTCAGTTCCAGTGTGGCTGATCATCCTCTCAGACCAGCTATAGATCGTGGGCTTGGTGAGCCTTTACCTCACCAACTACCTAATCTAGCGCGGGCTTATCCTTCGGCGATAAATCTTTGGACCGGAGTCATTATAAGGTATTAGCGCAAATTTCTCTACGTTATTCCTTACCGAAATGTAAATTCCCACGTGTTACGCACCCGTGCGCCACTCACCCGAAGGTTCGTTCGACTTGCATGTGTTAGGCCTGCCGCCAGCGTTCGTTCTGAGCCAGGATCAAACTCTCAAGTTTAATCCCAAACTCAAATCACTTTTTGTTAATTGAAATTGAAGTATCCTAGAACACTTCAAGATCGCTTATTCGTCAATCGGTAAACCGAAGGACTAAAAAGTAATTCTCGTTATGTTGCAAGGACCTGCTTTTCTTGTTTTGTATCAACATATGAACCGAAATTCATATGTATCACGTAACTGTAAGTTAGTATGTGATACACAAACATTCATGCAGGTCACTTAATAGTCGTTCATGTAAACATGAACTTTTTAAATGCGTTCAACATTATAAAAACAATAAATTGCTTTCACAAAGCCCTGCTGCCTGTGTATCTCTTTTTTCATTCACGATGTTCAAAAACCACGTCATTTAACAGACAACTATAATGGCTGTCTGAGCCACAACAAATCAGATATAAATCTGAAAAAACTTAGTAAGTAACGATGAGGTGAGACAATAGCCTACTTTAGTACCCTTCGTCAAGTTTTTCGGAACAAAAAAAATCAAGCACCTAAATGCTTGCTTTGCATCCCGAAAGCGAAAAGATTGGATAAACATCCGCCCCGTTCGTGAGAGGGGTTATAGTACTAAACTATTCACCCTGTAAACCCTTTTTTTTACTTTTTTTTAACTTTTTTTTATTTTTTTTATCACGCCGCCTAAAAAGCGCAGAAAACATGCTATCTAACACTATAAGTTTATACGGAAAACTAGGTTTTTTATCGGTATTAATTCATTTTTACATTTAATGCTTTATCAATCACATCGAAAGCATCGCCATATGTCATCATTGGCTCAGTCCGGCCAGGCGGTATATTAAAAGAATCCCAGCCTGTTTCATGTTTAACATTTGCTTGTGTCATGACAGCCCGTTCAAAAAATTGAACAACTTCATTTTGACCCACTGTTGCAGAAGTTTCTTCTAAAACTACAGGCAAGCCATACACTGTGGCCCCGTATTGATTGCCCAGTAAAAAAACCTGATCCGCGACAGAATCCCCTGATTGGGGGATAGAATCAGCCATAACTACCACTGATTTTGATATGCTTTTAAAATTATTTACCCGCTCATGATCGAACAAGGATGCGACATAGCTTAGCGCATTATACATGTTGGTATTGCTACCAACTTCTTCAAAGAACGTCGCAGGCTTTTCTTCTTCAAAATTCCACAACAGCTGAGAAATTTTTGTAATCGCCTCTTCTTGATTACCTATAAAAACGGTTGGCAAAGACTTTGCTTCGCCTGCAAAGTAAACAATAGTAACTGCGTAACGCACGTTTTCATCAAAATGAATTTTACTAGTATCAGAAGCGAAAGCCTCTGCCACCCCCCTCATCATTGCTTCTTTTTGAGCGTAGGTAACAGAGCCTGATTTATCAAACACCAAAACAATATGCCGATCATAAATTGGTATAACTTCTTCTCTTATCCCATTTT
>CAYGUV010000012.1:0-43987 GCA_964353185.1 uncultured Micavibrio sp. | reverse complement strand
ACCAAAACAATATGCCGATCATAAATTGGTATAACTTCTTCTCTTATCCCATTTTTTTCAGGCTGACTTGCAGACCGAAAGGCATCCAGATTTAAAGGCTCTGCCTGAACGCTTGTATGAAGTGAGGCCGATACGGCCAAAGTGGTAATAATATCTTTTGGGAGTTTCATCATAAAATTTGTTGTTTTATAACCTTGCCATGGCTAACGCTCCCGAAACTGCTGCTTCAACAGCTTGAGCATTGCCAGCATCAACAGGAAGCTTGAAATTGTCTGAACTTGCGGGATTAGAAACTAGGGCAAAAACACTTAATAAAGCTGGAAATAATTGGTTACGCATAAACTTTCTCCTCAGATGCAATCATAAAACACATATTATGTATGCATAAAACGAATGGCTCTCGAAAGAATTTTGTATTTTTTATCCAAAGTTAATTTTTAACTTTGGTTATAAAAGTCCAGATTCCAAGAGTTCAGCCTCTAATTCGGGAGGAATTTCTTCGCGTTGACCATCCCCAAGGTAAATACCGCGGTCTTTTGGTGCTTGTTCTTGTTTTAAATATCGCCACCCTTGGAAAGGACGCTTGGGTATGGAGTAAGTTTGAATAATCTCTGTATCGCACATGATAAGGCATTGGGTGCCTTTTTCTTTGCTCTCCATTTGTTCAAACCCTAAGATTTTTTGGCGACAGACGATCTTATTCTTAATCACACGGTAAATAGACCCCCCTGTTTTAAGAATTTCATCTGCTTGCTTGGCTTTAAATCTAGTTTGAACAACATTAGCAGGAACACCGTCATAATCATAAATATGTTCGCGTTGCCAATTGTAAAAATCATCAAGATCATCAATACCAACAACAAGTTTAATCATATGAAGAGCCATTATTTCATAACCTCGTCAAAAACATCCATCCATGCATTTAAAGAATTGGTTGGATTATATTCTTGTGATGCATTGATTGCGCCATCCTGTGCACTAAACCATGCCTGGCCATCGTGACGATATTTTAAAATAGCATCAACAAGATATTTTGAATCCATTTCTTCGATAACATCGCCGCAACCATATTGATTTATAATTTGTCCAATTTCAGAATCAGCACTTCCTAAATAAATAACAGGACGCGCCACACACAAAGAAGAATAAAATTTACATGGTACAAGCAAACCATTAAAAGCGGGGCGTAACGTCACAAGATGCACATCGCCACTTTCTAATATTTCTTTGTAATGTCCAGTTGGCTGATAAGGAATAAAGCGGATGTTATCAAGGCTGCGCTTCTCTCGCTCCCGCGCTAGTTTGGAATGGGCGTTGTCATCACCGACAAAAAGAAATTCTATTTCAGTATGCTCGCGTAATGCTTCAGCTGCTTCGATAATGGGCTTTACCGGATATGCTTTTCCAAGGTCTCCTGCATATATAATTCTAAATTTGGGATTTTCATCTCGTTTTATTTTTACGTTGTGAGCAGGATCGGAAGTAGAATTTTCCACGATATCTTTCTTTTCTAAATGCAAGCCATTTAGGTTTGTCCAATTGGGAATAAAAGATATTTTTTGCGGTAAAATATGATGCCCTTTTAATTTTTGACGCATCGCACGCCCTGGAACAACGTAATGATCACATTTTTTTTGTTCTTTAAGGTATTTTTTTTCAATCGGGAATATTTTTCTAAAGAAAGATTTTTCATTTAGCGCAGTATTAATTTCAGGTCGCATAATATTGACCCATTGAATATGTTTTGCGCAATATTTCTGCGCAATTTTATTGGCAATAAAAAGAATCTTTGATGATTGCGTTAATGAGACGACCACATCAATGGGGCCAATTTCGCGTACAATTTTTTTCATACGCCGCCCCATCAAAAAAGGTTTAACACGGTGAACGGTTAAATTTTGTTCAACAAACCGACCTTGAGTTTTGGGATCGGCAGTTAGTACAGTAACAATATAGCCATTATTCAACGCATGTTGCGCCAAATCAAACGAAAGACGTCCCTGCGTATTTTTTATAGACGTAAAGTCATTCGCAATAATGATAAGAGATTTTTTTGGCATATAGTAAACACGTTATTTTCATCAAGAATATTTTATACTTAGCGGTATCTAAAGCATAAAATCAATGATTCGTGAAATTTGGTTTAAAATAAAGCAGGATAAATCTCGACCGCCATGCGAATGCCCAAGAAAAATAGAAAGATACTGAAAATCTTTTTAAGGCGTGAAACAGATACTCTATGGGCAACCGCAACCCCCAAAGGGGCAATGAATATTGTGATGGGCATAATAATACCCAACGCCAAAATATTGATAAAGCCATAGGTAAAAGGCGGTAAATTAGCGTGTCCATCACCCAGACCTATTACAAAAAACCCAATCGTACCTGTAATGGCAATCAAAATGCCCATGGCGGACGCGGAACCAATCGCCTTATGAACAGGAACGCGGCAAAGGGTCATGAACGGCACGTTCAAAGCCGCCCCACCAATACCCATCAAGCTAGAAACCAGCCCAATAGCCGATGTAATGAGGCATGTCAAAGGACGCGAAGGTAGTGTTTTTTGGACAACTTTATCTTTCGGATTAATGAGCATTAATGTTGCCAAAATGAACAATGCAGGTACAAAAAAACATTTAAGCCATAAACTATTAACTATTGAGGCCACCAAACTGCCAAGGATGACGCCAAGAATAAGACCGGGAGCAATTTGGCGTATTAGATCAAAATCAACTGCGCCGCGTTTATGGTGCGATCGTGCAGAAGATAAGCCTGTTGCCATTATTGTTCCCAAAGACGTTCCTATCGCCACATGCATAAGATGGTCACTTTCATACCCCAGTGATGAAAACGTAAAATAAAGCCCCGGAACAAGAATAAGGCCCCCACCAATACCAAGTAGACCCGCCAAAAATCCTGCGACCCCCGCCAGTAGGCACAAAATTATAAGAAGAAAGACAAGATCACCGCTAAAAAATTCCATAAAAGAAATATAAAGCGCAAAGGATTTTTAGCAATTTATAAAGCTCAATTATTAAGGACTTTTTTAATTCACCTGATTATTTTGTGGAATAGCTTGCGCGTTTTTGGCGAACCTGTTCAGGGGTCATAGAGAGCGAATAGCCGTTTACTCGCGCAGACTGTCCCGAATATCGATTGCCACCCGTCCCAACTAAACCGCTTCGCCCTGATGGCGCGGTATATTTAGAAAACACGAAAGGGGCAACTATTTGGTTAGATTTCCCATTATTGCGCGATGAGCGAGTACCTTGACTAGAAAAAACACCCGAAGTGTATTTATTGACGATTAATTGCTTTCTTTTCGCATCTTCATAAGAAGTTGTCGCAACGTTGCTCTCTTGTGCCAAAGCGTGGTCAGCAAAGATTAATATGAATCCGCTTATTAAAATAACAAAAATATATCTAAAAACACGCATTCTTAAGTCACTTCTTTTTTATACATATCTTATCTTACCATTTCTTAGTCTAAAAAGAAAAATTTAGGCTTAAAATATTTTATTACAATAAAAATAAATTATTCCATAATAATTAACTGTTTTTTAAAGATTTACGGGCAATATAAAGCTGAAATTCGTAAACAACGCACTAAATAGTTTATACTTTGGATAACTAAGGCATAAACAAAGTGCAAAACAAGGAGTATAACATGCAGGTAAATATTCAAGAGCTTGTCAAAGAATCTGGTTTAAAAGAAAAAATTTATCCCGGAAAAAAACTTGTGAAAAAATATACTCAACCTGGTGAGTATAAGTCACACTGTGTTGCTTTTGATTGGCGTACCGACATATTGCGTGTTGAATTAAAGGCAGGCCTTACAGGCCGTGATTTAGATTTATCTGATTTAAAAAATTATCCTGTTAGCTACCAAGCACCGACATACCTTGAGCTCGTCTCTAACGATCTTGTAAAAGCAGAAGACGAAGAGGATGAAGACGAAACAAAGGGTAAAGATGGCGGTGGCGGTAAAAAGCCCACGATGAAAAAGTTAGAAGATTCTAATGTTAGCCTAAGTGCTTTTGACAAAGTAACAGAAGGTATCATCCCAGACATGGCAGAAATTAAGAAATTTGTCGTAATGGGCAAAGAATTAGCGAGCGAAGCATTCGCGCAAGCCTTTGAAAATTTAAAAGAACAATTACACCAGACCAAAGTTATGGCCATGGATATTATGAAAGGTGTCAGCGACATCATTAAAAAGGCAACACCAGGCGGTGGATTACAGGCCAAAGGCGATGAAAGCATCAAATATAATTATGACTCTGAAAGAAACGCAGGTCTATTTGGCGGTATGGCGCCGAACTAAACAATATTTTCCTTCAAATTTATTTGAACACAAACTAACGGTGGCTTTTTAGTCACCGTTTTTTTATGATGAGTTCCTAAATTAAGGAATAAAAATGAGCGATAAAGACGATAAAAACAAAGGAAAAGGTCCATGGGGTGCAAACGAAAATATCGTAGAGCTTGACCAAAAACGCAAAGAGATTTTAGCGCAAAGAAAAATAGATCAAGCCGCCGAAAAAGAGCAGGAAAGAAAACGTAACCAAGCACGCCAAAACCCATCTTATTATATGCCTAATTCCCAAGCAGGCGATAACCCACCCATGTTTAACATACCAAACGGGACGAAATATCTTTTACTTGCGATCGTCGTGATACATTTAATAGTGACATATATCCTGAGTGATGAAATGCGCGATTTAGCTTTCTATCATTTAGGTTTTGTCCCCCTTCGCTTTACAGAGATAGACATGATGGAGCCGTTACAAATTTTGACTCCAATCACCCATATGTTTCTGCATGGGTCATGGCTGCACTTAGGTATGAATGGTGTCATGTTATTAGCTTTTGGTAGTGGACTTGAAAAATGGATTGGTACAAAAAAAATGTTCCAAGTATTTTTTATATGTGGTCTCATCGGCGTTGCCTTTCATTTTGTCTTGAATTTAAATTCCTTGGACCCTGTCATTGGGGCATCAGGGGGGTTAAGTGGTATGTTTGCCGTTGCCCTTGTTATGCTACATCGCCAAAATTCTGGCTTAAGCGGGCGTTATGGCATGATACCCATTATTGCATTATGGATTGGGATTTCGATTATATTTGGCTTTTTAGGAAGCCCTGATGGAAGCGCGGTTGCATGGGCCGCACATGTTGGTGGTTTCTTAGGGGGCTTCGCCGCTGTTCGTTTTTTGAAAATATAAAACTTAGATAGGATCGATCAGTAAATTTGAGTGCCCATTTTTTGAGATAAAATCTTGTGTCTCATATATGCGCGCCGCGCTAGCATATTGCCAAATAATTGTATTAAAACTGTTATGCGGCGGTGCGATTGGCATCCACTCTTCATAAATGATACCTGTTTGTGAACAGATCCATACTTTATCTGGTAATGCTTCGGATGCTTTGCCCATTAAGGTATGAATAGAATCTTCATTATGCGTGCTGTTTTGTTCAACGATTGCCATCATTCGATAAAGCTGTGCCGAGGGATGAATCTTCTCAGCTTGAACCAATGAAGCTTTTGCGTCGCCCCATAGCTCCATCTCCATGGCAGCGCGGGCAAGTAACAAATGACTTTCAATATGATCTGGCTTAAGTGCGGTCAATTTTTTCACCCACTTCCATCGCTTTTCATCGAATTTTCCTGCTTCAGGCGCTAGGTCCAACCATAAAGACGCCAAATCAGGGTGCGGTTTATGGCGCCATGCATTTTTCACTATTGAAGCAGATTTTTTATGCTTTCCTTGTGACAAATAAAACTTTGCAGACCTTAAAATAGTGGGCATAAAATTTTTGTCTATTTTTAATGCCTGTTTTAAATATTTTTCGGCTTCAGAATATTCCTTATCTTTAAAGGCGTTATCAAAACGCATTAAATAGATAGTAGCCTCATCACTCATTATTTTTTCAAGCTCTAACGCCTTATATTTTTTTGCTTTTTTCGCAGTTTCTAAAACGGCATCCCACATCTTATTCTTTATCTGAAGTTGATACAAAATCTGAATAATCCATGCCTGATTTGGGTGGAGGCTAGCGGCTTGATTAGCAAATTGTAGTGCAAGATGATCATCGCCCTTTTCTAAAGCCGATGTTAAAAGACCACGAATTCCTAAAAAGGCCGCATCCTTATCTTCCATCAAAGCTTCAAAGCGATTTTGCGCCACGCTATCTTCGCCGCGAAGTCGGGCGGCTTGTGCCTCTAATAATAAATGTAGCGGTTGTTGCTTGCCCCTCATGAGCGGGAGTAAATTTTTTGATCTGCGGGCAAAATAAGTTGCTTGCTTAGCATCGCCCGCCGCAACCGCAACCAGCCCGCGCGTCATTGCTTCATACCCTTTTTGGTAGCGGGTTGTTTCACGGTATCTTGAAAATTTGTGTGGTATCGAAAAAATACCCTGAAGTACTTTGTAAAGAAAAATACAGAGGAATAATAAAATAGTAATAAATAGGAAAAAGATATTTGTAGGAGCCACAATGCTATAATCAAATAAATCAATTGAGACTGTTCCAGACAGGCTAATGATCCATGCTAAGAAAGCAATGATGATAAATATTTTTAAAAAGAACCAAATTGTTTGGAACAAGACAAAACCCTCTCTTTAAAGTAATAAATTACTGTGTGTTATTTTGGCCGCCTGAAAAACCTTTAAAGGTTTGCGCATTGGGTAAAATAGTCAAGCCTGACGCTTCATCTCGAACCCCTTGATTACCCGCAGAGATAGCAGGTAGCGTTTTATTCAAATTTTGTTTAATTACATTTAAGTCAAAATTTTCTAATGAAAAATTATCAGGGATTTGTCCATTCGCAACATTGCTTACTTTGGATAAAATATTATCACTTATCAAATCTTGTACACGTTGTGCCATTAGGGTTGATTGTGCCTCTTTTATAAAGTCATTTGCGGTTAAACCCGCTTCCCCGTCTAAAGTTCTCAATGTATTCACGGCCCCTTGAATATCACCTTCATCGAGCATCTTTTGGGCGCGTGCAACGGTCATTTGCGTTTCTGTTCCTAAAACTGGCTCACCTTCTTTTTCTACTTGGAAGACATTATTGATACGCGCAACAGCCTTTTCCTTCATAGAAACATCTTCCCCTTTTAAAGATGAAAAAACGATATCTCCTGTAACACTGCGTAATTCTCGTGATAATCCTTGCGGGGATAAAACACCTGTTTCGGCTTTGGGGGCAAGGCGTGACAGGGCTGCTTGTAATTCCACGTTATCGTCGCCAGCTAATCTTTGTAGTAAAATCAGATCATCACCAAAGGCTTCTTCACGATTAAGGCTATCTCTGAATTTTGAAAATGCTAACAACATAGCCGCCGCCTTAAGATCATTGCCCGAAACACCCTGAAGTGTTTCACCCAATGGCCCTTGGTTTTCGTTTTGGACGTTAGCAAGGTTGTCATCTAAGTTTGCTGGATTGCGCGATGTAACAAGATTTTGTAGTTGAGCGATGGAGCTTTTTAATTGTTCTTGCCCTGCCAGACTTTCTTCTAAACCCTGAACACGTGCAATAATTGCATTAAAATTATTATTATCAGATAAGATAGCCACTTTTTGTTCAAGGACTTCTAAGCGATTAGACAAAGGCCCTGCATCTTTCGCCAAAACATCACGGGAAATATCACCAGCCTGGTTCGCCAAATCACTAACGGTTAGCTGAATAGTTGCTGCTTGTTCTTGAAGGCCCTCAATTTTTTTTTGTAGATTCTCTGGAACAATATTACCCATAAATGAAGTTTTTTGTTCGACATTATCAACCTTGGTTTCCAGCTGCTCAATTTTTTGAACTATGTTAGGGTTTAATTCTTGAGATTCTTTTTTCAAAAGTGGCCATAGGATAAATAAAGCTAAAGACAATCCAATTAAAACAAGAAGAACAGTAATCCAAATACTGGACACCACCGCTTTACGATTATTTTGATCTATTTTATCTAATATTTCTTCGTGTGAGCTTGTTTTGATTTTCTCGGAAGTGATGCTCACTTGCTCAGTTGCAGGCTTTTGGCTTGATACGGTTTTATCAGTTTCTGGAGCTGTTGAAACAGGAGGGGTTTCAGTTGTTTGAGGAGTCGGTGCCGAATTCTTTTTTGTCGCCGCCTTCTTTTTAGGGGTATTTGTAACACGCGTCTTTGGAAGCGCCTGCGTCGTTGTACTTTTTTCTGAAATATCGCTGAGATCAATATTGTTATCCTGCGCGGCCGTTAAAATTTGATCGCGACGCGTCGCGGGAATAACATCACGTTTTTTCCATCCTTGTACGGTTGTCACTGGCGTATCTATCTTTGCCGCCATCGGGCGTATACCACCAAAACGTTCAATGATTTCCCCCGCATTTTGAATCGGCTGTGGTTTTGTTTTTGCCATGCTATATCTCCTTATGTAATTCTTTTAATAATTTAACCAGCGCATCTGTCGTTGGCTTTGCGGGCGCTAAGGTGGTTTTCCAGTGTATGTCTATTCCCTTAGGTCCCAATATTTCTGAAGCATAGCTTATCATGCTATCGCTTAAAAACAAGGCTCTTGTACGTGCTATAGATTCTATCAATCTTTGTGCTTGTTTATACGAAAACACCGCCTCATAAAAGCTTTCGACTGTACGTTGCGAATAGAATACAACTTCTGAGATATTGCCGTTTATGAGCGCCTGACTAACAGAATCCTGTATATTTTTGATTTTATGGGATTCATACACTGTCAATTGTTGAACCTTTTCTTGACCAAAAACAGATTGCAGGTCTTTCGTAACATGCTGCCCACGCAAATAAAGATATGGCTTATCTAATGGTTTTTCTTCTTGAAGGCACTTGACCAAGCTTTCAACTGAATTACTTGCTTCGTGTACTTTATAAAACCCCGCTTTTTTAAGTTCTTCTGCAGTTTTATGGCCGACGCAAAATACGTTAAGTGTACGGTCAGGGCACTGTTCAATAAAACTACGTACGGCATTTATACTTGTGAAAATAAGGGCACCGTACTGATCAAGAGACGGAATACTTACATCTAAATAATTAATATCCATCATGGGATGAATAATGACATCAAGATTTTGTTTAGATAAAATATCGCGAAGTAATAGAGAATCGTATTTTGGGCGCGTTATAAGAATTTTGCCCATGAGGTTACCCAACCAGAATTTCTTTTGGCACAATTAACTTTAATTTTTGACCCAAAATCTTTCCTACTTCTTGCGCCTCGTTTACAGACGTACATTTTGTCTTCATTGATTCACTATATGTTTGAGACCCATCAAGTGCCCCTACAA
The DNA here is from genome assembly GCA_964353185.1 of uncultured Micavibrio sp. Lineage (GTDB taxonomy): Bacteria > Pseudomonadota > Alphaproteobacteria > Micavibrionales > Micavibrionaceae. The sequence continues at coordinate 34,695 of CAYGUV010000012.1, read as the reverse complement.
AAGCACGTAAATAAATTTGGTCACCATCAAGCACCGCATATGCCCCAATGGGTGTATGACAAGACCCATCCAACATTTTAAGGACTTTACGCTCCGCCTGTACGCATAATGCAGTATCAAAACAATTAATTGCTTCAAGGTATTGTTGGGTTTTTGTATCCGTCACCTCAGTTTCAATACATACTGCCCCCTGTCCAGCAGCAGGTAACATTTCATCTTCAGAAATTGGGGACACCATATTATTTTCTATTTCCAGCCGACCAATTCCCGCCATTGCTAAAAAGGTTGCATCAACTTGCCCATTAGCCACTTTATCAAGGCGGGTTTGAATATTACCGCGAAACGGGACAATTTTTAAATCTGGACGTAGTGCTAAAGCCATTGATTGTCTACGTGGGCTGCAAGTCCCTAAGGTGGCGCCTTGGGGTAAATCATTCAATGACGTTACTTTATGGCCAATAAATGCATCGCGGGCATCATAGCGGGGTAAGAAATGGTTAATTTGTAAGCCATCTGGTAAAAAAGAAGGCATATCCTTTGCGCTATGAACGCCGCAGTGAATTTTACCTTCTAGGTGAGCAGTTTCAATTTCTTTGGCAAATTGCCCTTTACCGCCAGCTTGTTCAGATAATGATTTCTCACCATCTTGCTTTTTCCAATCAGCGGCGCTTTTGATAGGGACAATCTCAACCGCCAAATCAGGATGGTGTAAACGCAACGCATCAGCCACCATTTGGGTTTGACGCATGGCCAAAGGCGATGTGCGCGTGCCAATGCGTAAAATATCATTTTTAGTTTCTAGCGTCTGTTTATTCATTGTTTTCTTTGTAAGAACTTTACACCTAAATGAAAAGGTGAAAATATGCCCCGCATAGATAAATAGACAAAATAATGGATAAATAGTGAGTAAAACCGCCAAAAAACAAGGTCAAAAAATCGTTATGGGGATTGAAACCTCTTGCGATGAAACTGCCGTGGCGATCATTAGAGAAGACCGTGAAATTTTATCGAACATCATCCTAAGCCAATTAAAAGAACACGAAGCCTTTGGCGGTGTGGTTCCTGAAATTGCTGCCCGCGCCCACATGGATCATATAGATACATTGATTTTAGCAGCCTTGGACGAGGCTGGAATAGCCCTAGATGATTTAGACGGTATTGCAGCAACCATTGGCCCAGGCTTAATTGGTGGGGTTATGATTGGCATGATGGCAGGTAAAGCAATTTCCGCAGTGCATAATATCCCCTTCTTGGGGATAAACCATTTAGAGGCGCATTTATTAACCCCTCGTCTGACTGATAATGTTTCATTTCCTTATTTAGTTTTACTGGTCTCAGGTGGGCACACCCAAATATTGGTGGCAGAAAATGTAGGAAAGTATAAAAGATGGGGCACAACAATTGATGACGCCCTTGGGGAGTGTTTTGATAAATCAGCCAAATTAATGGGACTACCATATCCAGGTGGCCCAAATTTAGAAAAAATGGCCAATAAATGTACCTTAGGCGACCAAGCTATTGAGCGCTTTGCGCTTCCGACACCTTTAAAAGGGCGCAAAGGATGCGATTTTTCATTCTCAGGATTAAAAACAGCCGTACGAAACCATATTGAAAAGTTACCCGCAGGTGATTTAGACCCGCAAGATGTGATTGATTTAGCCTATAGTTTCCAAAATACAGTAGGGCTTATATTGCAAGATCGATGCAAGAGGGCGATTGATCAATTTCATGACACATACCCCTCAGAAGGGCGCAAACACTCCTTTATCGTTTGTGGTGGCGTGGCTGCAAACCAACATATTAGACGCGTATTAGAGACGCTGGCGGAAGGCAATAACATGGAATTTAGTGCGCCGCCTTTAAAATTATGCTCAGATAATGGCGCGATGATCGCATGGGCGGGGCTTGAAAAACTAGCCCGAGGCATGGTAGATGATTTGTCAGTTGCGGCGCGCCCAAGATGGCCATTAGATCCAACAGCAATAGCAAAGGCCGGCGGCGGCGTTAAAGCATAAATAATGCCATGATTAAAATGGCAATAAAAAATAGAAAATGAGTGACCAAATGAAAAAAATATGTGTAATCGGTGCAGGTGCTTGGGGTACAGCTCTTGCGCAAAATTTAGCAAACTCAGGCCATGATGTTTTAATTTGGGCAAGAGAGGCCGAAGTTGTAAAATCAATCAATGCCGATCATGAAAATAAAATGTTTCTTAAAGACGTTCCTTTAAATGAAACGATAAAGGCAACAGATAATATTCAAGATACAAAAGAATGTGATTTATTTTTTGTAATGACCCCTGCGCAACATATGCGTACAACCGTTCAGAATTTTGAAAAGATATTTGCTAATAAGCCATTCATTATTGGTGCAAAGGGAATTGAAATAGAAACGGGTAGTTTACTTTCTGATGTTGTAAAAGAATATTTACCTGATGCGACATTTGGTTTTTTAAGCGGCCCAACATTTGCGAGTGAAGTAGCGCGCGGCCTTCCTTGCGCGGTCACATTGGCCATGAATAATTCAAAAGTTGGAAAAGAAATTGTTAAATTTATTGGATCACGTACCTTACGAACATATCTAACGAATGATTTGATTGGCGTTCAAATAGGTGGTTCGGTCAAGAACGTAATTGCGATTGCCTGCGGCGTTGTTGACGGCCGCAAAATGGGCGAAAGCGCGCGCTGCGCCCTTATTACCCGTGGGTTAGCGGAAATGGCGCGATTGGCAAAAGCCATGGGCGCTAATAAAGAAACATTAATGGGGATGTGCGGTGTTGGTGATTTGATGCTTACTTGCTCAAGTATGCAATCACGCAATTTTTCCCTTGGTTATGCCTTGGGCCAAGGAAAAACAATTGAAGAAGTTTTAGGCGAACGCATTGCAGTGACCGAAGGTGTGCATACAGCAAAAGCATTACGCACGATGGCCAGAAACAATGCGATTGATATGCCAATCTCACGCGCCGTTTATGATTTTATTATGGGTGAAATACAATTAGAAGAGGTTTTTGAAAAACTGTTAGATCGTCCATTACGTTTAGAAAATATTTAATTAATTTATTTGAGGACATCACATGAAATATTGGCTTGTAAAATCAGAACCGTATAAATGGTCATGGGATGATCAAGTAAAAAAAGGGATTGAGCATTGGGATGGCGTGCGCAATTACCAAGCCAGCAATAATATGAAAGCCATGAAAATTGGCGATCTTTCCTTTTTCTATCATTCAAATGAAGGCAAAGAAATTGTTGGCATTGTAGAAGTGGTCAAAGAATATTACCCAGATCACACAGACCCCAAAGGGCGTTTTGGGATGGTTGATTTTAAAGCAATTAAGCCGTTCACCAAACCCGTTACATTAGCGGAGATTAAGGATAAAAAGTCTTTACAAGAGATGGCCTTAATCAAACAAATGCGTTTATCCGTTGGCCCTGTTACAAAAAAAGAATGGGATATAATTTTAAAAATGGGTGATACGACGTTAGAGGCGAAAAAATAATTTGCCCTTATCCACGCGTGATTTACTTTTAACATTATTGGTTGTTGTTACATGGGGCGCACATGCGCCTATCATGAAATTAGGCGTGATGACGGTTGAGCCAATATCATTAAACGCAATGCGATTTTTTTTTACGGCGCTGATTTTTTTACCCTTTGCAGGAAAAATTTCTAAATCAGATATAATAAAACTTATTCCTATATCGCTTTTTTTTGTGTGCGGAAATTTAATTTTTGCGTATTTGGCATTAACGCATATCAGTAGCAATAGCTTTATCATTATGATTCAAGTTGCTTTGCCGATGACGATTTTGTTGGCCTATTTTTTCTTTAATGAAAAATTCGGTATCCCAACAACAATCGGAATTATTATTTCCTTTACGGGATTATTGGTTGTGTTTGGTGCGCCTGATGTCCTCGCCTCCCCCCTTGGCGCGGTACTGGCATGTTTGGCGGCATTGTCGTGGTCGATTGGATCTATCATGATGAAACGAACGGGGCATATTAAACCTGCTAGCTTTTTAGGGTACGCGTATTTAATGGGAATTCCTGTGGCCATCCTTTGTAGCTGGCTTTTTGATGCCAACCCAATTGAGCGCATCATTCAGGCAGACAAATTTATATTATCTTTTGTGCTGGTTTACCAAGTTGGGTTGATGGGTTTTATGACGTTAGTATGGAGCGGATTAATGGTCCGCAATTCAGCCCAATTTGTGACGCCATTTTTAATGCTACAGCCATTATTTGGCGTCACGCTAGCCTATTTTATGTTGGGAGAAACCCTTAACAAGAACCTTATTGGTGGCGGTATATTGGTATTAATCGGGATTGGTATAGTGAATTACCGAATGATCATGCGCAAGGAAGCTAAAAAAGGTTAATATTTACATAATTATATTGACTTTTTAGAATTTATGCGTATATTGAGCCACAGAATTTATTGATAAAAAGGAATTAGACTATGAATATTACTCAAAGATTCACGACAGCTGTTGCATTTGTGGCTGCAATGGCTGGTTGCGCAAGTCAAACACAGTTTGAAGGTGGCCGGACCGGCGCTGCGGCAGGTAGTTTAGCGGCTAATATTGCTGCAGAAGCTTTAAATTTAGACCGCGGAACAAGCCGTTCACTAGAAAGACTTGCAAGGACAATAGGCACAACAACAGGCAGAACAGCAACAGCAAACAATGTTTTTTGTAGAGAAACTTCTAATAATTCAAGAAGAGCATCGCAAAACAATCTAACAGGTGAAATAACATCCGATAGAACAAGCCAAAGCGTTAGTCAAAGATGCCGCAGCGGAATTTTTCCTGCTGGCACCACCAATGTTCAAGCTATAGATTTAATTTTTAAGCGCTAAGCCGCCATCTTTTGATGGAACTGTTGTTTAGGATATAAATACCCGTTCGGAAACAAATTAAATATAAGCAATAAGATTGCATATTCAAAACCGCCTTGGCGGTTTTGTTCGTTTACGCGCTCTTGTATCTTGGTCATTAAGATGAAGTCTCTATATTTTTGCTCACGCTCTTTATTCTTTTCCCGTTCCGCATCTTCTGCACTATCGCGCATTAATTGTTGGGCGCGTGCCATCATATCGCGAATTTGACGCAGCTCAATATAGCGCGTCTGATAGGCGCAATAGGCGCTATCTTCCATGTCCAAGGCAACCTCGGTCATGGGGTCATTTGGCCCGTTCGCGGCGCTTAATTCTTTTCTATATGCTTTGGCTTCCAAAAATTGTTTATAAAGCTGCGCCAATAATTGATCCAGCTGCATAAACGCCTGCATTTCACTGAGCGGATCTTTTTTACCGCGTAATGCTTTTTGTTGTTGAGCCGTGGGTTTAAAGTGTCCGTAGCTATCTTTATCACCTGCAAATGATGGGTCCAACGTATCAATACGTCCGACAATTTCGTTCATAATTTGGTGTAATGACTTTTGGGTCACTGCTTATTTCTCCTGTTTCATGAGCCCTCTTTTGGGGCCTTATGATTGCAGTATATAGAGAAAAGATTATGAAAAGATTAACGCGCCATTTAATTAAAAATAGCGCGTTTTTTATTTGTTAAAACAGAGTGTTACTCCATGCCAATGGCGGACATATAGAGTGTTAGAAGTTCATCTTCCTCACGGCGTTTTTCAATTTCCATCTTACGCAGCTTCATCACGCGTCGCATAATTTTAACTTCAAATCCTGCGGCTTTGGCTTCGGCATAGATTTCTTTGATGTCTTCGGCTAGGGCTGCTTTTTCTTCTTCGAGGCGCTCAATACGGTCAAAAAATGATAATAAACGCTTCCCTGCGACACCGGCTACGTCGCCTGCTTCTTTTTCTTCTGGTTTAAATTCTGCAACGTTACTTGACGAGTCCATGGGGCTATCCATCCTTATTTTTTAAATTATTAGTGAATAGAGAATAAAGCGCGATTCTAAAGAAATTACCAGTAAAGAAATGAATTTCTTTATATTATCGACGGGCACGCATGTTCCAGCTTTCAATTAGCATCGCGCTATTGTCATCTGTAGTATCCGTACGGCGAATTTGGACTATTAAAGTAAGCTTTTGCGTCACTGTTTGCTGTTGTCCTTGCGCAAAAGAATTAACACCAACAGGAACAAAACTTATTGTGACGGGCACCTGATACAACCAACGATGAAAACCATCAATATTTTTTGCATTTAAAACTATTGGTGTATCGTCAACCAACACATTGAGATTGTAATTAGATCGATCAATATAATCTTCAACTTTCGCCTGTTGTAGGTACGCTAAATATTGAGCTTTCCCTGTGGAATCAAAATATTGATTCACTTGATTAACAACTCTTTGGTATCCTTTATTTGGAATATAAAGCGCATCCGATACAACCGTTGTAATCCAAGATTGTAATTCTTTATCTGAACGATGCGGCATTGTGTAATCCACCACATCATTCCCACTTTTATAAAAAGGAGAAATATTTTCAACTGGTTCTTCGGTAAAAGGCGCAATGCCTTCTATTGGTGTATAATTTACTTCTGTTTGATAGGCATAATAAAGGACACCCAAAAATCCTAATAAGGCAATAAGCCCTATAAAACGCATTAAAAATTTGGTGAAAAAGAAACTCATTATTTAAGCCTAGATTGTATTTTTATTCGGTAGAAATTTTGAAATAGTAGATATTATTTTACCTGTCTTTTGACCCACTGTCAGTACGTTATTAATGCGGCGGCTTAAAAACTCTTTCGTTTTTATAAAGTCTTTGTCAGGATCATTAAGCCAGCGTAAAGTTGTTGTACTCAAAACTCCGGACAAAAGTGTACGTTTTGTATAGCGGTTGTAATCAGTTGCTGTATCCCCTGCCCAATTCCAGATGACATCGGCAGTATGCCAAATTGATTTAGTCGCCTGAATTGATTTTACAGGACCAATCCAATAAGCCGCCGCCTTTTGTACCGATTCTTTGTGAGGATTAAGGATATTGAAGCGTGTTATGACCGCTTGTTCAATTTTATCGCGAATGCGCGTGCCTGAAAAATCTTGGTCATTCAGTGTTTCTATCATCTTGTCATCTGCCCAGCGGGAAAAATGAATAAGCACATCTTCAATTTTCTCAGGAAAGACAGCAAAAGCCATAGAAGAATCAAAACCGCAATCAACGGCTGCATCCTCAATGACCTCCCATGTCCATCCGTCAAATGCTACATTTTCTAAGGCGCTTAAGAGGATACGGTCTTTTATATCTGTGTTTTTATCTGACATAGTTATGTTATAGCTCATTTTCGTGTGCCCTTCATCTTTTTCTATGATAAAAGATATCTTATGAGCAATTCAAATAAAGAAAAAAATAACTTAGGCCAACGTGCCCTGCGATATGGTCGTGTTTCTACGACAATGGCTGGCTTGGCCGCGCGCGTCGCCGGTGAAAGATATTTAGGTATGAAGATTGACCGTGATGGTCATGCAGGGCAATTAACTGAAGCCTTAGGTAATTTAAAAGGCCCCCTTATGAAAGTTGGTCAAATTTTGGCCACCATTCCTGAGGCTTTACCGCCTGAATATGCCAATGATTTTCAGCAATTGCAATCAAACGCTCCGCCGATGGGCTGGTCTTTTGTTAAACGGCGTATGAAAAGTGAGCTTGGCCCAGAATGGCAAAGCCGATTTAAATCATTTGAACGTGATGCCGCTGCAGCCGCAAGTTTAGGTCAAGTTCATCGCGCCGAAACATTGGACGGCCAACAGATTGCTTGTAAATTGCAATACCCAGACATGGCCAGCGCAATCGAAGCAGACCTTAAGCAATTGAAATTTATATTCTCTTTATATGAGAAATATGACTCGTCAATTAAAACAAGTGCCATTCATGAGGAACTAGCCGAACGATTACGTGAGGAGTTGGATTACACCTTAGAAGCCAAATACGAAAAACTTTATTCTTATATGTTGCGTGACGAGCCAAATGTTCATGTCCCTGATGTTATTGACGATGTGTCCACGTCTCGTCTTTTAAGCACAACATGGTTGGATGGTAATAAAATTCTTGATTATAAAGGTGCCCCGTTAGAAGACCGCAATCAGATTGCAATGAATATGTTTAAGGCTTGGTACGTTCCACTTTATCATTATGGCATTATTCATGGTGATCCGCATTTGGGCAATTATACAGTTCGTGACGATCATTCCATAAACTTACTTGATTTTGGATGCGTCCGTATTTTCCCTGCAAAATTCGTGGGCGGTGTCATTGATCTTTATCATTCTTTACAAGAAAATGATTTGGATAAATCCGTGCATGCCTATGAAACATGGGGCTTTAAAGATTTAAGCAAAGAACAAGTTGAAACTTTAAACATATGGGCAGGATTTTTATATGGACCTATTTTGGAAGATAAAGTCCGCCCAATTGGTGAAGTCAGCAATGGTGTTTATGGACGCGAGACTGCAGAAAAAGTTCATATTAAATTAAAAGAGCTAGGCAGTGGCATCCAAATTCCCAAAGAGTTTGTTTTTATGGATCGCGCGGCATTAGGATTAGGGTCTGTTTTTCTACACCTGAAAGCAGAGATAAATTGGTATCGCGTGTTCAATGAAATGATCGAAGATTATAACGCCCTAGCATTAGAGAAACAACAACTAGATGCGTTAAAGAAATTTCATATATAAAAATCCTGCCACAGTGTGTTATGGCAGGATTAAAATATTCAAGCGTACACCGCTATCTTATTTTTTATTACCTTTTTTAACAGCAGGCTTTGCCGCAGGTTTTTGACCTGGTTTATTTGTAGCTTCTGGCTGTTTTTGTGAAGGTTTTGCAGCTGGTTTCATTAGAAACATTCTCCAAAATTTGTAACCTTGAGCGGTTACGGCGATATCAAATTCTGATTTTGATACATTATAGAATTTACGCTTAATTTTATAAAAGAAAAGAGGATTTTTAAATCTTATAAAAAAAGAAATTAAATTTCTAAATTATTGTAAATCTAAATTTTAATTTAAAAAAAACCCTGCTACATAAGAATATATCAGGGTCTCATCTGTTATATTAAATAGGCTATATTATTTCTTTTCAGCTTTTTTTTGAGCCGGCTTTTGCTCTGAATTATTCTCAGGCTTTTTTGCTGCTTGACCAGGCTTTGCGCCTGGAAGATTTGGCTTTGTATTGGAATTCATTTTGAATTCTCCTATTTTATGCAACCTGAAGCGGTCGCGGCTTGTATTAAAAATATTTAATACTTAATCACTCTATTCCTTTAATAAAAAATAGATAGGAGTATCTTAGATAATAAAAAATACGACATTAAATATCTAAATTATCATATATGAATGGCTGAAATGTTTAATTTGGAAATGGCGCGCTTGGGAGGATTCGAACCTCCGACTCCTGGCTCCGGAAACCAGTGCTCTATCCCCTGAGCTACAAGCGCTTATTTAATATTACATAGGCAATTGTGTGCCTGCTGGCAATCCCATTTCACTCATCATAGCTTGTGTTTCTTCAGCCATTTTCTGATCTGCTTTTGCTTTGGCATCATTCATGGCGGCCTTAATTAAATCTTCAACGACTTCTTGTTCACTTGGTACTAAGATAGAGGGATCAACTGAAATTTTTCTGACTTCACCTTTACATGTCATCAGGGCTTTCACTAAACCTCCACCAGCAGTTCCTTCAACTTCTATTTCACCTAATCTTTCTTGCATTTCGGCCATTTTATCTTGCATAACTTTAGCTTGTTGCATCATCTTTGCGATATTCATTTTTTGTCGTCCTTATCTTTGGTATTGGGTAGTTCGTCTTTGGTTAATATATCTTTTAATTGCGCGTCAGGAAAAAATTTCAGGATATTCTTAACGAGTGGCTGCTCTAATATTTCTGCGCGTAAATTCTGATCTGCTTGTTCATCAATTTGCGCCAAGGTTGCATCCCCTTCTTTAGCGGAAATTGTAACCACCCATCGATCCCCAGTAATTGCCTTTAGGGCCTGTGACAAATCTTGTGTCAATCTAGGGGGAGCGGTATCGGTAGGGCGCAATTCAATAACACCCTCTTTTAAAGCAACCAAATGCGCACATAGGCTTATTTGTGATGCCAAAACCATATAGCCATTACTCTCGAGTGACTTTACAATGTCACGCATACTATTTAAGCCACCATTCGAAACATCAGAAACTTGTTCTTTTAGTTTAACTTGTGGGGCATGAACAACATTGTTTTGCATGACCTCAGCAGGCTGTGACGATGACGCAGGTTCAACATTTTTATTAAGATTGAAAGGCGTGGATGATGAAGCACTCGCGGATGTATGAGCGCCATCATTTGACGCCAGCTTAGATGATTGTGCTGGAGCATCTTTTGATGACAATGTTTTAACGAGCGTTGCAGGATCTGGTAAATCTGCCGCATATGTAAGGCGCAATAAAACCATTTCTGCTGCCGCTTGAGGCATCGGAGCTTGCGTAACCTCGCTTAGGCCTTTGAGCAAAATTTGCCATGTCCGATTTAAAACTGGCATGGAAAGACAATCCGCTAAATTTTCTAAGCGCTCTTGCTCCCCTTTTGCGACTAATGATTTATTCTCATAGGCAGGAATGGCACGATGCTTTGTCAGTAAATGTGACAACTCCAACATATCTTGAATGACAACAATAGGGTCTGCACCTTTTTTATAAAGATCTTCGGCAATCTCTAAAGCTTCTTTTGGCTTCCCTTGTAAGGCCGCTTCTAATAAATCCAAAATGACCGCACGATCTGCCAAGCCTAGCATGTCTTTTACTTGAACGGCGGTAACATCCCCCTCACCCAATGCAATGGCTTGGTCAAGAAGGCTAAGGCCATCACGCACCGATCCATCAGCCGCACGAGCAATCATCGCCAGCGCGTCATCTTCAATAACTGTGTCTTCTTTGCCCGCAATCTGACCATAATAATCAGACAAAACATCTGTATCAATACGACGCAGATCAAAACGCTGACAACGTGATAAAACTGTGATGGGTACTTTACGAATTTCTGTTGTTGCAAAAATAAATTTTACATGCGGCGGTGGCTCTTCCAATGTTTTTAAGAGCGCATTAAACGCAGCCTTGGAAAGCATATGCACCTCATCAATGATATAAATTTTATATCGAGCGGATGTTGGGGCGTAACGGACCCCATCCAAAATCTCACGAATATCATCAATACCCGTACGGCTTGCGGCGTCCATTTCCATGACATCGGGGTGGCGATCGGCAGCAATAGCCTTACAAATATCACAATCTGATGTGTCCCCTGTTGTGGGTTCGCCCTTACCATCGGGGCCAGTATAATTAAGCGCCTTTGCAATAATACGCGCAGTTGTTGTTTTACCGACACCGCGTATACCCGTAAGCATAAAGGCATGGGCAATACGGCCAGAATCAATGGCATTTTTAAGCGTACGCACCAGCGCGTCTTGACCAATTAAATCATCAAAATTTTGCGGGCGATATTTACGCGCCAAAACCTGATAAGGCTGTTTCTTTGTTTCTTTACTGACCATGCATTATTGGTAAGCGATTCCACTAAGCATTGCAACATAAAGGCTTTCTCTTTGCCCATGTTTCATTTTTATTTATGTAAGATTTATGGGACCAGTTCACGAGTGTATGATGGATATTTAAGATAAATAGGGTTCTTACACCTGCGCATAGGCTGCTTTTAAAAGTGGAAGACCGGACAGCGACCCGAAAAAATTCACCTGCGGCTGCTTCCTCTCGGACCTGACCGAGTCCAGCGAGATTTCGCCCACGCCGATCTTCCGAGAGTTGTTGTAAAGAAATTTATAGATTATTACAAGGCTCTAATGGACGCGCCAATCTAAACCACGGCGGCTGACTGCTTTTGCGTCCTTTAAGGCCTTAAAAAGCGCCATTAGAGGTAAAAATAGTACAAGTGCTATAAAATAAGACATTTTATTGTCCCTTTCCACACACCATATTGACCCTGTTTTTATTTTCTTATAGTTAGATATGCAAATATTGCATATTAGGCCTGCAAAAACAAGTGTAATTTGTTTTTTGAAAGATAATTACAACTATAGTTTGACAGAATCCGTTATAGCTGTCATAAAGCGCCCATATCGAATGATCGATTGGCTGTATACTCTTCTTTGGTTTTAAAAGTCGTAGCAATGCAGATTTTTTAAAAATAGGCAGTGTCACAAGTAAATAAGACCGCCCAACATAGAAGAGAAAACAATGAAAAATTTCCAAGCACTGGGATTGCACCCAGACCTAAACGCATCTTTAGCCAAAATGGGCTATGAAAAGCCTACCCCTATTCAGGCGCAATCAATTCCATTTGCTCTTGAGGGCGATGATATCATGGGAACAGCGCAAACCGGAACTGGTAAAACCGCTGCTTTTGCCATCCCACTGATGCAGAAATTATTAGATGACCCAAAAAGTGAAGCGCTTGTTCTTGTTCCAACGCGTGAGCTTGGTAAGCAAATAATGGAAGTCATGAAGCAATTAATCGGCAATTCAAATAATGTGAAGACAGCATTTATTATTGGTGGCGAACCAATGTCAAAACAAATGAACCAACTGCGTAACCGCCCCCGTTTAATTGTTGGGACGCCAGGCCGTATTAATGACCACCTACAACGCAAAACATTAGAATTAAAAAACACTAACTTTTTAGTATTAGATGAAACTGACAGAATGCTCGACATGGGTTTTAGTGTTCAATTAGAACGCATCTTTAAATATATGCCTGAAAAACGTCAAACATTGATGTTTTCCGCAACCCTACCATCCAACATTCTTAAAATGTCTGAGCAATTTATGAATCAGCCAAAGCGTGTAAAAGTTGGGGAAACGAATATCGTTGCCCAAAATATTAAAACAGACGTTATAAAAATTGATCAATCACAAAAATATGACGCCCTTATTTTACAACTTCACGAACGTGAAGGGTCCGTTATTATTTTTATTAAAACTAAATTTGGTGCAGATCGTATGGCGAAAAACCTGCGCCGTGATGGATTTACCGCAGAAGCATTACACGGCGATTTACGCCAAAGTAAGCGTGAAAAAGTAATGAAGAATTTCCGTGATGATAACTTTCGTATTTTGGTTGCAACGGATATTGCAGCGCGTGGATTAGATGTTCCAAGTATTCAACATGTTGTAAATTTTGATTTACCACAAGTTGCTGAAGATTATATCCACCGAATGGGACGTACAGCCAGAGCAGGCGCAAGCGGGTCTGCCTTATGTTTCGTGTCCCCGCAAGATGGACGCAAATGGCATGCAATCGAATGTTTATTAGACCCAAATAAACAAACAAACGAGCGTAGTTACGACCGTACAAAGCCAAAACGTCGAAAGTCAAATGCATCAAATTCTAAGCCAGGTGCAAGACGTGATGACCGTAATAAATCTTTTGATAAGCGTGATGATAAAAAACGTCCATTTAAGAAAAAAGATGGCGCAAAAGAAAATAGTTGGAAAAAAGATAAGCCCTTTGCTAGCAAAAATAGCCGTGATGATCACGACAATGATGAAAAACGTGACTTTAAGAAAAAACCATTTAAGCAAAAACGTGAAGGCGCGAATGATGATTTTTCAGAAGGATCATTTAAAAAGAAACCCTATAAACAATCCAGAAATAGAAATAAAGATGATCGTGGTGAAAATGGATCAAGTGATGAGAAGAAAAAATCATTCAAAAAACCATTTCGTTCAAAAAATAAAGATGAACGTTCTGACCGCCCTCAATTTGATAAACCTCGCGGCAAGAAGCCGTTAGGCAAAAAGCCGGGCGCTGGCACTGGAAAATCTGGGTTTAGCAAGATAAAATCAGCCGATAGCAAGGGATTCAATCCCAAAACGGCAAAAAAAAAGCCAGCCAATAAGCCCAACGCTAAAAAACGTAGTTACTAAATATACAAAGAGCGGCCCAATAGACCGTTTTTTAATATAAATTAATGATTTTTTTCAAGGAGATAAGCCTCTTTTAATTACCATAGTATCCTAATAATATATTAAGCATATTCTGGTATGATTATTACAGTACAAAAGTATGTTTTGTTTACTGCGTATAAGAGAGGGTTATGGCTACTTACACTATAGAAATCACAGCGTTTGGTTTATATACCAATGACGCGCCCGAATTTGAAATTTGGGCGGAAGGCGCATTAATTGGAACCTATTCCGCAGGTTTAGGCGGTACATCTATCATCGAAACTATTACGTTTGGTGGTGCACTACCTTCTTCACTTGATATTCGTTTTAACGATGCCTCTTTAGAAGTAGGCAGATCTATAGAAATTCGCAGCTTTCAAATCAATGATCGCCATATTAATACAAATAATTACCTCTCCACCGACACCCTAACGCAAGGACAAACTGCTGTAGTCGATGTCAGTGATAATGGATTTTTATTCGATGCTACAGAACCTGACCTTACTGAGTTTACAACGGGAGCCACGCAAACCCTAACAGCAGGAAATGATGATATCCGCATTCACACGAGTGTTACAAATGAAGTATTTGATGCGCTTGATGGACGTGATGCTATTTACCTTGGAACGGGTAATGACAAAGTTAATGGGAATAATGGTGATGACCTCATTCGCGGTAATGATGGTAATGATTTGCTTTATGGAGCATCAGGGAATGATCGCTTATACGGGGAAGACGGTGACGACACCCTTTATGGTGGTGATGGGAATGATCGCGCTCATGGGGGAAATGGGAATGATGAAATTCACGGCAACGATGGTATTGATAAATTACACGGTAATGATGGTGATGATGTAATTACAGGCGGCCTAGGAAATGACACCATAACAGGTGGTAATGGACAAGATTACCTTTTTGGTGATGAAGGAGATGATCAAATCTCAAGTGGCGCTGATAACGACTCTATCGATGGTGGTGATGGTAATGATTTGGCCTATGGTGGCGCAGGAGACGACATTATTGATGGCGGTGATGGCAATGATTATTTAATTGGCAACACAGGTGATGACCTTATCAATGGTGGAGATGGAGATGACACATTATTAGGGTTAGAAGACAACGATACGATTTACGGTAATGATGGCGCAGATATTATATTTGGCGGTATTGGTAACGACAATTTAGATGGCGGTGCGGGTAACGACGATATTAATGGCGGCGATGGAAATGATACAATTTATGGAGATGGTCTTACTCTTATAAATGTCGCCGAAGCAGGACAAGTTTCTGTCTCTCAAGCAGATGGTAATGAATGGCATAGTATTTCTTTTTCATCTACGTTAGACAATGCAGTCGTAAAATTATTTGCAAATGATGTAACAGGTGACCCCTTCACAACACGTGTTCGAAATATTACAAGTAGCGGTTTTGAGTTTCAATTAGATGAATATGATTACCTTGATGGCGCCACAGGCCTGGAGGGGATATCCTGGCTTGCTGTTTCAGCGGGAACGCATACGTTAAGCACTGGCCAAGTTATACAGGCTGGATTCACAAACGCAACTAATGAAACAGTTTCCAGTGTCGCTTTTGATAATGCGTTTGGCACAGTGCCTGTGGTGTTTTCGCAACTATCATCTGACAATGATTTAAGCGCAGTTGTTACGCGTAATAGCGGTGCCTCAACCACAGGGTTTGATGTATATATGCATGAACAAGAATTAGGAGCAGGCGCGCACGCCAATGAAGATATCGGTTGGATTGCTATTGAACAGGGTGGATCAGTTGCCGAAGGATTACTTGTTGGTGCAACTGGTGATAACGTCACACATAACAATACAACCATCAATTTTGGTAGTGCTTTTTCAACCGCCCCGGTTTTTATAGCCGACAGTCAGACGAATGATGGGGCAGACCCAGGTAACGTCGCTGGAAATGGTACCTTAACAACAACAAGCGCCGTTATCTTTTTTGATGAAGAAGGATCTGCAGATGCAGAAATCAATCACACAACAGAAAATGTTGGATATATTGCCTTAAATTCTGGGTTATATCAGGCGTTTGGTGCCTTAAATGGACAAGATATTGTTCGCGGTGGTGCGGGTGATGACACCATTTATGCAGACACAGAAATCAATGCACCCGCCAGTAGCATTTCTACTTTACAAGAAGAGATCTTATCCAATTCCCCCATTGCTTATTTTCAGTTAGATGATACTGGCACGACAGCTGTCAACCAAGGAAGTCTGGGAACAGCCGTAGATGGAACATTGGTAAATGGCGTTACTACTGGAGAAGCCGCGCTGTATTCTGGTGGTGGGCCATCAATGCGATTTGATGGGGTGAATGATCATATTACAATTCCAGATAATGCAGCGATTAATTTAAGCGCCGTTGATCAACGAACAATCGAGCTTGTATTCAACGCAGATAATACTACCGGCCGTCAGGTTTTATATGAAGAAGGTGGCGGGGTGAATGCCCTTGCTATTTACCTTGATGGCGCAAACATATATTTCAACGTGCGTGATAGTGATGAATTTGGTCCCTTTACGATTACAACTGGTATCGTCGCGGGTGAGACTTATCACGTTGCTGCAACATTTGACAGTATTGGAACCGGTCTTTTTACGGGTTATTTAAACGGTAGTGTCGTAGGTACAGGTGCAACCGCGACAGACCTTGATGCGCACTCTGGCGATATTAGTATTGGTGTTTCTACAGATGGTACAGTTTATCATGATGGCACAACGTCAAGCGGTAATTACTTTGACGGACTAATTTCAGATGTAGCTATATATAACTCCTCCTTAAGTGCGGGAGAAATTATAGAACACGCAGCCCTTGTTACGGGAACAGTTGCTGGTCCTGCCATTGCAATAGATGACGTCATATATGGAGGCGATGGCCTAGATACCCTTTTTGGCGGTCAAGGGCGTGATTCCTTTGTTTTTGAAAGCGCGTCAGCTTTCAATGATATCGACTTAATCAATAATTTTAATTTTACTGAAAATGATTCTATTGATATTTCTAATTTATTAACCGGATACGTATCTGGCGTTAGTGATATTAATGATTTTGTTCAAATATCAACATCAGGAAGTGACACTATCATTTCTGTAGATGCTGATGGCCTTACAGGTGGATCTAACTACCAAGATATCGCACGCATCGTAGATGTAACAGGGTTTAATGTGGACACTATGCTAGCCAATGAGAACATCATTGCTTAAAATATTCTATTAGTCTTTTTACTCATTTAAATATATTCTGACAGAATGAAGAATATACTTATGTCACTTGTTCGTCCTCAGGGCGTTTTTTCAAAAATAATCGTATGGTTAATGCTTGTTGGCATTGCGTATGCGTGGGCAAATGGCCATTTCGATATCATCAAACAATACACAGATACCGAAGCATTAAGTTTCTCTTCTGGTAATTTTAATATTAGTTTATATACGGCCATGAAGGCGTTACTCAATATAATTATAATTGTATGGATAACGTCTTTTATTGCTGATTTTATTAATAAAAGAATTTCATCTTTAAAAAATGTAAAAATAGCGAATAGAACACTTATTCAAAAAATTTTTCAAATTATCATATATTTAATCGCTTTCCTCATCTCTTTAAATGTTTTAGGGATAGACCTAACAAGCTTAACCGTTTTAAGTGGGGCCGTTGGGATTGGGTTAGGATTTGGCCTACAAAAAATCGCTGCAAACTTTATTAGTGGATTTATACTAACGCTTGAGCGGTCTTTAAAAATTGGTGATCTTATTGAATTAGAAGATGGAACTTTCGGATATGTCCGTCAATCAACATCACGCGCAACATTAATTGAAACAATTGATGGAAAAGAAGTGCTGGTTCCCAACGAAGAATTTATTGTTAAACAAGTAGTAAACTGGACACTGAATAACAGTAACGCACGTATAACTATTGATTTGGGGGTGTCTTATGGGTCTAATATTGAACTAGCGAGAGATCTTATTTTAGAAGCCGCGAATGAACATGCCCGATGCTTAAAAACTCCAGAGGCCGTTTGTTGGCTTGATAATTTTGGAGACAGTTCCATTAATTTTATTCTTTATTTTTGGATTGCTGATGTTAACCTAGGGTTACGAAATGTAAAAAGTGAAGTGATGTTTTCTATTTGGAAAAAATTCAAAGAAAACGATATAGAAATACCCTTTCCCCAACGTGATTTGAATATTAAGTCACCAGAGACAATCTCGATTTCAAATAAATAAAAGGTTTTTATAATGGCTCATTCACCAATCATACATTCTTATATTTTAAATGGATCAGGAAGTGCGATAACGCCAAACGAAAATGATTTATTCCAAGCGCTTAAAGACGAACGTCCTACATGGGTCCATCTAGATGGAAAAAACTCTGAAACACAGCCATGGTTAGAAAAAAATTTACCCTATTTAGACCCCCTAGTTTTAAATGCTTTATTAGAAGAAGAAACAAGGCCACGACTAACTGAATCATACGATGGATCGATTGTTATTCTGCGTGGTGTAAATTTAAACGAAGGATCACACCCTACAGATATGGTTTCTATAAGAATATGGGTAGATAAAAACCGTATTGTCACTATTACACGCCGACATTTACGCGCCGTTACAGACATAGAAAATCGTTTAAAAGAAAATCAAGGACCATGCACCACTGGGGAAGTTGTTACACAATTAGCCCAACGTTTATTTGAAAGAATGGAACCAGTACTCATTGAGTTGGATGATAAAATTGATGTAATAGAAGAAAAAATTTTGGAACATCCCGACCCAAGTGAACGGCAAGAAATTGTTGAAATCAGAAAAAGTGCTATTCTTTTCAGACGTTACATTGCCCCCCATAAAGAGGTTTTAAACGCAATGCGTTTATCCGAGCAAGATTGGATGGAAAAGCCTTTAAAAAGGCATGTCCAAGAATCATTTGATCGTATTACAAGATATGTTGAAGACTTAGACGCCATGCGTGAGCGCTCCCAAGTTATAAAAGACGAGCTTGCCAATATTTTATCTGATCGCTTAAACAAAAATTTATATATTCTCTCTGTAATCTCAGCCATCTTTTTACCATTAGGTTTTTTTACAGGACTCATGGGGATAAACATCGGCGGTATGCCTGGCGTTGAAAACAACCACGCTTTTTGGATTTTTTCAAGCGTGCTTATCTTTATAGTCGCAATGCAAATAATTATATTTAAGAAATTAAAGTGGTTTTAAATTACTAATTACATAAATTTTGGCAACAAGTTCGGGATATGTGTAAATCTTTATCGTTATTTCTGTATATATCAGTACAATAAAGCATGTTTTTAAGATTTATTTTGACGGTATTTTTATGCTTTTTTTGGCAATCGACAAGCTCTGCCAATGAAAGCAACTTTACGTTTTCACTTGAAAGTGAGTATGGAGCGTATAAATCACCCAAAAGATCATATTTAGGAACAACCCCTACAGTAACAGGCCCTTTTACCTATGACTTGGTACGTCCTGACAACGATGCCATTTTAAGAGCTTTATCTTTAAGTTTAGAGAACAAAGTACCAAGCGCATCTGATTTAATTTTTTTAACCTCTTTTCAAACAGGACGTGCAACACAAACAGATAAAATTGGGTTTATTGATTTAGGCGGGGAAAATTTAATCATTGGGGGGGCCCGAGCAGGACAGAGCTTTCTGCTACAAGATGGGGGTGTTGGTGCCACTGCGAATATCTCTAATGCGCAGTACAAATTTGATTACCAATTTTATGAAATAAATACAAAAATTGCAGCTGTTAAAGATATTAAAAATTCACCTATTATCTTTAAGCCATTTATCGGCTTATCATATCGTTACAGTAATTTGGAAGATCGCTTTAAAGGCGATGTTTTAGACTTTAATCGTTCATTTTCAAATGACACAAATATTCGTGTCCAAACCCTCAGTCCGATGATTGGAACAAATATAAACTTTCCTATCACTTCAAAACTAACTTTTTTAAATAGTATCAATTATGGTTACAATTTTAATTGGGGAAGAGGATCTGATAAAGTAGCCTTCACTACCCAAACAACACAAACAGAAAAAATGAAAAATAATAATGGAACACATAGTTACGGTGTTTCAACTGGCTTTGATTACAAAATAAATGATGAATTTTCATTCGGCTTTAAAGGGCAATACCAACGCTCAGGAAATGCCCCTAAGTCACAATTAAGGGATAACTCACAAGAATCAGATTTTGATTATGAAAGTGCTGATATATTTAGCGGCTCATTAAATTTAACTTATAAATTTTAAACGATGATATTACCATTATCTATATAACTTTGTAGATCTGCACCAATTACACCCTCTAATGTTGCAACGTTGAATTGGTTAGATCCGTCACCAATATTATTGATAAATAGCTGTGTATTACCATTTATTTCATTTAAGGAAATAAAGCCTTCTATATTTTCAGTTCCTATATCAAAATCACTTAAAAGATCTGATATATCTATCACATCTCCTTCTACGGCGTTAAAATCTTTAATGACATCACCAATTTCAGAGATTAAATCAAAATTAAATGTATCCTCTCCCGAGCCACCATATAATATATCGCTACCATTTCCGCCTGTAATTAGATCATTACCTTCTTGACCAAATATAGTGTCGTTACCGTTACCACCATTTAAAATATCATTCCCGCCAATGCGCCCTTCCCCATCAGAATCGATAACTTCTTCTGCCAACTCATGGGTATTATTATTAATATATTGAATTGTATCACGGCGATTCCATAGTGGATTAATAATACTTTGCGCTAATTCAAGTTGAGAGAAAACCTCCCATCCATCGCCAGACACAGTAGTTAAGCCATGCGTTACCGCTAACGCGTCCGTATTGAGGGCGTCCCCAAAAATAATATCATTTCCATCCAAACCATTAATTACATCATCTCCAACAGATGCTAAATTTAACATTGGATTGGTATCTTGCAATGTTGCCACCAATTTATCGGCAGGTACATTTAAAGACGCACCATCTGAATCAATTAAATCAATATTAAAAATATTATCATCAGTAATATTAATTCCTACGCCAATCACTTCATCACTTAAATTTTGAAGAATTGCAACTTCGTCTGACCCGTCAGAGCCTAAAATTTCTTGCATAGCACTAGAAGCATCTACAGAAACGGTACCACCTGTCGCATCATTAATAATACGATTTGGCATTCCATCACTGAGGAAATACGTTGTTGTCGTTGCGTTTTTTATTGAATCGCCATTTTGAAGCCAATTAATCGCACCTTGCAATCCCGCCTCGTAATTTGTTGCCCCCCCATGCGATAAGCTGTTCATTAATGCAAGGGCATCTTGATATCCTGCCTCATCAGTCACAAGAAAGCTACCGCTTGCTGATTGGCCGGAATTAAAGGCAGTTATATGAACCTTAACATCGCCGCCTTGAAATTCGTTAAAGCTTGCCATTAATTCATTGACGGAGCGAACCATTAAATCTAGTCGCGTTTCACCTGTCACCGATGTTGATTGCATAGAACCACTTACATCTAAGACAAAAACAACATTATAATTTTGTGTTTGATTTATGAGTGTGGAGCCACCAAAATCCCCAACCAATCGATCATTATTATTCAAACCGTTAATAACGCCGGCACCTTGTCCAACAACAAACTCTGTTAAAGATCCATCAACATTATCAATATTCTCCCCAACAACTAAGCCAGGGGGATCTATAATAATGAAATCTCCAGAAATAAGGTCTGTATTATTGGCTATGGCATCAAGGGTTGCGCCACTTTGCACGACAAGAACATTTTCAAATTCGTATGGTGACTCATTTTCTAGTTCACTATTGTAAATTTCATCATAAACAAAATTTACATTCTCGCCTGTTAAAGACATTGTTGCCGTAATATCCGCGGATACCGCTGGCGTAAACATATTGACCAAAAACTGAGCACTCATACTCAAAACTCCCTAAAACCCTGTATATTAATGCCCTAATATACAATTTAACCATAATACACGTATAAATTTTGCTAATTTTATCTAAAATTTTATGTAATATATAGGGATTCTTCAGATGTGTTATCTGTAAGTGCTTAATATTAAATGAAAAATCTAATATTTTTTATCTTAAGCACTTTTAGCAGCCTTCTTTTCTTTGCGTTGAGCACGGCGCGCTTGAATGGTGAACTTACGGTAATCTTCCAAATCCCCATCAAAGTCTTTGCACTTTCCATCTTTAATAAGCCATAAACGATCCGCCACACGTTCGACCATATTAGGATCATGGCTTACAATTACGATTGCCCCTGTGTAGGCATTTAGGGCCTGCACCAAGGCTTCCCGCGCATCAATGTCTAGATGGTTGGTTGGCTCGTCTAAAAGCAACAGGTGCGGCGCATCAAAACTCATAAAAGCAAAAAGCAACCGTGCTTTTTCACCGCCACTTAGGGCACTAATTTTATTATCCGCCAAATCACGGGAAAAACCAAAAGCTCCTAATTTTGCACGAACTAAATGCTCAGCTGCTGATCCATTTTTCTTTTGAAACAATGAAAACATTTCATGATATGGGGTAGAATTAACATCTAATTCTTCTGTTTGATGTTGTGAAAAATAACCTATTTTTAATTTATTTGATCGGGTAACTTCACCCTCCATAACGCCAAGACGATCAGCAATTAATTTCATTAATGTTGATTTACCTTCACCATTCGCACCCAATAATGCAATACGGTCATCATTATCAATGTTTCGGTGAATATTTTTTAAAATAGGCGCCCCACTACCATATCCAACATTGGCATGATCAATAGAAATCATTGGAGATGCAATCTGTTGTGGGTTTGGAAAAACAAATTGAATGGCACGATCTGCAATGACCGCATCAACAATATCCATTTTTTCTAAGGCTTTCATTCGGCTTTGTGCTTGTCTTGCTTTACTAGCCTGTGCCTTAAAACGATCAACAAAGGCTTGCATATGTTCCCGTGCAGCCATTTGTTTTTCATACATTTTTTGTTGTTGCCCCGCGGCTAACGCACGTTCCCTCTCAAAAGTATCATAATTTCCCGTGGACAATGTTAGCTTCATTTTATCAACATGAATGACATGATCGATACATTTATTCAGCAATTCACGGTCATGCGATATGATCATTAGCGTATGAGAATATTCTAATAAGTATGTCTCAAGCCACATAATTGCTTCTAAATCTAAATGATTTGTAGGCTCATCCAATAATAGTATTTCAGGTTCAACAAACAATGCAGCTGCCAAAGCAACGCGCATTCTCCACCCTCCAGAAAAAGAGGAAAATGGTTCTTGAAGCTGTTCTTCTTGAAAGCCTAATCCAGTTAAAAGCATTGATGCCTTTGCTGGCGCGCTATAGGCACCAATATCTTCTAGGCGCGCATATATTTCAGCTATTTTATTACCGTCTGTTTCGGTCCCTGCACGCTTCCACAAATCAGCCATTTCTTCATTGGCAGCCAACACGACATCTAATAATGCATCGTCTGTGTCAGGCATATCTTGGCGGACCATTCCCATTTTTTGACCATTACTTATGCTAACCTCACCACCATCAGCAATAAGGTCTCCAGAAATTAATTTGAAAAGAGTTGATTTTCCTGCACCATTATGGCCAATGACCCCAACACGCCAGCCATCCATAATGCAGACATTACCATCTTCGATAATAGTCCGCGGCCCGATTTGATAACTTAGATTTGTAATATTTAACATTCACACTCACTTTATGTTTGTGTGCTTATGGCATATAAATCGCAAAAAAGGGAATATAATTTACAGATAGAAGATACATACTTTGAAGAAGACATTTTATTTTCATAATATAAGTATTTTATTTCCAAAATATGCGTAGAGTTTTTTAGTTTCGCCAGCTAAGTCATTATAATATATGATTATCATTTGTGGATAACTATTTTTAATGTACAATATATTTGAAAGTTCTTTCATTCCATGTTCTAACGAACGAATATTAGTATTATGAATAATAAAAAGCTAAATTTATTAGCCTTTACAGGACTAATTTTTATTGCAGGATGCTCACCTACAGCGGATCCTGTAGATAAAGCTGTTTTATTAAAAACTATCACCGAAGATAGAACCAAAATTTATCCTCCCGCGAATCAAAGCCAACAAAAAATGAAAGTTGAAGAGGCTTTGGCACGCGCAATTAAGCATAATTTGGATGCTAAAGTTGCGGAATTAGATGCCTTGATCGCTGCAGATGACGTTACACTGCAAATGTTGAATGCCTTGCCATCCATTAATGCCTCTGCGCAGCGCCAAACTCGCAGTAACGAAGGTGGATCCTCAAGCTTCTCTGTTTTGACGGGCACAGAGTCACTACAACCTTCTATTTCACAAGAACAAACACGTAATGTCGTACAATTGACAACAGAATGGAACTTGCTTGATACGGGTATAAATTTATGGCGCGGTAAAACATCTTCTGACCAAATGTTAATTACCCAAGAACGCCGCCGCAAAATCTACCAAGGTGTTGTGCAAGACACCTACATCGCTTATTGGCGTGCGGCTGTCGCGCAAAGTGCTTTACCCAAAATTTCAGATTTAATTGCCTCTCTTGACGACCAACTCAATAAAAATGCACAACAAATTGAAGCAGGTCTCGTACCTTTGGGCGAAGCTCAATCCCGAAAAACAGAGCTGATGGACAAAAAGATGCAACTTAACCGTTTAAAAAATGGTTTAAGCCTCGCACAATTAGAATTAAAGACTTTAATCGCTTATCCATTACAAGAAAACCTAGTGTTAGATTTGGAAAATCAAGATCCTTTAAATGCGGCCTCTCTGCCAATAATTGATAACGCTATTGAACAATATGAATTAAAGGCGCTCTCCAGCCGACCTGAAGTGCGAGAAGAGCTTCTCAATAAGCGGATTAGCGTTCGCGATATAAAATTATCTTTATTAGAAAGCATTCCTGGGGCAGAGTTATTACTAACTTATAATTATGATTCAAATAAATTTCTTGTTTACAATAATTGGTTTGATGGCATCGCAGGATTAACATCCTCGATTAATAAAATTTTTACTGCGCCAGCACGCTATAAAAAAGCACAAAATATTGACCAACTATCGGACCAACGTCGTCAAGCCTTAGTGGCAGCTATTATTACACAAGTACACGTCGCTGCCGCACGCTATGATAGTCTATCAAAAGTATATGAAGAACAAATAGAGTCTGTTGCCCATGCCCAAGACATTCTAGATCGTGCACAAAATTTTAATCAAGTTGGATTAATGTCAAAAGCAGATTTAATAAATATGGAAGTAGATTCCAGCATCGCCAACATCAACAAAGCATTTGCCTATGCTGATGCGCAAGATGCTTATGGCCGTCTAATTAACACACTTGGTATTGATTTATGGGATGAACAAAAGCCTGATTTAAGTATCGAAAATTATGCAGAGCAAATCCGTAAAAATTTAAATAATATCGGTCAGATGGCTGTAGCAACAGTAAATGAAAAAATGGTGAAATTATGATAGAGCCATCATTTCAAAAAATTGACTGGAAGAAAGAACCAAAACAGAGTATGGAAGACACTCTGGAATCAAAGCCTATGTTTATAAAACTTTATCGACACAATATACTCGTAAGATTAGGTCTAATTTTTTGCCTACTGTTTTTTGCGACTTTCTTAATTGGAGACTTTACTGAACGCAATGACATTGCCTTGAGTAATGTTGCCTTTGGTGAATCATCTGTAAATGTTCCCGTTACAGGTGAAATGGTCAAAGAAGAACTCATCATAACAGATGCTCCCCCCAAGATTGAGCCACCGATATTCTTGGATTCTAACGAGTCATCAAGTGCCAACTCAGATACTAATGAAGAATTTACTGTACAGGCTGTGTTAGGGGCAAAACGTCAAATTGTGCTTGCAAGTGGTTTAGATTCAAAAATAACCAAATTTTCTATTGAAAGCGGCGATCGTTTTAAAAAAGGTGATGTGCTCATACAATATGATTGTGCCGTTGACCAAGCAAGATTAAGCGAAGCCATGTCACGCCAACGCGTAACTGAGCAACAATTAATAGCCTATCAAAAATTGTCTAGTTTAGATTCTGTAGCAGATATAGAACTTATGGTTGCTCGCGAAAATAATGAACAAAATAAAGCGCTGATTTCGCAAATTCAAGGCCGCTTAAAATCATGTAAGCATATTGCACCATGGGACGGACGCGTAATGCGCAAAATGGCAAGCCAGTATGAATATGTTCAAAGAGGTCGCGTTTTAATGGAAATTGCGTCTCACGATCCATTACGAGCGGAATTTTTAATACCGTCAACTTGGTTGCGTTGGCTAAACTTAGATACCCCCGTAAGCATTTATATTAGAGAAACAGACCGCACATATACAGCAAAAATTATCAATGTTTTTGGTGAAGTAGATCCTGTAAGTCAATCTGTACAGGTTGTTGCAGAAATTGAAAAATATCATGAAGAATTATTGCCAGGCATGAGTGGCCGCGCCACATTTACACAAAACACAATTGAAAAAGGAAACAGTAAGGGGTTTTTAGGGTTAAAACTGTCAGAAAATAGGACGAAGTAAATTTGTGGCCAGTAAATCTAAAAAAGAAAGTTCTAAACCTTCACAAGTAGAGAACAAATTTCAACTTTTATTAACGCTCATTACTTTATTAAAAAGTGCGCGGCATAAAAGCAAAAAAACC
Source organism: uncultured Micavibrio sp. (assembly GCA_964353185.1). Lineage (GTDB taxonomy): Bacteria > Pseudomonadota > Alphaproteobacteria > Micavibrionales > Micavibrionaceae. Next base: position 8,028 of record CAYGUV010000012.1, on the reverse strand, counting down.
GAACTTGAATTCCTAATTGTTAATCAAACTTTCAATTTAGTAAACTATAGAAATTGTGTTTATTGGGAATATAAAAACAATAAAGTAATTATCAAAAATGTCTCTGGCTTGGTTCAAATTGATCCTGATGGCCCTTATACGCAATGGCTATCAAGAGTTATCAACAAGTATGTGAAAAATAAGATACAAAAACTTTCTACCCAAAAAGATAAAGAAGAAGAAGATAAAAAAGTTAGCTATTCAAAATTGTTACAAGTAACGATTGATGATTGCGACCAAAAAAATCGTGATGATTGGAATAAATGGGTTGGCAATAATGCCTTTATTATGATCATGGAAAATTCTCATGAAGATTTAATTGGTGGCTTATGGATCGATAGGGAAAAAGATTTTGTTAGTTTAGAAAAAGCAATCTTAGAAGATTTGGGCGATGGATATGCGCACGCTCTACAAAGCTTTGATAAAATTCAAGGAAAAAAATCCGCACTTTTTCCTTTTCTGAATATTTCAGGTTTAAAAACAAAATTATTTTTCCTGACATTACTGCTCATAATGTTCATCCCTGTAAGGATGAGCGCTACTGCGCCTGCAGAAATTGTAGCAAGTAAACCAGATTCAATTAATATCCCCTTTGATGGCGTTATCGATAGTGTAGAGGTTTCCCCCGGGCAAGAAGTAAAAGCAGGCGATGTTCTCATGCGTATGGACAGTACTTTGCTTGAAAATAAAGTAACCATGACAATGGGTGAGCTTACGGCCGCAGAAATTGCTTTGCGTAAAACTGAGCGCGAATCTATGAAAGATCGTAAAAAACTTGCCGAAATTGCTATTCTTAAATCACGATTGTCGCAAAAAGAAGCGGAGGTAGCATTTGCCCGTCAAATGTTGGAACTAGCCGTTATTGTCGCGGATCGTGATGGAGTAGCTATCTTTGCGGATACAAACGCTTTAACTGGCAAGCCCGTTCAAACAGGTGAGCAAGTAATGCAGCTTGCAAACTTAACAGATAGTGAGCTAATGATCCGCATGCCTGTCAGCTCGATGATAAAAATTGATGAAAACATCCCAGCTAAATTTTTCTTAAACGTCAATCCATTCGATTCTCAAGAGGCAACCTATGAGAATATTGGATATCAAGCGACCATGGATGGTGGAGGCTTAATGACCTATAAAATACGAGGGCGTTTTGTAGAAACTGATCAAAACTTACGCATAGGTTGGACAGGAACGGGAAAAGTTTATGGTGAACGCACCATATTAGCCGTTAATATTCTTAGGCGTCCAATTACAACATTACGCCGTAAATTGGGTCTGTAGATATGTTAGAAAAGGATTTAATATTACCTAAACTTCGTAGTGACCTTCATTTAAACGAAGCCCCGCCAGAACCGAGAGGCGCGCCGAGTTGGACATTATATGACCCAGCTGCCAATAAATATTACAAAATTGGATGGCTAGAATTTGAATGTCTTAGCCGCTTTGAAAAATATACTTATGTAAGTGACCTTACCAAAGCTATTAAAGAAGAAACAACTCTCGAACCTGATGAAGAAGACATCACTGCGATTGTTGAATTTTTAATAACACATAAGCTTATTTATTCAACAACGAATGAATCAACTGAATATTTTGATTTAGAATTAAGCGCAATGGCACAGCCTTGGTGGAAAAAACTTTTGCATGGTTATTTATTTTTTATTTTACCATTGTTTAAATCAGAACGATTTCTAAAAAAAACTTATCCAATTTTAAGCCCTCTTTTTACACGGCCTTTTATGATTGGTGTTTTTATTTTACTAAGTTACGGAATATTTTTAAGCATCCAACGCTTTGACGAAATTGCCAATACATTTGTAAATTATTTAACTTTAGAGGGCGTAATTTTATTTGTTGGCGCAACGATTATTGTCAAAATAATCCACGAATTAGGGCATGCCTATACCGCAACAAAATATGGTGTTCCTGTTACAACCATTGGTGTTGCATTCATCGTTCTCTATCCAATTTTATACACAGAAACGACAAATGCGTGGAAGTTAAAGAATAGGAAACAGCGTCTGAATATTGCCGCTAGTGGTATGATGGCGGAATTGGCTCTATCTGCCGTGGCTTTAATTTTATGGCATGTTTTACCACCTGGAATGGCGCAAAGCCTATGTTTTATGGTTGCGATTGTATCAATGTTGGCTTCGCTAATTATAAACCTAAATCCTCTTATGAAATTTGACGGATATTATCTTTTCTCTGACATAGTTGGTATTGATAATTTACAAGATCGCTCCTTTGCTTTTGCAAAATATCGTTTGCGCAAAGTTTTATGGGGTTGGGATACGGGCCGCCCTGAGATTACCGATACTAGGACACAAAAATTACTAACTATTTTCGGATTTTCTGTATGGGTCTATAGATTTTTTCTATATTTAGGGATTGCGATATTAGTATATAATTTATTCTTCCAGCCTCTTGGTCTAATTTTTATGCTTGTTGAATTAGCCTTCTTTATAGGCTTACCTATATTGAGAGAAATAAGAGTATGGGTTAAAGATTTCGGTGAAATAATCACTCCTTTACGCGGTAAAATATCTCTAGGTTTATATATTTTATTATTCTCAGTAATTTTTTGGCCTATCCAAAAATCTATAGAAGTGCCGGTGACACTTCATGCAAAAGATTATGTGCGATACTACCCTTCTATTCCTGCAAAGATTGAGCAGATAAAAGTTTCACAAGGACAAGTAGTAAATAAAGGTGATGTTCTTTTCCTTTTATCTTCATATAATTTAAACCATAATATTACAATTACTGAACAAAAGCTAAATGACTTAAAAGAAATTAGGTCGAGCAGTCAAGCAACACAAGAGCTGGCCAATCAACGCAGTCTAATTGATAGTGAAATTGAAAATGTTGAAAAGGAATTAGAAGGCCTTCAAACGATTTTAGATAAACTTACGATCAAGGCAACGTCAGATGGAACTGTAAAAATTATTGACCCTGCATTACGCGAAGGACAATGGGTGAATACCCGTTATATGCTGGCGTTGATTGCGGATGAAAACAACAAAACCTTAAGCGGATATATCAGCGAAAAATATATTGATAGCTTATCCAATAATAATACTGGAAAATTTTATGCCGAATATTCACCTTTTGATACATTTGACGTAGAATTAAGCTACGTTGAAAAATCTGTTGCAGAAACCCTTTTTTGGCCAGAATTATCATCCGTACAAGGCGGTCCTATTCCTGCTGAAAAAGATTCAAATGGCAACATAAAGCCCCTACCAAGATTTACGGTCTATCCCATACGATTTGACCTAATATCAAACGAAAACAAAGCTTCACTCCCAAATTTTGTCGGTCGAGGCACAGTTAAGGTATCAGGAAAACGAAAAACAATCGCTAACACACTGATTAAAAAGGGATTTTCATTGTTCATCATGGATAGTGGTTTCTAAAGAATTTATTAACAAACTCTAAAATCTTTAATAAATTTTAGTATTTATTTGAGACAATATAAAAAAAGAGTTCTTTCTTTTTTTAGAGGATATACAAACGGGTAATAAAAACTATTGGCTGATAAAAAAGACGATAAAACAAAAAAAGGGCTGCTTCGTACTTTAATGTACCCCTTAGAGAAGCGGTTACTTCTTGACGCGTCTACACTTGCTACGACAGTCAATGCAATTCCAAATGGTGTTCTAAATTTGGATGCACAAGACATAGATGGTGATGGCGATTTTTCTGCTGGAGATCAGCCGACGAATGGAACTGATGTACAAAATTGGGAAGATAAATTCGGAGGAAATAATGATGCAAGCCAAGGAACAGCATCTCGCCGTGCAACCTACGAATCGAATGCTTTTGGTACGGGAATTGGTGGATTAGTTTTTGATGGGGACGATACTTATGATATAGGCACACAAACAGGAATTAATAACGGTGGACCTTGGCCTGAAAAATCATTTGCTGTTGTCTTTCGTACAGGTGCGGATACATCCGGATTTCAGGTTGTTTTTGAACAAGGTGGTAGTATTCGTGGATATCAGGTATCTATTGATAACGGAAATATTTACGCCGCTGGATATAATAATACTGGTTCTGAGTGGGGCGCAGATCGCTTTAAAGTAATGAACCTAGGGGCTGTACAGGCAAATACAACTTACCGCGTAATCATGGTTTTTGATGCAAATACAGGACAAGGTTTTATTAAAGCAAATTTAAATGGCGGTGCATTTGTTCAGCTCGATGAAGTTGGTTCTCAGACAAACCATACAGGTGCTATCGGTATAGGTGCAGAGATCGGAGGTACAGTACAACCAAGTACGCTTAATCTAACAAACAATACTGATACAAATTTCTTCAAAGGTTCCCTTGGTCAAATTATGCTTTGGAATACCGCGCTTGATGACAATCAAGTCCGCGCCGTTGATGCATATCTTACAGAACGTTGGACAAACAGACCAGCCATTCAATTTAATACTGGCGATACCGTTCTTGAAGGTGGATCAACCGTTATTGATTCAACAGAACTTTACACTGTTGATAGAAACACCCCCCCTAGTGGACTTACCTATCAGGTAACTGATTATTTAAATGGTACATTACAAAGAAGTGGTGTCACAATTGGTATAAACGGAACTTTTACTCAAGAAGACATTGATAATGGAATTATCACTTTCTTACATGACGACTCAGACACGATAACAGCTAACTTTAGCTACCGTGTTACCGATGGAGGAAATCAAGACACAGATACTTTTGTGTTAAATGTTATACCAGTGAACGATCCAGGTAATGATCCAGCATCAATAAGTATTAATACAGTACAATCAGTTGTAGAAAGTAATTCTGTTGCTATTACAAGTTCAGACCTTTTGGCTATTGATGCCGATACCACAGACAACAATTTAAATTATACTGTTACAAGCACATTAAACGGATCTGTCTTTAATACAAATACAGGAACGGTTGTAACAGCTTTTACACAGCAGGATATTAACAACGGATTTATTCGCTTTGATCATGATGGCACAGTAAACGGTTTTGCTGGATTTGATTTTGACCTTCAAGATGGTCCAAATACAACAAGCGGCACTAAAGACATAAATGTAACTTTCACAAATGGTGGTGGAAATGATCCACCAGTTATTACTGTTAATACTGGCGATACGGTCAATACTGGAGGGACACGTTCTATTTCTAACGTAAACTTACGTACATCAGACCCCGACAACAGCATTGATGAACTTATTTATACAATAACGAGCGTTAGTAACGGGACCGTCTTAAGAAGTGGTGCTACATTAACAGTTGGCAGCACGTTCACGCAAGAAGATATAAACTTCGGTATTATTTCATTTACGCATGATGGATCAGCGACGACAACTGCATCTATAGGTTTTAATGTAACCGATGGAAATACAAATGTTACGGGTAACACATATGACTTTGGCGTTATTATCAACAATCCACCTAACCTTGGTCCAAACCCTGCGCCTGTTAACATATTTGAAAATACAGCCAATGGAACGTTAATATTTACTGCAAATGCGTCAGATATTGAAGGTGACTCAATTACCTATACGATCCAATCTGGAAATGGCCTTGGCATTTTCCAAATAAATCCGATTAACGGGCAAGTCACTATTGATGATAATACTAACCTAGATTTCGAAGGAACAAACACTTTCAATCTTGTTATACGTGCAACTGATGATGGTGCTGGTACTCCATTTGATGAATACACGCTGACTATAAATGTTCAAAATGTTAATGAAGATCCAAATGCATTAAATAATACAATTACTATTCTAGAGGATAACACGCATACCTTCAGCGCAGCAGATTTTGGCTTTAGTGACCCTGATGATGCACCTGCATCAAACTCTTTACAGTCAGTTCTTATTAATACTATTCCAACAAACGGAACATTGGAATTATCTGGCGTTACCGTAACAGCAGGTCAAGAAATCTTGGCAACTGACCTTGGTAATCTTGTTTTTACCCCTGGTACAAATGAAAACGGTGTAGGCTACGATAGCTTTAATTTCCAACTTCGTGATGACGGCGGCACGGCAAACGGAGGTGTGGATTTAGACACAACACCAAATACAATCACCTTTGATGTAACCCCCCTTAACGATGCACCAGACGGTGCAGATATCACTGTCTCTACAAATGAAGATACTACTTACAACTTTACTCTTGCCGATTTTTCATCTGGCTTTTCCGATGCGGATGATACGCCATCAAATACCCCACAATCTGTTGTCATTACAACTTTACCTGCAAACGGTATTTTAGAATTATCTGGTGTAGCCATTACTGCTGGACAAGAAATTTCTGCTGCACAAGTGCCTAATATTACATTTACGCCTGTCGCTAATGAAAATGGAGTGGGTTACACAAGTTTCACCTATCAAGTACGTGATAATGGCGGAACAGCCAATGGTGGCGTAGACCTTGATCCGACTCCGAATACTGTCACAATAGATGTTAATTCCGTCAATGATGAACCTGAAGGCGCCGATAACACAATTACAATAGACGAAGATAATACGCATACATTTGCCGTTACAGACTTTGGCTTTACGGATGCAAATGACCCATCGGATAATCTACAGTCTGTGACTATAAACACTCTTCCAGCCAATGGTGTTTTAGAATTATCGGGCGTTGCCGTCACGGCAGGACAAGTAATTACCGCCGTTCAAATCCCGAACCTCGTATTCATTCCTGCGGCAAATGAAAGTGGTACAAATTACGCTAATTTCACTTTCCAAGTTACAGATGATGGTGGTACCGCCAATGGTGGTCAAGACACAGATCAAATACCGAACACAATTACGTTTGATGTTAATAATGTAAATGACGAACCTGCTGGAGCGGATAATACTCTCACAATTGATGAAGATACCTCCCTTACCTTTGCACCATCTGACTTTGGTTTTTCAGATGTGAATGACGGGCCAGACAATTTCCAGTCTGTTATTATAACGACTTTACCCGCTAACGGTGTTTTTGAACTTTCTGGTGTCGCCGTTACCGCAGGGCAAGAAATTGCTTTTGCAGATATTCCCAATTTGACTTTTACGCCAACCGCTGGTGAAAGTGGTACAAATTATGCGAACTTCACCTTCCAAGTGCGTGATGATGGGGGTACAGCAATCGGAGGGCAAGACACAGATCAAACACCAAATACAATTACCATTGATGTTAATAATGTTAATGATGAACCAGACGGTGCGGACAACACGATTACTCTTCTCGAAAATGGAAGTTACGGTTTTGCAGCTGTAGACTTTGGCTTTTCAGATGCAAACGACTTGATTGCAAATAACTTTCAGTCTGTTTTTATAACTACTTTACCAGTAGATGGCGTCCTTGAGCTTTCTGGCGTAGTGGTAACAGCTGGTCAAGAAATTGCAGTCGCGGATATTCCCAATTTAGTATATACACCGACCATCAATGAAAATGGCGCAGGATACACCAGCTTTAATTTCCAAGTGCGTGATGATGGTGGTACCGCAAATGGTGGCCAGGACACTGACCAAACACCTAATACAATTACGTTTGATGTTGACCCAATTAATAGTGCGCCTGACGGAACAGATAATACTGTCACCACATTAGAAGATACTAACTATGACTTCACGGCGGCTGACTTTGGATATACAGATGTCGGCGATACACCTGCCAATAATTTCTTATCCGTAATAATTACAACATTACCAACGGCAGGTACGTTGGAGCTTTCTGGTGTCGCGGTAACAGCTGGGCAGGAAATTGCGGTCGCTAATATTCCAAACCTAAGCTTTATCCCCGTTGCCAATGAGAATGGTGCGGCCTATGATGCCTTCACTTTCCAAGTGCGTGATGATGGGGGCACTATAGGTGGCGGTATTGATACAGACCAATCCGCCAACACCATGACTATTGATGTGACAACGGTCAATGACGCGCCGGATGGGGCGGATATTACCCTTACAACATTGGAAGATGCTCCGCTTGGCTTTACAGCAGCAGACT
>CAYGUV010000011.1:0-56312 GCA_964353185.1 uncultured Micavibrio sp. | reverse complement strand
TGCATGGTGGATTAGGCAATGACCGTTTAAGCGGGAATGATGGCGATGATATTATTACTGGTGGTGATGGCGACGACGTTATTACTGGTGGTTTAGGCGATGACTTCCTATTTGGTGATGATGGCAATGATGTAATTACTGCCTCGTCCGGAAACGATACTGTTGATGGCGGCAATGGTGATGATTCTCTATTCGCAGGATCTGGTAATGATGTTGTAAATGGTGGTAATGGTGATGATCTGATTTTAGGGCACGATGGTAATGATGTCCTAAACGGTGATGCAGGAAATGATATTATTGATGGTGGCGAAGATAACGATGTTATTCGTGGTGGTAGTGGTGTTGATATATTATATGGTGGATCTGGTATTGATGATTTAGATGGCGGTACGGGCGATGATTTCCTAGACGGCGGTACGGGCAATGACACATTAAATGGTGGCACAGGTAATGATACGATAAAAGGAGCAGCAAATGATGATGTCATTGATGGTGGTACTGGACATGATGTTATCTATGGTGATGGTGGTTCGGGCGCCAATGGCTGGATTTATAAATATTATGATTTAGGTACAGGGCCAACTACGTTGGCATTGGCTGGCTTCACAATTGATGATCAACGCTTTAATTCAAATACCTTAACCGCACATGGTTTTACACGAGATATTAATCCATCATTGATTGATGCGGGCGATGATTACGCCGTAAAATATGAAACTTATATAACAATTACAACGGCAGGTTCTTATCAGTTTAGAACCAGTTCTGACGACGGTAGTATGTTGTTTTTGGATGGTGTTCAAATTGTAAATAATGATGGTTTACATGCTGCTGTAGCAGTTACAAGCGCACCACAAACTTTACGCGCAGGCGTTTATCGCTTAGATGCAACATTCTTCGAAAGAACTGGAGGAAACGTCATGGATGTTTTTGTTTCTGGTCCCGATACAGCTGGCGCATTTACAAATTTAGATAATTATGCTGGAATAAATGCGGTTGCTGGTGCTGGTGATTTATCGGCTGGTAATGACATTATTAATGGTGGCGATGGCGACGACCTTATTTATGGTGAGGGCGGAAATGATACTATTAATGGTGGTAATGGCAGCGATAGAATTTATGGCGGTGTTGGAGCTGATATTATTAACGGTGGCGGCAATAATGACTCAATTTTCTTAGCAAACGGTGATTTTGCGGCAGGTGAAAGCATTAATGGTGGCGCAAACACAGATAATATTACCTTTACAAATGCAACGACTGTTGATTTCACAACAGGAACAATTGCAGCCGTAGAAAACTTATTGGGTAGCACAGGAAACGATGATGTTACTTACTCAGTCCAACAAGCTTTAGGATTTTCAACAATCAATCTTGGGGGCGGCACCGATACAAGTCGTGTTAGAATTACTGGCACCGTTGACGTAACAGCCTTAGGGACACCAACTGTTACAAACACGGAAAATGGATTTTTAATCGGCTCAACGGGTAATGATAATTTAACTATTTCTGGCGCCCAGCTCAACTCTCTTATATACGGCGGTGGAAACATAAACTTTGATACTGGAACAGACGTTCTTAATTTAACATCTACTTCTTCCACATTAAATACATTGGGTGCAACAAATGCATCGATAGTCGGGCTTGAAGAAATTAATTTTAGTGGAGCAATTGGGTCAATAACAGTTATTTTAATTGGCCAAACAGAAAATCTAATAATTAGAGGCAGTAATGATCCTGGTACAGATAATATTTTAGCAGGTAGTGGAAACGATACAATTTATGGCGGTAACGGAAGTGACACAATTACAGGTCGCGCAGGTGCAGATAACATCTTTGGTGAAGCTGGTAATGATGATATTCGCCTAGCAAACGGAGATTTTGCTGCAGGTGAAAGTATTGATGGTGGAAGTGGAACAGATACGCTTACATTAACTAATGCGACAACAATTGATCTTAGAACTGGAACAGTGACTGCTGTTGAAAATTTATTGGGTAGCACAGGCAATGATGACGTTACTTATACTATTCAACAGGCTTTAGGATTTTCATCGATTAATCTAGCAGGTGGAACAGATACAAGCCGCGTAAATATTTCTGGAACAATTGATGTTACTGCTTTAGGCGCGCCAACAATTACTAACTCTGAAAACGGATTCTTAACTGGGTCTGGTGGGGCAGATATTCTTACTATTTCTGGATCGCAATTAAATAGCCTTGCTTATGGTGGCGGTGCCATTAACTTTGGTGGTGGTACGGATGTTCTACGCTTAACTTCTACTTCCACAAATCTAAATGCTTCAGGCTCTACAAATGATGCCTTTGTTGTCGGGTTAGAGCAAATTGATTCAAGCTCAGCCGCTACTAGTATAACGCTCAATTTATCCGCTCAAACAGAAGGATTTACGATTACAGGTAGTAATAATGCTACTGGTGATACGATACAAACAGGATCTGGTGTTGATAACATCTTCGCTGGCGCAGGTAATGATACCGTAACGGCTGGCGCAGGAAACGATTTCCTTTATGGTGGTGCAGGCAATGACACACTTAATGGCGGTAATAATAACGATATTGTTGATGGGGAAGATGGAAATGACATCCTTAATGGGGATGCAGGGGACGATACCTTAAATGGTGGTGCGGGCGCTGATACATTAAATGGCGGAACTGGTAACGATGTACTTCATGGTCATAGCTTAACTCAAGCGCAGATTGCGACTATTTTGGCGGCGAACCCAAGCATCGTTTACAACGCAGCAAGCAATTCTTTTTATCAATATGTTAATACCGTCCTAAATAATGATGTAGCATTAGCCGCTGCAAATAGTGTTGTTGTGAATGGGATGGCGGGTACGTTTGCAACAGTTACGAACCAGGCTGAAAATGATTTCGTATTAAGTTTATTGGGCACAGGTGACGGTGCATGGATGTCAGGTATTGGCGATGGTCAAGGAGCTCCGTGGTATTGGAGCACAGGACCAGAAGCAGGTGCACAATTCTCATTTGACTCGACTGCAATTGGCCCATTTTACGTTAATTGGGCTGGGACTGATCCAAATGATACTACTGGCGCCGATCAATTTTTACGCATAAGAGAGTTTAACGGCGGCGGTTGGGCTGACCAAAGTAATGGTTTAAGCAATTCCTACACAATCGAATGGCATGCCGGATTAATGAATGATGATAATTCTATTGATACACTGAATGGTGGCGATGGAAATGACATTCTCTACGGTTATGGTGGAAACGATATTCTAAATGGTGATAATGATAATGACATCCTATTTGGTGGTAGCGGAAATGATACCTTAAACGGCGGCGCTGGGGTAGATGCTCTCTATGGTAATGCAGGAAGTGATACTTTAAATGGCGGCGCTGGAAATGATCTCATTTATGGGACTGATGCATTAGATAGCGTTGCCTCTGGTACAGACAATGGTGTTGTTAATCGTTTTGCGGATAACTTCAATGCCAATGATGAAGGATATACTTATGTTGATGATGCATATGGTAATGGAAATGGCGCTTATACTTCAGGGTCAAGAATTACAACAGACGGAGATGCAGCCAATGGTTCTTTAGAGATCAGATTAGGCGGTGTGAATGCAACAGCAGTTACTAATGGTATGGCTGCTTATTATGTGGAAACATTTAATAAAACATCTGGATCCTCTGATATTATTTTAAGATTTTCATTTCGTCATATTCACGATGCAAACTTTGAAGCCAATGAAAATAGTCAGGTTGTATTCCAGATTGACGGTAATCCTTTTACAACTGTCAGTAATTTTGTAGGAGATGGTAATGGTGGCGCCGATAATGATTCAGGTTGGGTGACTGTCAATGTAAACCTTGGAAATATCGCAACTGGTAATCATAACGTGCTTTTTGCAGGTCTTTTAAACCAAAAAACAGCAGCAGATGAGGAAGTATTCATTCGTATCGACGATGTTGAGTGGATTGAAGTTGAATCTGGGGTAACGCAGGCCTTTACAAATAATCTATCCGGCGGTGATGGTTTAGATATTTTATACGGAAGCAACGAAACCGATAATTTCATTTTTGATGCCGCAACCATATTCAATAACCTTGATCAAATCGAAAGCTTTAATTTATTAGAAAATGACAGTATTGATTTAACAGGAATTTTAAGTGGATTTAATCCTGTTACAGATGATATTTCAGATTTTGTCCGTTTTACAAATAATGGCGCAGATACAATTCTATCAATAGATACTGATGGTACAGCAGGCGGTGTTAATTTCGTTAATGCCGTACAATTGAATGGTATTAATGATTTGGATGAGTTCGCCCTTCTAGATAGTGGAAACCTTGTCGTTTAAGTCGACCTCCCTCCCATTGACAGAGTTTATTTGTTTAAACCATTGAAAACACATATAATAAATTTGAATTCTAAATTTTAACGAATTCTAAGGTATAGCTTGATATAATAATTCAATATGTGAGTTAATAATTCAGTGGAGCAGTAGTATTTTGGGGCAACATAGAAAAAGTAATCAACTTTTGCGCAATGACGCGAAAGAAAAGGAATCTGGATTTACCCTGATTGAGATTATAATAGTAATTATCATCTCAGGGTTAATTTTGACGACTTTGATTAATGCCTATCTGACCTGGAGCTATATTTTAAAAAGCTCTAAAACCAGAGAAACAATTGAAATTATTTCTGACGCTATGTCCGCTTATGCCTCAAGAAATTTTCGTATCCCCTGCCCTGCGGATCCAAGCAATGCAGGCCCTGAGCCTTTTGGAACCGAAATAGGCAGCGGCGCAAATGGATCACAAATTGGATCTTGTGATAATGTGGCAACAGGAGAAACTGAAGGCATTATTCCTTTTGTATCTTTAGGGTTAGATGCCTCTATTGCTGTTGATGGTTGGGGCAATTATATAACGTATCAAGTCAGCCCCGCTTTCACGCGCGATCCAGAAGATGACACAATATTAGTCCATGCAAAATGTAGAACAACAGAATGGATTGAAGGTGTTTTTAGGCTCTCATCAGGTGTATTAGATGGTGGCCGCAACATATCCCCGCGTAAAGCAAGGTTTTGCTGTATGCAGCCTCAAGGGACAGAAACAGAAATTTTTGCCACCTCTGCAGCAGATACCCCGCCTAACTTACCCGCTATAGTTTTTAATGAAGACAGTGCCAATTGGTACGATGAGGCGGATGTCGTTGCGGACCCTAATTTTGATGATCCAACCAACCCGATAGCCGAAGACAACCCGCAAGAATTTTATAATAACAGCCTTTATGGCGGTGGATTTGTTTACAATGCGGCTTTGGAGACTGTCTCTGGGCATACTGACGTCCCTGTGTATGCTGTTATTAGTCATGGTAGCAATGGCGCGGGTGCATTTGTGGTTAATGGAACAATGAATAGAATAACAAGCTATAATAGTGTGTCTGAAACCATCAATGCAGAATCAGATAATCAAATAGTTTATGATATTGAGCATGATAACAGTTCAAATAATACGTATTACGACGATATTGTTTCGTGGCAAACACAAAGTAGTTTAATGGCGCGATTAAGGCGAGATAGCTGTGCGGTGCCATGATGAATAATATAATGAAAAAACATATGAGAAAACAGAGCGGATTTACCTTAGTCGAGATAGCAATTGCCATGGTTATTGTTGGGTTCATTCTGGCTTTTGCAACAGTTGCGTTTTCGCGCGTCTTGGTTATTAATGCGGAAAAGAACACCTTTAAAAATATGGAGTATATTGCGGATTCAATATCAGTTTACGCACAAAAACATATGCGTGTTCCTTGCCCCGCCGACCCAGCAGGATTATCAGGAACGACTACAAATGGTGAGCCTTTTGGAACAGAAATTAACAGCACGGCATCGGGCGATATTTTTGGAGAGTGCGATATAAATGAAGCAGAAGGTATTATTCCCTTTGCAACTTTAGGTCTGCCAAAATATATGGCAAAAGATAAATTCGGGAACTACATAACATATCGCGTTTCTATTGCGTCCTCTCAAAAACCAGAAGTTGCTGAAACTTTAGACATTAATAACTGGTGTATGACGCGTCCATATTGGAATACAGATAATGATGGAATAGATGTTACAGATGAATATGTTGCCTTGGCAAAGGCTGCTTTTTGTTGTGGAACATGGAATGCAGGCGGCACGACGGGAGTAGAAGGCGATATTGATCTGCAAGGATCTTTTGGGCCTTTAGAACATTTATCGAGATCCAACCCAAATGGCGGCGCCGGCGGTAGTGCCATTGAATATCGGGATGCGACCGAAGATCCTCCTGCTTATGCAGACTTAGAAGATCCGGGTATTACAGGATTTATTGCTGGAAATGATTCTACTGTTCCGCCCTCCTTCCCTGCTTTTATCTTAATTAGTCATGGACAAAATGGTAATGGCGCTTTTTCGGAAGAAAATGGTAGCCGCGATATTACAGGCATAACCGATCCAGAACGTGAAAATGTAGATAGTGACATCACATTTTACGCGCCAGATAGACTTGCATCGGCCCCACCAGGTGGTGGTTTACCATCATTATTTTCCAATGATATAGATGATATTGTTTTGTGGGCAACACCCTCACAAGTTCTTGGCCGAATAGGAGGTGTATCATGCAACGCGCCTTAAAAAAAATTAAACAAAGCAAATCTCAACCACATCAAGAAGGATTTATTCTGATTGAATTAGCAGTCGTGTTTTTAATTTTAGGATTGTTATTGGCCGCAGTCTTACCAATTTATGAAACCTACAAACATCGTAATAGCAAAGCCGAAACACAAAAAAGAATGGAAATTATTTCCAAAGCATTTTCGTCTTACGCGCAAACAAGGTGGCGGCTCCCCTGCCCTGCAGATGCATCTGTTGCCGCAGGAAACCCAATCGGGGTAGAACGCGCTTCATGTGCCGCAGCCCCTGAAGAAGCACATGGAATTATCCCCTATAAAACCCTTGGTATATCAGAGCGCTATGCCAAAGATGGGTATGGTAATTTTTTCACTTATGTGGTTTCCCCTGACTTTACCGCAGATAATCGGTTGGGCGTACAACTTGATAGGGTAAATAGTCGCCTAGCCAACCGCGTTGCAGGAAATAATACAAATGGTAAATTTGCATTGTTACCACGATCACAATTTTGCGCCCCACTAAATGACACAGGCACCGATATTATCGTGCAACAAGACGGAACAAATTTATATTCTGGAACACCGAGGGTTACAACAAATGTCAATAGGTCTTTGACTGGCACACCGAATACAAACATAAACCGAGAGAATGTTGTCACAGGTTTAGCCATGGCGATTATTAGTCACGGAGAGAATAAAAATGGTGCCTATTTATCAAATGGAAATCAATCCCCGCCCAATCCTGATAATACATCAGCAGAAGCTATAACGAGTAGCAATTTAAACCGTACTGTGGTTACAGAATCTGTTTATTCAACCATCGGAGCGGCAACAGAATATGATGATATTGTCAATTTTTTCACACAAGATGAGATATTTGCGTTATCTGGTCGCCAATCATGCGAAAACCTCTAAAATTAGCGCCTAAAGCCCCTTTCTTAAGCCATTCTTAATGTTTTTTTTGCATAATATAAGTAGTATTTAGTAGAGTAATAGTAGTTTTTTAACTGTTTTAAGGGGCAAAACATGGTTACGCATAATTTTTTGGCAAAGAAAACCAATTCTTCAAATGAAGCAGGTTTCATTATCCTAACAATTCCAATTATTTTGGCGTTGTTCGGCTTTTTTATTACAGCCATGATAAAAGATTCTCAGCCCAATCAGTTTTATTTTGAAACCACTACTCAGCATAAAATGCAAGATCTACGGGTGGCTTTGGCCGCGTACGCGCATCGTAATTACCGCGTCCCATGTCCAGCAGACCCAAGCGCCGTAGCCGGAGCAAGAGGAACAGAAGGGGCGCTTGATAGTGACGATAAATGTGCCGACATTATTGGAATATTACCATTTAGGGAGCTTGGCCTGCCCGAAAGTGCGGCAAAGGACGAATGGGGTAATTACCTAACATATAAAGTCAGTAAAGATTTTACACAGTCATATGCCGCTCTAGACTTTGAGCAAGATGGAGAAGGTTCGGAAAAAACACTTATTTTAAAAGATGGAGACGAAAGTGCGTTGCACCAGTTATGCCGCACACCTAATTGGGTTACCCATAAAGCAAATTACGTCATGAGTGACGGTGATAGCGCCAACATTAATGCACAAAATATGAACCATAATGTTTATAAGGCACGCTTTTGCTGTCCTTCGATTCTAAATAATACAGCAAGTCTTGAGTTTAAAGCATCTGAAAATGCATGGCATAATGGGTCAACAACAGCAAATTTAGATTTAGATGGCGATGGTATTGGTGATGATAAAGTCATCATGTCTATCGAAGCATTAGAAGACGAGATTGCAATGTGGAAACCAAATGAGTATATCGAAGAAAGAAGAGAATGGGCTGAAGAAGTCGAAGGCGCAGTCTTTGCATATGACGCGTTAGAACATGATGGCATTCCCATGGGTGATGGTTTGGGAATTGATCGTGGAGGTTCGCGAAATGGTAAATTTTTTAGAAATGCTGCCGTTTTTGATATTCAAGAAAATGAAGAAAATGTCGCAGTTCAAGATTTTACCATGACACTTGGCGATCTGAATGAAAGTAACTGGTATTCTGCGATGCAAATAAATTTGGAAATTGTCGATAATGAAGGAAATTTTGTAGAGAATGTTGCCTTTGTTTTACGCCTACCCGAAGCACCAACGGGTATTGGAGAACTGTCATTCTCGCTTGATTCAATTTTAGGAGAAGTCGAGCAAGAGGGCTTTTACAGCACAACTAACGGGGATCCAGAAGGAAAAAGAAACCAAGATGAACGTGACGCTGAGAAATTGTTTTACGAAAGTAAAGAGCGATTATTAGACGCCTTAGCAGCTGCAGATTTAGATTTAAGTGACGTAGAAATTGGTAGAGTAAAGTTTAACGCAAGCCACGCATCTTTAGGATTTAGTGAAATGAAATTTGGTTCTCCTTCAGTAGCAACCAGTCAAGATTTGATTGTGCTTAATGAAGATAATGAAGAGCGTCTTGAGAGAAGAAATGATAAGAGCGCCTATGGAGCAACCACAGTAATATATGATGCCCCAATTAACCAAAATTTTGAAGCGGCCGCCTATGCCCTTATTAGCCATGGTCCGAATGGGGAAGGCGCATATCTAACAGATGGTACAAAACGTGATAATATTACAGACGCTGACGAAAATGAGTTTGAGCGCCGTAATCATGAATCAGCAGTAGAGGTAAGTGATATTCGTAAGATAGTATCCAATGATGGATCAGAGGTATTTGATGATATTATTATATGGGATTCACAATTAACACTTTATAATGCGTTGAGGAATGGAACATGCGAAGCATCGCAATCCCTTTAAAATAATTTAAGTTATTTATTAATATAACGCCCTTTAAAACTCTTATTTCATGTTTGTAAAATGAGAGTTCTAGGGCGTTTTTTAAGACCGATATAGTGACCAACTATAATATGGGTTTATATCTGAGCATCAATAATTCCATTCCCAAAACACACCAATATCAGATTCGCCATTTTGTGCCGCTTTGCTTTCCACGGAAATACTTGGTGTGACTTCGACCTCGATGGTAGCTGAGCTTGTGTTTTCAGCGGTTCCTTGTTCAACGCCGACATATACCTTATCTGTTACATATTTTCCTGCCCCAACTGTTGTGCCGCCAGCACCCGTTCCTTCAATGTAAACATCATCTAACCCTGTTACTGATTTAATCTCTTGTAGTGGATCAAATAAACTACCGCCAGCGCCAGAAAATCTGCGAACAGTATTCGCCAATTGGATCGCTTGAAACGGAGATATCTGCGTGACGTCTTTACCAAATAAAATAAGCGATATGATTTCGTCATCAGGTAATGGGGGATTGGATTCCATCCTAATTTGTGGATCAGTAACACTGCTAGAAATAAGAACTTTGGCTGTAATATTATCAACATCAGTTGACGCCTCAATATCTAAATATGGTGATGGTGGAATAAGACCTTGAAAACGCAAGCTTGCCTTATCAAGAGAGAAGCGACGACCAAACTCTTCATATCTGCCACGTATGGTATTTAAATTACCTGTAACAAGAGGGGTTTTCAATGTGCCTTCAACATTTAAATTTCCCTTTAATTCAGTGTCTAAACCACGGCCCGTAACAAAGATTTTATTATCTGCAATAAATTTTATGTCCAGTTTTGTTTTCGAGAATAAACTATCTGTTGGCTTATTTTTTTTCTCAACTTCTATAATATTTAATTCAGGAATAGTCGCATCAAACTGATCAGGAATTCGGATGGATATTTCTTGAGGGCTTAGTTCCCCTGAAACTATATAACTGCTCCCTGTTTTATTTAAGTTAATATCTGCATTAAGCCATGCGTCATAATTTTCATTTTTTAATAAATGAATATCTCGCATAGTAAGTGACGCTCTTATATCTGGGGCATTAAAATCTGTAAGGTTTAGTGTTCCTTTAACGGTTATCGTTCCTTCATTATCAACACCTTTCGCATTAAGGCGTGTCAATTCAATTTGACGATTTTTAAAAATTGCTTCCCCGTTAATATCACGTAGCTCAATGTTATTATAACGGTTAGCCACCATTGAATCTTTAAGTGTAGCAAAACCATCTAAGAGCGGATTAGACAAACTGCCTGTGATATCTGTTTTTATCGCTAGATCTCCTAATATTTCATACCCTTCATCTAAAAATAAAGAAGATAAAGAGCGTAAATCAGATTCTATATTGGCGGTGCCATTTATTGCTGAGGACTGATTTAGGTCAAAAACAAAGGGAGAAAAAGATAGGTTTAAAGGTATATTAAGAGCCATGTTAAATATTTTAATGCCCCTACCATTGGCCGATAATTCATTCCTTAATTCGTTAGATTGATAGAATGCTGTACCGATAAATTGAGCCCCGAATTCCTCCTGTATAGTCGGTTTAAAGTTATAAGATGTTTTAATAACTGGCGCCTCTATAGATCCTTCGATAGTCGTATCGAATTTATTCAATATGATTGGAATAGAAGATAAATCAACAAACGCCATTTTAGAAAAATCTAGTTTCTCTCCCGCAATCTTCATATCAATTTTATTTGTTATAATATCCCCCTGCGCCGTTATCCTTCCCTTCCCCATCATTAAGGCTGCATCGGTTACATTGACATCTATAGAGTCCGTTTTCTTTACTATTGCTTTAGCCTGTATTAAAAATGGTTTTATACTTTCCCCATTGCCCTTGAGATTTAATTGATAGCCTTGTTTGTCTTTAGAGACATTGAGCGTCGCATTTTGTAAATTAATATTGTCTAAATTGCCCTTGGTTAGAATTACGTCTGCATTAATGTTTTCAATATTTTTTACATCTGCGAAATTTATATTTGTCACAATTTTTTGTACTGAGATTTTATCGTAGAGCATATTTGCCAAAGTCGCTGTTAAGGTAGCGTTTTGTTTCCCATTCTTTTCTTCTATATTCGCTGATGCTTTCAAACTTCCAGATAAGTTTAGATCACTAACAAAGTTATTAAGGAATTTTAGATCAGATAAGCTGGCATCTAACTTACCTATTGCAAAGCCTGAGTCCATATTATAATCAATATAACCAAGGACACTGATAGGCCCACCTGCGCCAATAATTTCTTTAAGAGATATTGTATTATTTTTCCTTTGTATGTTGGTATCAACTGTTGTTTTAATGCCTTCATATGTTGTTTGGGCGGCTATTGTTCCTGTAAAATCGTCGATATTGCCCTGTATCATACTGTGTAGCTTAATAGGTGTTTGTGCCTTTCGATTTAGGTTTTGCGCACCATTCACTTGACCTGTAACTTTTACATTAAATTTACTATCATCAACGTGATATGCGCCTATTGTTTTTATTTGATAAAGCTTATGATCAAACGTGATTTCTTTAAAATTTAATTTCTGGGTTTCTAAATCAAATTGTAAATCATTTTTTATTAGATTAGGGAGGTAGTCAGCCTGATTAAATCTAATATTTGATAGTTGAATGTCACCTTTGGACGTTACATTATATTTTTTTAGATCAATAGATTGATTTATTTGAATGCCACCTTCAAATCCGCCTTCAACAATATCGTTGGATACTAACAACTTTTTGATATCTAAGTTGATATTCGCTTTTTTAAAATATAAGTCCGGTAATTCACTTAAAACTGCCTTTTCCTGACTATCGACCTCTTTGGTTTCAGGCATGGAAATGAAATTAATCATTTGGGCTTTAAAATTAATGTTGAGGGTTTTCATACCAATCGGAAGTGGGTTTATAGAAAATATAACAGCTTCACCCGTCAAAATAGATGAGCCGTTTTGTTTAACATTGACGTGCTTAGCTTTTAACCCAAAAAAACCCGCCAAAGTAAAATTATCCATGACGATTTCATAGCCAGATGCTTTTAAAGCCTGATTGAAGTGTGACGAAAGCCAATCTCCACCTCTTTGGGTATTGAGCCAAAAAACGAAGCCTTGAGCCCCCATTATCAAAATAATAACAACCGTCAATAATAAGGCCAATAAGCCATTAAAGCGTTGGAGAACAGAACCAATAATCTTGATAAGATTTATCATTTAAAAAGCCTGCCCAATACTAATATAAATTTGAAAATTTTGATCCGTGTTCTCTTTCCTACTGATAGGTGTCGCAACATCAAAACGAATAGGGCCAAAGCTTGTATAATATCGGGCGCCAATACCTGCCCCTACATAGACCCCATCACTTATATTCGGAATAACGTTATCATAGACCCCTCCTGCGTCAACAAACGCAACACCGCCTAAATTATCCGTAAATTTTAAACGCAGTTCTGCGGAGCTTTCGATAAGAGAGCGCCCACCAGATGGATCCCCCTCATCATCAATGGGGCCCGCCTCCTGATAACCAAAGCCACGAATGCTGCCGCCGCCGCCTGAGAAAAAACGCTTCGTAGCTGGTATAGTATTAGTGGATGATCCAAGAATACTGCCGGCAGAAGCACGCAAGGCAATTACTGGATCATATTTACTATCGCTCAAATCAAAATAAGTTATTCCTGTTATTCGGCTTTTGAGAAAAGGGTTAGATTCACCCAGAACATCAACAAATGGTTCAAAACCAAAAGAAAAATTATAGCCAGAATGAGGATCAAGTAAATCATCCCGATTATCAAAGTTAATTCGACCTGGCATAGAGATTAAACCAAAAGTAGATTCATCTTCCTTTGATCCATCTTGGTCCGTAATTTGAGAAGCTTCAAACCCGATCCCTAAGTTTCCTGTCCAATATTTTGATAAATCACGTTGAATAGATGCTTCTAAATCAAGAGTTTGTTCTTCAAACGCATCCGTGTCTTGGCGCTGTAATAAAGATGATATATTTAAACTTTGTTTTTTCGAAAGGAAAAAAGGCTTACTAAAGTCAATACCGATAGATTGCAAAACTGTTGATAATTGACTTAAAAAACTTAATCTCTCACCTGCCCCAAAATAGTTTTTATGTGTCCATTGGGCGCTAATGCCGACGCCTTCTGATGTACTATAATCTGTGCCCAACCGAATTTTACGAGGCGCAGTTTCTTTTATCTCATAAGTTAATGGAATGATTTTGTTATCTGGAAGGTCCTTGGGTAGGTTTAAGTCAATTTTGCTAATTAAACCTGTTTGTAATAAAGCCGTTTTTGTTGATTCAACTTTTTTATCGCTCCAGCATTCATTTTCTTTATAGGTTAGAAAACGAGAGAGATGCTTAGCTTTTATGTTATCAGCTCCTTTAAATATAGTAGCCCCGAATTTTGAGTTATCTTCCCCACCAACAATAAATCTTATATTTGCTGTTTTTGTATTTCTATCTAAAGTAATTTCATGTTTTACGGATAGATTATAAAAACATCTTTCTTTTGCAATAGTGTTAAGCAATCTACTTTGAGCGATTAAAACTTTTTCAGCATCTAAAATATCATCTGGCTGTAGAGAGTTAACAGATATATCAGAAACACCCTTAATATTAATACTATCTATTGTATAAACTTGACCTGTAACAACTTTAAATTTTTGAGCGTTTTTTTGATCCTTATTCTCAGCTATTAGATTCACCTTTGGGTCGTAATACCCTTTCGCTCTCAGTGCTTTTTCAATTTCTGCTTTAATTTTAATAGAACGAGTAGGAGGATCATCTTTAGATTCATATTTACTTAACGCTTTTTCTTGTACATATGTCAGTAAATCTTCCTTATCATTTAGTCCAGTGACAGTGATTTGCGCTGTAGAATTTTTTATTAGGATAAAGCTTGAAAAGAAAGCAATATACAGAAAAACTACAAAAAATTTATTTCTCAATTTTTGTATCATTTTTTATTAGTTTTCTTTGTAGTTTATTTTAATTTTATAAGGCCTAACTTTGTTATTATAAGGAGATGAAAATCAGCTTAAAACTAATAATATGTAACATTCTATCTTTTATCCCTGAATAAGTAGGTACAATTATACACTATGCCATATGCATAGCCACTGAGAGATTTAAGATGAAATATATTTTACGCTTTTTACCATTGATTATTCTATTGGGTGCAATTACAGCAGCCTATAAACTTGGATTGCACGATTATTTGAGCCTTGAAAGCATCCAAGCCCAAAAAGAGAAATTTCAACTGATTATTGATAACCACCCTATTTTAGCACCGCTTGGTTTTGTAGGTCTATATGCTGGCGCTGTTGCCCTCTCACTACCAATTGCTACATTATTAACATTACTTGGTGGCTTTTTGTTTGGTTTAATACAAGGCACGTTCCTTGTCGTCACAGGGGCAACAATTGGCGCAACAATTATTTTTTTGATTGCCAAAACATCTCTGGGTAGGACATTACGAGAAAAATCAGGAAAATTTTATAAAAAAATTGAATCTAATATGAAAGAGAATGCCGTGGGGTATTTGCTATTTATGCGCCTTGTACCTATTTTTCCCTTTGTGGCGGTAAACGTTATCCCTGCTCTTTTCAATATACCGCTTAGAACTTTTATCCTGACGACATTTTTTGGCATTATACCCGGAACAGCTGTCTTTGTGTATTTTGGACAACAATTAGGGTCTATTGAAGTGGCAAGTGATCTTATCTCTCCGCAGGTTTTGTCAGCATTTATATTACTTGGAATTTTCACACTTATTCCTAGTTTTTACAAGAAATTTAAAAATCGCAACATAGAGAAAATATCATGAAAAAATTTATCCTACTTACGGTAATCTTATTTATATCCTTTAACGCACAGGCTTACGCGCAGAGTTACATACCTGATCTAGACGGTTTATTAAAAGACTATATTAAGCCGACAACAGTAAACGGCATCACATATAATAGCGTAAATTATGATGCGTGGGAAAAAGACCCTCGCCACGCAAATGTACGTAAAGCCTTATTATCTGTTAATCCATCAACCCTTAATTCAAAAAATGAAAAGCTTACTTACTGGATTAATACTTATAATTTTCTAACGATTGATCTTATTATAAGTGAGGGTGAACGCGAAACAATTAAAAATCTTGGAACTGTATTTAATAGTCCTTGGAAAAAATATAAATGGACAATAGAAGGGATTGAATATTCCTTAGATAAAATTGAACATGACATTATTCGCAAAATGAGCGAGCCCCGTATTCATTTTGCCATAAATTGTGCCGCAATTTCTTGTCCTGATTTACGTGCCGAAGCTTATAGAGTTGATAAACTGAATGCTCAACTTGATGAACAAACACGCCTAACTCTGAATAATAGTACAAAAGGATTTAAAGTAGAGGATAATAATTCGGTACGTGTTAGCAAAGTGATTGATTGGTTTAAAGAAGATTTTGAAAACGGAAACTTAACCAAATGGTTACAAAAATATAAAGCAGACAGCATTAATGCAGACACAAATATTAAATTTTACCAATATGATTGGTCTTTAAATAAACATTAGTTGAATTAATAAATGAATTGATAAGAGAAAGTTATCTTTATGAGCAAAAAAATACTCACCCCAGAAATATGTATTATTGGGGCAGGATCTGGTGGATTATCCGTTGCAGCTGGCGCAGCGCAGCTAGGTCTTGATACTATTTTACTTGAAAAAGATAAAATGGGGGGTGACTGCCTCAATACAGGATGTGTTCCGTCTAAAGCCTTACTAGCGGCAGCAAAGCGTGCTGGAATACACCGCAAAAGCGATATTAAGGGCATAAAGCCACATGAACCTATCATTGATTATGCCAAGGTTAAGGAACACGTTACAGATACAATTGCAATGATTGAGCCAAATGACAGCCCAGAGCGTTTTCGTAGCCTTGGTGTAAATGTAATTTTACAAGCTGGAAAATTTATAGATTCGCAAACAGTTGAGACCGATGAATATATTATAAAAGCCAAGAAATTTATTATCTCAACAGGATCTCGGGCAAGTGTTCCGCCTATAGAAGGAATTGAATATAATAAGGTTTATACAAATGAAAATATTTTCGAACTAAAAGATAAGCCAGAACATCTTATCATTATTGGTGGTGGCCCAATTGGTTGTGAAATGGCACAAGCGCATGTACGCCTAGGCTGTAAGGTTAGTATTATTGATATGGGTTCAATTTTACAACATGATGACAAGAAAAATGTTGATGTAATACGGCAAGCATTAATAGAAGATGGTGTTAATCTTTATGAAGGCTTTTCCATCAAAAAAATAATACATAATGGAGAAAGTAAAGTAGGTATTACTGTAAACAAAGACGGGAAAGAAGACACTATTGCAGGTACGCATTTATTAATTGCCGCGGGACGTACACCAAATATCGAAGATTTAGGTTTGAATGAAGCAGGCATAAAATATAACCGTTCAGGCGTAACAGTGAATAAGCGTTTAAAAACATCAAATTCAAAAGTGTGGGCAATCGGTGATGTTTCAGGCGGACCACAATTTACG
The DNA here is from genome assembly GCA_964353185.1 of uncultured Micavibrio sp. GTDB lineage: Bacteria > Pseudomonadota > Alphaproteobacteria > Micavibrionales > Micavibrionaceae. The sequence goes on along the minus strand of CAYGUV010000011.1, from coordinate 39,276 downwards.
CATGTTGCAGGTTATCACGCGGGTATTATTATCCGTCAGATATGTTTTGGTATTAAATGGGCAAAAGTAGATTATAAAGCCTTAGCTTGGGTAACATATACTGACCCTGAAATAGCGCAAGTGGGTCTAACAAAAGTGGCGGCTGAAGAAAAATTTGGTACAGATAACATAAAAATAGCCCAATGGAGTTTTGATGAAAATGATCGCGCCATTACAGAACGCACCATAAAGGGGCAAATACGTGTGATCACTAATAAAAAAGGCCTTATACTAGGTGCATCAATTGTTGGCCCAGGCGCGGGTGAGCTAATTGGACTTTGGGCTTTGGCTATTTCATCTAAACAAAAAATTGGAGCTATCACAGCTATGATTGTCCCCTATCCAACTTTGGGTGAAGTAAGCAAGCGTGCCGCAGGCGCATGGTACACACCTAGCCTGTTTAGTGATAAAACACGAAAAATTGTACGTATTCTTAAACATTTTGGATAAAATATTATTATGATTTTGTTTTATCTTTTTTTCAAATGAAATGCAGATTGCCGCCAGAACCAATTAGGTGATATTTTTATAAATTCTACAATATCTATATCACTATGATTTTCTAGCATTTTTTTGAATTGTTTAGAAGAATATGCCTTGTTATGTGATGGTAAAAATAATCGCCAAAATATTTCCCCCATACGCATTGGTATTGTATCAATAGCATAGTCTGCAATAAAGATATCGCCGCCTGTTTTGGTGCCTCTTATAAGATTTTTTAAAAATCGTTCTTGATCCAATATATGGTGTAATACAAAAAAATTAATCACAACGTCATATTTGGAATCTTGGATCTCTATTGTTTCTAAATCATCATTTATTAACGTGACATCTGAAATATTAGATAGCCTAGTTTGGGCAATATTTAACATTTCTAGAGATATATCTACACCATTTAACAAGGCATTTGGGTGCGCTTCAGCGACCTTAAATAATGCCCCACCAGTCCCACAGCCCATATCTAAAAGATTGAAAGAAGTCTTTTCTTTATATTCTAAGCGGCTTAATAACCATGACCGAACTGGCAAGACAAAGGTTTTCCATCGTCTGTCATAGTCTTTAGCCAAAGCTTTGTAATCTTCTTTGATTTTATGAGAGATTTTTGACCCTTGCTTTTAGGCCAAGCTTTTCTTGAGTATAAACTTTTGAAAATTCAGCGCCGATTAAGACAATCATGCATGAGTAAGAAACCCATAACATAAGTAAGATTAACGATCCCGCAGCCCCAAAACTAGATTGTGGCTCTACCAGTTCAAAATAAATATTGAGCGCATTTTCACCAAAAGTAAAAAATATAGAAGAAACTATACCTCCCATAATTGCAGATTTCCAAGGGACAATCACATCGGGAAGAATTTTAAAAATTGCGCTAAATAATGTTGATACAATCAAAAATGATATGATGACGTTTAATGGATATAAAATAAATTCCCAGCCACTTGAAAAATAAGTATCAAGCCATTCCCCAAATATTGTTAAAGCCGCCGTTAAAGATAAGGATATTAGTAGTAAAAATCCGATAATAAGAATGATACTAAAAGAAATTAGTCTATTTTTAACCAGTTTGAATATATTTACTGACTTCTTTATTTCAGCTTCCCAAATCTTGTTTAATGACCTTTGCAAATGAGCAAATAAACCAGTCGCTCCAAATAATAAAGTCGCTATACCTATTAAAAGCCCCCAAATATCGCGGTTGGAACTTTGTGTTTCTTCTACGATGTTTTTTATGCTGTTTGCTGTCTCTGATCCTAAAGAGCCTTTAATCTGCTCTAAAACCAAGTCTTCTACTTGTTGTTGATCAAAGAATATGGCGGCTAAGGACATTATAATGATGAGCAAGCCTGGCAATGAGAATATCGAGTAATATGCTGCTGCTGCGCTATGTGTAAAGGGATCGTCTTTGATCCAATTTTTAAATGTCTTTACTAATAATGATATCATGTATTTTTTCTAGAAAATAAATATTTTTGAAGGGCTTGCTAAACCCATCCACCACCTAAGGACGTGTATAAGGAGATGAGCTTAATAATTGCTTGGGTTTCAGAACTTACAAGATTATCCTCACTCGCAGTTAGTTCCCTTTGCGCGTCTAGCACGGATAAATAGTCCACTTCACCAGCATCCAAAAGCTCTTGCGCAATTTTTACTGCTTCACGTCTACTTTGGACACTTTGTTCCAGTTTAGTGCTGGTTTCAACTTCACGCCCATAACGTGTAAGCGCCGATTCCGTATCAGCCAAAGCGTCAAGAACGGTTTTTTCATACATTGCAAGTGCGGCTTTGTTTTCAGCTTTTTCAATATCAATACGGGCACGAATTGCTCCACCTTCAAAAACTGACCACCTTATAGAAGGGCCAAAAGACCACATACCAGCAGAAGCCATAAATAAATCACCAAAATTACGCGCTTGGCTGCCTACATCGCCCGTAATAAAGAATTTTGGAAATAAATTTGCAATTTCTTTCCCAATATCTGCGTTAGAGGCAGCAAGCTCACGCTCTGCCATTTGTATATCTGGGCGTCTTTGCAATAGATCAGAACGTAACCCAACAGGCACAATATCTAAAGCAGGCGGAAGAGGTTGTAAAATTTGCATTTCATCTAATAAAGATTCTGGCGGCAATCCTAAAAGTACGGAAAGACTAAAGATATTGACCTCTAATTCTGCTTCTAGGTTTGGAAGACGTGCTTGGGTTGATTCATATTCCCCTTTTGCACGCGTAACATCAAATTGTGTTGCCTCGCCAGCATCTAACCTTACATTGACTAAATCATATGTTTGTTTCAAAAGATCGGTGTTTTTCTTTGTAATAGCAATTCTCTTTTGCGCGCCACGAGCCTCATAATAGTTTCTTGCAACTTCTGAAAATGTGCTGAGCATAACATTATTGTAAGAGGCCATAGCAGAACCTATACGTGCATCTGCGCCTTCTATTGCACGCCTATTCCCGCCAAAAATATCTAGTTCCCACGAGGCATCAAAACCAGCATCATAGACGTTACGGATTTCACCACTATTGAACGATGAATTTGCGCTACTTGATTTAGATCTGGTTGCATCAACATTACTATTTAAAGAGGGTCTTAAAGACCCTCCATTCTCACGGCGGACAGCGCGTGCACGGTTTACATTCGCTATTGCTATTTGAACATCTTTGTTATTTTCAGCAGACTGTTCAATATATTTTGTTAAAAGAGGGTCGTTAAAAATAGTCCACCATTCTTTGTTTATAGGCTCTCGAGATATAATCTCAGAAGAAGATGAAAACCATTTATCCATAAACTTACTATTAGGCGCCTTATAGTCAGGGCCAACTGAACAAGCGCTTAAGCTTAAGCTCAGGCTTAGGAGTAGTAATATCTTTTTATTCATTTTTGAGCGCCTCTTCTTCTTTTTTCAATTGACGCTTTACGTCGCCAGGGGATCCTGTTTTACGCGCTAATAAATCATAGGCGACAGGCACAACAAATAATGTAAAAAAAGTTGCGGCCAAAACACCAAATAAAATTACAATTCCTATAGCCGTTCGTGTTTCCGCCCCTGCACCAGTGGATAAAATAAGAGGGATAGAACCTGCAACAGTTGTAATACCTGTCATCACAATAGGGCGCAATCGAATTTGCGCAGCCTCAACCAATGCTTTTGAAAATTCCATTCCTTCATCACGAAGTTGGTTTACAAACTCTACAATTAAAATACCATTTTTGGCGGCCAACCCAATCAGCATGATTAAACCAATTTGGGTATACACATTTAATGAATTACCTGTGAAATACAGACCCGCTAATGCACCAGATATTGCAAGAGGTACGGTTAATATAATTACCAAAGGATGGATATAACTTTCAAATTGAGCCGCAAGAACCAAGAAAACAATTCCAAATCCAAGAATAAACACAAATATCAAAGATGAGCCACTACCTTGAAAGTCCAAAGACTGTCCTTTGTAATCAATCACTACATTTTCAGGGAGATGCTCCCGCGTTAAATCACGTAAATATTCTAAAGCCTCACCTAAAGCGTATCCATCTTCCAAGCCCGCCTCTATAGTAATTGCGCGGGTTCTGTTATATCGGTTAAGCTCACCTGAATCTGCGTACTCTTCAATTTTAATTAAGTTAGAAAGAGGGATTAACTTACCACTTGAGTCAGAACGCACGTAAATATTTTGCATGTCAGTTGGTGTATTTTGCTTTGAACGCTCCCCTTCTAATATAACATCATATTCTTCACCATCCTCGATATATGTTGTGATGCTTCTTGATCCCAGCATCGTTTCTAAGGTGCTCCCAATTGTATTTACACTCACCCCTAAATCGCCAGCGCGATCTTGATCAATGACAATCTGTAATTGTGGTTTTGTTTCTTTATAGTCGCTGTCGATATCCAAAAGTCCTGGGTTATTTTCATTCACTTTATCGATTAAGATATCTCGCCATTGCGCTAATTCTTCGTATGTCCCACCGCCTAAAACAAATTGGACAGGTTTACTGGGACTGCCGCCAAATCCTTGCCGCATAACAGGGAACGCGCGAACGCCAGGAAGGTCACTCATTCTACCTGCAATTTCACCCATGATCGCATCGGCAGGGCGACGATTTGCCCAATCATCTAATACAACAATAACAATTCCGTCGTTAAAGTTTGCTGCATTACCAAAGCTACGTGGCGCCCTGATCAATGAGCGGCTAACTTCACCACTATCAATATAGGGCTGCATACGTCTTTCAATTTCATCCATATACTCACGCGTATATTCATAAGACGCACCTTCGGGGCCTGTCACAAACATAAAGAATGCGCCGCGGTCTTCCTTAGGGGCATATTCTGATGGAATAGCATTAACAAAAAATACAGCTAAGGCGGCAACAAGACCAAAAATTAGAATGACAAGAATTCTTAGCTTTAAGACTTTTATCAATAAATTTGTATAGCCTGCTTTAAATTTTTCAAAAAATTGATCTACTTTTGCGCTTAGGGCATTGCGCTCTGTTTTTTTCAAAAGTTTTGATGCCAACATTGGGCAAAGCGTTAAAGCAATTAATGTAGAAAAACTTACCGCGGCGACCATCGTCATTGCAAACTCTGTAAATAAACGTCCTAAATCCCCTTCTAAAAAGGTAATTGGCGCGAATACAGCAATCAAAACAAGCGTGGTTGCAATGACGGCAAAGCCAACTTGGCGCGTTCCTTTAAAAGCAGCGGTTAAAGGAGGCTCACCTTTTTCAATACGGCGGGAGATATTCTCTAATACAACAATAGCATCATCGACCACCAATCCAATTGCCAAAACTAATGCCAATAAGGTCAATAAATTAATAGAAAATCCAAAAGCATAAAGAACAATAAAGGTTGCAACCAACGACACAGGAACCGTCACTGCAGGAATAATCATAGCGCGTAAACTACCCAAAAATAGGTAAATCACCCCGACAACCAAAAGCATCGCAATAAATAACGTCTTATATACTTCTGAAATAGCGCCCCGAATAAAAACAGAGGTATCGTAAGAATTAATAATCTCCATACCAGGTGGGAGATTAGGGCGTAGTTGATCCGCTAAATCAATTGCGCCTTGCGCCACGTCGATTGTATTTGCCTTTGATTGTTTAATCATGCCTAAACCAATCATAGCGACCCCATTCCCACGGAAGAATGTGCGGTTTTCAACCGCTTCTTTTTCAACGCGTGCAATATCACCCAAACGCACAAGCGTATTATCACTATTTCTTGCTACAACCAGCTTTTTAAAATCTTCTGGTGTTTTGTAAATACGTTGAATACGGGCAGTAAATTGAACTTCTTCTGCCTCAATGCTTCCCGCAGGTAATTCAACATTTTCAGTTCGAAGCGCATTTTCAACATCGGTGACTGTTATGTTACGCGCAGCCATTTGGTTTCGATCAAGCCATACCCGCATTGAATATTCTAGCCCTCCACCAATACGGACACGTGCGATGCCTGGCACTACAGAAAATCTATCTTGTAAGTATCTTTTTGCATAATCTGTTAATTCTAATGTATCTAAGTTGTCACTGGTAACATTCAACCATAAAATTACGTCATCACTTGAATCTGCTTTTTGAATATCAGGTGGGTCTGCCTCTTCTGGTAAATTATCAATAACACCTGAAACACGGTCGCGAATATCATTTGTTGCCGCCTCGATATTGCGATTGACATCAAATTCTATATTAATGCGTGACCGACCATCAGATGAAGTGGATTCAATAAATTTTATGCCCTCAACACCAGATATTCTGTCTTCAATAATTTCAGTTATACGGGTCTCAACAATGTTGGCTGATGCGCCTTTATAAGTTGTATCAATCGAGACAACGGGCGGGTCGATATCTGGATATTCCCGTAATGCTAGCTTTGAAAAGGAGACTAGCCCAAATGCGATGAGTAATAATGAGATAACCGAAGCAAAGACAGGGCGCGTAACGGACGTATCAGATAAAAACATTAGTCTTGATCACTTTCATTCGTAACCACGTCACCAGTATTTAACATTTCGCCAATATTTGTTTGTTCTGTTTCCGTTGCTTTGACATCAATTTCCGCACCATCTTTCAGCTTAAGCATGCCATGATTGATCACTTTATCACCCACGGTTAAACCTGACGTAACTTCAATCTCGCCACTCCGTCTTGCGCCTATTTGTATTTCCTTTTCAGTCGCTATGGTTTTTCCATCTATATCTTCAGAAATAAAGACAAAATTATTTTTACCGCGTTTTATCAAAGATTCTTCGGGAATTACCAAAGCTTGTCGCTCATTTTTTATTAAAACAATTGTCATTAACAAACCTGGTTTTAATACACTATCTTCATTAGGGATGATTGCCCTCACTTTGACCGTTCGTGTTAATGGATCTACTTGAGTATTAACGGTCTGAACCTCTCCTAAAAATTCTCTGTCACCAAATGCTTCTACTTTACCAATAACTTTTAGCCCCTTTTTTAATGTTGGGAGATATATTGAGGGCACGTCGAAATCTACTTTGATCAAACTTATATCGTCTAAGGTTGTGATCATATCTGAGGGTTGTACCAATGTTCCTACACTTACCTCGCGTAATCCGATAACACCATCAAATGGTGCAGTAATAGCTAATTTATCTAATCGTGCCGTGACACCAGCAATAGCCGCACGACTTTGGTTTAAGGCTGATAAACGCTCCTGCAAAGCCGCTTTTGATATTGCTTTGGTAGATTGTAAATCTTTAGCGCGATTGTAAGAGCTTTGCAATTCTGTAAATTCTGCTTGGGCGGCCTTTAATGCTGCATTTTCTTCGCCCTTCGCAAGAGTAATAAGCAAATCGCCTTTTTTTACATCCTGCCCTTCTTCAAAATAAATTTTCGTTACTTTTTCTGCTGTATCCGCAGTAATAATCACCATTTCATTAGAACGAGTGGTTCCAAGAGCTTCTACGGTATCTCCAAAATTTTTGGTAATAACAGGAGATACTATTACAGCCGTTGGATTTGCAGGCTTATTATTTTGAGCGTAAGCGTAAGTTGGAACAATGATAAGCATTGTAAAAAAGGTAAAAAGTAAGTTTGCTTTAAACATATTAGTCCTAGCGCAAGAAAAATTTATTATAGATAAATTAATTCGTGATTCAATTTTATTTAGTTACAAAATAACGTAACAGATAAATAAAATATTTATAAGTAGCTTTAAGCTTCCAATTATTTCTTTACTTATGTCATATAATATTTAAATACCACTAATTCCAAAACCTCCTTGATTTAAGGTTTTTTATTGCCTTGCTTAAGTTATCAACCAAACTATTGCTTCTATTTAAAGGCATCTGTCTGAAACAAGTTTACCCGTAAGCCACCATTTTGAATTGGCTCACTTGTTGATTTAAATGGTAAGGCTGTAGATTTCGCTAGAGATTGATCAGTTGTGATAATACCAACACGCCATCCAGAAAAACGCTCACTTAAGACCTTCCCTAGCGTTTGGTATAAAGGTAAAACTTCATTTCTGTCACCAATACGTCTGCCATATGGTGGATTTATAATCACAAGCCCAGGTGTCTTAGTGGGCGGTTTTATATCGCTAATTGTTTGCTGTTTAAAATGTGTCAATTTATCAACACCAGCACGCTCAGCGTTTTCTATACTCATTTTTACGGCACCGCTGTCGCGATCACTACCATAAAAATTCACCTTTGTACCTACGGGGCGTTTTACGCAGCGCATTTTTTCCCAAGCTTGTTGATCAAAATTAGTAAGTTTTTCAAAAGCAAAATTTCTCAATCTTCCTGGGTTTAGACGCGCAGCAATTTCAGCCGCCTCAATTACAAAAGTACCAGACCCACACATAGGGTCAAAAACTGGTTCTGTACCTTGGTATCCGCATTGTTGCAGGAAAAGTGCAGCCATATTTTCACGCATCGGCGCTTTATTAATTGCTGTCTTATATCCGCGTTTATGTAATAGCTCACCAGATGTATCGATACTAAGTGTGCATATATCATGATCAATTCGGGCCATTACCGTAATTTGAGAATCTGATTTGGCTGGTGTTTTTAATACATCACTAATTGCACGCTCTATCCGTTCAGCGGCCGCTCCAGAATGATATATGCGTGATTTAGAACAGCTGACCTCAACACGATAGGAATGTTCGGTCTTTAAGATACTATCCCAAGGAATTTCACGCGTAAGCGTTGCTAATTGTGCAAGATGAAGGACCTTGAACGATCCGACGCGTGCCAAGACCCGCGATGCACCCCGCACCCATAAATTAGCGCGCCATACCTCAGGCCACCCTCCTTCAATTGTGACGCCCCCCTTGGTGGCTTTCGCCCTCTTAAAGCCTTTTTTACGAACTTCATCATAAAGTGCGTTTTCTAGACCTGGTGCTGTTGCAAGAAAAATTTCAAAACTCATGATATGTTGTTAACGGTTATTTACTGTTTCGCAAAGTCTATTCTTTAAAAATTTAAGAATGAATAAATTACAGCTTATATTTTGGTTAATTTTACTCTTTTATTAGATAAACGCGCTTCTCTCCTAAAATATAGATTTTTTTATTTTTAAGATTTAATGTTTCAAAAGCAGGATCGTTAATATTTAAACCGCCAGTAAATGCACCATAGGAAGGCAAAATTATCTTATTGTCTGACACTAAAAAACAAGGACGTCTTAGCTTTTGATTCTTATGAATAAGCTCATAACACGGATGGTAATGACCACTAATTTCACTGCATAGATCTTTATCAGCAATATGACGAAAAGTTATGTTTTTTTCACTCCATAGCTTCAAATTTTTTATATTTTTAGGTGCAGAATCAGGATCGTGATTTCCTTCTATCCATAGAATTTTATATTTATTAATAATTTCATCCCATAAATCTTTATTTGCTTGATTCATACGATTTAACGATTCCTTGTCATGATAAACATCCCCTAAAAATAAAATTGTTTTAGGATTAAGCTTTTGACAGACACTTTTTAATTTATCTAAAGTTTCTGAAGTATCATAAGGGGGTAAGTAACTTCCATATTTCAGGTAACTTGAGCCTTTTTCAAGATGGAGATCTGAGACAATAAGGATATTTTCTGACGGCCAATACAAGGTGCCACAAGGCTGAAGTTTGAATATTTGACCCGCAAAATGAATTTCGTTTTTATCCATTATTGCAATCCCGCTTCATTTAATATTTCTGCTTCCATATCTTCTAAAATCGATTCGTCTTTATCTTTTTTAGCCATCGTTTGTCGCGATAGCTGTAACACTGTTGGGACAGCAAGTGGAGATATTTTATCTAGATCAACATGGACAACATTATCTTTTGTTTCTAATAAAAACTGTTCAATTCTGTCTGAGTCAATTAAGCCTTTTTTTGCATCTAAATGAGCGGCTTTTAATAATATATGTTGCGGATCATATTTCACCAATACGTCATAAATTAAATCTGAGCTTATTAAGACTTGCCGGCCTGATTTGGTCGCTCCCGGGTGTCTGCGTTCAATTAATCCTGATATAATCGCGGCATCTCTGAAAAGCCTCTTTATTAAAGGTGTATCTCGTATCCATTCTTCAAACTCTTCGTATATTAACCTAGGCTCAAAAATGTCTTTTGGATGTTCTACTTTTTTAAACGACCATATTGCCAAAGCATAATCTGTTACTGTAAACCCCAATGGCTTTAACCCTAGTCTTTTCATACGGCGCAATGCGAGAAAGCCAAGTGTGTCATTTGCATTGCGGCCTGCAAATGTATAAATAACCGTATAAAAATTTTTCTTTCTTGGAAAAGTTTCTATTAGAAGTGTTTTTTTATTTGGTAATTTTGAATTATTTTTTTGATGATCGAGCCATTCGCTAATTTGCGATGGAAATTGATCCCATGTTTCGTCATTGCCAATTAAATGGCGTACAACCGAAGATAAATGAGTAGAGAGAGGCATGCGCCCACCGGCATAACTTGGGATTTGCGCTTGTTTGTCCTTAGAACGCTTAACCATCACGATGGAATTATGAATCCCCTCAAACTGTAAAACTTGCCCCCCAAATAAAAATGTATCACCGACTGATAAATTAATAATGAAATTTTCTTCTATAGACCCTAGTGTTTTATTACGAATCATAATCTTCATATAAGGCGATTCAACAATCGTTCCAATATTCATGCGATAGCGACGCGTATCGCGTTTATTTGCAATCTGATAGTTATCAGATTTTCCTTCGACTTCTATTAAACGATTAAAACGCTCATATGTTTTGAGGGCGTATCCCCCATCTTTCACAAGACCAATGACACGGTCGAAATCATCACGCGTTAAATGTCTGTAAGGCCATGCTTGAGTTACTTCCTCATATAAATGAGTGGCGTTAAATGGGTCATGACAAGCAACCCCCATGATATGTTGCGCCAAAACATCAAGACCACCTTCTTTTTCACCAATTCCGTCTAATCTGCCTTTGGCAATCTCGTTAATTGCAGCGACGCACTCTATATATTCAAAGCGGTTTGTGGGTACCAATATTGCTTTGCTCGGCTCATCAAGACGATGGTTAGATCGACCTATGCGTTGCAATAGGCGGCTAACACCCTTTGGTGCGCCAACTTGTATAACTAAATCCACATCAGCCCAATCTAATCCTAAATCCAAGGATCCTGTTGCTACGACACAATCTAATTTGCCGTCAGCCATTTGTGTTTCTACTTTTCTGCGTAGCTCTTTTTCTAATGAACCATGATGAAGGCCAATTTTTAAATTATCATCATTTTCATTCCACAAATTTTGAAACATATATTCCGCTTGCGCCCGTGTGTTAACAAAAACAACAGACATTTTGGCGTTTTTAATTTGATTATAAATAGAAAGCACTGCGTATTTGGCCGAATGGCCGCTCCATGGCATACGTTCCTTTGATTGTAATATGGTGACCTCTGGTTTTATTAAATTAGGGACTTCAATTACAACGCTCCCTCGTCGACACAACCAATCTTTGGCCGTTTTTTTATCTGCCAATGTTGCAGATAAACCGATTCTGCATGCCTTTGGCGCAAACTTTCTTAACCGCTCTAAATTAAGGCTTAATAGATCAGCTCTCTTCGTATGTAAAAATGCATGTAATTCATCGACAATTACGTATTTTAAGTCTTTAAAATAATCGTCTGAATCTTCGTAAGACAACATAAGAGCTAGAGATTCTGGCGTTGTCATCAATATATCGGGCGGTTTATTTTTTTGTCTTTTCCGCCGTGATTGGGGCGTGTCCCCTGTACGGGTCTCATACGTTATAGGCAAATTTAATTCGTCAACAGGTTTACCAATATTTCGATGTACATCCACTGCTAAGGCTTTTAATGGTGAGATATAGATTGTGTGCAGTTTTCCATTTGATCCATTATTTTGCAAATCAATCAAACTAGGTAAAAATCCAGAGAGTGTTTTTCCTGCCCCTGTCGGAGCAAAAAGAATAAAGTCTTTTTTAAGTTGTGCTGTTTCTAAGGCCTCAATTTGATGATTAAACCATTTCCACCCTTTATTGATTATCCATTTGGACATAGGATGGTTGGCTAATTCCTTGGGAACTTCCTTTAAATCATCAGCGTTATTCATTTATGAGCTTTCTAAATCATCAATTATATGTAGAAAAGATTGATACTTATATAGACCCACCTTTTCCAGTCAACCGTGCCATCATAACCCATGGACATGCAGACCACGCGCGCGCAGGACATAAACATGTAATTGCTACACCAGAAACAATTGCCATCATGAAAACGCGTTATGGTGAGAATTGTTCCGATAAATTTGAAGCTTTAGCCCTTCGAAAACCTTTAAAAATTGATGATATTACCTTGACCCTTTACCCCGCTGGACACGTATTAGGCAGTGCGCAGGCATTATTAGAGCACAAAGGAGAACGTATCGTAGTCACAGGAGATTATAAGCGAGGTTCAGATTCAACTTGCGCGGATTTTGAACTGGTTCCATGCGATATTTTAGTAACCGAAGCAACGTTCGGACTACCAGTATTTCAGCACCCAAAAGCAAGTGACGAAATAAAAAAAGTTTTAATTTCTTTAGAAGAAAATCCAGATCGTGCGCATTTGATTGGCGCATATGCATTGGGTAAAGCACAACGTGTTATTAAATTATTGCGAGAGTCAGGGTATGATAAGACGATTTACCTTCACGGGGCACAAGTCAAGCTATGCAATTTGTATCAAGTGTTGGGAATAGATTTAGGCAATCTTCAACGCGTTTCTGAGGTAAAAGATAAAGAAGAGTTGAAAGGGGCGATTATTATTGCCCCTCCTTCTGTCTTAAAAGATCGATGGTCACGGCGATTTCCAGACCCTGTAGTATCAATGGCATCGGGATGGATGCATGTTAAAGGTCGCGCGAAACAACGTGGCGCTGAACTTCCGCTTATTATTTCTGACCATGCCGACTGGACAGAGTTATTGGATACGATAAAACAAACCGGAGCACAAAAAATATGGGTTACCCATGGGCGCGAAGATGCTTTGGTACATTATTGCCGATCAATCGGTCTAGAGGCTGAACCCTTATCTATCCAAGGATTGGGTGAGGATGAAGAGAACGAATGAAAGAGTTTGCTACATTAATTGATAAACTATCCTTAACGCCATCACGTAATCGTAAAATAGATTTAATGGCGCAGTATTTTGACAACACGCCTTCACCAGACCGTGGTATAGCCTTGGCAATATTAACAGGTAATCTATCTCTAAAAAATGTGAAAGCCTCTTTCTTCAAACAATTGACTATTCAGCATGTTGATGAAGTTTTATTTAAACTTTCTTATAATTATGTTGGTGATTTAGGTGAAACAGTTTCCCTCATTTGGCCTTTTCAAAAAAAGGAAGGAGTCCTTCCCTCTCTTCCAAATTTAATAAATATCTTAAACGAAACTAAAAAATCAGATTTAGCCAAAGTGGTTGAAGATATATTAACTATATCAGAACCACACGAGCGTTGGGCATTAATAAAAATCGCAACAGGCGGGCTTAGAATTGGTGTATCTTCTCGTTTAGCGAAAACAGCACTTGCGAAAATGGGTGGGCAAGATTTACAAGAAATTGAAGAGATATGGCACGGTTTAAAACCGCCATATGATGATTTATTTGATTGGTTAGATGGCAAAGCGGATAAACCCGTCATTAAACACACAGAAACGTTTCACCCGCTTATGTTATCAAATCCAGTGGATGAAAGTAAAGATTTTGACAAATTAAATCCCTCTGACTTTACCGCTGAATGGAAGTGGGATGGCATTCGTGTTCAACTTGTTATAGATGATGATACGGCCGCCATTTATTCACGCACAGGGGATGACATATCTTCGGCCTTCCCTGACATTACCGAAAACATAAAGGGGCGTGCCGTTTTAGACGGAGAATTGTTGGTTGGTCAAGATTTTTCCCCTTTAAATTTCAACGCCCTACAACAACGCCTCAACCGTAAGAATATTGTTAAAAAGCATTTAGAAGAATACCCTGCATTTGTTCGCGTTTATGATATTTTATTTGATGGTGATGGCGATATTAGATCCCTGCCCTTGCTAAAACGTCGTCAACATCTAAAAAAATGGTTTAAAAATAATAAACAAACACGTATTGATATTTCAGAAAATTTAGAATTTTCTGATTGGAAAGAATTAGAAAATATTCGTATAAAAGGGAGTGATGAGCATGGCCATGAAGGTGTCATGATAAAATTAAAGACATCCCCGTATGTCCCTGGTCGCCCTAAAGGGCTTTGGTATAAATGGAAACGTGATCCCAATTTTGCAGATGCTATTCTTATGTATGGACAGCGTGGACATGGAAAGCGGTCTTCTTATTATTCTGACTTTACCTTTGGCGTTTGGAAGGGCAATGAAATTGTGCCTATTGGTAAAGCATATTTTGGTTTTACCGATGCTGAGCTAAAGGAACTTGATAATTTTGTGCGTAAAAACACGATTAAAAAATTTGGCCCCGTGCGTGAAGTAAAAAAAGAACTTGTTTTAGAGATCGCTTTTGATAGTGCATATGTCAGCCCCCGCCATAAATCTGGGATTGCACTTCGTTTTCCCCGCATCAGTCGTATAAGGTGGGATAAGCCAGCACAAGAGGCTGATACATTAGAATCCATGGAGCATTTTTTATAAAACTATTGATTTTAAATTATCTAATAATTTTCTGGATGGGGGCTTAAATTTAGTAATCTTTGAATATTTTTTGCAATTTCTTGAATTGTATTATTCGTATATTTTTCATAGGCAAAATAGTTTGATGGCCCACAGCCATGTTCCGCACTGTAACTTCCGTCAAAGTCATTTACCACTCTTTCAAAAACCCATTCTTTTAACTGTAAAATAAACATTTCATCATTTAAGCGCATATCATTAAAAGGAACAACAAGATTAAAATGCATTGCCCCATCCCCAATATGCCCAAAATCACATATTTTTATATTTTCAAAATTCTTGGATAATGCTTGTTGCATATAAGTTCGAAAAGCCATGGCCTTATCCCGTTCAAAGGAAATATCAAACCCAACCATATGTCCTGATTTTTGAACAGCCTCAGAAATTGCATGACGCAACTCCCAATGCTCGCTAGGACGGCCAAATAAAACATTCTCAATTAAATTTTCATTACTTTCTAGAATATCGCCTAAAACATCTTCCAAAACTGTTTCTAACGTTAATTCCCCATCTCTAGGATGCCATGTTCGGTTTAGCTCAATCAGGCACGTATAGTCAGGCACACCATCTTTAAAAGAGTTTTTTAAGCTTGACCCATGATAAGAAAATGCAGCGTCTATAGAGTTTTTTGACATTCCTTCAAAAGCGCTCAGCTCGTCTCCAAACCTTGCTTCTAATATAGATAATAATTTAGGAACAGCTTCATTACTTGTCGGAATGATCAGCGCTGTTGCGCTTTGTTTTGGCTGAGCAGACAATTTTATAATACATTCAGTAATAATGCCGTTTTTGTCACCAGTGCCTGTAAAAAGCTGTTTTATATCCAACCCCGTGTTATTTTTGTGAAGAGTATTGTTCATCTTAAGAATTGTTCCGTCACGTAAAACAACACATAAACCAAGTAAGTTTTTTCTTACATCCCCATATTTTAAAAGACGAGATCCCCCCGTATTTGTGGCAACCATACCGCCAATACAAGGATCAGAACTTAAATCAATCGGAAAAAATAAATTATGCTCAGCCGCTATTTCATTTAATTTAGATAGATGCATTCCTGCGCCAATATGTGCAGATTTATTAACTAGATTTATTGCAAAGCTTTGATTTAAACGGGTTAAGCTTAGAATAGCTTGCTGTCCTGTTTGGTCGGGGGTTGATGCGCCAACTAAACCTGTATTACCTGATTGGGCAACAAAAGAAATTTGATGTTTATTAAAATAGTTTAAAGTTTTTGAAACTTCAGATGTATCTTTTGGCCGAACAACAAATGCAGCACGGCCTTTTATACCACGCCATGGCGTTTCATAACCCTGTATGTCTTTTTCATCTGCTAAGACATTATCTTCACCTAAAATGTCTTTTAATTCTTGAATACGCTCTTTCATTAAGCATCAACCTTTAGACGCCTAATCTTTTTTAATACTATATCTGCGGATTGGTTTTGTTGTTTTTCATACAATTCAAACTCGCTATAAACAGGGCGCCCTAAAATAGTTTCAAATTCTTTTTGGCTTGGTTGCTTTAAAGATTCTTTTTTTGCATCATCACCAAGATTAGACTGGAAAATTCCTGCTGCACTTGCTGGAAGAAAGTCTTCATAGACTATAGGCGACACCTCTACCAATCCTGACTCAATCAAACTATCCATGTTCTCAGGTAAACTTAATGGATCAATTTTATCTATCTTATTAGGTAAATGATAATCACAGTAAGCAAGACCTTTAGATATCATTATCAAGAAATCAGAAGGGAAATCATCAAATTCTTCCCGTAAAATTTGATTATATTCTTCGCGGTTTGACGCATCCGCTGCGGGTTTACATCTTGATAAAACTCGTCCTAACGTTTCATCATATAAAGCGCGCCCTTTCGGCGTTAAGGCTGCTCCTCGTTGCTCAACCTCCCCAAAACGGGCAGTATGTTCGCCAGCTGTTCCATTGAATAAAACCGGCTCAGTCAAGGCTTTAAAGGATGTTTGTCGCAATAAAATAGCAACATTTCCCGGCGGCCCCTCAATCACCGCTTTCGGATTAATACCTCTTTCAGGCATGCGTTTTTGTAGGGCGTCAATATCAAGGCAACGTGGTGTTAAATGATTTATATGTGGGCCTTTAAAGCTAACTACATCCGCAATTAACGTATGAGATTTTTTTAAATCAGAATAAAGCTGTGCATCAACAGCAGCTTCTTTATGCCAACGAAATACATTAATCGATTCAGCAATAAATATCTTGGCATCATTTTCGTTAAGATGTCCTTGATGTTCTGCTTTATTGATTAAATCTCGCAATTTAGTAGAAAAAATATCGCGTGATTTTAAAATATCTTCAGCTTTTTCCCTCAAATCATCATCTTGTATTAATTCAGTCCGCAACAAAGAGGTAAATACCCGGAAAGGAGATATAGATAAGGATTCCTTTGTGATAGGCCTAAAAGCAGTAGAATGAACAGGCACTCCATTTGCACTTAGATCATAATAACTAACAGGCTCCATTCCCATTACTGCAAACAATTTTGCGATCATGGTAAGCTCTTCTGGTTTGCCTAAACGGATTGCGCCATGACGCTCTTCGGAAATTCTATCTAGATTATCTGATGATTCTAATTTTGCCCGTAATTGAAGATTATTTTTTAATACGCTTTGATTAATATCTTTGACTAGGTCACACAAATCACCGTAGGCGGGAACCTCATCACGATACATCTCAGACATTTTTTTCGAAAATAAAGATCTTATTTGATCAGGATTCATATATGCATTTCCTTTTTATAAATAATTAAACCTTAAATTTAACCCCTTGCGCCAAAGGAATTTCAGTAGAATAATTTACGGTACTAGTCATACGGCGCATATATGCTTTCCAACTATCTGAGCCACTTTCACGTCCACCGCCAGTTTCTTTTTCGCCGCCAAAAGCGCCACCAATTTCAGCGCCCGACGTGCCAATATTGACGTTAGCAATTCCACAATCACTACCCGTAGCGGAAACAAAACGTTCCGCCTCGCGAACATCTGTTGTAAAGATTGATGATGATAAGCCTTGTGGTACTGCATTTTGACGGGAGATAGCATCTTCTATATCATTATATTTAAATACATATAAAATGGGTGCGAAAGTTTCATGCATCACATTATCTTCTATACCATCCATTTCTACAATTGCGGGATGAACATAATAAGCATTTGGATATTCTGTCGCCAGTACCCGACCACCGCCTGTTATGTTTGCGCCTTTAGATCTTACTTTATCGATTGCGTTTTCCATTGCATCAAAAGCATCTTTATCAATAAGGGGGCCAATTAAAATATCATCCTCTAATGGATTTCCAATGGGTAACTTCTGATAAGATTCTTTTAAGCGCGGCACAAGGTCATCGTAAATATCTTCATGTACAAAAAGGCGCCTTGTTGTTGTACAACGTTGACCGCACGTCCCAACTGCCCCAAATAAAATACCCTGGAAAGCAATTTCAAGATCTGCTGAGGGTGCGACGATAATTGCGTTATTACCACCTAATTCTAAAATTGCTTTACCAAAGCGCTGTGCAATAATAGGGGCAACTGCACGCCCCATAGCTGTAGAGCCAGTTGCGCTAATGAGAGGGACACGCGTATCCTTGACTAATTTTTCACCCATCTCACGCTCACCAATTATAACTTCTAATAGGCCTTCAGGTGTACTCCCAAAAGATTCGCATGCTGTGTTAAAAAGATTTTGGCATGCTAAGGCTGTTAAAGGTGTTTTTTCCGATGGTTTCCAAATCACGCTGTCACCGCATACAAGGGCGATGGCCAAATTCCATGACCATACCGCTACTGGAAAATTAAAAGCCGAAATAACACCAACAGGTCCCAAGGGCTGCCAAATTTCTTTCATTACGTGCCCTGGACGCTCCGAAGCAATTGTCAGGCCATAGAGCTGTCGTGATAGACCGACTGCAAAATCACAGATATCAATCATTTCCTGTACTTCGCCTAAGCCTTCTTGATAAACTTTACCACACTCTAGCGATACTAGCGCACCTAAGGCTTCCTTATTCTCCCGTAATGTTTCGCCTAAAATTCTTACTAATTCACCACGACGAGGAGCAGGCACACTACGCCATGTTTTAAAAGCCTCAGCACTTTTTTCAATTGCTACATCAAGATCTTTTTCACTATGAGTTTTAATATGAGCAAGTAGGGAGCCGTCAATGGGTGATAACACTTCTAAATCACCGTCTGAAAGTGCCATTTTATCTAATCCAAGAGTAGAAAATATATCGCCTTTATTTATCATTTTCTATATGCCCCCAAACGCGTCTTGAGCCATTTTATCGTAGTGACAACCAAAACGATTGGTAATAAAATCTTTAAAGTTCACATCCTCTTGGCGAATAAACCCTTTTTGCGGTAACTTTCCAGTCGCCATCAAATCCATAACCGTACAAATTCCTGAGGCAGTTGTAATTTGAATGGCGCTCCAACGCTTACCATCCATTTCTCTTGCATAAATTTTCTTCGAATAGGTTTCCTCGACCAAATCATTACCAATTTTACCCGTCACAGTTGCGAAAATGAAAACTACATCTTGATAGGTAATTGGTAACGCATTTTCAAAAATATCAATCAATACTTCGGGCCGTTCACTTAATTTAAGATCATGCATCAAAAGCTTTAAATTCTCACAATGGCCTGGATAACGTACAGTTTTATAATTCAGATTACGCACTTTACCAGACAATGTTTCGCATAGTGTCCCTAACCCACCTGAAGTATTAAAAGCCTCATAATTTATTCCATCTAATGAGAATTTTTCTAATCCCGCTAACGCGTCCACCGTATGGAGTTTTCCATTCACGATTGCTTCACAAGGCTGGATATATTCGTTAATTAACCCTGCCGTAGACCAAGTCAGGTTATATTTTAGGCCGTTTGTTGGGTATTGCGCCAACGCACCAACGCGCATTTTGATGCTTTCTAATGTATCGAATTGTTGTGCCAAATGGTAAGATACAATTGAGATAAACCCAGGTGCTAAACCGCATTGTGGCATCAGCGCACTTTTTGATTTCTTTGCAAGTTGCTTCACAAATTTAGTTGTCGCAACATCTTCAGTTAGATCAAAATAATGCACACCTGCCTTTGCAGCGCCTTCTGCGATAAACTTTGTTACATTAAATGGGGCAGCGGAAAGAACCGCAAATTTATCTTCTAAGGCTTTTTTAAGTTGTGTTGAATTAGTTACATCAATTTTTAATGTTTTTATTGCCTTATTTTTTGGCATTTTCCCAAGTGCCTCATTTGAAACATCTACAATGGTCACATGATAATCACCGCTTGAACTCAACATTTGCGCTATCATCGCGCCAATTTTACCCGCACCAATGAGAAGAATATTTTTCATTATGATTTATAGCCGTTCTGTAATAATTTTTTATAATTAACTGCCCCATATCATAGCATAATGCAACTTTAGTAACTAGCATCATGACAATATAGAACTTAAATTTAACCCATAAGACATTAAAATATAATAAACTTTTTATGAATTTTTTGGATTAGGCGAGTTTTTCTAAATCGAATAAAATTTAAGCCAGTCTAAGCGTTTTTAAATACAAACAAGTGCTCAAAAATGCCAATGCTATGACAATTGCTGGCCCCGCAGGCCAATCAAATAAATAAGATAGCATTAAACCCAATAAATATGCCGCTATAGAAATAGTTATACCTTTAACCATTTTATAATCTTTTAATTTTACAACTGCCAGTGCAGGAAATATTAAACTGGCAAATACTAAATAAACGCCAATCATACTAACCGAGAATGGAATTGTAATAGCAAACAACGGATAAAATAAAAAACTTCTCTTATTTTTAAATATAATCCAGCTTAAAAAGATTGAGACAAAAATAGGCAAGACAAAGCTTATATGGCTCCAACTTGTCCATAGTATTTGCCCTTCCAAAATATTTTTTATTTCTTCTGCGCCATGTGGGCTATTGGTAACAAGCAATAATCCTGTAGAGGCCGCTAAGACAAAAGCACAGCCAATAAGGGCTTCTTGATACTCACCAGTTTTCTTTTCTAGAAAATGAAATATCACTGCGCAAAAAATTGCAGCTGCCAACCCGGCTCCCAAGCGTCCATATCCTGAAATTAAACTATATTCATCAAAATTACTAAATACTTGGAAGGCAATCATACCGAGCGCTGCAAATTGAGCGACGGCTAAATCTAAAAAGATAATCCCGCGTTTTAAAACTTCTTGCCCCAATGGTACATGAATAAATGAAATCATCACCCCGGCCAAAAAAGCCGGAGCAAGTAATGATATTAGGTTCGCTAAGTTTTCCATTAATCTCTATTTAAACGTCGGATAGTGTCATTAAATAATGATTTTAAATCTTTCGATTTATTATTACCACCCACTGTAAATGGAAGATTAATGATTGGGATAGATGATTTTTCAGAAAGCCACTTTGCCCCCTTCTCCCCTTCAAAAGGTGCGACTAAGATTCCAATAATATTCTGTCCTTGAATATCTTGTAAAACCTTTTCAAGATGCGACGCTGTCGGTGGAATGCCTGGTTTAGGTTCTAATGAAGCAACAGTTTCAATACCAAGCCAATTTAACAAATAAGTCCAACTTTTGTGATAAACAACAACTTTTTGGCCATTTAAATTAGCCGCTTGTGATTTCCATTTAGAAATAGCCTGCGTCCAGTTTGTTTTAAAGATAGCTTGATTTGCTTTGTATAAACTTGCATTTGGCTGATCGATTTCGACCAAACGATCCGCAATTATATCTGCTACCAAAATCAAATTATTCGGATCAAGATGAACATGCGGGTTCCCCTCTGGATGAACGTGCCCCATTGATCGATCAACTTGCTGCATGACTTCCAACATTGGAACATAATCAGACGCCATGATTGAGCCAACACTCCCTTCTTGCACATCGGCTTTTCCAGCCTTTTGTAACAAAATAGGTAACCAACCAACCTCTAAGGATGCTCCACTACAAATCACCAAATCTGATTTGCGCATTGCGGCTAATAAACTTGGTTTGGCACGCATATGATGAATATCTTGATTAGCATTAGATGCCGTATAAACATCAACTTTATCGCCACCTATTTCTTGAGCCAATGCCCCCCATTCAGGGGCACAGGCAAAGACATTCACTTTTGCAAAAGCAAATGATGGGGATGCCATAAGCACCCCCAACCCTAATATAATAAAAGATAAAATTTTCATATTATTTCCCCTTAAAAGTTATGCGCGCTGTGTGCACCAAGGCTCATAATATACTGCAAGGTGAATTGATTATCTTCTTGGCCATCTGCAACTTCTTCCATGCTATATTGCGCACGAATACGTGAAAATTCGCTATTTGTCCAATCGACCATTGCTGTTGCCGCCCATGGGTTGTGGCCATCGTCATCCAAGACACTACCAACTAATCCTGCAGGAACATCCCCAGCATATAGTTGACTGTAACGTGCACCGACACGCCATTGTGGGTGAAATTTATACACACTTTGTGCATACCAACCACTCTGACTATCGTCATAGGCTATATCGCCTGTCCCAGCATCAATGTCGTTGTAGGTTCCATCTTCATCACGGTAAAAATACTCACCTTGCAAGATAACTTCTTGCTCTGCATTGTTACCCGTTGGTGCGTAAACAGCACGAGCATCGGCAACATATAAATTACTATCTCCGCTAAAGTTTACAGTATCTTCATTGGTATCACGGCTTACCCCATCTGCTTGCAAGGTCGATAGCCCCAAACGCCAACTAGTTTTATCACCAATATCATCACCGACACGGGCATATGCTGTCCAGGCGCCAATGTCATTTCCATTTGCGCCACCGCCAGGAAAATCATCTCCACGAAATGCTCCTGCGCCTATTTCAGTATAAATAGGCGTTGGTAATACAGCAGAGACCTGTACACCATCATCACCATAATTATTATCTAAAAAAGCACGGTTCGTTAACGGACGATCTGCAAAATCATCGCTATGTGTATGGTTAGAATTTAAATAGCCCAGTTCAGAAAAAAACCTTCCTGCTTTGGCTTCCACACCATAAGGAAGCGCAGTCGTTGCAATGTAAGTTTCTTCAATCTCAACGACTGTTTCGCCCTCCTCTTCTAAAACGGCTAAAGTTGTAGAACCACGAAACTTATCATCAACACTTACTGAGAAATTAAGCTCAGTTTCATCAATGCCGAAGCCTTCTCCTCCACGCTCACCCTCTTCACCTATGGCAAAGCCTGCAATATCACCGCTATCTTCGGAAAAATTGTTGTATTTACCGTTTAAGATTACGCCAATGGCAGGATTGAAGCTGGAATCTTTTATGCTTCTTCGGCTTGTTGCTGGAACAGAAGAGACGTTGGAGGCAACCGTTGCCTGTGTTTGTTCAACTTGTTGAACTTGTTGAGTTGTTGAATTTTGCTTTGATTCTAAGGTTTCAACCTTGCTTTCAAGCTGTTCAATTTTACTTTCATATGCATCACGCATCGCTTGAATTTCCGCACGAATTGCACTTAAGTCTGCATCACTCTGCGCCAAGGCAGGAGATACGTTTAATAATACAGCAATACTTGCTGCCAATAGGAGTTTTTTAGACATGGATATGCCCTTTCTTATCTAATAAATTTTTTAAAAAGTTTTTGAGTTAGATAAGGTCTGTGGGCGGTGCGCGGGGGGTATTTGAGTTGTAACGATTTACAGAAATTGTAGGAATTTGTGTTGTTAATGCAACAACTTCTGCTTTTGGCGGAAAAGACAATTCGATTGGGGCACTATAAAAAGCTGTCTGCAATGATTTTGCTAGTAAACATTCAGGACATTCATGTTTTTTACTATCTTTATCATGGTGATGCCCATCATGAATGTCATTAGAAGCGACAGTTTCTTGAGAAAAACCATGCTTTATATGAGATGCACTATGCTCTGACAAGGCAATTTGCCCTAAGATCAGAGCCAATAAGGCCCAAATTGATATAAGTTTCTTAAAATCCATTATGCACCAATACCAAACCAAAAGCGTTTATACAATAAGTTTTTTAAAGAAGTAATTTGTTCATAAATTTAAATAATATGAATAATTTCAAAACGTTGATTGTAATAAAAAGTCAAATTGAAGCCGTATCCATCAGCCATTTTTCTTGGTGATTTTGATGGTAGATCTAAGGGCTTTGCATTCTGGCACTGAATATTGTTTAACTTCATTTGTGGTATCTTTCATTGGTATCTTTGAGATATACCACAAACGGTACTACTGCTTTTAGTGGATGTGAATTGGTCTTAAATCAGCTAAGTCATTGCCGTACGGGATTTGAATAATACTTATAAGTAATTGTAATTAAACAAATAAAATTTATTAAAAAGTACTTTTACCCCCTATTTTACCCCTTTATTATTTGTTTCATCATACGTGATAGCAAAAAATGAACTCCAAAATTCTAAAATAGTCTTTAATAAGTGGTGCGCACAAGTTAGTGCGACCATATCTCTTTTAAAATAATCATCATTATAAGACAGTGTTTGTTTAGCAATATATTCTGTCATGTCGTGCGAATGAACATTACGTGAAAAACTTCTATACATAGAGTCATACCAAAATTTTTTATTATATTTTTTTGCCAACTCAATAGTAGAAAGCATAGAGAAACCATTAGTTTTAATTTTTTTAAGCTCAAGCTCTTGGTAATTTTTTTCTATTTCTTTAATTGTTTTTTTAAAGGAAGCAATACTTTCACTAGGAATTTCTTGTTCAATTGCATCTCTATTTTTTATAATCATAGCACTATCGCGCACAAGCTGGCATGCATAATCCTGTCCATGTTCAGTTGAAATTTCTACAAAATGGCAAAATTTTAAATTAGTTTCAAAAAGACACCTAACTAATGCTTGGGCAGATTCCATTTGCCTTTCTTTTTGAAGAATTAAAATGGAATTATATAAATCTATAGCTTTGTGTGTAAATGCCGATAAAATTACTGTGTAATTATCAGGTTGCTCATGAACTAAATCTAAGATTTGACTAAGAACTGAATGAGCCTGATCATTTAATTTTATATTCTCAATCAGTTTTTCTTCGTATTGCTGAAATTCTGTTAAAGGGTTCATTATCATAATTTTAAAACAATGCTAATAGCTAAGGATTTGATTAGTTTACATGATTATCGAAGATTTTACTTGGTTTTTTATAATGTCCGGTCGGTTAGCACGTAATCATCAAGTAGAATTAGTACTATTTGAAAAAAGGTGTCAGTCAGGACAGTTACATCAAGTAAGTAACTGTCCTTTTTTATTCATGGGGTTTCGACCCCATACGCCGAACACACTTCTATTACATTATAATTAAGATAAGTCGGTTTAATTCGCAGGGGTATAACTATAGTAAAACAAGGGCCTCGGCTTATAGTTAGAAAAGCGCAGCCTACGGCTAGCTGTTTTGGAGGTTCTTACGCGCGTGTTTCTATTTTTTGTTGTTTGTTGCCTTCTAGCCCTTGATTTTCTTTAGTCTGTCACCTAGTACATAATAGACAAGGAAATAATTATGTACTAGGTATTTGAAAATGCAAAAACCACAAATCTCATTATCATTAGTCTTAATAGTATTAATTCTATGGGGAATTCATAACTACGATGTTAATACAAGCTGTTATGAGATTGCTGAAGTTGGGGCTCCTCTTAATAGCAGCGTCATGCTTGATAAGTGTAAAGGAAGAACCTGGGCTCTAGTAAATGCTGAAGCTGAGGCTTATGAATATGACGAACAAGGTGAAGAAACTTTAAAGAAGTTTAAAACACTCGAATGGACAAGGATTGTTCGCGGTGACGGAAGGTTGTCATTTGGAAACATAGAGGAGTAGGCTAATAAACTACTTTAATCGTTTAGTTGCTGCCTCTTTTTGTTCATCTGTTATTTTACGACTATGAAAAGGATTTTTACCCATACGGAAAGGCCATAAAGGACATTCCGTTATATGACATCTGCGTACTTCAGCTAACTGATCCCCACAACAGTCTATACATTTTTTTCTTATAGATTTTAATGGGGTGTTTTTTGAATGTTTTTCTTCAGTACTAATACTATATAATTTGTCTTTCATTTTTATTTTCTCCATTGCTAATGCAAAAAATTGGCAAAGAATCGCTTTTAAAAAGCGACTTACCTTTGCTCAATTCTTGTCTGTATCCATGTATCTATTTCGCTCTCAAGCCATGCAACCGAGCGAAGACCTAAATTAATATTATTTGGGAACTCGTTTTTACTGATTTTAAGATAAATAGAACTTCGGCTTAAGCCGGTGCGAGCCATAACATCTGATAATCGTAAGAAGCGTTCTTTTTTTGATATATTTAACATTTGTATCCTTTCTGTAATGTTTGTTTGGATACAAATAAATATAATGAAGTCTAGCTAATAGCTGTATTGATTGTGGTAGAAAATTTTTATTAAAAAAAATAACATTTTTTTCTACATAGGGAAGTAATCATCCCAAGGAGCCTTATGACGCTCCTGCCTAGTTTCTTTAATGGCCGTTTCAATCTGTGAAATTGTTATATTTGGATCAAGCGGCTTAATGATAGAAAGTAATAACTCAGAATCACTGATTTTTCTTTTTGATATATATTCTCCTTCATGATAGCGGCCATTCTCAAGTTTGCGACCTAAAGCAAGCTCTAACTTAGCGGAGATAATCATTGCCCAATCATATAGTGCGATACTTTTTGGAGTTCTTTTTTCAGGAGTATAGTTTTCTAAAGTAAGATTGAGAGCCTCTGCCATTGATTGAAGCAGAACCATTGATCTAGCTGGTGAATTTCTCTCACCAACAGGAGTAAGCTTAAATATCTCGTCTAATAGGCCATGTAAAGATGGGTATTTTCTAAATATAGTTACATAAAGATTGTCTACCATGGCACTTCCATGATTTCCACTGGACATATAAATTTTTGTTATTGATTCCGCTGCCTTATTTATATTTTTTACGGCGTTTTGAAGTTCTTTTTTGACTTCGCTTGGAGATAAATCTCTGTGATGCTCGTAAAGTAGTCTAATATATTTTTGAGCGGCTAGTATTATATATCTGTTAAGTGCCTTTTTTAGTTGTAGGTCTTTTACATCTAGTTTTTTATAAAGATCTTCAAAAAACTCTTCAGTATATGAGTTTTCGTTACCAATTGTTTCTGTATTGTATTTTTCTTCTTTTTGCATGTGCCTTCTACTTTAGTTGTAAGCCATCAATATAGTCTGCCCAATCTTGCATCATCTTTACACGTTCTTCTAAATATTTAGCTCTTTCATATGCTTTAGCTACGTCACCTCGTTTTGCATGAGCTAGTTGTGCGTCAGGAATTTCTCTGCGATATCCAAGCCTTTCCATTATTGTGCTCATAGCGAGTGAACGGAACCCATGTCCCGTCATCTTTCCAGCATAACCCATACGTTTTACAGCCGTTAGAACAGTATTATTACTCATGTGCTTATCGTGAGAAACACGACTTGGAAATACATATTTAGGGTGATTATGCAGAAGCCTTAAATCATTTAATATTTGTATTGTTTGAGAAGATAAAGGAACAATATGTTCTTTCTTCATTTTCATACGAGATGCCGGAACAAGCCAAAGGTTCTCATCTAAATCGAATTCATCCCATTCAGCGCCAATCATCTCACCCGTTCTAACAAAAGTTAGCATCATAAATTTTACGGCTAAATAAGTTTGGTTTTTGAGTTGTGGGCGATATTTCTCCAAATCCTTTAAGAACTTTGGAATATCTTTTGATTCAATTGATGCGAAGTGTTTAGTCGGTTTTGGTTTTATTAAACCTTTAAGGTCTTCGGCAATATTTTTTTCGGCGCGGCCTGTAATAATTGCATATTGAAATATATGTTTAGACATTTGAATTATACGCTTGGCTAATTCATTAGCGCCTCTCTCTTTTACTTTATTTGCCAATTCAAGTAGGTCTTTGTGAGAGATATTTTTTATAGGCGTATTGCCTAGCGTTGGAAAAACATCTTTTTCCAAACGTTTTATGGTTTGCTCAGCATTTACATCTGACCATTCTGGAAGTTTATGAGCGTACCATTCGCGAGCTATGACTTCGAATGTATTGTTTGCGTCCGCTATTCTTATTGCCTGCTTTTCTTTTATATCGTCTTTCGGGTCGATTCCTTCAGAAACGAGTTTATGGGCGTTTTGATGTTTTTCTCTGGCTTCAGCTAAAGTGATTTCGGGGTAAACGCCTAGTGAGAGGGTATCTTCTTTGCCTTTTGTGGGAGATTTATATTTATATCTCCAATATTTACTCCCGCTTTTGTGCAGAAATAGGTATAAGCCTTTGCCATCAAAGAGTTTCGAAGGATCTTTTCCATGGGTTGCAGCGTCACATTTCTTAGCGGTTAACTTCATATAAGGGGGTAAATCCTTTTATCTAATTATTTTTACCCCCTTTATTTACCCCTTTTATATTTAGATTTAGGTAAACGCCTTAGGAAGTGATTGGACGTAGTATACGCCAAAACCGTTGCCTTGTATAGGTTTTTTGGAAGTTATTAGATTTTTTTGGAAGATTTCTTGGCGTCCCGTACGGGATTTGAACCCGTGTTGCCGCCGTGAAAGGGCGGTGTCCTAGACCCCTAGACGAACGGGACGCATAGAAATAGTCTTTAAGACCCCGCTTTATAATATGTAAGTGACTATAAAATCAAGTCTTTATTGACAATATTTATAAAGATATCCCACTGAAATTTTAAACTTTTTCGCACAGAGATAGATAATCTCTGGTGACATCTTAATCTCACCGCTCTCATA
Source organism: uncultured Micavibrio sp. (assembly GCA_964353185.1). GTDB lineage: Bacteria > Pseudomonadota > Alphaproteobacteria > Micavibrionales > Micavibrionaceae. The sequence goes on along the minus strand of CAYGUV010000011.1, from coordinate 10,702 downwards.
TTTTTGAATGGTCTGTGTGACAACACCCAAAGATTGCGCCAAAATAATTTGTGATATTTTCTTATTCTGACGTAATTTTTAAGGCGAAACCCCATTTCAGTGTAAAACTGTGTTTGATAATTCTTATTCATCATTTGCTCAAACCTTCTTCTTGATTATCATTTGCAACATGGAAATCTTCAATCATCACATCCAATGCCGTTTCAAAATCCTGAAAAATAACTGTCTCCATTAAACGATGCATATATCTTTCTTTGAGTTGCAATTGTTTGATTTCTGCTAAATCTTCCATGACTTTGCTATATCGAACGCTATATTCTGCTTTTTCACTATCTTTGTTCATTTTACGCCGCCTCTTCATATCTAGTTGCAACCATCAAGCCCAATTGAGCGCGATACGCTAAATCCATCTTTTCGGCTTTTTCTATAAAAATTTTAAATTTCTTCAAATTTACCCGTGCTCTGGCTTTTTCTTCATAAGCAGCGTCATAGAGCTCCTTTACGTCAAAAAGGCTGATTTCCTGCCCATTATCGTTTTTTGCCATTTTCTTTATTAATGCCCACATATCACTTCTCCCCTTGATTTTTGTTTTGCATAATTAATTTCAACAAGGATGTTTTACGCCGAAAAAGTTAACACAGGGTTAATTTTTGTTTACAAAGCCAATATTTTTATATAAAACATATAAATAATTAGTTATATATAATTTTTTATAAATTTAAATATATATTTTGGACAAAAATGATAAGTGCAACACAAATAAAGATGGCTCGCGTTCTTACTGATTGGTCTCAAGATGACCTAGCAAAACTTGTAAATGTCTCTATGCCGACAATTCGTAATATAGAAAGCGGAAAGTCTGCTAAAGTATCTACCTTATCATTTATCAAAAAAGCGTTTGAATCGCATGGTGTAGAATTTACGGACGCTGATGGCGTACGCCGTAAAACACAAAATCTTAAAATTTTAGAAGGAGAAGAAGGTTTTTGGGAATTTTACAATGACGTTTATAAAACACTTTCTGAAGGCGCAAATGAAATTCTTGTAAATAATGTCGATGAGCAAGAGTTTGACAAATGGTTTGGCGACGCCAAAGTGAAAGGTATGGAGCACAAACAACGAATGAATGCGCTTCGTCAAAAACAAGATATACGCTTAAAAATTCTTATCTGTGAGGGCGACTATTATTTTACTGTCCCTGAATATGCTGATTATCGATGGACACCCAAAGAACGCTTCACTGGCGTACCCTCTTATATATACGGGAATAAAAAAGCAGAAATACTTTTCGAAGAGAACAACGTTACAATTTTTATTGTTGATAATTCTAAAATAGCACAGGCACATAGAACCGTTTTTAATGTGATGTGGGATCAAGCTATTCGTATTCCAGAAGATAAAATAAAAACGATTGAAGGACGTGAGCTCAATGAGTGATTCATTATCAACGCCTTCTAGTTTAAGTTTTTCTCCTGAACAACTTGTACTAGGAGAAAACTTATATCAGCTATTTACGCATCAACAATTTGGTCACGGTTTGCCAGACTGTTACAATGAAATTGGCGCCCCTCTTTGGGATTATTTTGAAAAAATTCAATCAAGACCTGGATTAAAACATACTTATGACGTAGCTGTTTTAGGAGCAGAGATGGTTAAAATGTATGCTGCTGATTTAGCACAAATTGTTCTGAATGACCCTGATTTAGATACAGACAACCTAATTGTTGTTGAAAAAGGTGGGGGCTCCCCAGACGCAACAAGATGGAAAACACTTATTATTCTTAACGCACTGCGTGATGCAGGGATTAATGTTGTTTTATACGCTAATCTTGAGGGATCTCAATATTTCAGGGAGCAAAACAGAAAAATTCTTCAACAAGAACGACCTGACCTTCTGGTGAATGAACTAGATGCAGATTTTCATACTGAGGATCCAGATTTGAGTATTGGAAACTTTGTTGATAGAGGACAACCTAGATTAGTAATTGAACTTGGCTCCCCTCGCTCTAATGTTCCAACGACCTCTGCCAATGAAGTACCAATTAGAAAATTAGAAAGCTACTTCAATCACGATGCAAAGCTTTGCAAAGGGGGATTGCTCTTTATAGATTGCGATTCTACGCAAGATAAAGAAATAAATGAAGGTATGTATACACATCCTGCACATGCAAAAGTAGGTGAAGCTCTTCCAGTTCATGGACTACGCCAAGGAGTTATTACTGGTGAATTTGAGCCTATGTGGTTCTTTTACGAACCGACATGGGAACAGGATCGCTCATTGCTTAAACACAGCTTAGTATCTATAGCTTCACAAAGATTCAATGTTTTAAGACAAGACGGAAGGTTTCATCTTGTAATGACACCTGAAGGCAAATCATATACGCACAGCCATTCTTTTAAATGGAAACCAAGCACATTGCGCAGCGCTGCATTAGAAGGCGGTAATTTTATGGAACGTGCTTTTTTCCCAATGATTAAAAATAATGTTGAACGTGTTAATGGCTATGCGTTTAAACCTCATTAAATATACACTACCTCAAAAGATAAACATTAATTGTCGCATCAAAGGTTATCACGTTTGACTGATTTTCATACCACATATTATCACTCTAACTTCTCATGTCTGCTTTCGACCCAAAGCGGACATTTAGCTACTTGTATATAAATATGCTGTGTAAGAAACATACAACAGCACCATAAAAGAACCTATAATTCTATTTATTTTAAATGGAACCCATAAAAATATTGATAAAAATATTGCAACACCTAACATAACCCATAGATCAAAATTCATTATTTGCTCTATAATAATGACAGGTTTTATCATCGATGTGATACCTAAAATAGCTAATATATTAAAGAAATTACTGCCTAAAATATTACCAATTACAACATCACCTTGTTTTTTTAGAGAGGCGATCATTGATGTGGCCAATTCAGGCAGTGATGTCCCAACAGCGACGATTGTTAAGCCTATAACAGCTTCTGACAAGCCAAAGTTTCTTGCTAAGGAAATGCCACCTTCTACAAGCATGTAGGCGCCGCCTATGAGTAAAACTAAGCCTGATAAGCTATAAACAGAAGATTTTGATAAGGGTAATATTATTTCTTCATTTCCGGAGGTTACTTCTACTGCTTTAGAGGAACGATCTTGTTGGTAACAATAAAATATAAATGCAAGTAGGAATGAGAACATCAATAATCCTGATACCAAACCTATAACACCATAAAGAGCTAAGGCACATAGAATAACGGTAGCAAAAAGCATCATGCTTATATCACGACGAATTTTTTTATCTTCCACTAAAATAGGGCATATCAATGCAGCAACACCAACAATGAGTAGTATATTAGCGATATTGCTACCGACTACGTTACCTAGTGAAATATCTGAAGAACCTTTTAAGGCAGCCCCAACAGAGACAGTCATTTCAGGCATAGATGTCCCAAAACCTATAATAACACTACTGACTAAAACTTTAGATAATCCAAGATTACGCGCAAGCGAAACACTGCCTTTAACTAAAAACTCTCCTCCAACAAAGAGTAGAATTAAGCCTGCAATTATCATTAATGTATCAATCATTTATATTGCCTTTATTTCCTTTGCTTTTTAACTTGTAAGAAAAAGATAAAAAATCTTCCGTTATTTTAGATCCCGTTTCTTGTGCTTTTTGAGTGGGAATGAAAAACTTGACCGTAAATACGATATGTCCAATATCAGTGGTTTTTAAGAAAAATTGCGGATGTGGGTCTGCAAAATCAACGCCTACCTTGCGCTCAACGCGTTTATTGAACTTGATGGCATCTGCTTCGAATGGTTTGTAATAGCTATGCGTAATTTCTTTTAATTTTTTCATTATGACGGCGACATCTAAATCGGCATATTGAATGACAATTGAAAAATCATGATAAATATAGTCTTTTAAAAATGCTGCGTTTTCTATGTTTGAGGTTAAAAATAGACTATTGGGGATTTGTATAATATCACCTGTAAATTGATAGGACTTACCGCTGACATCAATTTTTTCAACAACTGTTGTCATTGCAGCAATACTCATGACCTCTCCCGTTATATCATCAACAGTGATCCAATCACCCACATCAAAGGCTTTTGATGATACATTCAAAAAACCTCCCGTAAGACACATGAGCAATTCTTTTGTTGAAAGAACAATAGCAACAGCAACCGCAGTTAATGAAAGTGCAAAAGTTTGAAGTTGTGGCGCCCAAATTAACACTATGCCTAAAACAACAAGTGTAGTCGCAATGTTATTTATTCTATTAACCCAACGGCGTTGATCTTTATTTAGAATTACTTTTTTTCTTTTAATCATTTTGATTGAGAAATATCTTAAAACTAATATTCCTAAAATTATAAGAACACTGCTTACTGTTCCTTTTGTAATAAAATGATCAGAAAAAAATAAAGATAACTCTGCGGATAATTGTTCGAAATCAGAATTCATATTGTTATGGCTTACCTTTGGTGTTTTCAATTTTGCGCGATATTACTAGCATATATTCTTTAAAAATAGCTATTAATTATGACTTAAAATTACCATGCCGCCCGCCTGTGTCATGGGAAGCTATATCTATGCTATTTTTTGCGAAATATGGGCTTTTTGAGTAATATAAGAAAGATAATTATTACTTAGAAATTGGAAAATTATAATATAAGATTACAACGTAATTTGAACAATTTTTTAGAATTTAACCTATGAAAAAAAATGACCATAATAAGCCTACGGCCTTTGGTACCGTTTTAGGGGTCGCCAGTGGAGACGTTAAGTCTTATTCCAGTGATTACGATACCGCCGATGGCGTTGTTTATCCAAATAGAGCCTCTTACCGGAGCTATTACGATGGCATTTACATGGGGTATAAATGGCAGTGCGTTGAATTTGCCAGAAGGTGGTTATATGTCAACAAAGGATATATTTTTGATGATGTTGCTATGGCGTATGAGATTTTTGACTTAAGAACCGTTCGCGAAATACAAACCAATAAAACACTTCCTTTAAAGGCTTTTAAAAATGGATCAGCACGCCATCCGGAGGAAGGTTGTTTGCTGATTTGGGAAGAAGGAGGCGCGTTTGAAAGAACAGGTCACGTTGCAATTGTAACAGAGGTAACAAACCAATATGTGCGTATTATTGAACAAAATATGGATTTTTGTTTATGGCCAGAAAATAAAAATTATTCACGAGAAATAAAATCAAAAATTGGTGCTGATGGAGATTACTGGTTAGAATGTTCTTTTGAAGACTCAATAATTTTAGGGTGGGTTATTCAGACAGATGATATAAAACATTCAGAAATACTACCTGAGAAAAATACAGATTTATTCAAAATAAAAAATATTACAATAGGTGAAACGAAAAATTCTTTTAAGCCATGGCTTAATATAGCAAATCCCGATGAGGAAGCCTATGTTAACGCTATGGGAGGGCATTTTTTAAGCTCTGTTAAAGAAGATCATTTACGTTATTACATGATTTCAGAGAGTGCCTATGAGAAATTAAAATCTGCGACTGATGAGCTACATAACATGTTTACCCATGCAACAGATTATGTTTTTCAACACCCTAAATTGTTAGAAAAATTTGGATTGCCAGCATCAATTATTCCTCGTATTCAAAAATCTTGGAATAATAGACAAAGCCAGCTTATCACAAGTCGTTTTGATTTTGCATTATCAGAAAAAGGATTGAAAGTTTATGAATATAATTGTGACTCAGCATCCTGTTATATGGAGGCAGGGAAAATTCAAGGGAAATGGGCACGTCATTTAGGTGTTACAGATGGGATAGATGCCGCGAAAGGATTATTTAGAGATTTAGTTGAGGCGTGGCGTGATTGTGAAGTCACAGATATTATTCATGTCTTGCAAGACCATGATGCGGAAGAAGATTACCATGCCTTATTCATGAAAACTGCGATTGAGGCAGCAGGCTATGAATGCGTAAGGATAGTAGGCTTAGAAAGTTTAAAATGGAATAAAGAAGGCATTATCGTTGATGAACAAGAAAATCCTGTTAAATGGGTTTGGAAAACATGGGCATGGGAAACTGCTATAGATCAATTAAGAGCAGAGACGGATCACGCTGATTTATTACACGCAAATTCAGAACAAGAAGGTAAAACACCGCGTTTAGCTGATGTTCTTTTGCGCGAAGAAATAAAAGTTTTTGAACCGCTATGGACTTTAATACCAAGTAACAAAGCTATCTTACCTGTTTTGTGGAAATTATTTCCTAATCACCCTTTATTGTTAAATACAAGTTATGAATTAAATGACGACTTAATTAAAACGGGCTATGTCATTAAGCCTATAGTTGGTCGTTGTGGAGCTAACATTCAATTAATAGATAAAAACAAAAATATTCTAGCGAATAAAGAAGGTAATTTTTTTGAAAGAGAACAGATTTATCAGCAATTATTTGCTTTACCTAAGATAGAAAATTACTACGTTCAAATCTCTACTTTTACGTCGGCAGGCTCATATGCAGGAGCGGCAACAAGGGTCGATACGGATATGATTATTGGCAAAGATAGCGATTGTATAGCTCTTCGGATTGAAGATGATGTTAATTTTCTAAAAATTAAATAAATCTTGTTGGGTAGCTGTAGTAGCCGCATTATTTCATTTAATATGCTTGTCTTGGTAGTCCTGTGGTAGTTCTTTATTGTGCAAATAGTTGTTCAGGATTTGTAAATAAATAAGCCATCAAGTGACTTTTGCTCTTAATTCTATTGTTTAATAAATTTAACTGCCCGCTTATGGCCGATAGCACATATGTCCATTTATATAAATTATGCAACTAAGGGCAAAAGTTGTTCGGATGAATGCGTTTTATATCAAGCTGTCGGGAGCACTTTTTTTACGGCGTTTTAACTTCATTTGATCAAGAATTCTATAATGTTTAACCATATAAAGCCATAGTGGCGTTGCAAGTAAACTGAGTGAAATTATTGCAATTACATACTTATAACTATCATCTTCAATAGTATTAGCGGCTAATCCCATTGCTGCCAAAATAAATCCAAATTCGCCTACTTGCCCCAAAACAGCACCTGTTACATAAGCTTCATTTTTTTCTACACCCAGCAGACGTAAAGTAGCGACATTTACAATCGTTTTTATCAGCATGGTAACAAAAAGGAGGGATATGATTGTTATGAAATTTTCTTTTAAAAAATTTAAATCAATTAATAAACCTATAGATAAAAAGAAAATCATAATCATGACTTCAAAGATTGGCTTTGTATGCGCTTCAAGTTTCTTATGACTGAAGGTATTTCCAATTATTAGTCCCGCCAGAAAAGCACCATAGGCAGCAGAAAGCCCAAGCAAGCCTGCTAATGCGGCGGCTGTAAAGCATAAGGCAAGACCAGTAACGGCGGTTTGTCCTTCCATTGTAAAATCATGGACTTTCTCAAATTTTTTCCAAACAGAAGAAAATATTTTAGGTTTTTTAGTGAAAAGAAGAATAATGCCAATCATGGCTAGTAGAGCTAACCCAAGTTTTACGATTCCCATGTAGTTAAAACCATCAGAGGTGCTTAATGCGCCAATTATAAGTATCATTGGAATAACGGCAATATCCTGAGATATCAAAATCCCAATAGATTTTTCACCAATACGAGTCTTACGCAATCCGCTATCATCTAATATTTTTAAAGCTACAGCGGTACTGCTTAGAGAAACAGCAAAGCCTAGTAAAATACAGCGGTTAACTGGCCAATCCAACAAGAATCCAAAGGCAAACATTGCAGCTAAACCTAGGCCTATTTGAACAGCACAAGTTATAATAGATATTTTTGCTACAGCTTTAAAATTATGTAGATCTAGTTCCATCGCGGCTAAGAATAATAGAAGAAGAATTCCTAACTCTGCCATAAAGGAAATGTTTTCTTGGTTTTCTACTACGCCTAAAACTGAAGAACCCAAAATAATACCTACGATAATATAACCAACCAGTGCAGGTTGTTTTAGTTTTTTAAATATAGCCCCACCAATAAATGCTGCGGCAAGTATTATTGCGAGTTGTGTTAAAGCGTGGTGGTGATCCATATTGTTTCACTTTCTATTTATTTTTATGCCCAAAACGGCGGTGGTAATTTCTCTGCAATAGATATTTTAGTAGTATCATTCAAAGTTTTAATAGCGATTTCAACAATTTCTAGCTTAGCTTGTGCTCTCCAAACAACATAGGCAGAAAATAAAAATTAGGACTATTTGGAGCTAAAAATTTATTTTTACCATCAATTAGTCCTTGGATGAATCCTTGGGAACACTAGCTATGTAAAGAACGTTATCATCAGGTTACAGCTTAAGTGTCCGCTATTGGCCGACGCGCGACAAAATAACCGTTTGAGAAAATCGGTGAGAAATAGGCTGTTTTAAGAATTCTCTGGGCTTGTCGGATATGCCCATCTCACGAGGCCGCGCGGAACGCGGGGCTTCACCGGCAAAATTCTCTGTAACGAATGGATTGGAATACTGAATGGCAGGGGCAGAAGGATTTGAACCCTCGGCCTACGGTTTTGGAGAATGTTTTATAGAAAATCAGGATGAATCTGAATTAAATTTTTTAACTATATATCAATAACTTAGTTAAAATTTAATTAACATATTAAATTAACCTTTACCCTCATTTGTGATAGCAATTGTCCCAAAAGTGTCCCATTTGAGGCCTACGGTCTGTAGATATTATAAGGAGAATGTAGCATTTATGGTTAATAATAGATACATAATTCACCTATAAAATTTCAACAACATTTCTTATTCTCAAATTCCAAAGTTGAGTGATCTATATGAAACTTATCATGTAGCATTGATTTAATACTGACTTTAACACTATCCATTTCAGCCTCATCAGAAATAATTATATGAGCCTCTAAGGCATTACGTTGTTCATCTAACTGCCAGATATGAACATGATGCGCGTTCTGTACGCCTTTTTGCTCTTCAAGTGCTTTAATGACCTGTTTTATATCTATATGATCTGGTGTTCCCTCCATTAGTAAATGAATGACTTTCGGTAGCGTAGTAAAGCCCTGATAAAGAACGTAACCAGCTATAAGTAAAGTCATTGCCGCATCTACCCAGACCCAACCGTATAAAATAATCAGCGTACCTGCTATTATTACGCCAACAGAAGCCAGTGCATCTGTAACATTGTGGAGAAACGCTGCCTTTATATTCATACTTGTTTTAGACTGGCTGTAGGTCAGCAATGCTGTGAAAACATCAACTATTAAAGCAATTCCAGCGACAATCACAATTATCCAACCTGCTATAGGTTCTGGAGTAATAAAACGTAAAATTGCTTCATAACAAAGATACAAACCGATAATCACTAGAGTGACGAGGTTGATTAGAGCCGCTATTGTTTCGGCGCGTTTATATCCAAATGTCTTGAATTGATCGGGCGGTTTACGTCCAATTCGTATAGCAACCAAAGCAATCAATAGTGAGGCCGCATCACTAAAGTTATGAAGCGCATCGGCAACCAAAGACAAGCTACCTGATACTAAACCGCCAATTACTTGGGCTAAAGTTAGAAGCATGTTTGCTCCAACAGCCCACCATAATCTTTTTTCTCCTATTTCAGATGGATTACCATGATGATGGTTATGTCCCATTTTTAATTCCCCATACCTTTAGGTTTCATTCCAGAAGCTACAAAAACACCACCTCTGTTAAACGAATGATCAAATACAAAGCCATCTAGTTTAGTTTCAAGATACGCTGGAATGGGGCGGTCAACCTCTCCACCACCAATCCATTTAATAAACTCTCCGCGTAAACTTGGCTCTTCAATAAGCCAGTCCATAACCACAAGCTTTCCATCAGGTTTTAAAACATCTAGCAAATTATCAATGATACTTCTCCAATCTTCAAAACCTGAAAGCCCTAGATCACAAAGCACAGCATCCACTTTTTGCTCTGGGTTTAATTCTATATTTTGCCTCATCCACGCTGCATTTAATTCTGACACATCGGAATTGTGTAGAACAACGTTAGGATATTCTTGCTCTTGAACTTTATCAAATGCCTTAGAAAGCATACCTTCTGAGAGATCAACACCAATAATTTTCCCAGTACCTTTAAGGTGTTTTTGAAAGTATTCAAGGTTCTGACCTGTGCCAATAGGGACATTTAAAACTGTTTGTCCTTCGGTTAACTCAAGGCTGTCTATAGCAGCTTGCCGAGCTTGGTGATAATACGCTTTTGGTGATAACCAATCATAGACTTTAGAAAATCTATTATAATAGCTTTTAGCCATCGTATTCATTTTTGTCTCTTTCCAAACGCTTCTCATATATTTCTACACGAACCTGATGTTTGCATTCTAGCCTATTTTTAAGAGCAGGATAGCGAGCTTTAGGACAGCGTTGCTGTTCTATACTAGCAAAGCGCGGCATTTCTTTAATTTGCTCAGGCGTATAATCGCTTTTTTCAGCATATGCTTGACCATAACCTAAGCTTAGAATTGAAACTATTAATAGTGCTAGTGCCTTCATTTATATCTCCTTATGAAGTTTGAGTAATTGAGTTTTCCTTTTTACGCGTGAACATAATTTTAGTTGGAAACCATTTATAAAGTGTCGGTAAAACCAATAACGTTAATATGGTAGAGGATATAATCCCGCCAATAACAACAGTTGCTAAAGGTCTTTGAACTTCTGAAC
>CAYGUV010000010.1:54426-59255 GCA_964353185.1 uncultured Micavibrio sp. | reverse complement strand
GAGCACATGCAAGGCAACAAAAAAGACTTCCACTCACGTCGTGGTCTTTTGGCAATGGTTGCAAAGCGCCGTAAATTGTTAGATTACCTAAAAGGTAAAAACGAAGGCCGCTACCAAGACCTAATCAAAAAGCTTGGCATCCGTCGTTAATATTAAAAGCAGTAAGAATTCAAAACCCGCCCTATATTGGCGGGTTTTTTATACTGCCATTATGTATTGATATTCAAAAATATTATGTTATACGTAACGTAATAACATAACCAAGGATCAAGCATGCTGAATAAATTTATCAAAGCTTTAAAAACAGTTGCGTTAATTATAGTTCCTCATCAGGCCCTTTCTCAAGAAACGGCTCCTCCCCCAAATAATTTGACACCTGAAGAAATTGCGGCTCAAAAAGATCTGCAAAACGCAAACATCATTCGTTTGATATTTAAAGAAGCCTGCGTGTCTATGGATGAAGAAGACATGATAACATGCGCAAACGCGGCAAGACAAGTTGCACAAGTTATAGGACAATCCTATGTGAAAGATTTATCATCACAATTAACGGATGCGCAAAGACACGATGTCGTTCAAGCCTGCGTTGTGCAATCATTATCTGTAGAGCAGCTTTTTGAAAACAAACCATTCGCAGAATCATTCAATGCAAATATGGACGCTACATTTCAATGTATGGAAACCATTGCTGAACAAAAGGACGCCGTTGACATAAATTACATGCCTTTAAGCAGAGCTTATATCGAAAATTTACTCGACCAAGCATATTCAGGCAGAATTGATTTCAACACATGGGATTTACCAACCCCACCAGGAACCGCTTTATAATTACTTTCCTGCGCGCTTGATACCTTCTTCAATCATCGCTTTGGCTTCGGCGGCATTGCCCCATCCACCAATTTTTACCCACTTGCCTTTTTCAAGGTCTTTATAGTGCGTGAAGAAATGCTCAATCTGTTCTTTCAAAATTGGCTGAATATCATCAACATCATTTACATTGGCATGATATGGGAACATTTTATCTGTTGGGCGGGCAATAATCTTTTCATCCATACCGCCATCATCTTCCATTTTCAAAACGGCAATCGGCTTTACGGGTAAAACCGCGCCTGGTGTAACGGGTAAATGACCGATGCAGATCACATCAACTGGGTCACCATCATCCGATAATGTATGCGGGATAAAACCATAATTACCAGGGTAAAACATTGGTGTATGGATAAAACGATCCACCATTAACATGCCAGATTCTTTATCAATTTCGTATTTAACTGGCTGTCCACCCATTGGGTTTTCAATGATGCAGTTCACTTCTTCTGGTGCGTTTTTACCAATTGATAATTTTGAGATATCCATTTTTAATCCTTTAAAATATAGCGTTTTTTAATTTCACCATTTTCTAACGCAAAAATTACGGGAACGCCAGTCTCCATTTCGGCATTATTGATGCTTTCCGGCGTTTCGACACCCAAAATAATCAACATCGCGCGTAGAGAGTTTCCATGCGCCGCAATCAACACATTCTTACCCTCTTCAACCAACGGTTTGATATGGGCTTCATAATAAGGGCGCACCCGTTTTTCAACCACATCCTGAAGGCATTCGCCCCCCGGCGGTGGCACATCATATGACCTACGCCAAATATGCACCTGCTCATCCCCGAACTTCTCACGTGTTTCATCTTTATTGAGACCTGTTAAATCGCCATAGTCACGCTCTCGCAAATCTTCGTGATAAATCATACTATCGATTAAATCCGACTGCCCTGCTTCAGTAAGCGCAAGCTCCGCTGTTTTGTTCGCGCGCTTTAATGTACTGGTGAAAACTTGATCAAAACTGATCCCCTCTTCTTTCAACAATTTTCCTGCATTTATGGCCTCTTCAATCCCCTTTTCCGTTAGCTCTACATCCGTAAAACCCGTGAAGACATTTTTCAGATTCCACTCAGACTGACCATGTCTTAAAAGAACAAGATAATTCATTATTACACCCTTTATTTAATTGTTATTTATTTGGCAGATACTTCTTTAACCCAAAGAAACTTGCCTTTATTGATTCGACCGTTGCTTTTTTCCCTGAACGCCATACATCAAACGCTGCAAACAAAATCGCAACTTCTACTGCTGTAATCAAAAATTGAATAATTGGACCAACAATACCAAAACCTGCGGTGGCATTGAACAAAATCACATTAAAGACAAAGAATACAACAAACATCGCCGATAATGCTTTGAAATGCGATAAATCAACCGCGCCAAACTCTTCCTTAAAGACCAGCCAGCCTGTCACCGCCAACGCCAAACCAATTAAACCTACCAAGCTGATGATTCCACCACCGATACTCATCCCAACCAACATCAATAAACTTGAAACAAGCCCAAACGCCGCAGAAACCAAAATCAGCACATAACATAATTTCGCATATTTATTCGTAGGGATACCCAGTACTTTACCCGTTGGTGTGTTGTTTTCTTCCATTTTAAGCCTCCGTAAATGATTAAGAGATAATTTGACACTAGGCCGTAATCATGGCATTAAAAACATGCTAAGAAAAGGCGTAAGATATTGTTTTCCATTGATATGCGGTTGACAGTTAAGAGCTTCCAATAAAACCAGAGCATTTAACCGTCCACCGATTATCATCTCTTCGGTAGATTTCTCCATTTCAAAGCAAATCAATTGTCCTTTTGCCATACAGGCAACAGGTGTAAATAAACACATCGCCCTTGGAAAAGCAACGGGTGACTTAAACAATAAGAAAGAAAAACATGTTTAATGTATTTAAAAAAGAAATCCAGTTTGCCGGTCAAACACTGACTTTAGAAACTGGTAAAATTGCGCGTCAGGCAGATTCATGCGTGATTGCAACTTTAGGCGGAACAACAGTGCTTTGTGCTGTCACTGCCGCAAAATCAGTGAAAGAAGGACAAGACTTCTTCCCATTAACCGTTCATTACCAAGAAAAGGCGTATGCCGCAGGTAAAATCCCAGGTGGTTTCTTCAAACGTGAAGCCCGCCCGTCTGAAAAAGAAACACTGACCGCTCGTCTGATTGACCGCCCTATCCGCCCATTATTCCCAGATGGCTTCTTAAACGAAGTACTAGTCATGTGTACAGTTATTGCGCACGACATGGAAAATGACCCAGATATGGTTGCGATGATCGGTGTTTCGGCCGCATTGACAATGTCAGGCATTCCATTCATGGGCCCTGTTGGCGCCGCGCGTGTGGGTTATAAAGACGGTGAATACTTACTAAACCCGACTATCCAAGACATGGAAGGCTCTGAGCTTGACCTTGTTGCCGCTGGTACCAAAGAAGGCGTCCTTATGGTTGAATCAGAAGCATCTGAGCTTTCTGAAGAAATCATGCTTGGCGCTGTTATGCATGCGTGGGAAGGCTTCCAACCTGTTATTGACGGTATCATCGAATTGGCTGAAATGGGCGCGAAAGAGCCATGGGATCTTCCTGAAAAAGACCCTAAAATCACTAAGTTATTTGGCGATCTTAAATCAAAATACGAAGACGATGTTCGTAAAGCTTACTCTCACACTGACAAAGCGGAGCGTTACGCTGCGAAAGATGCTGTGAAGGCAGAAGCTGTTGAAGCATTCGTAAACGAAAACACAGGCATCACCAAAGAAATGGTTGCGGCTGAATTCAAACATCTTGAAGGTGAAGTTGTTCGCGGTAACATCCTCAAAACCAAAAAACGTATTGATGGTCGTGACACAGAAACAGTGCGTCAAATCGTTGCTGAAGTTGGCATATTACCACGCGCACACGGTTCTGCCCTGTTCACACGTGGTGAAACGCAGGCTCTTGTTGTGACAACATTGGGAACTGGTCAGGATGAGCAAATCATGGACGCGCTAGAAGGTGAATACCGTCAACGCTTTATGTTGCACTATAACTTCCCTCCATATTCTGTTGGAGAAGCTGGCCGTGTTGGCCCTCCAGGACGTCGTGAAATTGGTCACGGTAAATTGGCTTGGCGTGCGTTGAACCCTCTTCTGCCTGCTGCAGAAGACTTCCCATACACAATCCGTAACGTGTCTGAAATTACCGAAAGCAACGGCTCGTCTTCAATGGCGTCTGTTTGTGGTAGCTCATTGGCGATGATGGATGCTGGCGTTCCTTTGAAACGTCCTGTTGCCGGTATTGCAATGGGTTTGATCAAAGAAGGCAAGGACTTCGCTGTTCTTTCTGATATTTTGGGTGATGAAGATCATCTTGGTGATATGGACTTTAAAGTTGCTGGAACTGAAGAAGGTATTACATCCCTTCAGATGGATATTAAAATCACATCGATCACCAAAGACATCATGAAGATTGCATTGGATCAGGCAAAAGATGGCCGTATCCACATTCTTGGTGAAATGGCCAAAGCATTGACCGAAGCGCGTGGCGAAATGTCACAACATGCCCCTCAAATCGTATCAATCAAAATCAACCCTGAAAAAATCCGCGAAGTTATTGGTACTGGCGGTAAAGTTATTCGTGAAATCACGGAAACAACAGGCGCGAAAATTGATATCGATGATGATGGTTCAATCAAAGTTTCTGCGACAAGCGGTGACAGCATTGAAAAAGCAATCGCATGGATCAAAGGCATCACAGAAGAGCCAGAAGTCGGCAAAGTTTACGATGGTAAAGTTGTGAAAACTGTTGATTTTGGTGCGTTTGTGAACTTCATGGGCTCAAAAGACGGCCTTGTTCACATCTCTGAGCTTGCCGATGAACGCGTTGCCAACACAACCGACATCATCAAAGAAGGCGATACAGTGAAAGTTCTATGCATTGGTATGGATGACCGCGGTAAGGTTAAA
>CAYGUV010000010.1:0-54326 GCA_964353185.1 uncultured Micavibrio sp. | reverse complement strand
AGGCGATACAGTGAAAGTTCTATGCATTGGTATGGATGACCGCGGTAAGGTTAAACTTTCTATGAAACGCGTTGACCAAGAAACTGGTGAGCCTCACGAACAAGCAAAACGTGAGAAAAAAGAAGACGCTGCGTAAG
Source organism: uncultured Micavibrio sp. (assembly GCA_964353185.1). Classification (GTDB taxonomy): domain Bacteria; phylum Pseudomonadota; class Alphaproteobacteria; order Micavibrionales; family Micavibrionaceae. The sequence continues at coordinate 54,189 of CAYGUV010000010.1, read as the reverse complement.
CTTTTTCAATTATAAGATTAAATAAGCCCCGCCCCGCGCGGGGTTTTTTATATCTCCTATTGACGGTTATGAAAAACATCTTTAAAAGTAATTTTATGAATACTGATTTAAAAACAGTTTGGGAAGAAATTGCCAACGAATCTGATGGGGTTGTTTCTCAGGAATTGGCACATGAGCATCTGGCTAATTTAGAAAAATATGATGGAAATGTTGAGCCTGTTGTCCATTGTGTAATGGCATATGGATTACTAGAAAATGCCTATGCACACCCAGATGAGGTCAATCAACAAGTCATGCGACTTCTTGAAAGGCTCGAAGCCGCACAAAGAAAAATTGTGATGATTCAAACCACATTTGGCCGCGCATTGAATGAAATGCGAAGAGTTGCACCCGGCAAAGATTGGGGTTCAATTCAAAGGCTTTCTACGTTTAATGAATTTTACAGCAGAGCAAAAGGTGTTGAAAGCCCGAAAGCAGAATTAATTATTACGCCTTATCCCAAAAAACAGCTTTCAATTGACCACAAAGCCCACGTCACAGCTTTTCACCCGCTTCATTTAAAATAGGCTTAAATATTTATTTGATTTTATATGCATTGATATAAAAACAATGTTAAAACCCTCCCATGACAAAACTATCTCCCAATATGCTTGGTGTTGTGCTCGCTATTGCTGGCTATACCAGTTACGCAATTGCCGATGTGGCGTTAAAGCTTGCAGGACAAACAGAGCTTAATTTTTATCAAATCGCCTTTTATACCCAAGGAATTGGCGTGATTGCATTGGTAATATTTGCGCTTATAACCAAACGTTCGCTTAAAACCTATCACCTAAAGCTACAATTTTATCGGTCTGTCGCGTACGCCATTTGTTACGGAATCATTATTTACGCGTTCCAACATAAATCACTGGTTGATACCTATACGTTATTTTATATTGCACCCTTTATGACCGCGATCTTTTCGTGGATTATCCTAAAAGAAAAAATTGGAAAACATCGATTTTTTGCCATTATCACGGGGTTTACAGGTGTGCTTATTATTCTGCGGCCAGGCATCATTGAATTTGATTGGCTCTCTATTGGTATATTAATTGCCTCTTCGCTCTTTGCTTATGCCAATGTTTTGACACGCAAAATTGGCGAAAGAGAGCCGATCTTATCTTTCACATTTTACACCACAGGAATGATTTTCTTAATGAACGCCATTCCTATGGCTTTTAATTTTGTCGTTCCTGATTTATCGACCTTTAAATTCCTTGCGACCGCAGGACTGGTTGAAACATTTGCAACAGGAATTATGGCGATTGCCTACCTTAAAACGCATGCCGTAACGATCAGTAAACTGATGTATACCTCTATCATTTGGGCATTGTTGTGGGGATGGCTATTTTTTGATGATGTCCTTATGGATGTTTGGACATTCATCGGTGCAAGCATCATCATCAGCAGCGGGCTTTATATGATTTATCGAGAGCATAAGGCGTCAATAAAACTAGCTTAGTAATTATCTCTTCTTTACTGGTAAAAGTAATGCCTGCCCCATGTGTATTGCCACAGATTTATCGCGCTCAATCGTATTTCTCTCTAAGCCACTAGGCTTTATTAAAACGTTTCTCTTTGTAGCTATATTATTTAAGTTTACAGAACCTGCAAAAATACGAAGTAAATGAGAGGTTCGCCCCCCTAATGTAAATTGCGGTAAGTTAGGAAATTTAGGAAGTGGCCAATTATCAAACTTGTCATCTGGAAGTGCATCTATATTTCCTTGGTGTACACGAAAGACTTCAAGAAGATTTACGTCTCCCGCTCTATCTGTTCCAATAACTCTGACAGCTGCAGAAAAATCTATCTTTTGAACTACTCTTTCTAATCCGCCTATAATTAAACGCTTTGCATCATTATACATTTTAATTACTCCTTAAATTTAAGCACATATGTAAACTTATATAAGGATATGTCAACTAAAGAATTACAAGTAAGAAATTGCCATCTAAACCACAATAACAACCATCATAATATTTTCAGTCAGTGAAATAATACCAAGCGGCACCGCGCTATTACCACCCACGCAAGCATATTTTAATTCACGCTTTTCCACATAGACGGTCTTAAAAACTGACCAGGCCCCTATCGATCCAATGAATAAAGTTCAAAATCATTATTGCTTTGCGCTATAGGCCGCTTCTGATTTGGACATGATACGATTGCCCTCTTCTATCTTACTGCGGCCTTTACGGACAATATCTTCCCCTGTCTTAATCTTATTATTACCTTCGATAATCCGCTTATTGCCATCTTCCACTCTATCATTCGCTTTTTCTAATAATTTGAGTGATTCTGGCGTTTGCGTGATGTATTCATTACGAATAGACGTAATTGCTTTATTTCCATCTAAAATCATCTCTTGCCCTTTACGAACGTCTGATCGACCATCTTCCATCAGTTTGCGTCCTTTGGTTACAAGCTTCTCACCATCATTGGCCGTATCTTCGCCTTTTGAATATTGCTTTGCGATTTGTTCATAAGCTTTGCTGTCAGCCTTGGCAATTTCACCAATAGTCGGCTCACCTGTTGAGCAAGCAGTAGCAAGAAGCGTTAAAAGTAAGAGTGGGAATCTTTTCATGTTTTTTTCCTTTATTAAACGCCCTGTTATTAATTTTAAATGATGTCAAAAATAAGCAGGCACAAAGGTATTATTAAGAATGAAACATTAAATATTAATCATCTTCATCAAACCAAATTTCGCATGAATAATCCCACGTCAACTCTTCTCCTTTTTTAATATCACGAAGGGCAAAAGATGTTATCGTCATATCATCACTATCATTTTCTAAATAAAGCGTGGGTTTGCGGCTATGGTTATAAAGCATTATATACCCAAGCGGCATGCAATGCTCCGCCCCCTCTTCATCAGGGTTCCAATCCAACAAATATCCATCTGGCGCGCCCCCATCGTCGGGTACATTTTCCGCAGACACCAAAATTACTGGCGCCGCCTCAATCATTGTATCCTTGGCAATATCCTCAAGGGCAAAAACACCTCGGCCTTTTTCACCAGTACCGTTACGCCATCCAATTTTTGCGCCAAGCTGTCCAAATGTCTTACTCATTTTATTCCTGTATTTTATCGATTCTGCGTGATAAAAGATGCTCTAACATTCATTGATTAAATGCAAGAGATTAAGAACATGGCACTTAAATTACCAAAAGTTATCGGTCACCGTGGCGCAGCAGCATACGCCCCAGAAAACACAATTGAGGGCATCCACACCGCCGCCGATATTGGTGTAAAATGGGTTGAGCTTGACGTCAAACTGACAAAAGATGATGTCCCCATCCTCTTCCATGACGATGATCTAGAGCGCACAACAAATGGCCACGGCCTTGTTGCCGAAATCACCTATGAAGAACTTAAACAATTAGAGGCAGGCAGCTGGTTCTCAGACAGTTTCGCTGGCATCAAAATCCCAACATTAGAAGAAGCCATCGACGCCCTTATCGAACGCGACCTTGGTTTAAATTTAGAGATCAAACCATGCCCAGGACGCGAAAAAGATACCGCGGAGATTGCCTTAGATATCCTTTCCCAATACTGGGACAACCACGATGGTTTGCTCATCTCATCATTTGAACATGTATCGTTAGAGGCCGCCATGGATGTCGCGACCGATTGGCCACGTGGTTTATTATTAGGCGGGGATGAAATTTCAGACAACTGGTTAGAGCTTGCCGATTACTTGCACGTCAAAACAATAAATTTTGGCACACAACTGGTTACTCCAGAAATTATTTCAACAACGCTCGAGAATGATTATATTCCATTGGTATACACCGTGAATGAACCTGAATTGGCACGTGAATTACAATCAATCGGTGTCAAAACTGTCTTCTCTGATGAGCCTGATGTCATCATGGAAAACATGTTAAGCGTCCATTAATGTTAAGCTATCAACATATTTACCATGCGGGCAATCGTGCTGATATCCAAAAACATCTTTGGCTCATCACTGTCTTAGATTATCTATTAAAAAAGGATACACCCTTTCAATGGGTTGATACTCACGCAGGACGCGGCTTATATAATTTAGAATCTGATGAGGCACAAAAAATTGGTGAATTTAATGAAGGCATTGACGCCCTCATGCCCCTTCTCATCAAAAATCAAGATGCGGAACAGGCCAACGTCAACGCCTTTCAACATTACGCAAAAATTTTAAAAGACCTCAATGGTGATGGACATATAAAAACCTATCCCGGCTCCGCCTATATTGCGGCAAAAATCATGCGCCCTACCGACCGTTTATTTGCTTATGATCTCCATAAAGGTGAATACCCTTATTTAGAAAAAACCTTAAAGAATTTTATCAATACTAAATTAGAATTTGAAGATGGCTACCACGCGCTCAAAGGGAAAATCCCCCCTCATCTAAAACGTGGCGGCGTTTTATGTGACCCTAGTTATGAGATTAAAACCGAATATAAAACCTGCATCAAAAATATATTGGCTGCCTATAAAAAATGGCCGCAAGGGATTTATATGATTTGGTATCCAATCTTACCCGCTCAAAATCATTTGGATATGATAGAAGCCGTTAAAGCATCTGACATCCCCCAAGATAAAATAATTATCGATGAATGGCATTTTGCCCCTGTAGAACGCGGGATGAGCGGAACAGGCATGATCATAATAAACCCACCTTTTACGGCGAAAAATGACATGAAAACAATAAAAACCATGCTCAAACCACCCCTTAAACTATTGTAATATATATACTTTTTATTTTTACCTATAAGCGTGCCACTTGCCAACGTTTTCGTGTTATAATAAGGGAGTCTTTATCAATAAGACATTCATAAGCTAACTCAGGAGGTTCTCATGGCGATAACAGCATATTGTGTAAAATGTAAAGAAAAAGGTGTGAAGATGAACGACCCCGCGATTCACCAAACTAAAAAAGGTGGCTATATGGCTAAAGGCCAATGCCCTAAGTGCTCGACTACACTTTGTGCTATCATGTCACAGACCAACGCCGAAAAAGCAGTAAGCGACGGCGTGACCAAAGCTTACTAAGGTTTAATACCAATAAGAATTCATAAAGCGCGCGCGTATTAACTTACGCCGCGTTTTTTGTATTTACTGATAATTTTATAATCTTTACGTGGTCCTTTTACCACATGCTCAACCTCAAATTCTTCATCTGATTTAATCTGCATTTTTGTATGATATGTGTCGGGCGGGCAATCATGATGCGCTTCGGCAAATCCATTCTCATCAAATTTTAATCGGTGAAACAATTTCCCTTTATCTGGCCCATCATCAAAATAAACCGCAATCGCATCTTCTTTTAATTTATAGATATAACGCTTTTGAACATCATCAAGCACGTGCCCTTCTGATAAAGTCATCTCGCCCATTTCTTGATAAGAAAGCGTCCTGTCGTCAACCTGCGAAAACACCGCCTGCCCCAAAAATGATCCATGCGGCTCAATGCTACGGGATAATTCCCAAGCATCTAATAATGTTTTAAAAATTCTATTGTTAATTGAGATGAACGTTTCCACGTTATATTATTACTTCTCGCCAAACTCTTTCAACCTATCGGGCATGGGCATACCCACGGCGTTAAAGCCACAATCGACATAATGCACTTCACCTGTGACCGCGCCTGATAATTCGGATAGCAAATACAATCCTGCCCCGCCTAGCTCGTCCAATTCAACAGGACGCTGTAATGGTGCAGTGATTGTATTATACTTAAATGTCGTGCGGGCGTTTCCAATCACCGCGCCGGCAAGGGTGCGCATTGGTCCCGCACTAATCGCATTCACACGAATACCATCTCGGCCCAAATCTGCGGCTAGATATCGAACGCTCGCTTCCAACGCCGCCTTCGCCACGCCCATAACATTGTAATTTGGCATCGCTTTTTCTGCCCCATAATAAGAAAGCGTCACTGCGCTTCCCCCTGGCTTCATCATATCCGCCGCACGGCGCATAATGGATGTAAAAGAAAAGCATGAAATATGCAGCGACTTGGTAAAGTTTTCTAACGTAGTATCAACATAACGTCCTTTTAATTCGTCCTTATCACTAAACGCGATGGCGTGAATTAAAAAATCAAATTCACCCCATTCTTGTTTAAGCGCGGCAAAAAGATTGTCCAAATCCCCTTCATTCGACACATCACAATCAATAACGATGTTTGATCCAACAGATTCTGCCAATGGCTTCACCCGTTTGCCAAACGCATCGCCTTGATACGTAAACGCCAATTCTGCGCCATTTTCAGCCAAGGTTTTCGCCATACCCCATGCTATTGATTTTTCATTGGCAACGCCCATTACCAACCCACGTTTGCCCTTCATGATGTCTGTTTTAATATTCATGGCTTAATCCTCCACCTTGCTCATTACGAGCGTGCAGTTTGTTCCGCCGAAACCAAAGCTGTTTGACATGACAGATTGATGATCAACATTATCTACGCGTTTCTGCGCAATGGGGAAGCCTTTGGCGCCCTCATCCAATGTTTCTATATTAATACTTGGGCAAACAAAATTATGTTTCATCATAAGGATTGAATAAATCGCCTCCTGCACCCCTGTTGCGCCCAATGAATGCCCGGTCATAGATTTGGTTGCGCTGATATGCGGCATGTCATGATCTGCCTTGCCAAACACTTCTTTAATCGCGTTCAACTCTGTAATATCCCCCGCAGGCGTGCTTGTGCCATGTGTATTAATATAAGTCACTGGCTTTGACACTGTCTCAAGGGCCAATTTCATGCTTCGCATACCGCCCTCACCGCTTGGCGCGACCATATCCGCACCATCTGATGTTGCGCCATATCCAGTAACTTCGGCATAGATCTTCGCGCCGCGCGCCTTGGCCGCTTCGTATTCCTCCAAAACAACAACACCGCCGCCTGAGCCAATAACAAACCCATCACGGTTTGCGTCATACGCACGCGCCGCCTTGGTTGGTGTGTCGTTATATTTACTGCTCATCGCGCCCATCGCGTCAAATAACGCGGACAACGCCCAGTCAAGCTCCTCACCACCACCAGCAAACATAATATCTTGTTTCCCTAGTTGAATTTGCTCAACCGCATTTCCAATACAATGCGCAGAGGTTGAACACGCAGAGGTGATTGAATAATTCACACCTTTAATCTTAAAATTGGTTGAAATATTGGCTGAATTGGTCGAACTCATACATTTTGGCACGGCAAATGGCCCAATACGCTTCACCCCTTTTTCACGCGCAATATCGGCCGCTTGAACTTGCGCCGATGTCGATGGCCCACCAGACCCCATAACAATACCCGTGCGTGGGTTTGAAACCTGATCTTCCGTTAAGCCAGAATCGGCAATCGCTTGCTCCATCGCTAAATGGTTATACGCCGCCCCAGGGCCCATAAAACGCAACATGCGCTTATCAATATGGTCTGCCAAATCGATATCAATCTTACCCGAGATTTGCGAACGAAAGCCCATCTCCGCCATGGTTTCATCAGCGGTAATCCCTGACTTTCCCGCCTTTAGGCTCTCTAAAACTTCGTCAACATTATTCCCGATGCATGAGATTATACCCATGCCCGTAATAACAACCCGCGGTAATTTATTTTCTTTGATTAAATATGTCATGGAATCTTTTTAAAGGATTCCTATTCAGACCTCAAACATTATTGAGTTGACATAATTTTTATGCTTTCACCAACAGTACTATAGATATAAACCCCAAAAATAAGCCGATGCTTTTTACTGCGGTTAATTGCTCATTAAAATAAAACAAGCCAATCAGAATGACCAAAATCAAACTGCCAACTGTCCAAAAAGTATTGGATATTGTTAAACCACCATATTTAACGGCAAAGAAATAAGCTAAATCAATTAGCACAACGCCAAGCCCTGCCAAAAATGCGAGTCCAAGTCCATAATTGGTAATTTCTAACTTCAATTCTGTATTGAAAAACATTTTATTGATAAATAAAGCAATCGCATGACCTGCAAAAGCAAATATTGTCAACATCACAGTAAAGATAAACGGATTTACATTATCTCCCGCACTTTTAACGGAAAAATTATAAAGTGTTGAACCTATTACTGTAAGAACAGCAAATACCCCCCATAGAACACTCACCTATTAATTCCCCGAATTATCGAACAAGCCGACCTTCATGTCTTTGGCTTCATAGATAACTTTACCATCGGCTTCCAATTTACCGTCCGCAACACCCAAAACTAACTTGCGGTTAATAAAACGCTTAATATCGATGATATAACGAACCTTCTTTGTCGTTGGTAAAACTTGGTCAGTAAATTTCAACTCACCCAGCCCAAGCGCACGGCCTGAACCAGATGCCCCTGTCCAGCCAAGCCAGAAACCAGTCAATTGCCACATGGCATCAAGCCCTAAGCATCCTGGCATCACTGGGTCCCCTTCGAAATGACATTCAAAGAACCAAAGATCAGGATTAATATCAAATTCTGCAATTACTTGCCCTTTACCGAATTCGCCGCCATCCATCGAAATTTCGGTTATGCGGTCAAACATCAACATGGGCGGTAATGGCAATTGTGCATTTCCTGGGCCAAAAAGCTCCCCTTTACCGCATTTAATGATCTCGTCGTAACTATAGGAAGATTGTTGTTCGTGGCTCATGTTACTCTCTTTTTTCGCTGCATTTGTCATGTAACGATTCTTACCCCGCCTTGTTCCATGAATCAAGCATTGATGGGAATAACTTAACATTTCTTATTTAATTTATTGACAGAACATAGGCTATGTAATTTTATATTATCTAGTATGTATTTTAAGTATGAGGTATTTTATGTCAGAAGTTATAAGTAGTATTTTATCAAATGGGTTCAAAAAAACATATAAAGTCATGGCATCGATCCGTATTTATAGCGCTACGGATTTAGATCACAATTCACCATTAGAAGTAACACGAGTTATAGGTGCTAATCCTATTGTTTTATCTTCAATTGAAGATACTGTTGATGAAGAAAGCTTAGAAACTATTAGAGATTCTTGGCTATACGCATTATCTAGAACCACTCACTTTCAAAGGTTGAAAGTTGGAGAAAATCCCTTACATAGATATATAAGCATAGAACAGTCAAAAGATGAACGGGCAAAATTGGCACAAGACGTGATTAGCACAAGGCATCCTGTACCATCCGTTTATGTTTTTTCACTACCATTTGTAACAAATGACAACGATGATGACAGAAGGCATATTATTTCTTCTTTGGTGCCTTTTAATGAATCTAGAAAATTACTTTTAAAAATGGAAGAAACTTTAGTCCTACCTATAGCTAGCGTTAATATTCGGTCTTGGCGTTATGACGCTTAATAATTAACTGCGGCTTCGGCAACGCACGCATTTTTGTATGTTTCGGTCATGGCGGCCATGGCCAATGGCTTGGCAATGGCGGGCTCAATATCTGGTTTTTCACCGGCGCAGGCAACCGCTAACATGCGTCCTGCGGCCTTTGCGGCACAAACGGCTTGGTCATTATAATCATGTAAATTAATGGCCTCAAAAAAACCATGGCAAATTTGTTCGACTGATTTCACCAACAATGTTGGCGCGTTTGCGGGTGTATCATTGGCGGGCAACCCAAAACGCCAATCTGTACCCGTTGGCGTGCCCAATCTGACGGCTTCTTGCGTCATAACATATGCCGTTTGATCCAATAAATCAGGCAAATCAGACCCACGGAACCAACAACATTGGTCACGCCCGTTATGGGATAAAGATAATTTACGTCCCGCCAACCCTGCAAGGCCGCTGATGCTGTCGGCCATATTCCAACCGCGCACCCCAATTTTCTTTTCAATCACAACATCGCATAATTCTTGCGCGGCAATTTCATAGGCCATGGCACGATAGGTAACCTCCACCAATAAACGGAAACTCTCGCTACGGCGTTGGCCCATATATACGGGGGAATTAAATTGCGCAGGCAACCCAACGGGGCGCGCCTCTTCCCATCTGGTAAAGATTTGCTGTGTTAATTCTAATAACATCGCATGAAATTCGTAATTACAATCTAGCCATTCTTCAAAAAATTCGCGGGCAATGGCACGGCCCATTTCGGCATCAAAATCTATTATACTGGCGGGCGGTAAAACATCTTCGTGTAATTCGCCCCCAATCGGGTCACATTCCAAACGCTTAGACAGCTTTACAAAACTGCCCTGCAAAGCTTCCTCACAATTATCAAATAAAAACGCGCTCTCGACATATATGCCCGCCAAAAGGTTTATCACCTTCATCGCGTCCATCCCTTTTTCTTCATCAGCGCACAGCGACTGAATCGTGTAGAGAATCCGATGGGCCACATCGGCTTTATTAGCAGAGTCTAACATTGTTCAAATATGATTTCGGGTTAAAAGTAAGAATAGTGAAATCGGCGAATACCGAATAACTATGATTCTAATCGAATTCTTCGTCCGCGTAAACGCCCCATAGAAACTTTTTTTCAATCCACCCTTTAAAGCCCTGAATCTCTGACTTACACCAATTTTTTGTACACTCCTCAAGGGGTATTACAACCATTGGTTCCAATTCAACAACAGGTTTTGAATCCACGCTTGATTTGCGATAAAGCGTGACAGGGTCATCACCACGGGTTATGCCAGCACGGCGCCCCGATAATAAAGACTGATGCACCCAACCTTCTGCCCCCTCATAATCCCTTACTTTGCGCCACGTATCAAATTCTTGAATAACTTCGATAGGCAATCCTTTTTCCGTATAAATCCAACGAATAGGATACCGAAGCCCTGGGCCACTGCGCATAAACACCTTGCCAGACGCAAACGAAATATATCGCGGCAATGGCAGGCCCGTATTATTGAAATAAGGGTTATCCGCCACAGGCTCTTTCGATACGGATTCACTCGCCCCTTGCGCCTTTGCGTTTCCAATAAACCCTAATTGCAAAACAATGGTAAGAACAAAAATTTGAAAAAATATACGATACATCCCTAATGAAATATGATAAATCACTTCTAAATTCAAGGAAATGTGTGAATTAGGTTATGGATTATAAGGATAAAATAATATCAGTTGCGCCGATGATGGATTGGACAGATCGGCACTGCCGCTTCTTCCACCGCCTTATCGCTCCATCCATAACGCTTTACACCGAAATGGTCACAACAGGCGCGCTTATCCGCGGCGATGCGGAGCGCTTCTTACGCTATGATACGCGGGAAAAGCCCGTTATCCTTCAACTAGGCGGATCAGACCCCAAAGATTTGGCTATCGCCGCCAAAATGGGCGAAGACGCAGGATATGATGAGATTAACCTCAATTGCGGCTGCCCGTCAGATCGCGTGCAAAGCGGCTTTTTCGGGGCATGCTTAATGAGTGAGCCTGAATTGGTGCGCGATTGTATCCAATCCATGCGCGAAGCCACCAATATTCCTGTTCATGTAAAAACACGTATCGGTATCGATGATTCCGAAGAATATGAATTTGTGAATAAGTTTGTGGATATCGTGTGTACAACTAATGTTTCACGTGAAACAAATAATATAAATAATTGTAATACCTTCATAATTCACGCTCGAAAAGCATGGCTCAAGGGGTTGAGCCCGAAAGAAAATCGTGAAATCCCCCCCCTTCGTTATGACATTGTCGAACGATTAAAGAATGATCATCCAAACCTGAACATCCAACTCAATGGCGGAATTAAGACGATTGAAAGCGTGCGAGAGAATTTAGAAATCTTTGATGGCGTCATGATTGGGCGTGAAGCGTACCAAAACCCATGGTTTTTACGTCAAATCGAAAAAGAGATTTTGGGTACAACAAATCTTCTCAGTCCAGAAGAAATTATTGATGAGATGATTTTATACGCCCATGACCAAGCCGATAAATACGACACGCCCCTTAAATCTATCACGCGTCATATGACAGGATTATTCCAAGGAATTCCGGGTGCGCGCCGTTGGCGACAGATTTTAAGCACCGAAATGCACCTTGATACAGCGACGCCTGAAAACTTGAAAGCCGCCTACACCAACGCTTTTGAGGGATAAAACACAATTATTTGCATTTTATTTCCCAATTTTGCTAATATTCACGCAAATTGCAGAATTGCAGATTCTTTTTGGCTAAACCCTACCGCCAACCATGTGAATCTGTTATTCTTACCAAACAACACGTCGTTCTTTTAATCTATAATTATAGGATGACATTTTCTTTAAGAAGAAAGCAAATTTATGCAGTGGCAACGTCTAGACAGGGATAATTCGGTCAAAGTGATCGACAGCGTTAAATCCGCCGAAAACGCCGGTATGTTTAGTGTCGCGACATCCGAAGTTAAGCGTGCGCGCCTTCCTTTCTTTAATAATTACTTCCTTTACAAGGTCACAAATTTTGCATCCCTACCCGCCTTTAGCTTCCAATATTTAAGCGATGGGACATTTTTTCATTATTTAGATGGCTCAGAAGTGCCAATCTACGCCGTTAATGATAAAGGAGTGCTCGCCCTTACCCCTGCAAGCGTCTTGCTCTATCTACAATTCTTTTTTGAACAAGTGGGCGATGAAGATGGTGATATTTTATTAATCAACAACCCGCATGATATGCCGCTGCTCGATTCGCTCGACATGGATGTGTATGAGGCCGTATTTTCACAGCATAAGCCAGCAACGGTTGATTACGATGAAGAAACCGAAAAATATATGATTGCCGCGGATTTATACAAAGATACGCAGCTGATCCGCGCCAAAATTGAAATTTCACGCAAAGGCCGCGTAAAAATAACCAACCAAGAAATGATTATGCACCAAATGACTGGCGCTAGTTTCACAGAAACCGCTTATTAAAAGGAAATAGTGTCCTCGCGTTTACGCGTTGACGACAAAATAAAGAGAAGAATATGAACGATACGATAGATACAGATAAGCAAGAATCAGGCGGCCTAAAAGGCTCCTTCGGTGACCGTGGCATAAACGTGACATCTATGGGGTATGGTCACCCTCACGCAGAAACTATTATAAAAGAAGCTTCTGATATTCTATGGGAATCAAAGATTGGAAGAACTCTTCTTAGCGTTCATACGCATCATAAAGTGCCAATTCAAATCATAAAAGGTACCGGAGCGTCGGGATTTAATCCTCAATCAAATATAATCTTTTTGCAAATCCCCAATAAAGAAACCAAAGCTACTCCAGATATGGTTATCCACCTCATAAAAGCATTAAGAGAAGCAGACCAAGAGATTATGGGCTTCACAGCGCCTGACCCCTCAAAAGATTTAATGGAATATGCAACAGTTATGCACTCAAAAACACTAGATGCTATAATCCACGTATGCAAAGTCGTTAAAGAATTAACTAATTCTTCATATTATTCTGTTTTACTTGACTCATTAAAGAAATTAGGGCATATTAAAGTATACCAAGCATATGAAAAGGATGCCTCCAAAGAAGAGTTGTTTAGAGCATATGCTAATATAGAAGAAAGAGGGTAAATTATGGATTTTGATACAATTTCTCAAGAAGCAGGAAACGTCGCGAAGTTTATTGTGGCATCAGTTAGTCCTACACAAATTATGCCAGCTGTTGTTGAGAACATTCAATCTTTGGATGGTAACTTCTCAGGATTTGATCCAGCAGAACCAAGAGCAGGTATAGATTACGGTAATAATATTGCTTAACAAATTTATTATCTAATAATTTAAGTAAGAGGCCCTTTGGGGCCTTTTGTTGTTTTTGGGTATAATTTTATGAAATATCGGAAAAGCACCCCCACCCCGTATTTTTATACAAACGAACTGAAGGAATAGATTTTTCTTAATGATATCAATCCATTAAAACCGAAATTATTTTTCAAACGTAACAGGAATCATTTTAAAACACATAAATACGCTTAACAGACTTGTTTAAACCGCATATCTTAGGTAGCATCTATACAATAGAATTATCGAAAGGAAAGATTATGGCTTTAAAAGAAGGTTGGAGCGAACCAGCAACAGGAATTAAACCAGATGGTAACGGTAATACCATTACATCATTACCAGTGCCAGATAGCCCAGCAACACCAAAACCAAAACCAATTTTCTAATAAAAGAAATAAAGCCTCTATGTAAGAGGCTTTTTATTTATCTTTACGCTCAACAGTGAAGCTTTCACCACAACCGCATCGCGCGGCTTCGTTAGGGTTGGTAAAGACGAATCCTGATTTTAGATCGCCTTCTTCATAATCAATTTGTGTGCCAAATAACATCCAACTGTGCATTTTGGGGATATAAAGGGTCGCACCGCCCTTTTCAAACTTATCATCCTTATCAAGCGTTTCTTCCAAAACATGTTCCATCTTATACGAATTACCCGAACAACCAGTGGTCGCAACGGTTAAGCGCACGCCAATGGCATCTTTATTAAGATTGGTTTTCTCAATAATATGCGCGACGGCCTTATCGGTAATTTTTACGGGTTCTTGTGTCATGTAAACATATTCAGTTGTAATTTTGCGGTTTCCGCCATCATTGACGCATCCCATGCGGGGTCCCAAACTACATCAACATCCACATGGCGCACGCCCTCAATAGGCATAATCGCCGATTGCACCCACCCTGGCATATCTTGCGCCACGGGGCATGCGGGTGACGTCAACGACATTTCAACATAAACATCATTGTCTTTGTTCACATCGACCTTATAAATTAAGCCTAATTCATAAATATTCACTGGAATTTCGGGGTCATAAATTTCTTTGATGGCCGCAACGATGGCGGGCATCAGGGTGCTATCCGATAATTCAACCCTTGGCGGTGTCGCCATTTCGTCAAAATTATCGTCACCCACGGCATTTTTTACCATTTGCTCATCTGCTACTGCGTCCATTTTACTCATGATAACATTTCTTTCGCTTTTAATAATCCATTCGTCAGCGCATCAATATCGGTTTCATTATTATATAACCCTAATGACGCACGCACCGTGCCATCAACACCAAACCGCTCCATCAACGGCATACAACAATGGTGACCCGTACGCACCGCAACACCGCATTGATCCAATATCATCGCAATATCGCTTGTATGCGCCCAATCGGCTGTAAAACTAATGATTCCGGCTTTATACTTGGCAGTACCATAAAATTTAAGGCCATCAATAGCGTTCAGCTTATCCTGCATATAGTTTAACATATTTGCCTCATAAGCCGCGATATTATCCATGCCAATCGCGCTCATATAATCAATAGCGGCGCCTAGGGCAATGACTTCGGCAATGGCGGGTGTTCCAGCTTCAAATCTGGCAGGGCCATCTTTAAATATCGTATCCGACCTAAAAGAAACGGTTTCAATCATATCTCCGCCCCCTTGGTAAGGCGGCATGGCATTCAACAAATCTTCCCGCGCCCACAAACAGCCAATACCGTTCGGGCCATAGAGTTTGTGGCCTGTAAACGCAAAAAAATCACAGCCTATCCCCTGAACATCCACAGGCTTATGCACAACGGCCTGCGTGCCATCAATCATAACTTTAATGTTTTGGTTAAATTTTTTCGCAATTTGAGTATATTTTTGAACATTATTGATAGTTCCAAGCGAGTTTGAGATGTAAACAAGGCTTAAAAGACGTGTTTTCTCCGTTAAAAGGCCTTCAAAAGCATTAAAATCGAGCGTTCCATCGTCAAAAACAGGGATAATCTTTAATTTTACCCCTATTTTACGTGCCAAAAGCTGCCAAGGGACAATATTAGCGTGATGTTCCATTTCGGAAACAATAATCTCATCGCCCTCTTCTAAGAACGTACGCCCCCAGCTTTCGGCCACTAAATTAATCGCTTCGGTTGTGTTACGGGTGAAGACTATTTCATTGATAGACGACGCATTAATAAAGGTAGAAACCTTAGAACGAACAGCCTCATACGCTTCAGTTGTTACTTGAGAAAAATTGTATAACCCTCTGTGAATATTGGCATAATGTGATTTGTACAAATCGTTAATACTGTCAATTACGGCCTGCGGCTTTTGCGCGCTTGAGGCACTATCCATGTACGCGATTGGCTTTCCATTGACCGTTTGGGTCAAAATTGGGAAATCGGCCCTGTGGCTTGCCATCATATCAAAAATGTTATTTTTCATCGCCAACATTTATTCCGCCAACCATTTGCGGATGATCTCCGCGGTTTCTTCCAAAATCGGCTCATAAGTGACCTCTTCCATGGCTTGGTTTAAGAACGCCTCAATTAACAAGGCGCGCGCTTGTTTTTCGGGAATTCCGCGGGATTTAAGGTAAAATAACGCATCCTCATCCATGCGGCCGGCGGTCGTCCCGTGGGAACATTTCACATCATCTGCATAAATTTCAAGCTCTGGCTTAGTATTCATAGTTGCCTCACCAGAGAGCAACAATGTATCAGACTTTTGATATCCATCCGTTTTTTGTGCAATCTGGTGTACGTGCACTTTACCTTGAAAAATACCAACGGCCTTATCGGTTAAAACATTTCGATAATTTTGTTTTGAAATACAGGCAGGTGCTTGGTGCTCAACCGTAATTGTCGTGTCCGCGGTTTGTTTGCCATTTAATAAATTTACGCCATTAAAATGACATTCTGCAGCTTTGCCGATCAAATTGGCGTGCGCCTGATGGCGGCTTATGCCTGCCCCATTTGTGAGGGTGAAGCCTTCGTAAAACGCGCCCTCTTCCAATTCAACAAAGGTATTTTGAATATAAGCCGCGTTTTTTGAATTTTGTTGAAAACGGTAATGACGTACACGCGCATTTTTCGCGATCTTCATTTGTGTCAGGGCATTGCTTAAATATGTCCCTTCACCAGTGTGATGTTCTATAATTGTGATATCGGCATTTTCACCCACGCGAATGAAATTATGCGCGGTTGTGAATGATTCGTGATGGCCAGTTATTGTTATATGAAGCGGCGTTTCTGCGGTTTCATTTTTAGGAATATCAACAACAATTCCATCGCGCAAATAGGCGTTTGATAAATGCCAAAGCATCATATCGCCATATTGAGATTCGCCTGCGGGCGCGGCCTCCATCATTTTTTGAAGCCATTCTGGTGATGATTGTAAGGCATCGGGCAAATTTGTGATGTTGGCATCATTGCCCTCAACAGTTAAATCTAATACGGATGTTTTTACCGCGTTTTTTTTAATCCAAGATGGCAGGTTGATGTATTTAAAACGCTCCAACTTTTGAGTGGGCAGCCCTTGCGCCACCAAAACAGCATGTGCGCGTTTACGTAAGGCTTGAACCCAATCCGCTTCATTATCGGCTTTGCTTTTGTTTATAAAACCATCCCAATGGCTTAATATACCTTCGGATGTTTCTGCGCGATAACGCGGTGTAAATTTTGAGACTTCTGACATTTTATGCCGCTTCCTTTTTCACAAATTCGGCGTAGCCTTTTTCTTCCAGCTCATGCGCCAACTCTGGCCCACCAGATTTCACAATTTTACCATTGGCAAGCACGTGTACATAGTCAGGCTTAATATAATCGAGCAAGCGTTGATAGTGAGTAATCACAAGAAACGAGCGGTCTTTTTTACGAAGGGCATTCACGCCATCGGCAACAATGCGCAGCGCATCAATATCAAGGCCAGAATCTGTTTCATCCAGCACCGCAAATTTAGGCTCCAACATTGCCATTTGGAGGACTTCATTACGCTTTTTCTCCCCCCCAGAAAAACCAACATTTACGGCACGTTTCATCATGTCATCTGAAATGCCAAGCTCTTTGCATTTGCTTTTCATTAATTTAAGCAAGCCAATTGCGTCTAATTCATCCTCACCACGCGCCTTTCGTACCGCGTTTAAGGCCGTCTTTAAGAACGTTGTCATTTGTACGCCCGGAATTTCTACAGGATATTGAAACGCCAAAAACAGCCCTGCGGCCGCGCGTTCATCCACGTCCATATCCAAAATATTTTCGCCATCTAATTCGGCGGATCCGCCCGTTACTTCATAATCATCACGCCCCGCAAGGACGTAGGATAATGTTGATTTACCCGCCCCATTTGGGCCCATGATGGCATGCACCTCGCCATTACCAATTTTAAGGTTTAACCCTTTTAAAATTTCTTTACCGTCAATTTCGGCGCTTAAGTTTTTAATATCGATCATTTTTATTTTTTCTTCTTCATTACTATAATGAAAAAGTCTCCTCTCATTTACTCTTTAAGTTTTTCTATTGCTTCGGCCAAGGCCATATCTTTTTTCGTTATTTTATTACCTTCATCATGGGTTGATAATGTTAGCGTGACCTCGTTATACGCATTTTCAATATGGGGGTGATGGTTTTGCTCCTCCGCAATCATTGCAACGCGGGTTAGGAAACTAAACGCGGCAACAAAATCTTTGAACCGATAGGACACTTGTAGTCCGTTATCGGTTATCGCCCAATCGGGATGATCCTTCACCCAATCTTGTGCACTTGCTTCTACAATGGTTACTGCGTTTGTCATTATTCTGCTTTTGGCTCTACTTCATCTTGCATTTTGGCCAATAATGCCAAATTGTTTTTTGTGGATTGACCAAGGGATGCCTGCGCCTTTTCTAATTTGGCGAGCAAGGTTTTGTCCACTTGGCGAAATTCCTCCAAGCGGGCGCGAAATTCGGAGGCGGCTTGCTCATATAAATTGGCCACGTACTCTTTATTCATTTCATTCGTTGTAAAAACAGTCCCGTCATTGGTTGCAACCGCGTTGGATTCAACTTCAATACGCGCTTCCACTTCCTCAGTAATTTTAATCATCTCTTCCACCGCCTGACGTGGCTCTTTTGATAATATATGTGTTCTATCGGTCATTTATTTTCTCCTACTTTTTATTATACTGGCGAAGGGTGGTAACTAGATTCTGGCCTTCGCCAGAATGACGGTTTAAGGTCACGGTATAGCCATCTTTAGCCATACGGTAAGTAATTTTAGTCATTACCCAACACTCCCCTCCAAACTAATACTAACCAATTTCTGCGCTTCAACGGCGAATTCCATGGGGAGGTTTTGCATTACTTCACGGCAGAAACCATTGACGATTAGCGCAAGTGCCTCTTCTTCAGAAATTCCGCGTTGTTGGCAGTAAAAGAGCTGATCTTCGCCAATCTTGCTAGTCGTTGCTTCATGTTCCAAATGGGCGGTTGGATTTTTGGTTTCAATATAGGGCACGGTATGCGCGCCACATTGATCCCCAATCAGCAAGCTGTCACATTGGGTAAAATTACGCGCGCCTTCGGCGCCTGCCAAAATTTTCACGCCGCCGCGATATGTCTGGTCACTACGTCCTGCGCTTATCCCTTTTGAGATAATGCGGCTTTTGGTGTTTTTACCGATATGCACCATTTTTGTGCCTGTGTCGGCTTGTTGCATATTATTTGTAATGGCGACTGAGTAAAATTCCCCTTGGCTGCCATCACCTTTTAAAATACATGATGGATATTTCCATGTAATGGCGGAGCCTGTTTCAACCTGCGTCCAACTGATTTTTGAATTGCGGCCTTCGCATAATCCACGCTTGGTCACAAAATTATAAATGCCACCTTTACCGTTTTCGTCCCCCGGATACCAGTTTTGAACAGTGGAATATTTGATCTCCGCCTCTTCATGGGCGACCAATTCAACCACGGCCGCATGTAATTGATTTTCATCACGCATTGGCGCGGTGCACCCCTCAAGGTAAGAAACATATGAATTTTTATCGGCGATAATCAATGTCCGTTCAAACTGCCCTGTGTTAATGGCGTTCATCCGGAAATAAGTCGACAGCTCCATCGGGCAACGGACCCCTTCGGGAATATAAACAAATGACCCATCCGTAAAACACGCAGTATTTAAACAGGCATGTTTATTGTCCGCCATCGGTATAACAGAACAGAGGTATTTTTTGACCAATTCTTGATGCTCGCGTATAGCTTCGGAGATAGAGCAGAAAATCACCCCAACCTCTTCCAATGACTTCTTAAAAGTCGTCCCCACAGAAACAGAGTCAAAGACCGCATCAACCGCAACCTTTGGCGCACCTTCAACACCGGCTAAAACCTCTTGCTCTTTCAAACTAATCCCTAGTTTGGCATAGGTCTCCAGCAATTTAGGATCAACATCATCTAATGATTTGGGTGCATTGAAGTTTTTTGGCTGCGCGTAATAATAGGCATCTTGATAATCAATTTTTGGATAATCAACCTTTGCCCAATCTGCTTCTGGCATCTTAAGCCAGTGCCTGTACGCTTTTAAACGTAACTCCAACATCCATTCTGGCTCTTCTTTTTTCTTGGAAATCAAACGGATGATATCTTCATTCAATCCTTTTGGTGCATATTCCATTTCGATATCAGTTTCAAAGCCTGCCTCATAACTACCCAGACTGTTGATGGTATCAATGGTTTTTTGATCAATTTCTGTGTTTTGAATTTTATTTTGATTATCAGACATTATGAACGCCCTCCCATCATTTGTGAAAGCGATACGCTTTCAAGTGCAATTGTCATCGCTTTATTGAGCGGCGACCACTTCCCCCGCATCGAACATTCGTTTGTACGGTCGCAGCAATCATTATCTTGATCCGCGCAGGCCGTCAGCATCACAGGACCATCTGTCGCGCGAATGACAGTCGCGATTGTGATATTTTCAGGCTTGCTCAGTAATTTATAACCGCCATTTGCCCCCCGCACCGATTCAACAATCTTTTGACGCGCTAACATTTTGAGCAATTTTGAAACAGTCGGCTCAGGCAAAGTTGTCTTTGAGGCAAGGCAAGACGCACTCATCAATTTTTGATCATTCTTTGCCATTTCGGCTAGTAAGATGACCGCGTAATCTGTCATTTTTGATAGTTTCATCATATTTGATTATTTCCAATGCGTACTAAATTTGTCCTATTTATATTTCGCCTTATTTCTATAGGATTTCTGAAAAAAATCAAGCGATGGTGCGTAACTTTATTTCTTTTTTTACGAATCAACCATTAATTAATTTTAAATATTTTTATGAGATGATATATTTTTATCCACAGGCCAAAAAGAGCCTTTATTTACGGGGAAACAAGGACATGACAAAAGAACAAATAACCGAAATTTACGAACCAGACACAATGGCACCCGAAGAATTCGCCGCGTTTGAAGAGCGCGCGTACGCGATTGAAGGCTGTAGTTAATATTATATTGACATAAACAGTGTATCTTGTTATTTTCCTATTTTAATTGGAGAATAATATGACAAAATCTTTAAAAACAGTTTCACCTGGTGTAGCAGTTGACTTAGCTCATGAATTGCTAGGCAAAGGAAAAAGAGCGCGCCAGTGGGAAGCCGCAGCGAGAGCAGAAGATTTTTTCTCTAAAGGATCAGGCCTCCCCGATACAGCCATAGAACCTGTCGATCACGAAGTCCCTGCATTAGATTATTCTGATCAGAAAATAAGAAAATTATTGCGTAACAGGAAAACTAAACTAGTTCTTGGTCTTTAAAAGTAAATCTAATTTAACATTAAGGACATTTCAGGGTTTTCCGCCTCAATCGCCCAAAGGTCGGGATCGCGCTCCTTAGAGCGTTGAATATACTCATCTGCTTTTTTCTCATCGATAATCTCATCGGCAAAGACGTCGACCCACTCTAATTCCCCGTCCAAATTGCGTTGGCGGGTTTTTAATTTACATTGTCCTTTACAATCAGAAATTTTGAACAAAATAACCCCATCCATCTTTTCCCCACGGTGAAGAATATATGTTGGAATATTTTGAGAATTGAGCTCCTTAACCTTCGCCTCAACCCAAAGGTGGGTAGGCATTCTTGGGGAAGGATTTAAAGTCACAACGTCACGAGGAAGAAAACAATTGCCGCGAGGGCAATAAAGCTTAAAAAGTGGACAAGGCATAAAATCCAAAATCGTTTTGGATCTTCGTCTTTTTTAACAAATGTTACTTTTTCGCCTTCGATTTTAAATTTTTCAAAGTTATGTACTTTTACTTGTTTAAAGATCAACGCCTTGATTAACGATATAACCGAGTAAAACATTGCATAAGCGACTAAAACAAGAAGGATAATACGAAGCATAAGTTTATTTCTTGCTCTTACGGCCGTAAAGCTCTAATCGGCACTCAACAAGGTCATAGCCTAATTCTTTGGCAATATTCTTTTTCATTTCCTCAATTTCATCATTTTGAAATTCGATAACTTTGCCTGTATCAATATCAATCAAATGATGATGATGTTCTGTGTTTACCTCATACCTTGCGTGATCTGTATCGTTAAAATCATGCTTAAAAACCAAACCAAGCTCATCCAACAGGCTTAACGTACGGTAAACCGTAGCAATAGAAATAGATGGATCTTTTCTTTTTGCACGGTCATACACATCTTCCACTGATGGGTGGTCATGCGCATGCGCCAAAACACTCAAAACCGCGCGGCGCGGTTCGGTCATTTTTAAACCTGCTTCAATACATTTTTGTTCTAAATCTGTGGCTGTCATATCTTTGATTCCTTATTAATAAAAACAGTATAGATAATGATGGCAAAAAATTCTAGTCTGTTACAATCACACGATAATCGGGGAAACAAATTGTGACTTTTGTCCCCTCACCCTCAACCGAATGCAGTTTGAATTTCCCATCATGCAATTCCACCATGGCCTTGGCAAGGGGCAAGCCCAAACCAGTCCCTTGGTAAACACTCGATTTTGTTGGTTCATGAATTTGGCCAAAAGGCTCCATCACGTCACTAATTTTATCGGACGGTATGCCAATACCGCGATCTTCGATTTCTATGACCAATTCATCATCTGTATTGGTGCGAAGGCGTATAAAAATTTCACCACCTTTGGAGGTGTATTTAACCGCGTTTGTAAGGATATTGATTAATATTTGTCTTACCAAACGCGGATCCGCCCTTAATTTTGAAACTTCATCGGGATGATTAAAATGTATTTGGATATTACTATCCGATACGCGTGAGATCACCATACGCATCACAGTCTCTATTAATTTTTTAACATCAATGTCTTGTTCGGCCAGTTCAACGCGCCCCGCCTCAATTTTTGACATGTCGAGAACTTCATTAATGATTTCAAGCAAATGTTTCGCGCTTAAATGAACATCGTTCAAATATTCTATATACTTATCATTTCCAACGGGGCCAAAGGTTTCATTCATGATCATTTCAGAAAAACCAATAATGGCGTTTAAAGGAGTGCGCAGCTCGTGACTCATATTGGCAAGAAAAAGAGATTTTGCATGATTGGCGGCATCCGCTTGCTCTTTGGCAAATTTTAGAGAATATTCCATTTGCTTGCGCTGTGTGATATCAACCAAGGTTGTCACTTGGAAATTACGATTATGGCTTAATTCCATCGTGACCGTGGTATAAATTGTATTGGCGATGCTGCCATCTTTACAATGAATTTTTACCTCGCCAGAATGACGTTGGCCGCTTTTAATATAGTTTTCAAAATTTTCTAAGGCTTCTTTATGGGCATCATCAGTTAGAAAATCGACAAAGTCTTTACCTAAAGAATCTTTCCTGCTCCACCCAAAAATACGTTCAAAGCTGTCATTTGTTTTCACAATTCGTCGATTACGGTCAAAAACAAGGATACCCACTTCACTGGCATCAAAGATAGAGGTCAGCAAAAGTAAGGCGTCATCACGCTCGCGCTCTACGATTGAGCTATCTGTAATTGAAGGCTGCGCCACTACATCCAAAATTTTTACAACGCCTTCATCATCGAAAA
The DNA here is from genome assembly GCA_964353185.1 of uncultured Micavibrio sp. Lineage (GTDB taxonomy): Bacteria > Pseudomonadota > Alphaproteobacteria > Micavibrionales > Micavibrionaceae. Next base: position 30,468 of record CAYGUV010000010.1, on the reverse strand, counting down.
TGGGATATATCCAAAATCCTGGAACCGTAAAATGCCCTGGAACATTTTTTAAAGAGGGAACAGTGACTGGAGATTGCTTATCCATACAAACTTTTAAAGATTCCGTCATACGTTTTGAATTTTCTGGAATAAAAAGTTCATCAATTAAACGATTAATGACCTCCTCACGTGGATGATCAAAAAATTTTAACGCGATGTCATTTGCGGAAATAACGAAAAATCCTTGGCTAGATTTTCCAACCAAAAACCGTGCGACAGGTGTTTGATCAAAAAGACGCTTGTAATCTACGGTTTTGGAATCCGTCATAAACAACTACTTTACAAAAAATTAAGTACCAAAAATACGATCACCTGCATCCCCTAAACCCGGGACAATATAGGCGTCTTTATTTAATTTACGATCCAGTGCTGCGGTGTAAATATTAACCTCTGGATATTTATCTAATATTGTTTTGACCCCTTCGGGGACCGCAACCAATACAACCAATTTTACATTATGTATCTGCACGCCTTTATCAACCAAAATGTCCAAGGCATGCAATGCGGAATACCCCGTTGCCAACATGGGATCAACAACCAATATTTCACGCTCCAATAAATCAGGTGGTAATTTTACCAAATATTCTTTTGGACGCTTTGTTTCTTCATCTCGATACACGCCAATATGGCCGATTGGTGAGCGTGTCAAAATCTCAGCTATTCCCTCGCTTAACCCCAACCCTGCGCGTAAGATAGGAATAATGATGGGGTCACCATAGGCAAGCTTTGTTGCGCTTGTTTCTTCGATGGGTGTTACGATATCGATGGTTTTGGTTTTTAAATCCTTGGTAATTTCAAAGGTCATTAATTGTGCAATCTCTCGCAAATTCTTTTTAAAATCTGCCTGTGATGTAGAAGATTGACGCATCTTAGCCAGACGATCATCAATCACAGGATGATTGATAATAGTCAAATTTTCAAACTGGTCGCCTAAATTGGTCATAATGATTTAGGCCCTATCCATTTAAAGATTCAAGATATTGTTGAAGTGGGCTTTGCTCCACAAATTTAAGCGAGACATTTTTTTGACTATCATGATCATCTAAGTCTTTGCGCATTTCTTGCATCAATTTATTAATTTCATCGTCTTCGACAGGTTCTGCAATACAATAAGAAAGCGTGATATCCGCATCCCCACTATTTTCATGGATAACAATTTGAAGTCGGTCTGTTGCGGCTTCCGCGCCGATAATATCAGTTTGTTTAAGGCTTAATAAAAAATAGCCGTCTTTTAAATAATAAGCATCATCGAATGAACGCATACAAGATTTAAGAGTCTCCACGGCAATTGCCAAAACATTTTCTTCGTTCGTGTCTTTAAAATTATCGATACGTGCCATCACCAAGGAAAACGATGTTCCCTGGCGTTTTAGACGCTCCATCTCTTTCTTCTGTTCTTGGGCGATAAGGTCTTTACTTCTGAAACCTGTTTCTGGGCATATGCCTGAGCTGCTTAAAAAACTGCCCTTTTCAAGACCGCGAAGACGGGCGATAAAACCGTTATATAAGGCATTAAAATTTTCAAATTGTTCTAAATCAGGCTTACTCTTTGATTGGATTTGTTCAACAATATCTTCACCCGCATCAATCATATCATTGTAAATATAGCTAATATCGGCCACGACATTTTTGTCATAGTCTTTATCTTGTGCGACAGACAAAATCCATTGTCGGAAGCTAATGGGTGAGTTGATCGTTGTATTGGTACCGCCCTCTTCCAAATAAGCCACACACAGGGCGATGTGACCATACCATTGGGCGCAATCTTCCAAAACGGGGGCTAATTGTTCAAATTTTGATGTATTGATATATTCCGTGGTCATAAGACCATTTTACCGTGTTTTAGATTAATAAGAAACGAATATTTACCTTAGTAACTATCGATCCAATGACAGACAAGATTCGTTATGACTAAGGAATGCAATTTCCGCATTTTCTCTAATTAAATAAGTAGCGTATTCTTGTCCTCTAGAATCTAATAATTCGTATGTATCCAACCAATTTCGATCAACAAGTTCTAATGAACCGCCGCAACTAGCCATAGGGAATCTACGCTCTTCACCATAAAAATAGTCATGCGTAGCCATAGAAAAAGCAGCCGTTGCTACAACGCTAGAAGTTATTATATAACCTTTTATACTGATCATGGCTGTTCCCTTTAAAATAATCTTAAAAGGGTATAAACAATTACATTTATTATGTCAATAAATTTATTCGACAAGCCATTCTTTTTCGAGGTCATCAAGCGTATCTGATTTTATTGCCGCCCGAACCTCACGCATTAGCTGGTTTATGACGGCTACATTATGTTGTGAAACAATCTGGTAGGCCAACATTTCCCCTGCTTTTAACAAATGATGAATATACGCCTTTGAATAATCGCGTGAGCAGGCAATATCCATCGACGCATCCAAAGGTTCAGGATCATCTTTATAGCGGGCATTCATCAAATTAATACGCTCATTCTCTGCACCCTTTATCAGTGCCATCCCATGACGCGCAATGCGTGTGGGCATGACACAATCAAACGTATCAATGCCATAACGGACAGAACGAAAAACATCTTTTATACGGCCGATACCTAAGAAATGGATCGGTCTATCAGGATGATTGAGCGGCTCAATCGCTTCTAAAATGCCGTACATTTCGTCATCAGACCCCCCTAAACATCCACCAACGGCGGTGCCAAAGAATGGTCGGCTGGCCACATATTCCGCGCTTATCTTACGCAAATCGTGATAAACACCACCTTGGATAATACCATAAAGACCCTGCTTCCCATTATGGGTCTTGTCAAACGCATCAAGCGAGCGATCCCCCCAACGCATGCTCATTTCCATGGATTTGGCGGTATAATCACGGGTCACTTGATAGGCGGTGCATTCATCCATCTGCATTATTAAATCTGCGCCTAATTGACGTTGCAATTCCATTGAAATCTCAGGATTTAATTTCAGCTTTTTACCATCATGGTAAGATTTAAAAACTGCGCCATCTTCGGTGATTTTGAGTAAGCTTTCCTTTTTCGTGGCCGTATTGCGACCCTTAATCTCATCCGCGCAGGTTCCGTGCCCCATTGAGAAGACTTGGAAACCACCACTATCGGTTAAAAGCGGTTTATCCCAATTCATAAATTTATGCAGGCCACCCATTTTTTCAACCAAATCAGCCGTCGGCTGAATCATAAGATGGTAAGTATTGGCAAGAATAATATCTGTCTGCGCCTCATTCATTTGAACAGGTGATAGGTTTTTAATGGAAGCCTTGGTGCCACAAAAAATATAGTTTGGCGTTTCAACCACGCCATGTGGGGTGGTTATTTTACCAACACGCGCTCCATTTTTCGCGCTTTTATGCGTAACTTTAAAGCCAAAATTGGGGTAGTCGATATTTTTGTTAAATTCTGTCATGGCATGGTTTATGCCTGAAAAGCCATAAAATGGCTAGAGAGAATTTATAAAGGTTTTATCAAATATCCCTGAAATATATATCCATTCGCAAACCCATTAGATATATAAAATGAAACCGCTATAAAAAAAACCGCGAATTAACGCGGTCTTTATAAATTACTTTAAAAAACTGATTTAAGCGGCTTTTGCAGCTTCTTTATTTTCAATTTCTTTTTTGATTGGACGCAATTTCGCGTGCAACTTGGTCGGTGCTGTATTTTTCAAATACGCATCAATTCCGCCTTTGTGATCAACAGTACGAAGACCCGCAGCAGAAACACGCAATTTAACTTTGCGTTTTAAAACTTCACTAAAAAGGCTTGTATCTTGTAAATTGGGCATAAAAACGCGCTTAGTTCTGTTTTTCGCGTGGGAAACATTGTTTCCTACCATTTGTTTTTTGCCTGTTACCATGCATTCACGGCTCATAATCATATTCCTTATAAAAAAAACTATTCTCGAATAATTTGAAATCTGGGCGGAAGATAATGGATTTAAGGGGGGTAAGTCAAGCAATTACGACCAAAAAGATGTAAAAAACTGAAAAACCCTGTATTTCAAGCTGTTAAGCAAAAATCAGCGCACTGCACAACCCCAAAAGCCACAATAAATGGGCAATAAAGCTGATATAGGCGATACGGTGTAAATGTACCGATTCTAAACGCGCTGTTGCGCCCTTTGGCCCAATCCAGCCGCGCGGAATATTAAATCCATTTAAATCCGTTGTTGGGCCACCCAAGGAAACGTTTAATGAAAACGCAGCCGCAGTCATTGGTAATCCGCCCTCTTCATATTTTGCCTGCCCTTTTGGCTTTGCTAACCCTAAAAAAGCGCGCGTCATACCAGCTGTAGGGGTAATAAGCCCCGCGAGAGAAATCAAAATACCGCTCATGATATTAGGGACATATCCTAACAGCTTTTCAATAGCGACAATCCCCTGCCCAAAGCCGCCTGAATATCCATCACGGCCAAAGCGCCACGCAAGCGCAGCCAATGCCGCATATATATAAGCCCCTGGCAAACCCAAGATTAAATACCATATAATGGGTGCAACGGTCGCCTTATCTAACGAGCGCAGAACCATCCCCATACCAATACGGGTAATGGTAAAATCATCATTTTTACTGAGATCAGAAAAGCTGGTGCGGGCAATGGTATAATAAGCGCCGCGCGATATCTTTTGTTTTTTATTCAAAGTTTTATAAAGCTGCCCAATGGCCGCAAAAACGGCGCCCGAACTTAACGTTAGGCAAAGAGCGAGAATTTCAATAAGTGACCAAGTTGGATACTCAAACGCAAGCGCCCCTAATATTTTAGCAATAAAAAAACTAAGTGCGATAACAAGCATTGTTAAAATAAAACCACGGAAAATTAAATCCCCACGCGGGCGGCCTATTTTATTCATTTTATCGCCTAAACGGCCAAATCCTTTATCAATCAAAATCCACAAAAACGGGTTTGCATTCCCCGCAAAGCCCCCGCGGATCATGCCAATAACCATTACAATCAAAAACGCAGCAATGGCAATGAGCAAGCGATCTGTTGAGAAAAAAAGATTTTGGAGTTCTGTTATGAGATCATTCATACCCCATATTATCATTATTTGAGAATTTTGGAACGATTGGATTTAAATATGGGAGCCAAGCCCACCAAGTGAAGCAGATTTGGGTCTTGGAACACTTGTTCTATCAAAAGCTTTCAAAGCTTTTTTTGTGCCGTCCCATGGAATCATACCAAAACGAACATGAGAGGTATTTACCCCTCTAGCGTGGCTTTCATCATCCGATATAAGAAGATAAGCGTCGTGGAAAGTTTCAATATCAAGACCTTCTTTGTTTAGATCATCTCTAAATTTTTCGAACGCTTGGTTATTAACAATTTCTTCGGGTGGAAAATCCCTCAATTGTAAGGGCGGTATCTCGATATAGCTTTTGACGATTGAAACTAAACCATTAACCGCCTCTTCGAAATTTTGAGGAAACCCCCTCACTAGCTTTATATGCATCTGTTTTCCAGCTTCATAAGCCTCTAACGCGTCTGAAACTTTTGCACGTTTAAAAGCGCTTTCTATAATTCGAGAGCGGTAAGCCACATAATCACAATTTTTATACATAACTACTTATTATGAAATAAATTGCTTTGGTGCAAATAAATTCTGCGCTAATGTTTTATGGACAGGAGAAAAAAGTGGGAAAAGCGCTGAATATTGGCTTAAAAAGCAAGACACAAAAGGACGCATTGACTGATAAGGTCAATAAAGCTCTTCAGGTCTATCCGTTTTCCGACATCTCCCCCTCTCTCAATTTAAAGATAAACCCCCGCGCCAAACGAATGGCGCTTCGTGTTGATACACATAAACGCGTGGTGAATTTGGTCATCCCAAAACGGACAAATTTAAGAAGTGCCTATTTATTCGCGTTTGAACATCAATATTGGATAAAACAAAAAGTAGCCGAAATGCCCGAAATTATTGATTATGTCGATGGCGCAAAAATCAAAATTTTAGGTAAAACAATTACTATTAGAATTACTTACAATTCTACTTTAAGAAAAACAGATATAGTATTGAAAAATAATGAATTAATCGTTTTTACAAATAAAAAAGATCCTTCTTTACGCATTCGTCGCTTTATCATTAATTACGCAAAAGAAAAATTATCGGAATTGTCTGAAGAAAAAGCAGCGCAAATCGGTAAAAAAATACACTCCGTCACGGTCAAGGACACGTCAAGCCGTTGGGGCAGTTGCTCTTATGATGGAAAAATTTGTTATTCTTGGCGGCTTATCTTTGCGCCGCAAGACGCATTTGACTATGTCGTCGCCCACGAAGTGTCGCATTTACAACATTTAGACCACTCGCCCGCCTTTTGGCATGTCTGTGAAGATATCTCAGCCAATTATTCCAAAGGCAAAACATGGATGAAACGCCACAGCCAAGAATTAATCAAATACGCTTAACAATAAGACGCTTTAATGAAAAGAAAAACCTTTATTCGCTGCGTCTACTATAGCATTTAAAGCTTTAACCGCAATAGACTCATCTAACTCCATCGTTTCAACAACATCTCCTTTAGACCACGCTTTAAAAACACTGGATAAATCAATTTTACCATCCTTGCCAATATTTAAACCATATTGTAAAGAAGCAGCTTGAGAATTTTCTATGGCTAGCAAACTTCCCTTAATTTCTGTCTGGCGGCTTGTATCCACTCTAACTGCCCAAAAATCCCCTTCGTCGGTTATTGTCAGATGGGCCATATATTTTTGTCCTGCAGGCACTGGTGGGACATCCCCGTCCAAAATATCCTGCGCATCTGAAGGTATTTCTATTGTTTGGGCATCAACGTTAATTTTCATTGAGGTAGCATCAGAACTACTTACTTTCGACCACTTTTCGTACAAGGACGATATTTTTTCTGCTAATTCAGGATATGACATAGAAGTAAAGTTATAGCAATAAATTTATTATGTCAACAAATACTATCCAACGCCCCTTGCAAAATAATCTGAGCCGCCAACTTATCAGTCACGCCTTTTGATTTATTCCCGCGTTTATCCCTAGGCTTATCCCAATAATTATCCACAGTATGTGTGGATAACCGCTCATCCTGAAGGGCGATAAATGGCTCTACCCCAAAGATTTCGGGGTTTTTGGTCATTTCATCCGCAAAAGAACGCGTTGCATCACACCGCGCCCCTTCTGTTCCATCCATATTAAGGGGCCAGCCGATGATATACCCGCCGATCTCAAATTCCTGGATAATGGCGTGTAACTCTAAAATATCTTTTGAAAACTTTGTACGCTTAACCGTGCCAACAGGCGTGGCAAGATTTTGCATGCTGTCACTAATGGCAACGCCAATGGTTTTACTTCCCAAATCTAAACCCATTAAACGGGTATTGGGTGGCACATCGGCGATACAGTCTTTTAATAATTTTATCTTCATATTTAGCTATGGTTATAACTTGCACGTCCCTACGGTCAATGATAATAATTTCTTACAATTTTGAATACTAGGGAAATACAACATGTCATCAAAAACTTTGAATAAGCAGGACGTCACAAAGGTGGCCAACCTTGCCCGCATTAAAATGAAAGACGAAGAGCTGGAAACATATGCCGCTCAGCTATCAAATATCATCGGCTTTGTGGAGCAATTGGAAGAAGTTGATACAGATAATGTTGAGCCGTTGGCCAGCGTTGTTGATATCGCTTTGAGCCTTCGAAAAGATGATATTACCGATGGCGGCTACCCAGAGAAGATTTTAGCCAACGCGCCAGAGACCCTTGAAGGATTCTTTGTCGTACCGAAAGTGGTGGAGTAAGAATATGACTAATTTAACAAACCTAACAATTGCCGAAGCATTAAAATCTTTAGAAAACAAAGATTTCACCGCCGTTGAATTAACAAAAGCGCATCTTGATGGCATGAGCGCCGCGAAAGATTTAAACTGTTACATCACAGAAACCCCCGATTTGGCGATGGAGCGTGCGCAAGCATCTGACGAACGCCGTGCATCAGGTGATGCGAGAGCCTTAGATGGCATTCCACTGGCCATGAAAGATTTATTTTGCACAGAAGGCGTACAGACAACAGCCGCCAGCCATATTTTGGAGGGCTTTATTCCCCAGTATGAGTCAACAGTTTCTCAAAATTTGCGTAATGACGGGACGATCATGCTTGGTAAAGCAAACCTTGACGAATTTGCAATGGGGTCTGCCAATACCACAAGCTATTTTGGTAATGTTTTAAACCCATGGAAACGTGATGGTGATGATTCCAACCTTGTGCCTGGTGGGTCATCTGGTGGTTCTGCCGCCGCTGTTGCCGCGCGTATTGCCATGGGTGCAACAGGAACCGACACTGGCGGCTCAATCCGTCAGCCAGCGGCCTTTTGCGGTATTTCAGGCATTAAACCAACATATGGTCGTTGCTCCCGCTGGGGTGTGGTGGCGTTTGCCTCCTCACTCGATCAACCAGGGTGTTTTGCACGCACAGTAGAAGATAATGCATTATTGCTTCAATCTATGTCTGGATATGACCCAAAAGACAGCACGAGCGCACAAATGTCTGTCCCAGATTTTGCGAGCGCATTGACGGGCGATATTAAAGGATTAAAAATTGGTATCCCAAAAGAATATCGTGTTGATGGTATGCCCACCGAAATTGAACAAATCTGGCAAGATGGTATTGCCATGATGAAGGATGCGGGCGCGGAAATTGTTGATGTATCGTTACCGCACACAAAATATGCGTTGCCAACATACTATATTATTGCACCCGCAGAATGCTCGTCAAACCTTGCCCGTTATGATGGTGTTAGATATGGGTTGCGCGTCGAAGGTGAAGATTTAAACGACACATACGCCAATACCCGCGCAGCCGGATTTGGGAACGAAGTAAAACGCCGTATTATGATTGGAACATACGCATTATCATCTGGATATTACGATGCTTATTACATCAAAGCACAAAAAGTGCGCCGTTTGATTTCTAATGACTTTATGGACGCGTTTAAAAAATGTGATGCGTTGCTCACCCCAACTGCGCCAAGCGCAGCCTTTGCGATTGGTGAAAATGAAGATGACCCGATTAAAATGTATCTAAATGATATCTTTACCGTTCCTGCCTCATTGGCTGGATTGCCAGGTATGTCCGTACCTGCAGGGTTAAATGCGCAAGGCTTGCCACTAGGTTTACAAATTTTGGGACGTCCATGGGATGAAGAAACTGTTTTAAAAGTATCTTACGCCATTGAAAAAGCCGTAAATTTTAGTGCCATGCCAAACAGAGCAACTAAAATAGCAGCATAAAATGAATTTTAGAGAAATTAGAGATTTGCTTTCAGGTGCTTTTCAAGGGGCTATTATCGTTATAAAGAACCCAAATGCGGTCTCATTAAATAATCCCTTAGATTTGCGAGAAAATCTTGAACAGCGTAATATGGGACAAATATTCCCTTTTGAAAGAAAAAGATAATGCGTTTTTTAACAATTTTATTCTTATTTGTAGCTTTTGCACCAATTGCCGCCGAGGCGGAACCTGTTGATAAAGCGCAAGCGCGCGCGTATTATGATAACTGCCTCAAAAATCAAAGCCCGAATATGAGCGTTGATACCCAAAAGCTTTTATGCGCCTGTACAGCCGTTCAAATGCATAAAACAATGCAGGTTGAAGATGTTCGTGACATGGCGCTTCAAAATGAAGTCGGCCGTGAAGCAACCAATAAAATGATTGTAAGCGTTTATGCCCCATGCATGCAGCATCCTGCCAAAGAGCTTTACTATCAAAACTGTATTTCAGACCCAAAGACCCAAACACTGACAAAAAATCCACAAAAAACATGTGAATGTATGTCGGGCAATATTGCACAATATTTAAGTACGCGCGGCGTTGATATATTTCAAAGCATTCTGACAAGAAGCCCAAATATAACCGACCCCATGGCCGCCCTCGCCGAAGATCCACAATTTGAACAATACACCCGAACACAATTGATGGGTTGCCTATAAAATGAAAAATTTATCTACGAATACCAAAGCGATGCTTTTGTCGCTTACAGGATTTTCCTTGTTTGCAATTGGTGATGTGTTTATTAAATTTTTGGCCGATGATGGTTATAAGCCTGTTGAAATTGCTTTCTTTTTAAATTTCTTCTACCTCCCCTTTCTTATGATGCTGTCCCCAGTCATTGGCGGGATAAAGGCTACGCTTAGAACCGAAAAATTATGGCTTCATGTCTTGCGCGCATTATTAGGTGTGGCGATTTTTATTATCAACGTGAATGCTTTTCAAAAATTGGGTTTAAGTCTTTCTTACACGCTGATGTTTATTGCGCCTTTTTTGGCGGCTATTATTTCCGCTGTTTTCCTCAAACAAAGAATTCACGCGCATCGATGGATATCTATTTTGATGGGGTTTCTTGGGGTTTTAATTGTGCTGCGTCCCTTCTCCCAACCAATTGAATTTGCGGCGGCGGCTGTCTTATTTGGCGCGTTGCTTATTGCTATCAATAACTTGCTTGCCCGTAAAATTGGCGGTGATGAACCCCTCATGGCCTTTTCATTATTTGGGGCGATTATAGCGTTACAAGTATTTGGTGTCCTCAATTTTTGGGACGGCGAAATAAAAGTGCCTCAACATATGGATTGGCTAATCTACCTGACGATTGCGTCATTTCATATGGGCGGAATATTAGCAACGTCAAAGGCCTTTGCATCTGCTGATACCGTCCTTGTTGCGCCCTTCCATTATGTGCAACTTTTATGGGGTGTTTTATTCGGTATTTTTATCTTCGCCACCGTGCCAGACATCTGGACAGCCGTTGGCTCAATCATTATAGTGCTGAGTGGTATTTACCTAATTTACCGTGAGCACGTTAGAAAAGATGAAGTGAACACAGGGATTACATCTCACGGGTCAATTGATCAGGATTAAAGTTTATATTTTTAAGGAATAATAAGATGGCACATGCATTGGTAAAAGGCGAAACAGGTGATTGGGAAATAGTCATCGGACTGGAAATTCACGCGCAAATTATCGCTAATTCAAAGCTATTTTCTGGCTCCGCTACTGATTTTGGCGCGGAACAAAATTCACAGGTTTCATTTGTGGACGCCGCTATGCCTGGTATGTTGCCCGTTCTTAATGAAAAATGTGTGGAACAAGCAGTACGTACGGGTTTGGGTTTAAACGCTCAAATTAATAAGACCTCTATTTTCGCACGTAAGAATTACTTTTATGCCGACTTACCACAAGGATACCAAATTTCACAATTTGAAGACCCTATTGTGGGCTTGGGGAAAATTGAAATTGATTTACCAGATGGCACAACAAAAGATATTGGCATTACGCGCCTCCACCTTGAACAAGATGCGGGGAAATCTATCCATGATCAACATCCAACAAAATCTTTTGTAGATTTAAACCGTTCAGGTTGCGCCCTGATGGAAATTGTATCTGAGCCAGACATTCGTGGCCCAGAAGAAGCCGCAGCGTATGTCAATAAAATCCGTATGATTTTACGCTATCTGGAAACATGTGATGGCAACATGGATGAAGGGTCAATGCGTGCGGATGTGAATATATCTGTGCGTAAGCCTGGGGATGAATTTGGGACACGCGCCGAAATTAAAAACGTAAACTCCGTAAAGGCCATTCAACAGGCCATCGACTTTGAAGTCAGCCGCCAAATTGATTTAATCGAAGGGGGCGGCGAAGTTGTTCAGGAAACACGTCTTTGGGATCCTGAAAAAATGGAAACACGCTCCATGCGCTCCAAAGAAGAGGCACATGATTACCGCTATTTCCCTTGCCCTGATCTACTTCCCCTCGTCTTAAAAGACGAAGATATTGAAGCGATTAAAGCAAGTCTGCCTGAACTACCCGATGAAAAGAAGCACCGCTTCATGAATGAATACGGCCTCAGCCTTTATGACTCATCTGTTCTTATCGCGGAAAAATATCGCGCAGAATATTTTGAGACTGTGGCGAATGACAATGATGCCAAACTGGCCGCCAACTGGGTCATTAATGAGTTGCTGGGTGCGCTTAAAAAAGATGAAAAGAAATTAGATGAAAGCCCCGTGAGCGCAAAAGACCTTGGCGGGCTTGTCGCCTTGATTAAAGACAACACAATCTCAGGTAAAATTGCCAAAGATGTCTTTGCCGAAATGTATGTAAGCGGTAAAGCCGCCGCAGACATCGTTGAAGAAAAAGGATTGAAGCAAGTTACCGATACGGGCGCCATCGAATCCATCATCGACGAAGTTATTGCCGAAAATCCAGATAATGTCGCGGCCTATAAAGGTGGTAAAGATAAACTTATGGGCTTCTTTGTTGGCCAAGTCATGAAAAAATCCCAAGGAAAAGCCAACCCGGGCATGGTAAATGAGCTTTTGAAAAAGAAATTAAGCTAAGCTTTTTATTCTGGAAACGCTTCCTGACAACGCCAAATATATGATTGAACGTCTTGTGGCGTTTCTTGTTCATATTCGGGAATATTATCGACACACTCGTCATAATTTCTTGGAGTGGCGGCTTGTTTAACCGTTTTTAACTTTATCTGCGAAACGTCAGGTAACTTGTCATTTGCCGTGCGACATCCGTAAATGGGCAATGACATTAAAACCGCTAATACTGACAATTTAAAAATTTTCATTTTCGCTCTTTTTTAAAAAAATGTTATCCTATTAAGGTTAAAAATAATACGGATTTTCTTATGACACAAATACAGCATGGCTCTAAAGCCCCCCTTAATCAGTCTTTAAAAGCTAAACAGCGTATTATTGCCGGCCTCAGTTGGGATGCGCGTGAGGACAAAGTGGGCGTTGTTGACCGTGTCCTTAAATCTGACTCACAACATGATTTAGACATTTGTTGTTATATTTACAATACATCAGGGCAATTCATTGATTTCGTCGGCGCCGAAGCGCAAGATTCTATGGATGAAAGCGGAAAAATCTATCATAGCGGCGATGATATGAGCGGCGAAGGTGATGGCGATGATGAAAGAATATCTGTCGAATTGGCAGAATTACCCGATGATATCCAAGCCGTCGTATTTATGATCGAAATCCGCAGCAATCACACCTTTGCCAACGTCGAAGCCGTTAGCGCCCGTATCGTTGATAGTTTCACTGAAAATGATTTATTAAATATCGATATTAATCATGAAACTGGCGCGAACAAGAATGCTTGTGTTTTTGCGGCGGTCACCCGTGACAATGGCAACAGCCCGACAGGCTGGATGCTACATCATATTGCAGATTATCCAGATATTTCACAAATTGATGACTGGGGTGAATATTTAAAACAATATATACGATGATTTCTGATTGATATTCACACCAATGCTTGGTAAACAATAGCTACTTGAAAGAGCGGATACGTGGCCGAGTGGCTGAAGGCGCTCCCCTGCTAAGGGAGTATGGGATTTATAGTCTCATCGAGGGTTCGAATCCCTCCGTGTCCGCCATTTTATTGAATTTTAAATTCTATTGGTATCTCTACCCAGCTTTTGACAGCGCGACCATTTACAATATTGGGATCAAACGTCCATTTTTTGACCGCTTTCATTGCCGCTTGATTTAATAGTGCGTATTTTGATGGCTTAAATAATTTTATATCCTGCCTTTTTCCTGTATCAGAAATCAAAACATGTAAAATTACTGTTCCCTCCTGCTTAAGGTCTAATGATCTTTTTGGATAATCTGGCTGAACACGTCGCCCGACCAATCCGCCCCCAACGACTATGGGAACAGGGTTGCTTTGTGCATTATTCGATGATGCGTTATCAATATTATTTTGCGGACCATCTGATGGTGTCTTTGATATTGTTGCGTCTGGTGCGACCGTTTTTTGCACTTCCTCTGTTTTAACTTTATTTTTCTGGGGGCTTACCCCTGTTTTTTTAATTATTTCTTTTGGTTTTGATACGACAGTCTTTTTTTCCTGAGCCACTTTTTGTGTTGATTGAACAGAGTTCACAATTTGAATTGGTATCGACTGTACAGCCAAGAGATCAGCCTCAATCTTTTTAAAATTATCCCTATTATCATTTATCAAAAAAAATGACAGGACAGCCACATGCAAAAAGACTGAGGCAGCAACCCCTAAGCTAATTTGCTTATTTGTTTCTAATAAAAATAATTTGACTAACGGCATTGCACACAAAAAATCTAAATGAGAATGACTTTCATTATTGACAGCACTCTAAAATAACTTTAACAAGTCATAAGTATTGATAATCATTATCATTTGCAAGTTATATTTCAAGGAAAAAACTAATGTATTTAAAATCTCCAGCCACTTTATTTCTTCTCGCTACAGGTTTTGTTTTAATCAACACAGCAACCATGGCAGAAACATCGCGCGATAAAATCGTGATGGAGCGTGTCATGGTTATTGGAAGTGCCGAACGAGCCGCTGACATTACGGGATCCGCAGATTTTATAGATGAGGAAGAGCTTGATAAAAATAATTATACAGATATAAATCGCGTACTGCGTCAGGTGCCTGGGGTCAATATTCAAGAAGAAGAAGGCTACGGAAATCGCCCTAATATTGGTTTACGTGGCGGACGATCAGAGCGAAGCGCAGATATCACCCTTATGGAAGATGGAATTCTGATTGCCCCTGCCCCTTATGCATCGCCATCGGCTTATTATTTCCCGCGCGTCAATCGGATGGAGGCGGTTGAGGTTCGTAAAGGTTCAAGCACTATAAAATTTGGCCCCCGTACGACAAGTGGGGCGGTTAACCTCATTTCAAGCTCAGTTCCAGATGTCCAAGAAATTGAATCCCTCACGGCATATGGGACAAATAACACAAAACGTTTACAAGGCCACTATGGTAACAGCTATGGTTTTGATTGGGGAACATTCGGCTTTGTCGTTGACGCCAGCCACGATCAAACCGATGGATTTAAAGATATTGATATCGTTGGTGGGGACACTGGATATTCTATTCAAGACCTGATGGGGAAAATTAAATTTGCAACGGACGCGACCGCAGATATTTACCAATCTGTTGAGTTTAAAATCGGCGCGACCGAAGAAGATTCGGATGAGACTTATTTAGGACTAACCCAAGCAGATTTCGATGCGGATCCATTTAGACGTTATGCCTCAACCCAAGTTGATAATATGGAGTCTGCGCATAGCCAATACCACATTCGTCACTTTGCCGATTTTGGTAAAGTTGATGCCACAACAACTTTGTATCATAACCAATTTTCAAGAAACTGGTACAAATTGGATGATATAACAATTGGCGGTGTCCGTGAGAGCCTATCAAGCGCTCTTGACGACCCAACATATTTGGCGGCATTACGTGGCGAGGCAAATTTAGACGGTAGCGCGGCCAATAATTTAACCGTGCGTGCCAATAATCGTGATTATTATTCAACGGGAATTCAAACTGACTTGGCCACCGCTTTTGGCATTAGCGAGACAGATCACGCATTAGAGTTTGGTATCCGTTATCACTATGATAAAGAAGACCGTTTTCAAAATGAAGATCTTTACTCTATCACAAATGGCATAATGGCCCTTACCAACGCGGGTGCGCCCGGCTCTCAAGCAAACCGCCACGCAACGGCCAAGGCAACCGCATTATATGTTCAAGATGAAATATCCTATTCAAATTGGACGTTCGTTCCAGGCCTAAGATATGAATATATCGAAACAAAACGCGAAGATTTTAACAACGGCGAAGTACTTGAAAATACTGTTGATGCCCTCATCCCGGGTATTGGCGTTGGATACGCATTCACTGATTCAGTAAGTGTATTTGGTGGAGTCCATAAAGGATTCGCGCCCCCATCCCCAAGCAGCACCAGTGATGATGTAGAAGAAAGCATTAATTACGAGCTAGGAAGCCGTTACACAGGCAATCTATTTAACGCAGAAATTGTTGGCTTCTTTAACGATTACAGCAATCTTTTGGGCGAATGTACCTTATCATCAGGTTGTTCTGGTGGCGCAACAGGTGATCAATTTAACGCGGGAGAAGTCGATGCATATGGGGTTGAATTTGCCTTAGGCTATGATGCTGCGCCTGTCTTTAATATGCGTGAAGATATAAGCTTACCTATTAATTTTAACTACACCTTCACTCAGGCAGAATTTCAAAATAGCTTCGTCAGCTCATTTGATGAATGGGGGAATGTATCTGCGGGGGACGAACTTCCCTATATTCCTGAGCATCAATTCTTTATCTCCGCAGGGGTTGTGACCCCTAAATGGGAAATTAATGTGGCGGGCAAGTATGTTGATGAAATGCGTACACAAGCGGGAAGTGGGTCAATCCCATCAAACCAAGGAACGGATGAACATTTTATTATCGATGTTGCTGGCGAATATGAGATTTTTGACAATACGCGCCTGTTCGGCACAGTTGATAATTTATTTGATACTGAATATGTTTCCGCCCGCCGCCCCGCAGGCGCAAGACCAGGAAAACCATTAACCGCAATTGCAGGCATTAAATTTGAATTTTAATCATTCGTGAGCTTATAAGGAAGGCTGCCAATCTTTCAGTCTTCCTTCTTTTTAACGCCCATTTGGTGTATTGTTTAAAAATAAATAAGAATGGAGGCATTAATGACTTTAGAAACACTTATGGATTTTTTTGGATGGATGGCACTTATTAATATTGGCGTTTTATTTTTTAGTACGATAACCACCGCACTTCTTAGAAAAACAAGCCACCGTATCCATAGCGCGCTGTTTAAAATCACCCCTGATGAGCTGGATAAAATGTACTTTAAATATCTGGCGCAATATAAAATATTGACCCTAATCTTTACGATTGTTCCTTATTTTGCACTGCGTGTCATGATAATGACTTAAGCTTTCTGATCACGGCCATCTATATATTCAGCATAATCAACCAAAACGCCATAATGCGGGTCTTCTATCAAGTTTACTTCTACTAAATCTCTTGCATTTTTAAGTAATAATGCACAATCTCGGCTCAAATGTACTAAATGCAGTTTTTTACCCGCCTCTTCATATTTAACAGCCATCGCATCAATCGCTTCAAGGGCGGAATGATCCCACACACGGGCACGAGAGAAATCAATCACGACATTCTCTTCTTCATCATTTTTGGGGTCAACTTCATCTTTAAATGATTGGATAGATCCAAAAAATAAAGGACCATGAAGTTTATAAACTTTGTTCCCATCATCTTCGTTTTTCCACGTTGTAATCCAGAACTTATTCGCCGATTTCCACGCATAAACAAGCGCAGAGACAATAACGCCGACAACAACAGCTAACGCCAAATCATGGAAAACAGTTACGATTGTTACCAAGAAAATAACAAAGGCATCCTCTTTTGGAATTTTGTGTAAAATACGTACAGATGTCCAGGCAAAGGTTGCAATAACGACCATCATCATCAGCCCCGTTAGCGCAGCCAAAGGAATCATTTCAATCCACTGAGATGTGAATAAAATGAAGGCCAACAAGCATAGCGCGGCGGTAATACCAGACAACCTTCCGCGACCACCGGATTTAATATTAATCATCGACTGACCAATCATTGCACAACCACCCATTGCACCAAACAAACCACATGTCGCATTGCCAAGCCCCTGCCCAATACATTCTTGTGAGGTGCGCCCACGTGTATCAGTCATTTCATCAATTAATGTAAGCGTAAGCAAACTTTCGATCAAACCGATCGCCGCTAGGGTAATTGAAAGTGGTAGGATAATCATCAATGTTTCAAAGGTAAAAGGCACCATCGGAATATGAAATTCTGGTAAACCGCCCTTAACGCTGGCCAAATCACCAACGGTTTTTGTGTCCAAATCCATACCAATCACTAATGCAGATACCGCCAAAATAGAAACTAATGAAGCCGGCAACCACGACCCGACCTTAGGAATTTTGGGAAAGACCCAAATGATCAACATAGTCAATAAAGTGAGCCCCACCATCATTTGCATTTCTGACCCTTGCAGCCAGTTGCCATTAAACAACACATCTATTGCACTATGCCCGCCCTCGTTTACGTGTGCGCTATCTGCGTCTTCTGGTGTTGTGGGAAGGATAGAATTTTTAAATTGCCCAAGCTGTGCCAAGAAAATGACAATCGCCAAACCATTAACAAACCCCAACATAACTGGATACGGCACAAGGCGTATAAACTTACCCAATTGGAAAATACCTGCCCCAATTTGTATTAAGCCCGTCAATAAAACAGCCGCAAAAAGATATTCAACACCATAGGTAATAACAAGCCCCACCATGACAACCGCCATTGCCCCCGTTGCACCGGAAATCATCCCGCTACGCCCGCCTAATATAGAGGTAATAAATCCCATAAAGAAGGCTGCATATAATCCGACAAGTGGATCAACTTTTGCAACAAAAGCGAAGGCAATCGCCTCTGGAACAAGGGCAAGGGCAACAGTAATGCCTGATAAAATATCCGCACGCGGATTTTCAGTTAAATTAAAACGACGAACAAGTCTGAGCATAATTAATACCTATTAAGTAAAATTTTGGCGAGTAAGCCATAAAAACGTTATGAAAGAAAGTGGCAAGTGTTTGGTCATTCACTTGTAATTGCTTATCCTTAATTAAAACGCGTAGCGTGCGCTAAGGAAGGGCGAAGTTACAACAACGCCAAATTCGTTATCATTACCATTTTCTTCCTCGATATAATAAGGAGATGCGGCCATGGCGATTCCCACATTCCAAGCACCACTTTCAATTAATTTTAAACGCGCCTGCGCGGCAAGCAATGGAACAGGATAATCTTGATATCCTGTCACCAAGCCTAACGCGCCAGAAAGCTCAAGGTCTGTAGGGCCAAGCGGGACAACATAAGGGTCGGTCACATATCCAAAACCATAGGATGTATCATCAACACTATTAGGGTTTAAAAAATATAACCCCCAATTGCCATATCCTTCGGTGTGAACCTTTGCGATGGCCATAACGTGACGCTCCCTAAAGTCCTCGTCGCCAGATTGCAAATGTTTGCTTGCAATGGGGCCACCCTCTAAGGTGAAGGATGTAATACGTTTTTCTTGTGATAAAGCCTGCTGACCACAGGAAAAACTAAATAAAATGACAGATAAGAGTAAGATTTTTTTCATAAATATAAAATAGCACATGTTATTCATATTAAAAACATTCAAAAATAATTGAACTTTTTTGTTCCACAGTCATTAACTAAACTGCACTTAAAACAAATCTAGATTAATGGAAAGCAACAAACACATGGGTGATTTCAGTAAAAAGAATGTCTGGATCATTGGAGCAAGCACGGGTATCGGTGCCGCATTGGCTAAAAAATTATCAGAAAATGGTGCAACCGTAATCTTATCCGCCCGAAGCGAGGATAAGCTTAAGAGCTTAGCAAATGAAATTGAAGGTAAAACCCACGTTTTTCCGTTTGATGTGACAGAAAGAGATACATTTATCACCACCGCAAAAAAAATTAAAAAAGAATATGGCCATATCGACAGCGCCATTTTATTGGCTGGCATGTATGACCCAACTTTAATTGCAAATATTAATAACGACAGCGCGCAAAAAATTATAAATGTAAACCTAATGGGCGCTTTTAACTTCATAGAAGCAATATTACCTATTATAAAATTTCAAAAATATGGCCAAATCATCTTAACCGGCAGTGTCGCAGGATATCGCGGCCTACCCAAAGGCCAACCCTACAGCGCAACAAAAGCAGCCATCATAAATTTGGCCGAAAGCCTACGCGCTGAGGAAAAAGAGGTGGATGTACGCCTTATATGTCCTGGTTTTGTCGAAACCCCCATGACAGATAAAAATGATTTTGAAATGCCAATGGTGATAACCCCCAAGCAAGCCGCCAATAGCATTTATAAAGGCATGATATCTAATAGTTTTGAGATACATTTTCCTAAGAAATTCACGCTTATCATGAAATGTTTAAAAATAATGCCAAACGCGCTTTATTTATGGATTGGACGTAAGATGATGGCGGGCATTGAAAAACGCGAAAAGAATAAGGGGTAAAAGTCCCTCTTCCCTTTTCTCTAAAGGGAATAAAGCGTAAAATTTACAAAAGTCCTTTTATAAATATAGAGAAACTTAATGTCTTTTCAAAAATATCTTAAATTCCCAAACTCTTTCATTCAAAATAGCAAAAAGAACGCCTTACCGCTTTATTTTTTTGATACAAAAGGGTTTAAAAAATGGCTTTCTAAACAGGACACGCTAACAAAAACACAAATAGATCAAAATGGTTTTGAATGCCGTGTAGGCCAATCTTATGATGTGAAAGATGGCAAAGGTAAAACCAAGATGATTTTATCAGGTATTTCTTCCCCTTGTTATTACCTAGATAGCGCTAGCGTTGTGGATTTCATAAAACAAAAATTCTCTGAAAAATTTCTTAATCAGCATATTTTTGAGGTCAAAGGAACGTATAAAAAAGAAACGCTCGATAAAATTTTTATTGGATGGGGGTTAGCCAATCATAAATTCGATCGATACGTAGATGATAAACAAACAACCATTTCTTTAAAATGGCACGATCAATCAGATAAGAAGCTGATTAGTACAACAATAGACTCGATTTTATTCATACGAACCCTGATTAACACCCCCGCCAACGATTTAGGCACGGATGAGCTCGCGAGCGCGGCAAAACATATTGCTGAAAAAAATAACGCCAACATTACCGTTATCAAAGGCAAAAAAATCGAAACAGATTTTCCAATGATTTACGCTGTTGGTAAGGCAAGCCCCCGCCCGCCACAACTGGTTGACATTAAATGGGGCAAGAAATCAGCCCCCAAAATCACCATTGTTGGCAAAGGGATTATTTATGATACGGGCGGCTTAAACCTTAAACCTGGCATGTATATGCGCGACATGAAAAAAGATATGGGTGGCGCGGCTCATGCCCTTGGCTTGGCCAATATGATAATGGCGATGAAGTTACCTGTTCAATTACGCGTGTTGTTGCCTATTGCAGAAAATTCTGTGGCGGGTAATTCATTTCGCCCCGGTGATGTCATCCAAAGCCGTAAGGGCGTAACCGTTGAAATTGGGGATACCGACGCCGAAGGACGATTGGTTGTTGGGGATGCGGTCACTTATGCTTGCGAAGATAAACCTGACTTATTAATCGATTTTTGTACATTAACTGGCGCTGCGCGTGTTGCACTTGGCTATGATATTCCAGCTTTTTTCAGCAATAATGACGAATTTCTTGAGCCTCTGCGCAAACAAAGTGCCGAAAAAGATGACCCTGTTTGGCCCCTCCCTTTATGGCAAGGATATAAAAAAGAACTTAATAGTACGGTCGCAGATATGACCAACGATGGCTCTGGCCGTGCAGGCGCCATTCATGGGGCGTTATTTATTGAACGTTTTATTGATTCTGCTGTTGATTGGATTCATTTAGATTGTTTTGCATGGGAACAACATGGCAAAGCTGGCCGCCCAAAAGGCGGGGCAGACACGGGCATGCGCGCCATTTTCGAATTCATTAAAACGCGCTATACTTAAATCATGGATAAACGTCTTACATGCATAAATTTTTCCGCTGATATACTAGGAAATCCTAAAGAGCCAAATATTATTAGCAATAACGACTCCCAAATTCTTTTTGGTGAAGAATTTGTCGTAGAAAAAGAACATGGTGCCTACGTAAAAGGATATAATGCAACTGATGGCTACAAAGGATATGTAGAACGAGTCAATCTGGCATTAGATGTCCCCCAAGGCAGCCATATTGTAACCGTTTTATCTGCGCATTTATATCCTGAGCCACATTTTAAATCACGTCCAGAAGCAAACGTTCCCTTCATGGCTCGTATCTCTTGTGTACAAAGTGACAATGATGACTTTTTCCAAACACATGATGGTCTTTGGATTTATAAAAAACACGTACAAAAAATTGATACCTTATCATCGGCAAGAGAGTTAGCAGAAATAGGCAGTTTTTTCTTAAACACGCCCTATTTATTTGGCGGTAGAACCTGTCTAGGTATTGATTGTGCGGCGCTCGTACAATTATCAATGATGAAACAAGGCCACAAATGCCCACCGCGTGACACAAAAGACCAAGTTAACAATATTGGCAAATCCGTCGAAAAATCTGATTTAAAACGAAACGACATTGTTTATTTCAAAGGGCATGTGGGCATAATGGTTGATGATAAACACATCCTAAATGCCACCGCTCGCCATATGAAAACAATCATCGAACCATTAAGCGTTTTAGAAAAAGATTATAAAGACGGCATTACCTATATCGCACGGCTTTAATCTATTACTTTGTTTCTTCGGCGGGATCATACGGTACAACCGAATTTGATCGTGGATATACCGCATCTCCCATTCCCTGATCAAAACTATTGTCTTTAAATACATTTTCTTTCATAGGCAAAGTCGAAAAACGTTCATCAGCAGGCGTTTCAACAACCGTCGCACCCATATGTTCACCATTATTATACTGATGATTTTCTTTTAACTCACTTGTTGCATAATTGGGAAGATCATATGATTTCAATGGTTCCCCGACAAAACTTACAACAACTATATCAGGGTATTGAAATGCGCCGCCAGATAAAACATCATAGGCCGCCCCTGGCACAAAACCATTCGCAACATTCCAATATGTCCATTCATTAGCTTCTCTTTTAACGTAAACTGTTTTTTCACGATTACCGGCCGCTTTACAATTTACGACTAATTCATTATTTGAGCGACGAATATTAATGGTTTGCCCTGTGTAGGTATCATATTTATTCCCCCCATTATTAATAATACATTGCGCGTTTTGTGCGCCAGGCGTTTCAATAGTAATGGCCTGTGTCTGCCCAGAGGCCAACGTTCCACATGCGGCCAAAAGCAATACAAAAAGGGATAATATGATATTTTTAAACATAGATTGAGCCTCTATAGAAAGAAAAGGAATGAGAATATGACAGTACAAAGATACGTGAAGAAAGCGAATCTGTCTATCAAACACTCAAAACAAGTTCAAATCATAACCATTTACGCCTATGCCGCCTTTGCATCAATTTTATTGGCCGGTGTTTGAATTTTAAACTCTAATACCCCTGATTTTTCAGTGGCCTGTACGTGAGAGCCATCTTCAATATCACCACGTAACAGCATTTCGGCTAGTTTATTTTGAAGTTCTGTTTGAATAACACGTTTTAACGGACGCGCCCCATAGATGGGGTCATACCCTTGATCCGCAAGCCATTTTTTGGCCTTTTCATCAATATCAATAGTAATGCGGCGATCCGCCAACAATTTATGCAAGCCCATTAACTGAATTTCAACAATGCCTGTCATTTGCTCCCGCCCTAAACGAGAGAAAAGCAGTATTTCGTCAAGACGGTTCAAAAATTCTGGTCTAAAATTGGCGCGTACGGTTTCCATTACTGAATCCCTTGCCACTTCAACATCCTCCCCTTCCTTGAGCTCAACCAAATGTTGGGCACCAAGATTAGAGGTCATGATGAGAACAGTATTGCTAAAATCAACTGTACGTCCTTGCCCATCTGTCAAACGACCATCATCAAGAACCTGCAAAAGAACGTTAAAGACATCTGGGTGTGCCTTTTCAATTTCATCAAACAAAACAACTTGATAGGGGCGACGACGCACGCTTTCGGTCAATGCACCCCCTTCTTCATAACCAACATATCCCGGTGGTGCCCCAATAAGGCGTGCGACAGAGTGCTTCTCCATATATTCGGACATATCCATGCGAACCATTGCGGAATCATCATCAAATAAAAATTCTGCCAATGCTTTCGTTAACTCAGTTTTACCAACACCTGTTGGCCCCAAAAATAAGAACGATCCAATTGGACGATTAGGTGATTGAAGCCCTGCCCGTGCACGGCGTACAGCATTTGAAACCGCCACAACTGCTTGGCTTTGCCCTACAACGCGCTGTTCCAGCTTTTCTTCCATCTGAAGCAGTTTGTCACGCTCCCCTTGTAGCATTTTATCCACGGGTATACCTGTCCATTTGCTCACAACATGTGCAATATCGTCTTCAGTTACTTCCTCATCAATCATATGATCGGCAGTCACTTTTGACGCTTTTTCTAACAATTCTTCCAATTCTGGAATTTGACTGTACTTAAGCTCACTCGCTCTGGTCCAATCACTATCACGCTCTGCTTGTTCTAATTCAATGCGGGCACGATCTAATTGTTCTGTGACTTTTTGGCCTGCATTAAGCTTTTCTTTTTCAGACATCCATTTTTCAGTTAAATCTGATGATCTCTTTTCTAAATCCTTTAATTCTGTATCTAGGTCTTTGAGCCTTTCTTTGGAGGCCTTATCTTTTTCCTTCGATAACGCTTCACGCTCAATCTTTAACTGCACAATACGGCGGTCCAACTCATCAATCGCTTCTGGCTTGCTATCCACTTGCATTCTTAGACGCGATGACGCCTCATCAATCAGATCAATAGCCTTATCTGGTAAAAATCGATCGGTAATATAGCGATTTGATAGTGTGGCCGCGCTTACAATCGCGCTATCTGTAATACGTACACCATGGTGGACTTCATATTTTTCTTTTAATCCACGAAGAATGGAAACCGTATCTTCCACCGTTGGCTCCGCCGTAAAAATAGTTTGAAAACGTCGTGCTAGGGCCGCATCTTTTTCAATATGTTTACGATATTCTTCTAATGTTGTCGCCCCAACCATATGCAGCTCCCCTCTTGCTAGTGCGGGTTTAAGCATGTTTGATGCATCCATTGAGCCCTCGGCCTTACCTGCGCCGACAAGGGTGTGAAGCTCATCTAAAAACAGTATTATTTGCCCTTCTGCGCTCGTCACTTCTTCTAGAACGGCTTTCAACCGCTCCTCAAACTCCCCACGGAATTTTGCTCCTGCGACAAGTGATCCTAAATCTAATGACATTAAACGTTTGTTTTTAAGGCTTTCAGGGACATCACCATTCACAATCCGAAGGGCTAAGCCCTCTACAATGGCAGTCTTACCAACCCCAGGCTCCCCAATAAGAACGGGGTTGTTTTTCGTTCTGCGTGATAGAATTTGTATTGTACGGCGAATTTCCTCATCCCGACCAATGATTGGGTCTAATTTCCCTTTTCGCGCCGCTTCGGTTAAATCACGCGCATATTTCTTCAATGCCTCAAAATTGTCTTCCGCATTGGCTGTATCAGCGGTGCGCCCTTTGCGCATATTATTGACGGCTTTATTTAACGCGTCAGGCTGTACGTTCGCACTTTCTAATATACCTGCAACATCAGAGGTTTTTGCCATACTCATTGCCTGTAAAATCCGTTCAGCAGTAACAAACTTATCACCTGATTTTTCTGCTAAATTCAATGCGTTATCAAGTATTTTTGACAAATCACTTGAAATACGAAGCTGCCCCGCACCCGAGCCTGTAACAGAAGGAAATTTTGCAATTGATGAATTTAAATCACTTCTAAGCTTTGGCTCTTTCCCGCCTGCCTCATTAACAAGATGGGCAATAATGGCATCATCGTCATCCATCATGACCTTTAATAGATGCTCAGGCTCTAACGATTGATGATTAGAACGCGCCGCTAGCGTTTGCGCCTGCTGTAAAAAAGTTCGTGATTTTTCGGTAAATTTATCAAAGTCCATGATTTCATCTCTTTAAATAAAATGTTTCTTTTAAATAAGGTATTATAACGTAAAATGTTCCGCAAGTTCTTAACAAAAATCAAAAAAGGCGGGAAAACCCGCCTTAAATTGATTGAGAAAATAAGCTGTAACTTTAAGCGCTTTCAAGAACCTTATCGGTAGATTCAGATTTTAGTTTAACTTCGTCACCTAAGATACTGTTTGGTAATGATAAATCATCATTTCCTGTATTTTCTTTTTGCTTATTGTACGTCTTTTGGTTTGATTGGTTGTTATGTTGTTTATCTTGGTTTTGCGCTTCTGCCTGCTCTTCCCACTCAACGATCATACGCTGATAATGCTCTGCATGCTGCATATAGCTCTCAGCCAATACAATGTCTCCGCTTGAGCGCGCATCCTTGGCTAATGTATCATATTTTTCACATATTTGGAATGCTGTCCCACGAATACGCACCTCAGGACCGTTGCTGTCAAAGACTTTCGCACGATTGTTCCCTTGGGGTTTACCGCCTCTGTTGTTTCGTCCGCGTGACCTTCTGTTTGATGTATTGTGCCTCATAATAAACCTATTCTCTCTTTTTTAGACCTTTATTAGTTTTACGGAATCTTTCGACTTATGCACCGAATCATCCACACGTACAACTATACGTGATTTGCGTACAGCTGCCAAATATTTCTACCGCGCCTTCATAAAGTCAAATTTGTCTACTTTGTGAATTTGCCATGTTTTATCTGATAAAAATTAAAATACAGCTGATTTGGCAAAGCAATCAACCATGCAACGAATAAAAATTCACTTATCCCCACAGCAAATTTCTACAACCCTTGGGTTTCCTGATAAATCCTTTTTCGAGTCGCAGACCATAAGGTTAGATTCGTCCACGAGTCGTACAAGGTCGTTTTCCTGATCGAATCCTATTTCAAAAAAGATACGCGCCTTTAAGTTTTTTTCATTTTTTAATGAATGAATTATTTTTTTATAGGCATTTAGACCATTTTGACCTCCAGAAAGCGCTAAAATGGGGTCATGATTCTGTACTTCATTGGATAACCCTAGAATCACGTCGTCGCGAATATAAGGTGGATTTGATACAATAATATCAAATTGCCCAATATCAAGCGCTGTCACCCAATCCGCATTTATAATGCCCATACGATGATTTAAATTATGTGCCGCAGTATTCTCTAGGGCCACCTGCGCCGCCTTAAAACTATAATCAACGCCAACACCATATGCGTGAGGCAGCTCATTCAAGAGACTAATAAGAATGCACCCAGTCCCTGTTCCTAAATCTAAGATCTTTAGCGGCTTATTGACTAAGTTATTTTTACCCGCGTAATCCAAAACCGCCTCAATAAGCGTTTCTGTATCACTCCTAGGGTCTAATGTATCTTGAGTGACTTTAAACTCCAGCCCCCAAAATTGTTGGGAGCCTATAATTTTTGATATAGGTTCCCCTGAAATACGCCGTTTAACGGCTGTCATAAGTTTTTGTTGTATGTCTTCGGCTATTTCCGTATCAGGATGCGTTATAAATACATCTTCCTCTAATCCTGCGATATGACTTATAAGCCTGCGCGCCTCTAACGAAGCATTCTTAATATTTCTTTCTTGAAACGCTTGTTTTACAGATAAAAAAGTTGCTTGAAGTGATGACATAGCACTTTTTATCATAAATCCTATATTTTTCAGACATTTATTATTTGAAAAACATCATTTTCACGATATAAAGCCTGAGTAATTTAAGCATTAAAGTAAAAACATGGCACGTATAGTTTTAAAATTTGGTGGAACCTCGGTTGCGGATACGGATAAAATCCAAAATGCCGCAGAAAAAGTCGCCCGTGAGGTTCGCCTTGGTAACGAAGTCGCCGTTATCGTTTCGGCTATGTCTGGCGTAACAAACCAATTAGTTTCTTATTGTGACGCCATATCCTCTGATCATGATAAACGTGAATATGATGTTGTCGTCTCTAGTGGGGAGCAAGTAACCGCGGGCCTAATGGCCATGGCCCTTCGTAAGTTAGGCATTCATGCGCGCTCTTGGATGGGGTGGCAAGTGCCTATTTTATGCAGCGACTCTCATTCCAAAGCCCGTATAGAAAGCATTTCAGCTGAGAAAATGATCCAAAGTATGGAAGGTCAAAGAGTTGCTGTTTTAGCCGGTTTTCAGGGCGTAACAGACAATGAGCGCATCGCAACATTAGGGCGCGGCGGAAGCGATACAACGGCTGTGGCACTTGCGGCGGCGCTTAAGGCGGATCGCTGCGATATTTACACTGATGTGGATGGCGTTTATACCACAGACCCGCGCATTACAAAAAAAGCCCGTAAAATTGACAAAATATCATACGAAGAGATGCTTGAAATGGCGTCTTTGGGGGCAAAGGTTTTGCAAACGCGATCTGTTGAAATGGCTTATAAACACGATATACCCGTACAAGTGTTATCAAGTTTTGATAACGCAATCGGCAGTGAAATGCCCGGTACATTGGTAACAAGAGAGGAAGACATCATGGAAAAACAAGTTGTAAACGGCGTCACATACGCAAAAAATGAAGCAAAAGTAACATTATTTGATGTGCCAGATACGCCAGGCATCGCTGCACAGGTCTTTGGCCCTTTATCAGAATGCGACGTGAATGTTGATATGATTGTCCAAAACGTATCGCAAGATGGCAAAGTAACTGATTTGACCTTCACCGTTCCCGAAGAAGAATTAGAAAAAGCAGAAAAATGCCTCAAATCAAACAGTAAATTATCTGATGCCAACATTGTTACTGATAAAAATATCGTAAAAATATCTGTTGTGGGCATTGGCATGGTCTCCCACGCGGGGGTTGCACAAACAATGTTTAAAACATTAGCAGACAAAAACATTAATATTCACATCATTTCAACATCAGAAATAAAGATCAGTGTGATTATTGATAAAGAATATCTTGAGCTTGCGGTACGTGCCCTTCACACCGCCTATGGGTTAGATGCGGAATAATACTTTGTCGGGCATCGCGAATTACTTTATTATTTAAAGTATGAGTCAGTCAGACAACATAGATAATATCCCAAACACTTCGGACACTATCGATTTAGATCATTATAAAGATTTAAGCGTTGGCCAAATTTTAAAGCGCACACGCGAACATTATGGACAATCCATCAACCAAGTTGAAGTCAACTTACGCATACGTGCCGAGCATTTAAGGGCGATTGAATCCGAAGATTTATCCCTATTACCAGGGCGCGTTTACGCCATTGGTTTTGTTCGTTCTTATTCAGAATATCTTGGGTTAGATGGTGATAAAATTGTACATTTGTTTAAATCCCAATCTGTAGGCAAGAAAAACCGTCCTGAATTACAATTCAAAGTTGCCGTTCACGAAACACAGACACCAAACATTTATATAATATCTGCATGCTTATTCTTGATTATTGCTTTGATTGCATATCTTTCCATGACCTATACGCCCTCACGCTATATTGAGGTTATCCCCCCCGTTCCCGAAAGTTTGAAAAAAAGCAATTTGGTGCCCCCAGCGCCACAATCAATCGAACAAATCATAGCAAATGATGAAAAATTATTGGCCGCGGCGCAGCCTGAAATGGAATTGGTTATCACTCAAGACACATGGATTGAAATCAAAGATACTAGCGGCAAGCGTCTAATTAGTGAGGTTTTAAAACCAGGGGATAAATATATCGTCCCCAAAGATCAAAATGACCTTATCCTTGCCACAGGAAACGCAGGCGGCATCACGGTGTTTATTAAGGGCAAGAAAGTCGGGCCATTAGGAGTAGGCGCGGAAGTGAAGCGCGGCGTTAAATTAGATGCAGGAAAGTTAAGAGATTTAACTACAAATTAAAATGGCTTGAGTTCATCCAAAACCCATAATCCATAGAAATCTTATTCCTATAATCCATTTCATCTCCACCGGCTTCGGGTAAATCCTCAATAGAAACATAAGCTTCCCTCAATGAGCTTGGGATTGATTTGAGCTTATCTTTTGTAAAGTAAATTACCGAAGGTTCTCTTTCTACCACTTTTGTAAGGGTTTCTTGAGCATCTTCATCACTTATATATTGGAATAAATTATTCAAAACCACAGCATCATAATCCCCTGCCATATCATAATCTTGGATTTTTTGAGGTGGTAAAAGATCTACACGCTCACGAATTATTGGTTTCACTTTTGCAAAAACATGAGATTTCTCAAAATCTCTTCGCGTTTCATACTCATCAAAAATCATCTCTATGTGTTTGTGCCAAAGTAAACGTGTCATTATACTGGGGTATTTTCCCAATAATGCCAGTTCGGAAAACCTCTCAGAATAATCAAAACCGGTTATAGTAACACTGTTAAAATCATAAGAAATAGATTGCGCCGCCAAACCATATATTGCGCATCCTATTGATGTGGGAGCATCTAGTATTTTTATATCCTTACCTCTCTTTAAAGTAAGCAGAAAATCAAGCATGTATTTATTGACGTCAAAATGCCTAACAAACCCTGTTTGACCATTTAGCCTTATATCTGTATCTGGAGCTCGGTCAAAACAATGAACATGCTCAGGCGTAAACTTATCTCTTTGAAAATTATTG
Organism: uncultured Micavibrio sp.; assembly: GCA_964353185.1. Taxonomy (GTDB): domain Bacteria; phylum Pseudomonadota; class Alphaproteobacteria; order Micavibrionales; family Micavibrionaceae. Next base: position 247 of record CAYGUV010000010.1, on the reverse strand, counting down.
GTAACAGCAGCAAAAGCTGCTAGCAATAATTCTTCCTCTCGCGTAGGAATTGGTTTTTTATTAACTAGCTCAATCATCGGTGAAATTTAACATGAAAAGTAATTATGTCAATTATTAAATTTGTTGGATTTGCAACATAAAACACGCTAAAACACTTCCATGGATCATAACAGCATCAGACCGTGGCGAAGTATTGATCGCCGTAAAAGCCGTAAAATATGGGTCGGTGACGTCCCTGTTGGAGGAG
>CAYGUV010000009.1:0-90898 GCA_964353185.1 uncultured Micavibrio sp. | reverse complement strand
TTAAAAACGCCAAATGGCGGGTCCGATCCCGCATGGAGCCCGATTAATCCTTAATTTATGGTTCTCAGAAGGCTTACCTGTTTCGTATAAATTAACTATACCGCTTGAATGCTGTAATAAGCTTTTCATATGTTTTGCGTTTGAAGGGAACGATTAAATCAAGGGTGTCTTCTAATGCAACCCATTGCCATTGTGAGAATTCTGGATGATCAAAGGCATCGAGCTTTATGTCATCGTTTGACCCGTTAAAACGCATGGCTATCCATGTTTGTTCTTGGCCTATATAGGGTTTACCCCAAATTTTTTGTAACTTATAGCGAATTTCAAGGGGTGTTTCATAGCGTATTTTTTCATCAAGTATTTCTAAGATATCGGCTTTGTCTGATCCAATCTCTTCTTTTAATTCACGCATCGCGGCAAGATTTAAATCTTCGCCTTCATCAATACCGCCTTGTGGCATTTGCCATGCGCCTGGCGTGTCAATACGCTCACCAACGAAGACTTTACCTTCATTATTAAATAGAGCAATGCCAACACATGGGCGATATAAAGTAGAAATATCAGTCGACATATTGTACCTGAGCGGACAAGGGCGCTAGCTGGAAATCTTTAGCAGCAGCAGAAGATAAAAATTTCTCTAACGTATTAATACTGGTTGGATAATCATTTAACATGACAACTAATTTTCCTTTGGCCTTGCCAAGTTCAATCATCTTTCTAATTTGACGATTAAGCCCTATAGGCGTTAAATCATCATCTAGCCATATATCTGCAATTCCGTAGGGGGCGTCATACTTAGACGCCAAGATCTTATTAAAATGCGGTGATGAAAGTGATGTATCAAAAATAGTTAGACCGCGTGTAAAGACTTGGTTTAGGACAGGGCTGGTTTTTGTGGCCTCCGCATCAAAGGCATGATCTTTATTGGTTACAAAACCTACATATCCATTGGCAGAGGAAAGGATTTTATTAAAACGATCTTGATTCTGCTGTTCTGATACAGATTTTAATAATGTCAAAGGACCAGGGTCTTTTCGGGGATATTCTTGTGTTTCTAAAGGAAGCGAAAGCCATGATTCATGACCACCTGCGCGCGCTTGGTCAATAATTTGTTTTAAATCTGTGGCATAGGGCGAAAATGCGAAAGTTATCTCAGGTGGCAGATTTTCAATTAAAGAATAAATTTTAGATTTGGATAAGCCTGTGTTGGTAATGACGAACGAAAGAAGCGGTTGGTCGGCACGAATAGTAAATGGTCTTTTATAGGCGTTGAACGATGTTAGTCCATCTTTTGCACGGATTTGAGGAAGTAAACCAAAATCTGAACTTTCATAAAGCCCAGGAATAGGAGCCGCCACAAGGGACGTAGATGAATTAGTGGGGGCTTCAACGCTCTCAACTGGTTCTAAAACAATAGGCTGTTCACTAATTGGACTTTCTGACGATGGCGGTATCGCAACAACAGGGGCCACTTCACGTTCTTCAATAATCTGAGCTTCTTCTATAATCGGCTTATCTATCAAAACAGTTTTGGATATTAGCTTATTATCAATTTTTTCTTGTGTATCAGCGGCATTTACAAATGCCCAAAAAATTAATGCTGTTGAGATTGTGAACGCAAAGAAAATGCCAAGGGAAAAAGTTCTAATAGAAATTTTTTGTTGATTTTGCGGTGGTTGATCAGCCGATTGAATCGCGTCTAGTGTTTCTGGCGAATTTTTTAATTTTCGCCTTTCTAATTCTTTGTTCAATTGATCTTTAAAACCTGCCATAAGGACGCTCTATGCTTTTGGCTGTGAAATTCTATTACCATAGATTGTGATACCGCGCAGTAAATCAATCGCTCTATCAAGCTGATAGTCCATTTTTTCTTCTTTCTCTGCTTCTTCGGTATCTGATTTTTTATTTTCTACCTGACTGTCATTATTTAATGCGCCTTGAAGATCACTTTCGCGTGTCATTTTACGAACTTCTTCTTCGGTCAACGTAGCTTGCTCAATAATAATATCAGGCTCAATTCCTTCGGCTTGGATAGAGCGTCCTGAAGGTGTGTAATAACGCGCTGTCGTTAAGCGCATTGCCCCGTGGCCTGGCAGGGGAATAATTGTTTGAACAGACCCTTTCCCAAAGGTAGTAGTGCCCACAACTAAACCGCGTCTATGGTCTTGTAATGCACCAGCAACAATTTCAGAAGCAGAAGCAGACCCACCATTTACAAGTACAATGACCGGTTTACCATCTACCAAGTCACCTGGGGTGGCATTATCACGTTTTGTATCACGTGTCGTGCGGCCGCGTGTTGAAACAATCTCACCCTTATCTAAAAAGGCGTCCGAAACTTCAATCGCCTGATCCAAAAGACCACCGGGATTGTTGCGTAAATCGATAACATATCCGACAAGATTTCCTTTTGTTTCCGCTTTAATCTCCTCAATAGCTTTTTTCAAACCAGGAGCGGTATTTTGATTAAACACAGTGAGACGGATATAACCAATATCATTTTGTTCAACACGACTTTTGACGGATTGTATCTTGATGATGTCACGAATAATTTCTATGTCCATCGCTTCTTCGGCACCTTCGCGAACCACGGTGATGACAATTGGCTCACCAACTTTACCGCGCATCTTATCTACCGCCTCAGATAACGTAAGGCCAATAACGGGTACGCTATCAAGGTGTGTGATATAATCTCCAGCCTTAATACCTGCATTATAGGCCGGTGTTTCATCAATAGGGGACACAACTTTTACAAAACCATTTTCCATGGATACTTCAATGCCGAGACCACCAAACTCACCTTTTGTTTGAACTTGCATATCCTCAAAACCATCTTCATCAAGATACGATGAATGTGGATCAAGATTTGCTAACATACCTTGAACTGCGTTCTCAATTAGTGTTTCATCCGTTACAGGTTCAACATATTGGTCGCGCACACGTTCAAATACGTCACCAAATAAATTTAACTGACGGTATGTGTCTTCTTCCGTTTGTTCTTCAAAAGCTTTTCTCTCTTTCTCAGCTTTTGTTTCTTCTTCTGTTTGCTCATCCGTATTCTCAATAATAGTTGGGTTTATTTGAGCGTCTTGTTCAGCTTGAGCATATGATACGTTATTTGCCCCAATTAAAGTCATGATTACGAAAAGAATAGTTAAAAAACGCATTTTATTTCCTTTATAAAATTATTATAAACCTGATATTTTTTTGGAAGGGTTAATAGGTTGTCCCTTATGTCTTAATTCATAGTAAAGCGATATTTTATCAGCGGCGCTTCCCATTTTTCCAATAGGCTCGCCTGCTGAAACGGCGCGTCCAACCACTGTATCAATTTTCGCCAATCCTGCAACTAAACTATGATAGTCTTTTTGGTGTCTGATGATAACAATATTTCCATAGCCTTTAAAAGGACCAGCATAATCAATAACACCTCCCATGGGGGCAACGACAAGTGCGTTAGTACGCCCATCAATCTTTAATCCTTGAGAGACAGCGCCAATTTCATCAGATTTTCCATAGCTTGTTTTTATTACACCACTGATAGGTAGTTGTGCATCCCCTGATTTTGGCAGCGGGGTTTTTATTGCAGCTTGCTGAATGTTATCAGATTTATTTTCTTTTATTTTTTGTTGAGCAATACGTCTTTGTTCTTCTTCCTTTTTTTGCTTCCGCTCAATACGTTTTACTAAATCTTTCAAATTTTGTGCCTCTTTAGAAATTCGCATCAGCTCTTCTTTATTTTGAACCACATCTTTTTCTGTTTTGCTGTAAAGCAGCTCACGCTCTTTTAATAAGGAGTTTAATCGCCCTTGGCTTACTTGAAGATCTTTCGCGGTATTTAGAGATTTTTTCCGTGCTTCTTCTAAATCAGAAACGACGATATTAAGCTTTTCTAATGTAGTATTTAATTCTTCGGCTTTTTGGTAAATTCTTGGCAGAATGCTTTGTAATAACATGGCACTTTGGGCGGTCTCTAAGGGTGCACCTGGACGTACCATTAATGCTTCTGGTGGTATGCGCTCTATCCGTTGCATGGCAAGCACTAAATTAGAAAGCGTTGTACGGTCTTTCTCAAGGTTTACTTCTATACTTAATTGTTCCTGACGTTTTTCTTCAATTTGACTTTGTAATTTTATAAGATTGGATTCATTGGCCTTTATATCCTTAGCTACTTCTAATAAATTATTTTTTTTAGATTTTAAATCCGATTTAATTTTCTGCATTTCTTGCTTAAGCAAGTCTTCTTTTTGACGCCGCTCTTCTTTAGTTTGTTCAATTTCGTTCAAAGGATGCGAAGAAGGAATAGGCGTTTGAGCATGGGCCGCACAAACACTCAGTAAGTTAATACATAATATAATAGCTAAGAATCGCATAAATCTATTATTCACGATGATAGGGGTGATTAGCCAGTATTTGTTGCGCCCGATAGATTTGTTCCACAAGCATTAAGCGCGCCATCATATGTGGCCATGTAAGCTTACCCAAACTAAGGATCAAGGAGGATTTTTGACGTAATTCATCATTTAATCCATCCGCACCCCCAATTATAAATTGTAATTTTGGATAATTTTGAGAAAATTGCGCCAAAGTTTTAGAGAATTTTTGACTGCTGATATTTTGACCCCGCTCATCCAGGCAGATGAGGGCGGCTTTACTATCTATTTTACTGTTTATTTTGGAAATTTCGTCTTTTTGATTTTGCCCCGTTAGTTCAATGATATTCAACTGACTTTGAAGACGTTTTGAATAATCTAGGATACCATCGTAGAAAGCGGACGAGCTTTTTAATTTACCGATGCAAATTATATCTATCTGGCTTGATAATGAATTATTCATGCATTTAAGATGCCGTATTACAGCGCAAGAATAAAGAGAATATAGTTTTTAATATTAATGAACGTGAAGTTCAGAAGCCGAAGTCATATTCGGCATAGACCACATTTTTTCAATATTATAAAACTCACGAACCTCTGGCTTAAACAAATGTACGATAACATCACCAGCATCCATCACAACCCAATCACCTTGTTGAGCGCCTTCGATACGAATATTTTTTAAACCGCGCGCATTCAGCCTATCTTTTAGTTTTTCAGCCATACGGGTGGTCTGCGTGGATGAAGTTCCTGAAGCAACGATGATAAAATCGGCAAGGCCTGATTGTTCATCTAACTCAATTACTTCAATTTCGAGTGCCTTATCATCATCTAATGATTGAACAACAAGGTTTTTTAGATCGGCTTTCTCGAGCGGGCCGTTTGTTGTGTGTGTCAGAATATTTACTCTCCTTTTTGTTGTTAACGTCTATAAATAAATTTTTAGCATAAAAAAAGCCGACCTCAAATAAATAGGTCAGCTGACATATGATAAAAATCTGAATACTTGCTTTCGCATATAAAACGGATATGGTTTAAACCCATATATCCTCTCTTCCAATGCTGTTTGTAGTTCTTACAAAACAAGTCCTCATACTCAATTCTACCGCGGATTCGATTAAAGAAACAATAAATTTAGAAAGGATAGTAGTTAACCTATTGAAAAAGCTCGTTTTTATTTCTTATTTTTGTGGATGAAATATCCAACATTTTGCTAGTTTTAAGCCAATAAACACCATTTTTGCTTAAATCTGTACGTCGGCCTTTGGTTTTAAAATAATGAGAAACACCCGAATATTGACGCAGTGGCGACCATCGCACCAAATCATTTGCTGGAGGGCGGGCAATAAAACAAATAGGCATAATGCTTAATATTGCACGCCATTTATCCCACTTATGAAATATATGTGCGTTATCCATGCCACATATCCATACAAAATCAGTTTTTGGAAAATGATGCTTTAGTTCTTTTATTGTTTCGTGGGTATATTTTGTTTTTAATTCCGCCTCCAGATGCGTTGCAATTTGGCGGGGAGAAGTTTTGAGCATTTCTTTCACAAGTTTATATCTATCTTGATAATCTGCTATGCCTTTTTTGTTTTTTAGCGGGTTTTGCGGCGTCACAATCCACCAAACAAAATCCAAACCAAATTCTGCCCTTGCCAAGCGTGCGATGTGATGATGGCCTGAATGAGGCGGGTTAAAAGACCCACCTAATAAACCTATACGCATGCCGTCCCATCGATGACGTTCCAAAAGAGTAGGGGGAGTGATCATATTTATGGTCTAACTTGTCCTGTTCCGCGCACAATATATTTAAATGTCGTGAGCTGTTTCAAACCCACAGGCCCACGTGCGTGAAGCTTACCTGTTCCAATACCAATTTCTGCGCCCATGCCAAACTCTCCACCATCGGCAAATTGTGTTGAGGCGTTATGCATGACAATGGCGCTATCAACTTGTGATAAAAATGGCTGTATCGCTTCTTTATCTTCTGCCAAAATACAGTCTGTATGATGAGAGCCGTAATGATTTATATGATCTATTGCATCTTGTGTGTTTTTCACAAATTTTATGCTGATAATTTTATCTAAATATTCCGTTGACCAATCTTCTTCAGAGGCTTTGATAATATTAGAGTGGAGGGAGGTTGCTTTATCATCTCCCATAATCTTACAGTCATTCTGCAATAGCATTTCAATTATTTCTTTTGCAAAAGCAGTATCCACCCTTTCATCTAATAAAAGGGATTCTGTTGCTCCACATATTCCTGTACGGCGAAATTTTGCGTTTTTTATAACATTTAAGGTTAAATCCTTATTGGCGCTACGATGTACAAATATATGACAATTTCCATCTAAATGAGCGAAAACTGGCATGGTTGCTTCTTTCATAACCAAGCTTGTTAGACCTTTTCCGCCTCTTGGAATTATGACATCTATATATTCATGTGCCTTTAACATAGCACCAACGAGGGCACGATCTGTGTTTGGCATCATACATATAGCGCCCGAAGGAACATTGTTTTCTTTAAGCGTTTGTTGGATTATTTTGTAGAGTATTTGTGATGAATGAAAACTTTCAGATCCGCCGCGTAAAATTACCGCATTCCCAGACTTTAAGCATAAGGCCGCGGCATCAATTGTTACATTGGGACGTGATTCATAAATCATGCCTAAAACACCAATAGGAACAGATGTTTTTTCAATTATTAGGCCGTTGGGACGTTCAATCGTTTCTAATACTTGCCCGACAGGCGACCCCAAAGCTGCAATGTCCAATACAGATTGTGCCATTGCTTTAACCCTCACTTCATCAAGGCTAAGGCGATCTATGAGGGCAGCGGACAAATCTTTATCTTTTGCTAATTTAAGGTCTTTTTTATTTTCAGATATTATATTTGGGATATTTTTAATAAGATTTTTTGAAAGTGTTTGTAAAACTTGATTAATCGTATCCTCAGAAATCTGAACCAATCGGCGAGAGGCTGATATAGCAGACAAGCCAATCTCATGGATAATTTCGTCAGAAGTTTTTGCGGATGTTTCTATAATAGCCTCTTTTGTCATGATTTAACTTTAAAGAGGAAAAATGCGTTTGTTAATTTAAATTTTTAGGCAAATTTTTGATCGCCTCTGCATTTAGGTCCGCATTCGTTGTTTCGTCCAATGTTTGAACAATCATTTCACGCGTTGCTTGAACAGCCAATTTTGCGGCATAATTTTGAATTTCACCTATTGCATTTTCTTCTAAACGTTGAAGACGCTCTGTAAGTTGTTCTTCACGGCGTGACATCGTCTCTTTAAGGTCTTTATCCGCCTCTATTTGTGCTTGTTTGGCTTGTGATTTTGCAGCTTCTAAGATTGCATTTGCTTCTGTTTCGGCATCACGTTGTTTGCGTTGATATTGTGCCAACAGCTCTTGCGCTTCAACGCGTAAACGTTCAGCATTTTCAATCTCTAGTTTAATTTCGTTAATGTGTGAATCTAACGAGTTTGTAACGGTTTTTCGTCCTAATGCAAACGCAACAAAAACAAAAAGAATAAAGGATAATAATACCCAAATACCGGTGTCTGATCCAAGTAACTCTAACATGCTAGGCGGCCTTTACTTTTTTAACTGATTTTTGTGAGTTATCTAGATTTTCAACAATAGATTGTATTTTTTTACTATCAGCTTTTTTACCTATAATTTTCTCAATGGCATCTCCTGACACCTCTGTTATAACTTTATTCATATCAGCCATAGCTTTTGCTGTTGCCTCAACAATCTTCTTTTCTGTTTCTAAAACTGCATTTTCAGAAGTTTCGCGAAACTCCTCGCTTTTTTTATCGTATTTAGCTTTAATTTTATCATCAGATTTTTTAAGCAATGTTGCTGCTTCGGTATGTGTGTTTGCCAAGTTTGCGTTGTATGTGTCATGCACATTGTCGGCTTCTTTGGTTAATTTTTCTGCGCTTTCCAAGTCTGATTCAATAAGGTTCTTACGATTTTCAATAACGTTTGAAATTTCAGGCAAAGTTACCTTAGAAAAAACAACATATAAAATTGAAAAACATATAATCAGCCAGAAGGCCTGTGAGGCAAACCATGTCGGATCAAACTGCGGAAGTCCGCCTTTAGAGGCATGCTCCGCCGCATGAATACCTCCCGCTAATTCCTGAGCAACGCCAATCTCAGCAATATTTACTGCTGGATCTGCTGCCATAACGTGTGTCGTTAGGGCAAAATATGATGTCAGAATATAAGCGGAAAGTTTTTTCATTATTATAATCTTCTTTAAATTAACCTACGAATACTAGGTAAAGTGAGATCAATAGAGCAAAAATAGCCAAAGCTTCTGTCAATGCGAAAGCAAGGAAGTATTTTTTGTCTAAGATTTCTGCTGCATTTGGGTTACGGCCAACGGCTTCGTTGTATGATGAGAAGATCATACCCAAACCAATACCAACACCAAATAATGGGAATAACGCGATTGCGCCTGCCAATAATTTAACTGCTTCTAATTCCATTTTTTTTTCCTTTTCTTTATTGAGTTTTAAATGAATTAATTTTAATGGTCTATTTCAACGGTATCTTTTAAGTAAATACAGCTGAGAATTGCAAAAACATATGCCTGTAAAAAGGCAATGAGAAGTTCAAACCCGATCAATACAGAGTTGAAGATCATAGGAAGTATACCTGCGGCGACACCGGCAACACCAAGTGAAACCATACCGACACTAAATCCGGCAAAAACTTTCAACATAATGTGGCCCGCAATCATGTTTGCGAATAAACGAACGGATAAAGTAACAGGACGCACCAAGAATGATAAAATCTCAATTGGCAAAATCATTGGAATTAACCACCACGGCACACCTGGTGGTAGGAACAAACTAAAGAAATGAAATCCATGTTTAAAAATCCCAACAATCATAACGGTTAAAAATATTAAAAAGGCCAAGACGGCCGTTACCAGAATATGGCTTGTATAGGTAAAGGAATAAGGGATCATACCCAACATGTTCCCTAATAATACAACAATAAATAATGTGAATATAAGCGGAAAGTACTGACGCCCTTTGACACCAATATTGTCACGGATCATATTGGCAATAAAGCCATACATAATTTCTGCAAAGGCTTGCATTCTGTTAGGGACAACCGCTTTTTGACGCATGGCCAAAGTAAAAAATACTGTTGAAAAAACTACGGCAATAACCATCCATAATGATGAATTCGTAAAAGAAATATCTAAACCACCAAGTTCCATTGGGTAAATGGGGTGAATTTCAAATTGTTTGATAGGATTGGCCACTTAAAAACCCTTTAAATTTTCTGTTTTAAGACGATTCTATCGTCCTGTTTAAATTTGGTTATTGTTTACCGTTTTTTTTTGTGTTTTTCAACCCCTTAAAACCAACAGATGTACCTGTTCCCAAGGTTATTTTATAAATACTGTAAAAACCTGTAATTGTTCCCAAAATTATAAAAATAAAGAAGAAAAGTGGCGATGTGTCAAAGGCATAATCTAAAGCGTATCCTATTATGCCACCTCCCAATAATGACCCTACAAGCTCAATACCTGCGCGGGCGCCATCATTGAGGCCTTTGGTCTCATCTATTTTTGATTTTGGATTATAATCGGCTTCAAATTCCGTCCGTGCATTTTTTAAATCTTTTTCAAGCTTTGTTAGCCTTGGGTCGTCTTGAATTGACATTATTCTGCGGCCTCTAGGAAGTCCATTTGCTCATTTAAATCAACAGATACTAGCTGTGAAACACCGCGTTCCGCCATGGTGACCCCGTACAAACGGTCCATACGGGCCATGGTCAAACGATGGTGCGTAATGATAAGGAAACGTGTTTCCCCGCGCTCCGCAATCTCTTCTAACAAGTCACAAACACGGTCAACATTGGCATCATCGAGAGGCGCGTCAATCTCATCCAACACACAAATCGGAGAAGGGTTGGTTAAGAACATCGCGAAAATTAATGCGATAGAAGCCAGCGTTTGCTCTCCACCAGAAAGAAGGGATAAAGATTGTAATGTTTTACCAGGCGGTTGGGCAAAAATTTCTAGTCCAGAATTCAATGGATCATCAGATTCAATCAGCGCAAGATGGGCTTTACCGCCACCATATAGCTGAACAAACAAGCGTTGGAAATGACCATTAACATGATCAAAAGCCGCCAAAAGACGCTCACGCGCTTCTACATTTAATGTTTCAATACCTTCTCGAAGCTCTTCAATCGCTTGGATAAGCTCATTTCTTTCTTCAAGGGATGCACCAACTTCTTTTTCTAAATCATTTGCTTCTTGTTCTGCGCGCAAATTGACGGGGCCTATGCTGTCACGGCTTCGAATCATTTGTTCTTTTTTATCTTTGAAAGGTTCAATCTTTGGAAGATCTTCACCTTCTACTATGTTTAAAGATGTATCAGACAATAATGTTTGTGGTTCTTTTTCGAACTGCTCAACAATACCAGCAACGATTTCCTCTAATTGTTCATTTCCTGCGGCTGCGGTTGCTTGGGCATGCGCGCGGGCTTCACGGGCTTCGGTTAGGATGTTTTCAGCCTCTTTTAAGGCGGTATTAGTCTGCGCTAATTCGTTTTCAACCAATTGAAGGCGGTCTGCATCTTTACGGCGATTTTCTTCTAAATCAGCGATACGCGACATTAAACCTTCTCGGTCATCCCCGATATTTTTAGGGGCACTTTCTAAAGTAATTAATTTTTCATTTAATTGCGTTTCGCGCGCTTCTAATTCTTTCAGACGTTCCCCAGATCGAATAATACGGTTTTTTAAATGAACGCTTTCATCTGCGATGGCATGCAAACGTGCCTTACGACGGCTTTGTTCTTGCGCAACCATATCCAGTTCACGTACTGCTTCTTGAAGGTCATCACGAACAGAAGATAATTTTTGACGGATATTATCAACTTGCTCATCATGATTTTCAGTATTATTTGTTTCCAAATCAGATAATGCTTTTTCAGCCATATCAAGATTAGCTTGCGTCTCTTTAATATCGGTTTGCGTATTTGCTAAAGATTCTTGATATTTTGCCAATTGAGCAAATAAAGAGGAGCGCTCTTCAGTAATTCTATTTAGTTTGTTTTGTTTCTGACTAAGCTCTTGTTCTGCTTCACGGCTTTTTGATTGCCAATCTTGAACAGCAGATTTTAGGCTATTTTCTTTATTTTGAATTTCAGCGAATGCGCTTTCTGCTTCCTCTAGCGCGCTTACAAGGGCGGGGCGTTGCTCTAACAGTTCTTTTAATCGGTTGGTTTGTTGTAAACGAATAGCATGTTTGTCAGAGGCTTCTGCCTTTATGTGAAGGCCATCCCAACGCCAATATGCACCCGTCTTAGAAACAATAGATTGCCCAGGCTTAAGGTCTTGCGCACATTCTTCCCCCATTTGATTGTTTTCAACATACCCAATTAGGGTTAGTGCCGCTTTTAAATGGCTTGGGGCTTTGACGTGGGCTTCTAATCTTTGTGCCTGCGCGGGCAGGGCAGGGAAGTCATCAAAATTAATCTTTCGATCTGTCCAAACCATAGGGGCATCTGTATCCGTTGATGCCATGAGCGTATCGCCAAGCGCACGAGAGAGTGCCGTTTCAAAACCTTGTTCTGGTTCAATATCACCTAAAACAGGTTTAAACTTATCTTCAGAATCAGATTGAAGAACCGTTTGTAAAGTCTTTATTTCAGTAGAGTTTTCAGAATTGCGCTGTGCTACTTGCTCTTTTGCTGCGCGTAATTCTTCAAGTTTTTCTTCTGTTTCCTCTAGAGATTTGCGGGCAGTATCACGATTTTCGCGATATTCTGTTACAGCTTTTTCTAAGGTTGTGATATCTATTTTTAAAGTGTCTTGTTCGTTACCTTCGGCGTAATTTTCTTCAGCCTTGTTTAAATCATTTTGTATGGACACTAAACGTGATTGTAGGGTATTCAGGCGACTTCTCTCTGCATTTACTTGCTTTTCCGCGGTTTGCTTTGTTGCACGAGTATTGGCTAATTTATCCATGAAAATTTCATATTCACGTTCTAAACCTGATACCTTTTCTTCAAGCTTATCGCGGATTGCTGTCTTTTCAGATAAATTATCCTCTTGAGAAACCTCATTTTCTCTTAGTTTTGCTTCTTCAATTGCAAGCCTCTCTGATAGCTCGGTATTATCAGCTAAGCTTACTTGCTCATGTGATTTATCATCTTTTAAACGGGATAACTGATCTTTTGTTTCCTTTAACTGCTCTGACAATGCGCGTTCTTGGTCTTCGATACGTTGTAAGGTTAATTTTTGCGCTTGTAGAGCCGCAGCAGATTCAGCTTCTTTTTGACGCAAAGCAGGAAGTTCTTGAGCTTGTGCATTTTGTGTTTTTGTCAATTGCGTTACTGTTGTCATATGTTCCGCAACAACGCTTTCGGCTTCCCCAAATTTTGCTTTGGCTTTTTCAATTTTATTGACCAAAACACGCCATTCTAAATAGGCAATAGACATTTCCAAATCACGAATTTCAGCGCTTAGGTTTTTATATCGAACGGCCTGACGCGCTTGTTTCTTTAACGCACCCAGTCGGCCTTCCATACTGCCAACCAAATCTTCAAGACGCAGTAAGTTTGCATCCGCTGCGCGCAAGCGAAGCTCAGCCTCGTGACGACGAACATAAAGCCCTGAAACACCTGCAGATTCTTCTAAGATCAAGCGGCGGTCTTGTGGCTTGGCATTGATCATTGCTGTGACACGGCCTTGGGAAACCATAGCGGGTGAATTCGCGCCAGTAACCGTATCGGCAAACAACATTTGTACATCACGTGCACGTGTTGTCTTACCATTTACTTTATAAATAGAACCCTTATTCTTTTCGATTTTACGAACAATCTCAATATCTTCATCATTGTTGTAAGCGGAAGGTGCTGTACGCGTAGAATTATCAAGTAATAAAGATACTTCGGCAAAATTACGGGCAGGGCGTTGATCTGTACCATTGAAGATTACATCTTCCATTCCGCCACCACCACGCATGCGCTTTGCTGATGTTTCACCCATGACCCATCGTAACGCTTCAACCAAATTTGATTTTCCACAACCATTCGGGCCAACTATACCCGTTAGGCCATTGGAAATCTCGAGCTCTGTTTTATCAACAAATGATTTAAAACCGCTTAATCGTAATTTGGAAAATTGGATCATTATTACGCTTTATCTATATTCTACTCGTTCATTTGTTTAGGTGTAAAAATTTCGCCGTTTGGTTGGAAATCTTCAACTTCTTCAACAGAACTTGTTATTCCTTCTGCAGAAACCTTTACTGGCGCCTCGGCAACACCCGTTAAAATTGCATAAACGGCATCAAATGACTCTATTGGTTGCCCGCCGCGCAAGATACGCTCACCATTATTAAATACAAATGATGGGGTTGAGCTAATTTTCCATGCCTGATTTGATTGATCGATATTATCAGCAATGGCCAATCTTAAGTCTTCATTTTCAAAACAGGCATTAAACTCTTCTTCCCCCATACCGACAAGTGCCGCATTTTTCTGTAAAGAATTTTTGAAATCACCACCAAAAGCCCACTCACTTTGTGTTTCTAGTAATAATGAAACAAATTCAGGGTAACGTGCCTCAGGTAGGCAACGGGCAATCATACTGCCGTAAAGAGCGGGGCCATTCAAAGGCATTTCTTCATAAATGAAGTAAACCTTACCAGTATCTATGTATTTTGATTTCAACTCTTGAAATGTTCCTGAGTGGAAATCGGCACAATGATTACAAGTTAAAGAGAAATACTCACGCACAGTAACAGGCGCTTCAGGATTACCTATAGCACGCACACCTAAAATTTCAGAAACTGGTAATTCCGTAACGGTTCCTACATCGCCAATATTCACGTTTGTTGGAATGGCAGTATTTGTGCCATCGGAATTATTATCAGTTAAAAGTGCATTCGCGTCTTCTTCTGTCAAGCCAGCGGTTTGTCCATCCACGCCTTCTGAAGAAGATGGCATATATTGTTTAAATAAATAAATACCCCCCGCGATAAGAAGAATAAGTAAAATTAAATAAATTGCCTTAGATTTGCTATTAGCAGCCATAAGCTTAGCCTTTCATTTTTTCATAATGATTTATGTAATGCCTCATTACTAAACCAGTTTTTTTGGAAAATCCATTACAAAATGAGTGAAAAGCAAGGTTTTTGTCAATCAAGACCCGCTTAATACTAATGCTTATCCACATAAGAGAAATAAATAGACTGGCTAAAGCAGATTAATTTCAACAAAATCACTAGGTTGTTTTGATGTATTACTGCCAAAAGATTTTAGATTAATTCGATAAGGTTTGATTCCATTGGCAATTAAAAAGTTTCGAATTGTAAGGCCACGGTCCAATGATATCCGTTTATCGGCATTGTTCTTCCCATTTATCGTTGAGGCGTATGACAGGATGACCAATGTCTGATCTTTATTTTGGAGCATATGTTGGGAAAGGGATCGTAATTCACTCATTACCTCATCGGATAATATATCTGTTTGTCCTGATTTAAACATCAAAACTGATTGTTTTTTATCAATCGGGTAGGGCGGAGCCTCTTTAAGTTTTGCACCCTCATTTATGCCTTCTTCCGAAGAAACAGCATCATTTAATTTGATATCTATTTTTTCATCTGCAACAAATATCTGCTCTGAAACAACGTCCTTCTTTTTATAAGAAGGCATTGTTTTTGGGCCTTTCACAACCCCTTCTGGAGTCATGGGCTTATCCATGGGCTTATCTTCAGATTTTAGTAAATTAATAGGCTCAAGAGATTGGCTAGCGTCTGAATCATCTTTGCTTTTTATGATTTCAGGTTTTATTTTTTCTGGAGTTATAGTTTCTGAGCTCTGTTCAATTACTGGTCGCGTTTTTGGAATAGGCGGGGCATTATTTTGTGCTGCTGGAGGGGGCAAAGATGTTGCCTGTTGCGGCTCTATTGCTGGCTTTACTTCTTTTATAACTCTGGGGCTATTGACGTCCTGAGTTGTTTGAGAATTTGGTATTTGCGGTATTTTTACCTCATCAACTTGCTTAGAAACTTCAGGAAGAATATCAACCCGTGGTTTTTTTGGCATCTTTGGTGGGGGTAAACGAGGGGCCTCAAACAAAGGCGGTGGCTCATAATTTTGAAGCGTATCTTGTTCTTGCGCAACCGCATTGTGCGTACAAAAAATAACGATAAACGCGAGTAATAAGAGCTTCATTTGTTTATTAAAATGTCTCTTTCAATGTTTTCCTTAAAACGCGGAAAATCTCATCATTTCCTGCGACTAAATTTTTGCTGTAAACGGGATTATCTTCGTTTTCGATAGAATTAACAAAACCGCCAGCCTCTTTCACAATCAGATAACCTGCTGCGCAATCCCATGGTTTTAAGTTACGCTCCCAATAGCCATCTATACGACCCGCCGCAACATAGCAAAGGTCGAGAGCGGCTGCGCCATAACGACGTATCATAGGCATTTTTGTTGATACAGCAGAAAATTCATTAAGGAACGTTTTTTGACGCGTTGGGTCAAACGATGGAGTGCCAAAAGCAACGACTGCACTCTCCATGTCGGTTCTACCAGAAACGCGTAAGCGTTTATAACGCCCCAAAAATGCGCCACTGCTACGTTCTGCACGGAACATTTCTTCTTTGATTGGGTCATAGACAAGACCAGCTTCAATTTTACCTTTGCTTTCAAGGGCAATAGAGATACACCAATGTGGAATACCGTGCATATAGTTATGGGTCCCGTCAATCGGATCAACAATCCAACGGTTTTCAGAATCGCTTCCTTTTACTTCACCGCTTTCCTCCATCAAGAAAGAATAATCAGGGCGTGCTTTTTTAAGCTCTTCAAAAATAATTTCTTCTGCGCGTTTATCCGCGGCGGTAACAAAATCTGCAGGCCCTTTACGAGAAACTTGAAGGTTTTCCACTTCGTTAAAATCACGTGTTGCATTACGCCCTGCTTTTTCAGCTGCGCGCATCATCACGGTCATAATTGGGGACATGGTTGCCATTTATTTAATTCCTAATTCTTGATTTAGTCTTTTGCTCGTTCGTAATAACTGCCATCTTCTGTTTTAACAACAACGCGTGTTCCAACAGCGATATGTGGAGGAACCATTACCTTTGCACCATTTTCTAATATTGCAGGCTTATATGAAGTTGTCGCCGTTTGGCCCTTTATAACCGGCTCGGCTTCAGTAATTTCAAGTATGACGGTATCAGGCAATTCAACCCCTAATGGTTCGCCTTCATGCGTTTCTACTTTAACCATCATGCCATCTTGTAAAAATACAGCAGGCTCGCCGATTATATCTGCTGAAATTGTTATTTGTTCATACGTTTCGTTGTTCATAAACGTATATAAATCACCATCACTAAATAGATATTGGTATTCACTTTGATCTAGGCGGACGCGCTCAACCGTTTCTTGCGTTCTAAAACGAACATTGTCTTTATTGCCTGTACGAATATCGCGCATTTCTACTTGAATAACGGACGCACCTTTTCCAGGTTGCATAATTTCATAACCACTTACAACCATAAGCTTTCCGTTATAATCAAGTACATTGCCTTTTCTTAAGGTAATAGCAGCGACTTTCATGACTTTTTATCCTCCAAAAGGGATTGACCCATTTTCATTAATTTTTCTTTTATATCAGGATCTTCGATAGTTTCCAGCATCTGTGATAAACTGTTTTTTTCTTCAGCGGTCAAGCTTTTTGTTTCTTTCTTGCGCTTAATTGGCGCATTTGCAGGCGCATGAATAAATTTGATGTCTGTTATCCAACCTTCACCAAAAAGATAATTCACTTTTTCCAAAAGCATTCCTTTTTGCATGATAAGCAAAGACGCATTTGCGGAAGATGTGGCAATCTCTAATATCGCTTCACCTTTTTCGCCTTGGCGTTTTGGTTTTCTATATCGAATTTTCTGTGGTTGCGCTTGGGATGCCATCTTTTCCCCAACGATATCAGGCCAACGCGTAACAAGCCTTCCCAACGCAACAAATTTACGTTTGAATACTTTATCTGCCACTTTTGGCATTGCATCTGATATTAATCGAAGAGCGCACATGAAAAGTACTATGACAGTTTCAAACAAAGGGTTCAATACTCCCGATAGTGACATCAACAGTTTCCGTAAGAAAATGTTGAACTGGTATGATAAAAATCAAAGAACAATGCCTTGGCGTGCTACAAAAGGGCAAAAACCAAACGCATATCATGTTTGGCTGTCTGAAGTCATGTTGCAACAAACTACAGTTGCGACCGTTGGTGCATATTTTATTAAATTTATAGCCCGTTGGCCTACCATATTTGATCTAGCAAAGGCAGATCGAGATGACGTAATGCATGAATGGGCGGGACTTGGTTATTATGCCCGCGCAAGAAATCTGCATAAATGTGCGCAGCAGGTTGTTGAACAATATGATGGAGTATTTCCTCAAGATGAAAAATCTTTACAAGCCTTAAGTGGAATAGGGACATATACGAGCGCGTCTATACGTTCCATCGCTTTTGATAAAGAATCAAATGTCGTTGATGGGAATATAGAACGCATTTTTGCGCGCTTATACGCCATTAAACAACCCCTTCAAGATAGTAAGAAAGACCTGAAGAAACTAGCGGGTTTTTTAACTTTAAATCAAAAAAAAAGAACTGGCGACTATGCCCAAGCCTTAATGGATTTAGGGGCAACGGTTTGCACACCGCAATCTCCCAAATGCCTTGTATGTCCAATTCAATCATTCTGCCTTGCCAATTCAAAAAATTTACAAAACGACATCCCCGTTAAGAAGAAAAAGCCGATTAAACCTCAAAAAGTAGGTGAGGTATTTTGGATTACCAATGATAAGGGAGAAGTTTTGTTTGAAAAACGCGATGAAAAAGAAATGCTGGGGGGCATGATTGGCCTGCCTACAACTCCTTGGAAGTCTGCTAATTTTATAAAAAAGCCAAATAAAGCAATCGTTTACCATTCCTTTACCCATTTTGACTTAAAATTGGGTGTTATTGAACAAAGGCATGAAAAAGGGTTCAAAAAGCCCGAAAAAGAACATTTTTGGGTGCAATCATCTAAATTAGGAGAAGTAGGTGTCCCAACATTATTTAAAAAGGTTATTCGTTTAATGAACACGAAAGAAAATTTGTAATTATGGCCAAATACAACCATACTCTTTATATGAAATATGTATTTATTATATTTTTGTCATGTCTCTTTTTTACACCATTTGTTGTAAACGCAGAGGATACAAAGAGTTTTAAGACACCAAATTCTTTTGATTTTGATGCCAACAGTTTTGGCCAAGTTGAAAAAACTGAAAAAATGCCACAGATGTTTGTTACTGAAGAACCAGAAGTGACAGTTGTGGAAGACGAGCATGCAGGTGAATATCTTGTTCCAGATGTACAGAATCTTTCTAAATTATATTGGAAAAAAAATACACTCGACATTAATAACGACACTGCCATTGATAACTTTTTAAAGATTAACGAATGTAAGCTTTACACTGATTATTATAATGATGATTTTGAATGGAAAAGAATTAGAAGTGCTGCAAGAGGCATGCTTGAAACAAACAAAGATAGCTTTTCTGATCGTTTTAAATTTTTATTACCTGTTGAGCTTGGTAGATATGATTCTGAGAAAAAAGGTTTTCCGCTTGAAAATAACAGCGCTTTCATAGATTTACGACGCGTTGAAATGGGCGGTGGCAATAATTCGCGAGATGTGTGTGGTGATAGATTAAATATTGATTTTTACCCGCGTAACATAGTTCTCGCCCTAAGCAAGCCATTTAATTATGATTTTGTTCCCGTTGATGAGCACATTGCACAAGCTTTTCTTATTCGAAGAAAATATGAAGATTATGTATTAAGCAATGAACATAGATTACAAGGCTTTGAAAGGATTGCTTATGCTAGATTGCGTATACACCTAACCAGCTATCAAGGTTCTGCGAAGGGCAGAGACAATTCTATTCTTGCTGTTATGTTTGGAAAAATTGAAGGAATTGATTTCTTTGAAGACCCTTATGAAGAAAAGCTTTTACAAAGCGTAAATTTCGATTAGGTCGCCCGGACTTTTTTAATTGAACATCCAACAGATTTTACATCTTTAATTATATCTGGCTTATCAATAGTCACTTTTACGGCTTCAATATCGTTTGAGTGTTTGAAACAGGCATCAGCAATTTGATGTGCAAATGTTTCTACTAATTCAATATGACCCTTGGCCGATTCTGCCTTTATTAAACTAATAATATCCGCATATGAAACAACAGAATTTATTTCATCTAACTGCCAATTTTGATTGGGGGATACTTCAACCTCAGCATTTATTATAACGCGTTGGGCTGCGTTTTTTTCCTTATCTAAAACGCCAATATGCATACTTAGCTCTAGATCAGTAATATGAATCGTTTGAATTTCAATCATATTTTGTGATTTAAGATTCAGAATATCTTGATCTGGCGTTCTCTTAAAAGATGATGGGGCAGAGGAAGTTACGGTTTTAAATAAAGTGTTCATGGTAGAATTATCCTAAATACAAATCGGAGACAAAGAGAGTTATTTTATATAATACACCCTTTAAAATGTGCAAGCCCTTAATTTTCCTTCAAATTTTACTGAATTGATGAATTTTTAGGTTTTGATGCATCCATTTGTGTTTTTTCGATTGAGGTTCTCAGCTTCTGACGTAAGGTGTCTATAGGTTGTAGCTCTTTACCTTCTTTATAATGCCAATATGTCCATCCATTGCAAGAAGGGGCGTTTTGAACCGCTGCGCCAACTTTGTGGATAGATCCGCGATGATTGCCTTCATGGGTCTTAATATTCCCATCCGCATTTATTTTAACACGATTTTTACCCTTAGAATCCTGTAATTCTGTTCCAGGCTCTAACAACCCTTGCTCTAGCAACCATCCAAATGGAATACGCATTTGTTCACGTTTATTCACCAATTCAACCGCTTCTTCCTCCCACGGCATAACGGACTTAATACGTTTTGTTGCAGCCTTAATATAATCATCTTCACGATCAATTCCGATGTAATCTCGTCCTAATTTCTTTGCAACTGCACCTGTCGTGCCTGTACCAAAGAAAGGGTCCAAAACAATTTCACCTGGTCTAGTGGACGCCATTATAACGCGTTGTAACAAGGCCTCTGGTTTTTGTGTTGGGTGAACTTTTGCGCCATCTTTATCTTTTAGGCGCTCATTTCCAGTGCATAAAGGTAAAAACCAATCAGACCTCATTTGAAGATCTTCATTGAGAGCCTTCATTGAATCATAATTAAAGGTATATTTTGATTTTTCTGACTTTGCTGCCCAAATAAGTGTTTCATGAGCGTTCGTAAAACGTTTACCGCGAAAATTTGGCATTGGGTTAGATTTGCGCCAGATTACATCATTTAAAATCCAATACCCTAAATCTTGCAAGATTGTACCAAGGCGAAAAATATTGTGATATGACCCAATCACCCAGATTGATCCATCGTCTTTCAAACAACGGCGGGCTTCTGTTAACCATTCACGGCAAAAATCATCATATATTTTGTAACTATCAAATTGATCCCAATGGTCATCACACGCATCAACTTTTGAATTATTGGGACGATGTAAATCACCACCAAGTTGTAAGTTATATGGAGGGTCAGCAAAAACCATATCAATTGATTTATCAGGCAGTGTTTTTAGAACTTCTATACATTCACCTTTGTGAATGACGTTCTTTTTTAACTTCTTGGATGATTTTGTTTTTGACATGTTTTTCCCTCGTTAATTAAGGAGGAATCATGAATCATTACCGATTCGCCGTCAAGCATAAAAAATTATTTTTTTGTTTAGACTCAAGACTCTAGGAGATTTTTCTAAGGTAAAAAATAACAAATCTTACGACTCAATACGTATCGAATCTAAGAAGGCTAACCCTTCTTAGCGAGCGCGGCGCAGGGCGCAAAACTGAGTCTATGGTGGGGCGTTAGGCCATGTTCGGCCAATCCTTCGATATGAACTTTGGTACCGTATCCAGAATTTGTGTCCCAACCATAATAGGGGAATTCTTCATGATATTTATTCATTAGGCGATCACGATATACTTTCGCAATGATGGATGCAGCACCAATTGAAAGGGATAAGCTATCACCTTTTATAACCGTTTGAATGTCACAAGAGAGGTTTGGGGGGAATTTACCATCCACGAGGGCGAGCGTGTTATCGGGCAGTTTATCTGCAATTCGCTCATAAGCGTTTTTCATGGCTAGCAATGTGGCGTGATGTATGTTGAGGGTGTCAATTTCCTGCGGTGCGACCTCAGATATACCATAAGTAGTGTTTTTACAGATAAAATCAAACAGGCTTTCGCGTTTTTTAGCCGTTATTTTCTTACTATCTGTGATGCTTTGCCATTCTGGGGCGTCATAGCTTTCTGGCTTAATAAAAGCACAAGCGGCAACAACAGGCCCGCATAAGGGTCCACGACCAACTTCATCTATACCGCAGACTGGTTGATTAAATTGATCGTCAAATGTATCCATTTACTTAGGCACTTAAACTCTTACTGACTATCTCAAATACATTAGGTGAAATCTTTTCAATTTCTAATATCTCTTTCAAGGCAGCTTTCATCATTTTTTGACGATCCTCGGTATAGCGTGGCCATTCGCGAAATGGGGTGACCATGCGCGCGGCGATTTGCGGGTTGAGCGTGTTAAGCTCTATAATCGCTTCTTTTAAAAACGCATACCCTTTGCCTGATTTTTCATGAAACATGACGGGATTATTCATGGCGAACGCGCCAAATAATGACCGTACACGGTTTGGATTTTTCATGCTAAAATTTTTATGTGATTTTAACATTGATAAAACCTCAAATATGTCGGTACGTTTTGCAGATGCCTGAATGCCAAACCATTTATCAATGACCAATAAATGACCTTTAAATTCATCATAAAATTGCTGAAGAATATCTTCACGCTCTGCATTTTTATTGGTCATTAAACAGCCTAACGCCGCCATGCGATCCGTCATATTATCCGCGCCCGTGTAATGCTGGGTTGCTAATGCTGCGCAGCCTGTTCCATCAGTAGAGGTCAAATAGTCCAGCGCAACATTGCGCAAGGCGCGTTGCCCCATTGCCGCGCCCGACACATCAAAAGCGCCAGTTTGTTCATTCTGTTTATAAATTTTCTCTAATAGTGGTATAAAATTACGCTTAATTGATTTTTTTAAATTGCTTCGCGCTAAATCAATGATATCAGGATCTATAATAACTTGTTTGGCGGCAATCGCCTGAAAATCGGGCAAGGTGAGGGCGCGCGCCATAAGCGCTTTGTCAGCATTATCATCTAATGCACTTTGGAGAAGGGCTTCAAATGATTTGAGATATTTCTCACTAGGTTCTTTTGCGCCTTCATCCATCATTGTTTGAATGGTACGAAGGGCATAATTTTGTCCAGCTTCCCATTTATTAAACCCATCCGTATCATGCACCATAAGGAAGGCTATATCATCTTCGGTTAAATCTGTCTTAAGGTTAACAGGCGCAGAAAAATTACGGAGAATAGACGGAACAGGCTTTTCATTAATATTGTGAAATTTAAAAGTTTCTTTGGCCTTTTTGAGGCTAATAACAGTTGTTTCACCAATTTCTTTGCCCTTTGAACCCATCAAGCCAATAGCAATAGGAATGTGCATTGATTTTTTATCTGATTGTCCCGGTGTATCTGGGATCGACTGTTCAAAATGCAGAGTAAATATTTTTTCTTTTGCATCATACTCACTCGAAACGTTAACTTTTGGTGTTCCAGCTTGGTCATACCATAGTTTAAATTGTTCAAAATCTTGGCCAGAGGCATCTTCCATGGCTGCTGCCCAATCATTGATTGTCACGGCTTGGCCATCATGGCGATCAAAATATAAATCCGTAGCGTCACGGAACAATTTTCCCCCCATCAACGTCCGGAACATACGAATTACCTCTGCCCCTTTTTCATAAATGGTCATGGTATAAAAATTGTTTATTTCGATATAATTATCTGGGCGTACCGGATGGGCAAGGGGGGATGCGTCCTCAGTAAACTGCCCGCGGCGTAAATGCGACACATCATCAATACGCTGCACAGCAGGTGAGTGCATATCTGCAGAGAACTCTTGGTCACGAAAAACGGTTAGCCCTTCTTTTAAAGAAAGCTGAAACCAATCACGGCATGTAACACGGTTTCCTGTCCAATTGTGAAAATATTCATGGGCAATCACGCTCTCAACCCGAATAAAATCATGGTCAGTTGCTGTATTTTGATGCGCCAATACAAGCGCCGTGTTGAAAATATTAAGCGCCGTATTTTCCATCGCACCCATGTTAAAATCACTAACGGCGACTATGTTGAAACGATCATATTGATATTCACGTCCATAGACATCTTCATCCCATTTCATAGATTTAATAAGCGATTGCATGGCGTGATCACATTGCGTTTCATCACCCGCGCGTACATAAATATATAAATCAACATCTGTACCCGACATAGTGGTGAATTTATCCTTGATATGAACCAGATCGCCGGCGACAAGGGCAAATAAATAACATGGCTTAGGCGTTGGGTCATCCCATATTGTGTAATGACGGTCGCCACTCACATCACCTTCTTCTATTAAGTTACCGTTAGAAAGTAAGACAGGGCATGATTTTTTATCTGCAATCACTTGCACACGAAAAGTGGCCATGACATCGGGACGATCGTAAAAATAAGTTATCTTTCGAAAGCCTTCGGCCTCGCACTGCGTTGTGTAATTACCGTTTGAACAATATAGCCCTTCAAGCGCTGTATTTTTCTCAGGCACAATTTTGGTGACTATTTCTAAACGAAAAACTTCTTTTCCGGGGGCTGGAATTGTGATGCCTAAATCTGACTTTCTCGTTGTAATTTCTTTGCCATCTAACTTACAAGAAACCAGCTCAAGCTCTTCACCATTTAAAAAGATATCTTCGTCGTTTTCACCGTTCTTGGTGAACTGCGTTTTGGTCGTTACAATTGTTTCACCTTTAAAGATGTCAAATCTCATATCGACATGCGCAACCTTATATGGGGTCGGCGCGTAATCTTTTAGGTAAATTGTTTTAGGGGCGTTTTGTGGTGTGTCTGTTTTCATGCATCCATGATGCAATTAAGCGTTCAAGCTTGCAAGACTAAATCATCACGATGGACTATGACATCCCCACGAGAATAACCCAGAATTTCAGGGATTTCATTACTATTACGGCCCATGACATGGCGCGCCTCATTAGCGTGATAGCGGCTGAGGCCGATGGCAATAATTTTTTTATCTATATCGATAATCTGAATAGGGTCTCCATATTCAAAATTACCCTCAATTTTAAGAACGCCAGAGGGCAAAAGGCTTTTTCCATTTTTAAGCGCGCCAATAGCGCCAGAATCAAGGGTTAATGTGCCCATAGGCTTCACATGCGACGAAATCCATTTTTTTCGTGCTGATAACGGCTTTTCAGATGCTTTAAAAATCGTGGCTCGCGCACCTTCTTTTAAAGCGGCTAATGCGTTATTTGTTTGTCCATCAGTAATAATCATATGAACGCCTGCTTGCGTCGCAATTTGGGCAGCCTTCAGCTTGCTTTTCATACCGCCCGTGCTTAACCCAGGTTTTGCATCACCTGCCATGGCATTAATGTCATCCGTAATCTCTTCAACAATATCAATATGCTTGGCCGTATCATCGGTAGTCGGGTCTGCTGTATATAATCCATCAGTTGTAGATAGCTGTATCAATAAATCCGCGCCAATCATTTGCGCCACGCGTGCAGCCAAACGATCATTATCACCAAAACGAATTTCAGAGGTTGAGACGGTATCATTTTCATTGATAATGGGAATATGACCGTTGGTTAAAAGGGCGTTCAATGTCGCCCGGGCATTTAAATGAGGCTGACGTTCTTCAGTATCTTTAGGACTTAAAAGGACGATTGCAATTTGAATATCATGCTTATCAAAGGCGACATCATAACCACGGATCAAGTCAACCTGCCCAACGGCGGCTGCCGCCTGCTTAAGCTCCAGAGGAATAGAAGAGGGCGTATTTGTGTATTCAACGCCTAACGCTTTACGCCCCAAAGCTATCGCACCAGAGGAAACAATTACAATTTCCTTACCTTGCCCATGCCAAGACGCAACATCATCCGTAATTGATTGAAGCCAGTCTTGCTTAATATTCCCTGTGCGCTCGTCCGTTAAAAGGGCAGAGCCTATTTTGATAACAATGCGATTAGATTGTGAAATAAGGGCATGAGGCGTCATTTTGATTTTATTCTTTGTATGGTTTTAGTTATGCCCGTTAAGAATAAGAAAAAAACACCGATAAGACAAAATATAAATGATAAAGGAAGAAATAAGCTTTCCTGCAACACATTATTTTCGTCTATATAATTATAATATTTCATTTCTAAAAAATAAAACATAATACCTAAGCCAATCATAATAATTCCTATCAGGAACTTATAGCTAATCACTTTGTTCTTTTTTCTTAATTTTAATGATATCTGCTAATTTATATAATATTAAATCAAGGTTTTGATTGGCAACAGCAGAAATAATAAACGGCTTTTGTCCTGTTGCTTTTTCAAATTCCTTGGCTTGCTCTTGCGCAAGTTCTTCGCCTAACGCATCCAATTTTGTAAGTGCAATAATTTCAGGCTTTTTGGCAAGGCCAGCACCATATTCTTTTAATTCGTTACGAATCGTATGGTAATCATCGATAAAGCTATCGCTTGTCATATCTATCAGATGTAAAAGGACCGAAGTTCTTTCAACATGACCAAGAAAACGGTCACCTAAACCTTTTCCTTCATGCGCCCCTTCGATTAAACCAGGAATGTCTGCAATCAAGAAACTATAATCTCCTGCCTTAACAACACCAAGATTAGGATGGAGTGTTGTAAAAGGATAATCAGCAATTTTTGGTTTTGCTTTTGAAACATTAGCTAAAAATGTAGATTTTCCCGCATTGGGCAATCCAACCAAGCCTGCATCAGCAATTAGCTTAAGACGTAGCCATACTTCACGCTCTTCACCGGGCCAGCCAGGTGTCGATTTACGAGGGGCTTGGTTGGTCGCGCTTTTATAATGGGCATTGCCAAAACCACCATCGCCACCAACTAAAAATTTAATCACTTGGCCTTCTTCTGTCATATCGGCCAAGACAGTTTCTCTGTCCTCATCAATAATTTCTGTGCCAACAGGCACATCAATATATATATCTTCGCCTCCGGCACCTGTCATATCTCTGCCGGCGCCAAATTTACCATTATTGGCGCGAAAATGTTGTGTGTATCTAAAATCAATAAGGGTGTTCATATCACCTTTGGCGCGAAAATAAATGTCGCCCCCTTTACCGCCATTACCGCCGTCAGGGCCACCGCGCTCGACATATTTTTCACGACGAAATGAGATAGAGCCACCGCCGCCATCACCACTTTTTACAAGGATTTTTGCTTGATCAAGAAATTTCATTTTTTTATTTCATTAAAAAAGGGGAAGATAAAACTTCCCCTTAAAATTCTATATTGACTAAAGAGGGGCTTATTCAGCCGCCAAAGGTCTCTCATCATTTGCTGGGATAATATTTACAATTGCTTTGCCACCGCGTCCTTTTGAAAAAAGAACTGTACCATCTTGAAGGGCAAAAATTGTGTGATCTTTACCAATACCAACATTTTTACCTGTCGCGTACTTTGTTCCGCGCTGACGAATAATAATATTACCTGCTAATACGTTCTCACCGCCGTATTTTTTAACGCCAAGTCTACGACCTTCTGAATCACGACCGTTTCTGGAACTACCGCCTGCTTTTTTATGTGCCATTTCTTATGTCCTCCAAATAGTTTTTTTACCCTAACGCGTAAATACACGAAAAGGGATGTTTTATTACTTTATGCCTGCAATTTCGATTACTGTCAGATCTTGACGGTGACCAGCTGTACGGCGATAATTTTGTCTACGTTTCTTCTTAAATACCACAATTTTGTCACCGCGTGTGTGTTCAATCACTTTTGCGCTAACTTTTGCACCAGTATTTCCAATTTTGGTGTCTTTACCATCAGAAATCATTAATACCTCTAAATCTACGGTAGATCCCTCTTTGGCATCCATGCGAGCCACTTCAAAACGATCATTTTCGGATACTTTATACTGTTTTCCGCCAGTGCGAACTACTGCAAACATTTTTCAAACCTTGTAATATTATAATTAAATCAATATGTTAAAGAATATTCTTCACATGCTCTCATCTACATAAGAACGCGCAATATAAACGATTCTGAGGCAGTGTCAAGGAAATCGTCAGTTATATTTGCCTCGAACCTTATTTTCTATACTAGTATAGATAACTATTAATACTGGTTTAGTACAAGAAATAAAAGAAGTGGCGGACAGACAGGGATTCGAACCCTGGATGGGCTATAAACCCATGCCGGTTTTCAAGACCGGTGCATTCAACCGCTCTGCCATCTGTCCGCAAGACTAAATGATAACGGTTACGCTTTAATGATGTGCAAATTAATCGCGATAATGTCATTCGTAAAGAGCTAATTTCAAAAAAAGTAAATAAATCTTACAAATGTCTTATTTTGGCGATTTTCGTAGGCGATTCTGGATAAGAATGAATATTTCATCAAAAGGCCTTTTCGCCTGAATCTTGAGTGTATAAATTAGTAGATATTGATTCATAAATTTTAAAGGACAGCTTTATGCTTAACCAACGCGCTATTTTAATGACGATTGCTATTTTATTGGTCTTTACCGCCTTGCCAGCATTCGCTCAAACCCAAAGCTTTGACGTTTGGCTTAAGAATTTTAGAGCAGAGGCAGCGCAAGCAGGTATTTCACAACGTACAATTAATGCTGCCCTTACAAATATTCAACCGAAGCAACGCGTTATTGAGTTAGACCGTAAACAGCCAGAAGGTAGAAAAACATTCTCTCAATATAAAAAGATGATTGTTGACCCAATTCGTATTAAAAAAGGCCGTGAAATGTTAAGGGAAAATTACAGCCTCCTTCAAAAAATTGAAAATCAATACGGTGTTCCCAAACAATACATCGTTGCCTTATGGGGCATCGAAACAAATTATGGAGCCAATACAGGAGGGTTTGACATTATACCTGCCCTTGCAACTTTGGCATGGGAGGGACGTCGCGCCGAATTTTTCACCAAAGAGTTAATCAATGCCCTACAAATTATTGATGCTGGCCATATTAGTGTCGCAAACATGAAGGGCTCATGGGCTGGCGCAATGGGACAAAGTCAATTTATGCCATCAAGCTTTAATGCCTATGCAGTGGATGCATCAGGTGATGGACGTCGCGACATTTGGGGTACGCGCGCAGATGTTTTTGGATCTATTGCTAATTACCTAAAAACAGTAGGGTGGAAGACTAACGAGCGTTGGGGACGACGCGTTACATTACCGAGCAACTTTTCACCAAACCTTGAGGGACGCAAAATTAAAAAGCCTTTATCTTATTGGGCATCAATGGGTGTAAAAACCTATGAGGGAGATGCATTACCGCAAGAAAACATGATGGCGTCTATTGTTGCGCCCGATGGCATTGGCGGTGAATCTTATATTATCTATGACAATTATCGCACAATTATGGATTGGAACAGGTCAACATATTTTGCCACTTCTGTTGGCTTACTTGCTGATGCTATTGCCAACTAACTAAAAAGAAAAAAGTTATGTATCATAAAAACCCACTTATCATTTTCTGTTTGGTTGTTTGCTTTAGTTTGTTAACAAGCTGTACAAAAACCGCATACGTTGCTCACGTTGCCAAACAAATTCCTTTTCCAACAGACACTCCCAAAACTGTTGGCTATTATAAAGTAGGGTCTTCTTATACAATCAAAAATCGTCGGTATTATCCCGCAGAAACTTTTTCTCATACTGAAACAGGCAAAGCATCATGGTACGGCCCTGGGTTTCATGGAAAAATGACCGCGAATGGGGAGGTATTCAATAAAAATGACTTAACGGCGGCTCATCGAACGCTTCAGATGCCCAGTATTATTAGGGTTACAAATTTAAAAAACGGCCGTAGCGTTATTCTACGTGTTAATGATCGCGGACCTTTTGCACATAACCGAGTCTTAGATGTTTCCGAACGTGCAGCCTCGCTTCTTGGCTTTAAAAAAGATGGTATAGCCACTATTCGATTGGAGGTATTGCCCGCTGAGAGTAAATATGTTGCAGAGGCAGCAAAACAAGGTAGAGATACACGTGGTTATGAAGTAGCCTTGAACCAAAATAAAGTCCCGCAAATACATTCTAGCTCAAATGTAAATCAACCTTATGCGGGCATAACGCCGCCGTCAAAGCCTGAACAGATTACACAAGTTCAAATTAGCGATATAAATGCACCGACCCCAAGACCAATGCCTGTTGAACGTCAAGCGTTAGATCAAAAAGTAATAATTCCAAGTAACGCTCCACCAATCCCTCAAAGTTTGCAGGGGCGTGTTTATGTGCAAGCTGGCGCTTTTGCAAGCGAACAAAATGCCTTAAATTACAGCAATCAATTAAGCCGTATTGCATCGTCAAAAGTTTATAGAACGCAACTAAACAACGCCCCATTATTTAGGGTACGCTTAGGCCCATTTGAAAACCGCGCTCTAGCCAATGCAACAATTGAACAATTAAATGATAATGGCAATACAAATGCTGTTATCGTCATCGACTAATATATAAATCAGGACTAATTAAAACCATGCGTATTTTTATTACTATCTTACTTCTTACTTTTCTTTCTGGAACAGGCTCAGTCCAAGCAATGGAAACAAAGGCAAAACAAGCCTACATTATTGACTTTGAAACTGGCCAAAGCGTTTTAAACAAAAATTCTGAAAGCCCAATGCCTACATCTTCGATGAGCAAGGTGATGACAGCCATTATGGTTTTTGATGCTATACGAGCAGGCGACATTACTTTGGATACTACCTTTAAAGTGAGCAACAAAGCATCGACAAAAGGCGGGTCAAAAATGTTTATTGCCGAAGGTACGGACGTTCGTGTTGAGGATTTATTACGTGGCATCATCGTTCAATCAGGAAATGACGCAACAATCGCTGTTGCCGAAGGCTTATCTGGTAGTGAGGAAGCTTTCGCAATAAAAATGACAGCCCGTGCCAAAGAAATTGGCATGACTAACTCTAACTTTGTAAATGCTAGTGGTTGGCCTGATGAAGATCATTACTCAACAGCAAAAGATTTAACGACAATGTCTGTTTATTTGATCAAAAACTATCCTGTTTTTTACAAATATTATTCCGAAGAAGAATTTGAATACGCAGGAATAAAACAATCAAATCGTAATCCCTTACTAAATAACAAATTTGCCTCTGATGGTATTAAAACAGGGCATACCGAAGTTGCAGGCTACGGCCTTATCGGGTCAGCAACAAAAAATAACCGCCGTGTTATTATGGTACTAAATGGCATGAAAAGTACGTCTGAACGTGCGGCAGAATCCCAACGCCTTATGCAATGGGCCTTGGATAGTTTTGAAAACAAAAAAATCTTATCGAAAGGGCAAATTGTTGCCCAAGCAAATGTAGCAATGGGCAAAAAAGACATTATTCAATTGGCGGCCTCAGAAGATATTCTAACGACAATAAAACGAAATAATCTCGATAAATATAAGGTTAATGCTGGGTTTAAAACTCCATTGATTGCCCCCATTCAAAAAGGCGAAATTGTCGGAACAATATTAATTGAAATTCCGGACAGCGACGATATAAAGCTACCCCTTATTGCAGCAGAAAGTGTTGAAGAACTTGGCTTTTTCAAAAAATATTTTAAGAAAATGAAATATATTATTTTAAGCGCAATATAATGGCCAAAGGCTTGTTTATTACATTTGAAGGCGGTGAGGGGGTTGGAAAAACGACCCAAATAACCCTGCTTGCAAATGTTCTTCATGATAATGGCCATGACGTGGTTGTTACGCGTGAACCCGGCGGAACAAAGGCCGCTGAAGAAATACGAAACCTTCTTAGTCATAAAGAATATGGTGGTAAGTGGACACCAGAGGCCGAATTAATGCTTCTATTCGCAGCCCGCGCCCAACATATTAGAGATGTTATTAAACCTGCCATTGATGCAGGGAAATATGTCCTTTGTGACCGCTTTATTGATTCAACACGTATATATCAAGGACATCTTCAAAAAATACCTATGGATTTTATCTTAGATTTGGAAAACAAAATTGTGGGCGACTACATGCCAGACATTACCCTGCTTTTAGATCTAGATGAGAATATAGCCATTGCACGTGTGGAAGCACGTGGGGCAGGGGATCATTACGATCAAGGAGATTTAGAATTTTATAAAATCTTGAGAAACGGATTTTTGGATATGGCTAAAAAAAATGCAGCGCGTATAAAAATCATCAACGCTGACCAAGATATAGATAGAATTGCATCAGACATACAAAATATTATCATGAAAGAGGGATAATATGCTCTTTGATGATGAAGAATTTGACCCCTATGATAATGAGGACGAAGCCGTAATTTCCTCTATTACCCCGAAAGGCTTAAACGCGCCAAACAAATCAACCTTAATGATTGGGCATGAGGGGGTTGAGAAAAAGCTTATCAAATTAATCAATAGCAAAAAAATGCCCCATGCCATTATTTTTTCTGGCGAAGAGGGTATTGGCAAATATACAATGGCGCAGCGTCTTGCCCGCGCTTTGCTAGTATATGGCGTTGAAGACCATAATCAACCAAGCTTACTGGACAATACTGCCCCTAAAGAAAATCTAAAAACATTAGATGTCTCCAAAGAAAATCCTATTTTTTCACAAGTTGCCTCTAAAGGGCATCCTGATTTATTAACGCTTGAGAGGTCAATTGACCCTAAAACGCAAAAGCAAAAAAATGAAATCAACGTAGAAACTGCCCGTAAAGTAACACCCTTTTTACGTATGACATCTTCCAATGGGGGGTGGCGTATTGTTGTTATAAATGACGCTAACAAAATGAATAGAAATGCTCAAAATTCAATTTTGAAAATTTTAGAAGAACCACCTAAGAATGCTCTCTTAATTCTTGTATGTAGCCGTTTGGGTGCCATGATACCAACCATTCGATCTAGGTGCCGTGTTTTAGAGTTTGATCCCTTAAGCCCTCAACATTTTAACGAACTTCTTAAAATTGAATATGGTGGTGACTTTTCTGATATTGAAAAAAATCTCCTTCTGACATTTTCTTGCCAAAGCATCGGTCAAGCAAAAGAGATTATTGATAAAAATTCTATTGAAACTATTCAAAACTGTATAGATCTGTTGACACAGTGGCCCAATATTCCTAATCAAGAAGTTCACGCATTTTCAGATATAGTAGGCCGTGCAGGTCAGGAGCATGCCTACGCAATGACTGAAAAAGTAATAACGACATCATTGGAAAAAATAATCTCTACTAAAGCAAAATCTTTACCCCTTGATACGCCTTTCAATATTAAAGGGCTAGAAAACATTAAAAATCAAGTTGATGGAAAATTTTTAATCGACTTACATGCAGAAATTAAAGAAATGTTTGCTCAAGGACTCTATGCCAATCTTGATAAAAGGCTTGTTGTTATTAATATTTTCAACAAACTTAACTCTATCCTTTAATACATTTAAAAAACATATACTGCATGCTTGCTGCACCTTTTGCGCCCTTGGTTTCATAACGTGTCTTAATCCAATTTTCAGGCGGTATCTGCCAATCAGACTTGGCATTTGCCTCCCATAACAAATTTTTATGTCGCACTGCATGAGAAATCATCCATTCCGATAAATCTGGAACATCTGTTGATAAAATAAGGGACGCACCAGGTTTTAAAATGCGCGTAAATTCATCTAAATTATCTGCATTTAGTATTCTGCGTTTATGGTGACGGTTTTTATGCCACGGATCTGGATTTAAAATATAAAGCTCATCAATAGAATTATCTTCCAATGATTTAACGAGCGGAATAGCGTCATCTGGCCGTACGCGCAAATTCTTAGCTTCTTTAATACCATCTTCAATAAGAAAGGCAGAAACGCCATTTATAAATGCTTCTGCTGCAATATAGTTATTTGCAGGATGGCGGCGCATCATTTCTGCTAAACGCTCCCCATTACCAAAGCCAATTTCGAATATTGTTTTTTCTGCGCTTTGTTCAAATAAATCAGAGGGCTTTAACCGCCCATCAGAAAAAAGAATATCATCTTTAATTTGAAGTGGGGGCAAGACAGTATTAATAACGTTTTGCCTCAATGTATTAAGCTTACGCCCCAAACGACGACCGTAAAATCGCCACTCTAGGTTTTCGTTAGGATGCTGTTGTTTTTCTTCAGGCAAAAAGTCAATTATCCAATTGATTTATGAAGCTTTTCAACCAAATCAGTTTGCTCCCAAGAAAAACCACCATCTGGCTCTGGCGCGCGACCAAAATGGCCATAGGCAGCAGTACGTGCATAAATTGGACGATTTAAATTAAGATGCTCACGAATACCTTTTGGGCTCAAATCAATTGATTGATTAATAGCTTTTTGAAGTTCTGCCTCAGGAACAGTTCCTGTACCATGAGTATTCACAAATAATGAAATGGGCTTGGCCACGCCAATTGCGTAAGAAACCTGAATTGTACAACGTTCTGCATATCCTGCTGCCACAATATTTTTGGCAACATATCGCGCAGCATAGGCTGCTGAACGGTCTACTTTTGTTGGATCTTTACCAGAAAAAGCACCACCGCCATGAGGAGCGGCACCACCATACGTATCAACAATAATTTTACGGCCCGTTAATCCCGCATCACCAACCGGACCACCAATAACAAAACGGCCTGTCGGATTTACGTATAGCTCCTGTTCTGGGCACATCCATCCTTCAGGAATTGTTTTTAAAATATAACCACGGACAAGGTCGCGAACATCGTCTTGTGTCATTTTTTCATTATGTTGTGTTGAAACAACAATCGACGCTGCCCCAACTGGCTGGCCTTGTTTATAATTCAAAGAAATCTGAGATTTTGAATCAGGACCCAAGCCTTTAATTTCTCCATTACGGCGTCCTTCCGCAAGGGTCCGTAAAATATCATGTGAATATTGAATCGCGGCTGGCATAAGTTGCTCAGTTTCCTTACAAGCAAAACCAAACATAATTCCTTGGTCTCCAGCACCTTCGGCATCAACACCTTGCGCAATATCTACAGACTGAGAGTGCGCACGAATGTCAAAGCGAGCCGTTTTCCAGCTAAAACCTTTTTGATCATAGCCAATCTTTTTGATAACACTGCGTGCAATCTCTTCCATTTTATCTGGCGTAATGGTATCTGGGCCACGTGTTTCGCCAAAAATCCCTACATAATCAGTTGTTACAGCCGTTTCTATGGCCACTCTTGATTCGGGATCTTCTGCTATGAACGCATCAACTATCGCATCTGAAATTTGATCACAAATTTTATCAGGATGACCTTCTGAAACAGACTCACTTGTAAAAATATAATCCGCCACAGCGGGGTCTTGTGAAGGCATAGCAGATAGGTTTTTTATAGGTTGTGCTTTTGTATTCATAACACTCTTTCTTAATTAAATTTGTATGAATTTAGCGGGAATAGCCATCTTTGCAAAGTATTAATTAATTATTTTAAGGCTTTCGCCATTTCCTTTGCGGCTTTTACAAAGTTTTTGCGTTTTTCTTCATCTTCAATGGAATGATACGCTTTTATTAAATCTGCTGTATCTTTCAAAACACTGCCTTTATCATCTGACAATTCATTTAAAGAAGCTTGTGCATTATCAGATAATGCACTTTCAATCGCTGATTGGGACTCTTCTATATACCCATCAATAAAATCTTTTAAGGGAAAAGCAACCGAGCGCGATAAATGTAAAAATTTAGACAGAGATAATCGGTTATCACCATTTTCATATTTTTGATATTGCTGTGTAGACACATCAAGCTTTCGCGCAATATCAGCCTGAGTTAGATTATACTGGCTTCTAAACTCTAAAAGTTTTTTACCAATATAGTTATCAATTTCATTGGCTTTTCCTTTTTTATTAAGGGAATTGCCCGTTGGTGATAATTTTTGCTGTGTCATAATATGCTACCTTAGATTGTATTTTCTATATTATCTACCAGAGCTTACAAATGTATGCAAGGGTATTAACATAAAATTTTTATATCTTTCTATAAAAAAAACTAAAAAAAGCAAAGAAACCCGCGCTGAAAAAAAACAATATATCCCCAAAACGCGAATAAAGCGTTTGCTGATTTATTTTAACAGGCAAAGATGAATCAATAAACCCACTCTCCATTAGGGGTATCTTATGAACAACGCGGCCGTAAGGGTCAATAATACCACTAATACCTGTATTGGCGGACCTCACAACAGGAATACCTTGTTCAATGGCACGAAATCTAGCGCTTGCAAAATGTTGCCTTGGGCCTGCGCTATCCCCATACCAGGCATCATTCGTCACCACCAAAATAAAATCAGGTCGAGAAGAGGAAGCATCAACAGCACGGTTTGGAAATATAACCTCGTAACATATCTGCGGGCTAAAACTTGGATAATCATCAAATTTAATGGTTGTGGCTCCATGCCCTTTTTGAAAACCAGAAAATTCAACAACAGGGGTGAGGGGGATATATTTTTGAAACGGTATATATTCACCAAAGGGAACCAAATGACTTTTATTATAAATTCTACGTGGGGCGTCTTTACCATTAAACGCCATCAAAGAATTATAGTAATTAAATCCCTGACCAGTTTCATTATTGGAAATAGACAGAGCGCCAGCCAATAATATGGCATTATCCGATAAGACAGCGCCAATTTCCTGCAAAGAAGACGAGTTATTTATTAAAGATGGGGGTATAGATGTCTCAGGCCAAATAACCATAGTTTTTATTTGAGGGCTTATCCCTTCTGAAAGGGTGATATGCTGACGAAAATTGTTTTCAAGTTCTTCAGGTTTCCATTTAACTGCCTGATCAATATTAGGTTGAACAATTCGTATTTGAACATCCTCGATTGCCATATTTGTTGCATTAGATATTCTGATATGACCAAAACCGACGCTAAGGAAAAAAGACAAAGCAACGAAACAAAATACGATAATATTTTTTTTCTGCCGCTTGAGTAGTAACGCGCAAGAGCTACCCCATATAATAGTCACAAATGACAATCCATAGGGGCCAATAAGGCTTGAAATTTGTGAAACGGATAACAATCCCAACCAAGTATATCCATAAAGATTCCAAGGAAACCCAGTAAATGCATATCCTCTTATAAACTCATTTAAAGCCAAACAAGAACAAAATACAAAAAAACCAACAAGTGTTTTTTTATCTGAAACAATATGCGCGACCGTTAGTGACAATGCTAAAAAGATGGAAAGTAAGCAGGGAAGGGCGATTACTGCGATAGGCCAAACCCAACGATATTCGTTCCCCTCAACCAGTAACGCATTACCAATCCAATTCAAACCTGATACGTAATAACCAAGACCAAACAAAAAACTGATAAAAAATACGGCTTTCTTTGTTTCAACCTGACTAAAAACCCAATAAAAGATAGAAAAGATAGGAAAGATTAAAAACCAATAATCATACGGTGCTTGGGTAAAAGAAAGAACAACTCCCAATAAAAGACATAAGATGGATTGAGAGGAAAACTTAAACATAGCCAATATTAGATATCTTCAGAAGATGGAATATTCTGAATGCGTAATCTGTTTATACGGCGTTGATCTGCTTCTACAATTTCAAAGACCATGCCTGTTTCATGTTTTATTATTTCTCCACGGGCGGGAATTCTATTGGCGGTAAAAAAGACCAAGCCACCAAGCGTATCAACTTCTTCGCGCTCTTCTTCGCTAAGAATGCTGCCAAATCTATC
This sequence comes from uncultured Micavibrio sp., assembly GCA_964353185.1. Classification (GTDB taxonomy): domain Bacteria; phylum Pseudomonadota; class Alphaproteobacteria; order Micavibrionales; family Micavibrionaceae. Next base: position 53,542 of record CAYGUV010000009.1, on the reverse strand, counting down.
TTCAAAATCTTCTATGTATATGCGTGCATCGGCAATCAAAGATCCATCGTTTCTCATTGTCATTTGTGGCGCAGTTTCTGTATCAAATTCATCATCAAATTCACCAACAATCGCTTCAATCACATCACCGATAGTCGCCAAGCCATCAATGCCACCATACTCATCAACTACCATGACCATATGCTTACGATCACTTTGCATCTTTAAAAGCAGATCTAAGACAGGAAGAGATGGCGAAACAATAGGAACAGGACGAATTAATGACTTAAGATTTAAATCTGTCTTACTTGCCACGTTCGATAAAATATCTTTTATATGCACCGTACCCAAAATATTATCCAATGTGTCTCTGTAAACAGGGATACGGCTAAATTGTTTTTCGGATAATAAAGCCATCATCTCTTCAAATGTTGAATTCACATCAATAGACGCAATATCAACACGTGGAATCATCACGTCAATGACAGTGCGATCCCTAAGCTTTAATACATTTGAGATAAGAGCCGATTCATGTGACGCAATAGAGGAAGGGTTGTTTTGAGTATCATCCTCTAATTCCACCATATATTCTTCTAGAACTTCGCGAAGCCCTTCAGAATTATTTTTAGCTTTTATAAAAAGGGATTTAAAACGACCCAACAAACCTTTGTTTTTGGGTTTATTTTGGTCCCCTGAATTATTGTTTGAACAGGATGGATTTGCGGAGTCGTCAGACTTATTTTTATTTTTTAACATTATTTAAAAACTATAAATGAAATTACATCAATGTGTAAGGATTTTGTACACCCATTGTCTCTAAAATGCGAATTTCTAATGTCTCCATATCGGTGGCTTCATCTTCTTCTTCGTGATCATAGCCTAATAAGTGTAAAACGCCATGTACAACAAGATGACGAACATGGTCTGTAATAAACTTTCCTTGTTCCTGTGCTTCTCTCACAATAGTCTCATAAGACAAAATGACATCGCCAAGGTTAAGGGCTCCATCCGTCGCGGGTTCTTCCGAATCTAACGTTGCAAAAGTTAACACATTGGTTGGCTTATCTTTTTGGCGATATTCACTATTTAAAATTTGAATAAGGTCGTCATTTGCCAAAACAAGGCTAACTTCTAATTCACGCCCTATAGCAGCCTTTGGTAAAATAGCATTTTGCAACGTGTTGACAGCAGATTCCCGTACTACTTTTTCGATATTTGCCAAGTTCTCCCAAAGTGGGGCTTGCAAAGCCACATCAACCTCTACCTGTCGGCCTTTTACAGAGCTGGATTTACTATCTATTTCTAAAGTCATGACGGTCATATGCCTCAATAATCTTTGATACCAATTTGTGCCTTACCACATCATTGGCATCGAAATGCACAAAAGGAACTTCCTCGACTGAGCTTAAAATACTCATCGCTTCTTTTAAACCACTTTGTGTATGTGGCGGCAAATCAACTTGTGAGGGGTCACCAGTAATTACCATCCGTGTTCCTTCACCCATACGGGTTAAGAACATTTTCATTTGCATAGATGTGGTATTTTGCGCCTCGTCCAAGACTACAAAAGCATTCTTAAGCGTTCTCCCGCGCATAAAGGCGAGGGGGGCAATCTCAATATCACCACTTTCAATTTTCTTAGGCACTTCTTCTGGTGGCATCATATCATGGAGCGCATCAAAAATAGGACGCAGATAAGGGTCAATTTTTTCAAGCATATCGCCGGGCAAAAACCCCAAATTCTCACCCGCTTCAACTGCAGGGCGACAAAATACCATACGTTCAATGAGACCTTCTTGATACATATGTACCGCGGCGGCCACGGCCAAAAAGGTTTTCCCCGTACCCGCAGGGCCAACACCAAAGACCATATCGTGATTTTTAATTGCTTCAATATAATGTTTTTGATTAGGGGATCGCGGCGATATCAACTTATTTTTATATGTTTTGATACCTGCATTTTCATCATAAAGAACATTGTCTTTCTTATCAGATTTTGGTTTTTTATCGCGGCGATCATTATTCATAAATTTTCCTTTTTTCAAATTTTTGGAATCACCCTTTGAATTATTAAAACGAACAGCTGCATCAATCTCACTTACCGTGACATCTTGGTTTCGTTTAATTTTTTCCCAAAGGGTATAAAGAATTTCTTCCGCCTGAATCACTTCTTTTTTCATGCCCTGAATAGAAACCATATTGGCCCTAGAAGTAATTGAAACGCCGACAACGTCTCCTAAATGGCGCAAATGTGCGTTATGTTCACCAAACAAAAGGGGGAGTAACGTATTATCATCAAATGACAAAGACACGGTATGAGCAGTATTCTTAGCGATCTTACACCTCTAAATAATTGATATAACTAATTATATCATAGAATCGTTACCAAAATGTAGTGTTTTATCATGATGCCCGAAAACAGTAACGCACGCAGATTGCTCATAAGCACTTTGAGATGATTTTTGTAATGATTGCGTCCCTTCATAGGCTTTTTTTAAAGCAATATTTAAAGGCTTTTTAATACATGCAGGAACACTAAAAGATAAAGCTTGAAAGGGCTTTTTAGCAGCAGAAAATAATTTATCTGCTTTTGTCTTACCGACAGCTTTTTCAAATGCAAAACCTAAAACGCTCGAACTAGCCAGTGTTAGATTAAATATGTCAGTAAAGGGTTCAGGTGTCCAAAATGTAGCTGCTTGAATTCTTGCTGCCAATTTTAGCGCTGGCCTAGGCCCCATAACACCTTCCAGCTTGCAAACTAGTTTATCAATAAACCTAGAATATAAAACTAACGCTACTCTTATAAAGTTCTCGGCTTCCGCACTTACTAAATACTGCCCATACCTCTTTGAAATAGAACGCTGCGCTATAAAATTGCCCTCACATTTATCAAGAGCTTTTTCAAAATCTTGATAAATTTCTCGGCTAGGACGTGTTAAGTAATTTGCCATATTATATTTATATTAGTAACTTTTAGAAATATCAAGAATTTTAATACGCCTCTACCGCCATAGCAATCTCGCCTACCAACGCATTTGGCGTGGCGCGTGTTATTTTAACATCCATAATCTGACCAATTAACCGCTTATGCGCATCCACATTGATCGATTGATAAAACGGTGTGCGGCCTTGAAGTTGGCCTTCATGCTTGCCTGTGCGTTCAAATAGAACTTTTACCGTTTGCCCAACACATGATTTGTTAAAATCAAAATATTGCTCACTAATCAGGTCTTGAAGCTCTGCCAAGCGGGTTGTTTTAATATCTTCACGCACCAAACCCGTCATATTTGCAGCCGGTGTGCCAGGGCGCGCAGAATATTTAAACGAATAGGCCGACGCGAATTCAACATCACGGATTAACTGCATTGTATCTTCATGGTCTTGATCTGTTTCCCCTGGAAAACCAACAATAAAATCGGATGAGAACACTAAATCAGGACGTGCTTTTCGTAAATTCGCCACAATATCGCGGAAGTGATCGGCCGTATGCTTACGGTTCATGGCCTTTAAAATTTTGTCTGACCCGCTTTGAACAGGTAAATGTAAAAACGGCATAAGTTTTTCAATATCTTTATGGGCCTGAATAAGTTCCGCATCTACATCACGCGGATGGGAGGTTGTATAACGAATTTGCTCCAACCCATCAATTTCGGCGCATGCCTCAATCAATCGGCCTAAGCCCCACGTCTTTCCTGCTTTATCCGCGCCATGATAGGCATTTACATTTTGTCCCAATAAAGTGATTTCTTTGGCGCCACTATCAACAAGGCGTTTTGCTTCGTCTAAAATCTTTTGAACAGGGCGCGAATATTCTGCACCGCGCGTGTAGGGAACAACACAAAATGTACAAAATTTGTCACATCCTTCTTGAATAGATAAAAAAGCTGCCGCGCCTTGATGTTGCTCTTCGGGGAGGGAGTCAAACTTTGTCACACTTGGGAATTCTGTATTCACAATACGGTTATCGCCATATGCACCCGTTGCTTTTGCAACCATCTCCGGTAATTCATGATATGTTTGCGGCCCAAAAACCATATCCACAATGGGGGCGCGCTGAAGAATAAAATCTCCTTCGGCCTGCGCAACACATCCCGCAACCGCCATCAACATTTTACCGCCTGACGCCTCTTTTTCATCCTTATGCTTTTTTAAACGGCCAATCTCTGAAAAAACTTTATCTGTTGCCTTTTCACGAATATGGCACGTATTCAGGATAATCATATCTGCGCCTTCAGGCTGCTCCACAACATGATATCCAAACGGACGCAAGATATCAGCCATACGGCTGCTATCGTAAACATTCATCTGACAGCCCCAAGTTTTGATATAGAGCTTTTTCTGTTGTGTATGTTGTGTCATATCAAGTATGGTTTAAACCATAATTATAGCCTCAAAAGCAAGAAGAACATGACTGACAGAATAAATAAAAACTTCTATATCACTACAGCAATTTCATATGTGAACGGTGCGCCGCATCTTGGGCATGCGTATGAACAAATCTTAACAGACACAATGGCACGTTTTAAACGCTTAGACGGCTATAACGTTATGTTTTTAACAGGTACGGATGAACATGGTCAAAAAGTCGCCAAAACAGCCGAAGCCAATAATATGGAACCAAAAGCATTTTGCGATAAAATTGCCAAACAATTTGAAGCTATGACGACACAGCTCAATATCTCAAATGATGATTTTATCCGCACGACCGAGCCCCGCCATTACAAAGCCTCCCAAGCCATTTGGAAGACAATCCGTAATAATGGTAAAGACGATATTTATTTGGGTAAATATGAAGGTTGGTACAGCGTTCGAGACGAGGGGTATTTTGCCGAAAGCGAACTGACCGAAGGGGAAGATACAAGCGGCAATAAAATCAAGCTTGCCCCATCAGGCGCACCTGTTGAATGGGTTGAAGAAGAAAGCTATTTCTTTAGGTTATCGGCATATGCTGATAAATTACTTGAACTTTATGAGAGGCATCCTGAATTCATTGAACCAGAATCACGACGCAATGAAATCATATCATTTGTAAAAAGTGGTCTTCAGGATATTTCTATCTCCAGAACCAATTTCTCATGGGGCGTTCCTGTTCCTGATGATGATAAACATGTGATGTATGTATGGCTTGACGCGCTCACCAATTATATTACGGGTATAGGCTACCCCGACACAGAAAAGCAAAGCTTCAAAGATTTTTGGCCTGCGGATTATCATGTCATTGGTAAAGATATCATTAGGTTTCATTGCGTTTATTGGCCCGCGTTTCTTATGGCGGCAAATCTACCTATGCCAAAATCTATATTTGCCCATGGGTTTATCAATGTTAACGGCGCAAAAATGTCAAAATCAGTAGGAAATGTTATCGCACCTCAGGATCTAATTGACACATACGGTCTTGATAATACGCGTTATATTCTAATGCGCGAAGTTTCTCATGGCCAAGATGGCAACTTCTCACACGAATTTGCAGTGCAACGCCTCAACAGTGATTTGGCTAACGGTTTAGGCAATTTGGCGCAGCGTACATTATCAATGATTCATAAAAACTGTGATGGTAAAATCCCCAAATGTGGCGATTTAACAGACGAGGATCAAATCCTGCTTAGCCATGCTTACGATAAGCTTGTCCCTATGATGCGTGAGCAGGGGGATAAAATGAAATTTAACCGTATGTTAGAAACAATCTGGCGTCTGGTCATTGATGCCAACGGATATGTCGACGCACAAGCACCTTGGGGGTTAAAGAAAACAGACCCTAAACGTATGGAAACTGTTTTGTATGTCTTGGCAGAAATTGTTCGTATCCTTGGTATTGCGGTGCAACCCGTCATCCCTGAATCGGCGGATAAGTTGCTCAGTCAATTGAAAATTGCGGATGACAAACGTTTATTTAAACATATTGCTAAAGAAAACACATTAGAAGAGGGAACAGCAATCGATAAACCAGAAGGGGTCTTCCCAAGATTAGAAGCTAGTGAAGGGGCGGCTTAGTATGTTTTTAGCATCAAATTTATGGTTTATATGTGCATTGGGAACAGCCGTAATGTGGGGCCTAGGCTATGCAATTAGTGATAAAATCATGCGTGACTCATTTCATCCTGTTTTCTTAATGGTCTCAACTGGAGTTGTCTATTTAGTATTAAGCTTAGCAATCGCTTACTTCACAGATAACATTAAACCGGGCATTCAACAAATAGCGAACAACCCAAAATCTCTTTGGGGATTATCAATAAACGCATTCACAGTAACGATAGGCTCTTTTTTAATCTTATATGCCATTAGCTTAAAAAATGCGACCGCTGTTAATCTTATTGAGATTACGTATCCAGTATTCACACTTATTTTTGCATATATATTAATGCGCGAAGTTCAATTAAATTTAGCAGTCTTTTTAGGTGGTGTGCTTATCTTTTCTGGCGTAATCCTTATATATCTAAAGGCTTAATATATGTGGATAGACTCTCACTGTCACCTTAATCATCGCAATAATGATGATACTCCCAATGATATTATCGAGCGGGCAAGGCAAAACGGTGTGGATGGCATCCAAACCATCTGTTGCCGTATATCCGAAGAATTAGACGAATTACTTACTATTACAAAAAATAACAAAAATATCTGGTGTTCTATCGGCACGCATCCGCATGATGCAGGCCTTGATAAAGAAAAAGAATATAGTAAAAATGATATAATAGACTTATGTAAATTAAATGATGCTATTATAGGGGTTGGTGAAAGCGGCCTTGATTATTTCTACGATAATTCACCACGTGAAGATCAAGCGGAAAGCTTTCGTAAGCATATACACGTTGCTAAAGAGACTGGCTTACCACTCATTATACACACCAGAGACGCCGAAGAAGATACATATCAGATATTAAAAGATGAAGGCGCTTGTGATGGTAAAACAAAGGTCTTAATGCATTGCTTTAGCTCAAATGAATGGCTGGCGCGTAAGTCAATTGATGAAGGCTTCTACATGTCGTTCTCAGGTATGATTACATTTAAAAAGAATGATGAACTACGTGAGATCGTCAAATTGGTGCCACAAGATCGCATCTTGATTGAAACTGACGCGCCATATCTGGCGCCAATGCCATATCGCGGCAAAACGAACGAGCCTGCATATGTCGCACACACAGGATTATTCATTGCCAACATGCTGAACCTAACAGAGAAAGAATTTGCAAAACAAACCACTGATAACTTTTTTAGATTGTTTGATAAAGCCAAATTAATCTAAATATGGCCTGAATTGATTATCAACGATACTTTAAGAGCCCTATTTAAAAACATACTTTAATTTACATAATATATATTATCACACTAAAGCTTTTATATTAGAATATCCCTATTCAACCATCTTTTTGAGGTCTTCGAGCATTGTTTCAAGCTCTAAGAACGCTACTGATGTGAAACCAAAGTTTTTACCGCCACATCCTTTCCCTGTTATGGGGTTATGATATTCGTGGAAATCGGGGTCTTGATATATTAAATCCAAAGTATGCATCAATACATGCGTTCCTTGATCCAAAAGCTTGGAGCATTGGAATCTTTTCGCTTGTTTCAAAAAGCCATAAACCACAACATAATTCACTATGGACCATGTTGGGCCACGCCAATAGCGTTCTGGCTCAAAACTTGGGTGTTCTGGTGATGTCGATGGAATACCAAACTTAATCTTATGATTTTTCTCCCATCTATCAATAATGGCAGACATACTTAATGCTTGTTCTTTGGTTGGTAAGTTGCTCGCCATAGATATATAAGATGCATTTGTATTTTTCGTAAGTTTACCAGTAAGAGTATCACGAGATTGGAAGCACCCCGCCTCTTCATTCCAAAGTAACTCACGGAAACTTTGTCGTGTTTTTTCATGCCATATTTCAAGCTGCTTTTTCTGTTCTGGCGTTCCAAATTGATCACTCAACTGGATAAGAGATTCATTTGAACTCATAAGAAAAGAATTAATTGTTACATCTTGTAAACAAAATGGTAAATCTGTTCGATAATTACCCTGATTATCCTTAATCGTATAATCACTTGTCTTAACTACATCCAAAAGATAAATAAACATCTTATAAGCTTCGTCATCAGGACGATGCTCAGGATCAACATCCATTTTCTTATTGTCCAACCGAACTGATGGATCAAATTCATAATCTTTATAAGCTTGTGTTTGTCGTATATTATTCTTGGCAACATCCCACTCAACAGCATTGTCCCTGCCCGTTTCCCACGGGTGAATAGTAACGACAAGACCATTTCCTTCTGGGTCACGCTCTTCATACCACCATTCGTGATATCTATAGGCCACTTGATAAATATGTTTGATTTTATCTGTGTATTGGGCACAGGATGGATCTTTCTCTAAAATGCGCTCTAATGCAAAACCATAAACTGGAGGCTGAGAAATACCTGAAATATGAAGGCCCTTTTCATTAATAAATTCCCACACATTTGGGCCTGGATAATAATCCCTATTTGCCTGATCTTCATCATAAAACAAAATACTAGGAATCATCCCTAATTCAGTTTGCCCCAATGCAGAGACCTCTAACTCTTCTAAACCCCGAAATCCTGTTTGGTGCGCTAAACCAATCGCATGAAATGCCGCGTCCCACCCCCATACACCAGGGTACATATCACCAGGGCGAACAACATTACGAAGCTCTCCATATAGGTTCACCTGCTTCGTATTTCTATTCAAATTTGCCATAGCAATATCGCTGAAGGCTTTAGGCGTTTCATAAGTTTTTGTTCTATTTATGATTTTGGAATTTTTGTGCGCAGGAATGACCATATTTATAATCTTATGTTAAAATTTAATTATTATATATTTAGTAAAAGACAATAAGTAATTTTATAAAAGATTCCTACATATTTTTAAAAAATAAGGGTTCCATTATCTTCTAAGTCATTAGCACTAAGTCCATCTGCACGCCTCACTTGCGCCAAAGTCGTGAAGTTAGCTCCACCAGCGGCCCCATCTTGATCGACCGCTAGCTGTGTATAAACCCCAACCTGAGTTAGCTGAATAAAGTCATTAATGTCATCTGTCACCGCATTATAGCTTGATAAAACATCTGTTAAATCAAGATGATCTTTATGACGATTAAAATCCATAATAAATGTCTGGTCTGAACTATCTGATCCTAAAATAAATATATCCGAACCATCACCGCCATATAATCTATTCGTTCCAGTACCGCCATCTAATATATCATTGTTATTACCACCTTTGAGCAAGTCATTCCCTGCCCCACCAAATAATTCATCACGCCCATCATTACCATATAATTTATCGTTACCATCGCCACCATTTAATATGTCGTTACCGCCACCTCCATATAATAGATCATTTCCAATGCCAGCATCTAAAAAATCATTCCCATTACCGCCTTGAAGACGATCAGAACCCTCCGCGCCTGTTAAAACATCATTTCCATTTCCGCCTGTAAGGAAATCATCACCAATGTCACCATCAAGCACGTCATCCCCCTCACCCCCATCAAGCCAATCATTTCCTTCGTCCCCTGTGATAATGTCATCGCCAAAGTCACCATATAAATAATCATTATCTAAGCCGCCTGAAATTGTATCATTATCGCCATTACCACGAAGACTATCACTTCCTTCTCCACCATAAATAATATCATCACCCGATCCGCCATTTACAAAATCATGTCCGTTATCACCATAAATTGTATCGTTACCGTTGTTACCATACAGGGTGTCTCGTCCCTCACCACCATAAAGTGTATCGCTCCCAGACCCTCCAAATAAACGGTCATTACCACTACCACCCTCGATTATATCGTTGCCACTTCCTGCATTAACGGTATCTCCACCACTATAGGCATAAATATGGTCATCATCGCTCGTACCGTTTATCGTATTGGTGCCAGTTGTGCCAAAAATTTCGTTTATTGCTCCATAAAGGCTTTCTAACTCAGCAAAACTGTACCTAACGCTGTTAAAAACAAAATTTTCAATATATGACAATGTGTTAGTGACAAAATTTGCGGTATGCTGCAAAGAAATAGTGAAGCTATTTAAAATTAGAACAGAAAATTGTGATAAGGCTGTCGTGTAAACAGCCATATCATCACCATCTCCACCATCAATGATGTCATTGCCACCACTTTCGTAAAACGCATCATTCCCAGCATTACCGATTAATATATTATCGGCGTCATTCCCAACCAAAATATCATCACCTGATCCACCCGTTGCATTTTCAATCGTTACATTAAATGCAATTGCCATGTTATCTGTTAAACCAACAGAGCTAAATGTTGCTTCGTTAAGATTTAAAACAAGATTATCAACTAGACTGGCACCATTTAAGGTGTCGTTACCGCCAGCATCCCATAAAGTCCAAATTTTACCACTTTCAAGATTGTATACTGTATCACCATTATTATAAGACGTATTTACACCATAGGTGTTTTGTAACGACGCAATGTCATACATCATAAATGTGGTTGGATAATTACCAGACCAAGGATTGGTATTAGAATAGGCCATGACTGTATATAAATAAGAATTTTCAGCACCGCTTAGGCCAGAATCAAAGCTATGGTTTAATCCCAATGCATGGCCGACCTCATGGATAACAGTTTTTAGCGCACTCTCTCCTTTTTCATATTCACTATCAGCGAATTGTCTACGCATCCAAATATCACCACCCACTGGGTTTGTGCTTGGATAATAAGCACGTCCTGCAATGGTCGCCCCCATGTCCGAACGGCCAAATGTAATGGTTCCTACGTCTGATGATGTATGTTGAACTTCATTAAATGTAAGATTGGTATAACTTTCAATTAAATCAAGCACATCGCGCGCGGCATTTTCCATCGCAGCGGTAAATGAAACAAAAGAATTGGTGCTGTTTTGTGCGCTTGGGTTTGATGCATAATAACTTGGAACAAAATTTAAGAAACTATAGCTTAAGTTTTGCTCAGACCATTCTGCTCCACTTTGCAGTTGATTTGCTTTAGATTCGCTCGCTGTATTATTTTCGAAAGCGCTGCTGGAATATATAGTCGAAGAAGACATATCCTCGCTGTAAGTAGGCGCTGTCTGAGATATGCCATCAGCAGCACTATTACATGCGTCACATCCACATCCTGGTGTGACTTCTGTCATAGTTTGATTTGTCATTAAACCCTAAGCCCTTCGTAACCTTAATAAATTCTAACAAACAAGGCTTTAACAAACGCTAAATATAGATAAAATTCGAAATACTTTAAAAATAAGGATATTTTGTCCTTAGCCATGCTATTTTTGCATATATGGGTATATTATTTTGCATTTTTATCTTGCGTTAAGTCAAATTTAATATATATTAATAGTACACACCCTCTATTACCGCTATTGTCCGAAGGTCTATTATTTAGATTTTCGGACATTTTTTTGCTTTCAAAGATAATAAAAAATGCAATTTTTACTTATTTCACACCCCTCGCGCTAGAAATTATATAATAAAGGTAGATAAATTAAGAGAAAGCCTTAAAAAGATCGTCTATGAATAAAAAAGAAAAAAAGATTATTGGATGGCAAGAATGGTGTTCATTGCCAGCGCTAAACCTCCCTGCTATAAAAGCCAAAATTGATACGGGTGCAAAAACATCTGCGCTTCATGCATATGATATTGAAACATTTGTTGAAGATGGTGAAAAACATGTCCGATTTAAGGTTCACCCCTTGCAAAAAAACCACAAATTAGAAAGAATTTGCTCCGCTAAAGTCTTAGATCAGAGAGTAATTACCAGCTCTAATGGCGAACGTGAAAGTCGATATGTTATTCAAACAGAACTTCTTTTAAACGATACAACTATTAATGCCGAGATTACATTAACCTCTAGACACAGTATGGCTTTTAGAATGCTTTTAGGGCGTGACGCTTTAAGAAAAGCTAACTTTATTGTCGACCCCACAAAATCATATTTGTTAGGGAAACAATTAGACGCCGATAAACATTATGGTTTATGAAGCAAAAACAAAAAATGAGCCTAAAAAGGCTCATTTTGAAAAATACGACTAAATTATTATGCGGCTTCTTCTTTTGCTTCTAATAATTTGTAATTTGTAATAACTTCTTTTTGTTGTTTTTGAAGTTTTTCTAAGATAATAGTGTCTGTCTTACAAGACTTTATAGCACCTTCATATTGCTCTAAAAGATTGCTTTCACCAGTAAGGATTGATTCCATCAACTCTTCGTCATCTCCACCAAGTTTATCTTTAATGTTCATGAAAAATCTATGAACGCCTGCCTCAAATGACCCATCTGTGTCATATTGTTCACCGTGTGCCGAAAGTGCCTTACGTATTTCTTCCGCATACTTTCCACGTTTTTGTGATAAGTCGCTAAACATTTTTTTATGGCGTTCCTGCTCTGCATTTTCTGCGGCATCTTTATAACCTTCCCGGCTATCAACCAAGCGTATAAGTAAATCTTTCATTGTATTTTTTTCTTGTTCTTCCATTATTCTCTCCTTTTGTTTGAGTGTTTAATTTGAACATCACTAATACAACGCCGTCAGACAAGATAAGTTCACAAGAAAATAAAATGATCTCTTAAAAAGACTAAATTCTTATTAATATAGATTCACTTGATTTAAGATAAAATCTACTGCCGCTTTAATCTGTTAGAAATACAATTCATAAGGCAATAAGATGATTTTAGTAGTGATAAATTTTCTATTTCCCTAAATAGCTTCCATGTGTAACGAATAGCTGTTATTTTGTTACTGGACAAAGAATTTTGTCGAATTCGATATGTTGCAACAACTTCATCAAGACAATATGCAATATGGCCTTGCTTAAGTATTCTAAGCCATAAACCAAAATCTTGACGTTTTTGAATAATCGGCATAAAAACTTTCCCACAAAGCTCAGTATCATAAATTGCAGTTAGGCATCCTATAATCTGATTTTTAAGCAAACCATTATAATCGATATTCGATGGTATAATCGGGGCCTGCTTTACAAGTTTCCCCTCCTCATCAATGCTATCATAGCGTGTATAGCATAAAGCGATCTTATTATTTACTATAAAAGGAATTTGTTTTGATAGCTTTTGAGGAGCCCAAAGATCATCACTATCAAGAAAGGCGATAAAGCGCCCTTTGGCCTTTTCTATTGCTTTATTACGGCTTAAGGCAGGCCCAAGGTTTTTATTACTCGTTATTAAAGATATACGAATATCTTTATCACAATAAGATTTAACAATTTCTAATGTTCCGTCACTAGAGCAATCATCAGAAATAAGCAGCTCCCAATTTTCATATTCCTGCGCAATAACAGATTCTATGCTTGCTTGGATAAAAGATTCACAATTATAAGACGGCATTATAATTGAAACTAAAAAAGAACAATCTGTCTGTAGCATAAATTTCCAGTAAATTTTATAAATGGTTATAATATTGCAAAAAAATTTTACTTAGAATAATTAAGTTTAAGATTTAATAATTTTAAGATTATTATCGCGGAATTTACCTCGGGTATCAATAATTAGGTTTGCATGTTCTTCAATCATTTTATAATTAAATCCATCATGATCTGTCGCCAAAATTACAGCATCATAAGAAGCCACAGAATCTGGCGTTAAGCTTATACTTTTTAAATCATAATCATAATCACGCTTCTTTTTAAATTTAGGAATGTGAGGATCAGAATATTCAACCTCCGCTCCTTTTAATATTAATTTATCTAAAATCTCAATACAGGGCGATTCACGGTCGTCATCCACATTCTTTTTATAGGCTATACCTAAAATTAATATACGACTACTTTTTAAAGGTTTACCTCTTTCATTTAAACCATTCATCAATTTAGAAATCACATAGTCAGGCATAGATGCATTTAATTCACCCGCCAATTCAATAAAGCGTGTATGAACTCCATATTCCCGCGCTTTCCATGTTAAATAGAATGGATCTATTGGAATGCAATGTCCCCCTAAACCTGGCCCTGGATAATAAGCGGTAAAACCAAATGGTTTTGTTGCGGCCGCGTCAATAACCTCAAAGATATCAATTCCCATCCGATCTGCCACAATTTTCATTTCATTGACCAAACCAATATTAACGGCACGATGTATGTTTTCTAATAATTTCGTCATCTCAGACGCTTTTGTCGAGCTCACAGGAACAATTTGGTCAATGGCTTGATTATATAAAGAAATTCCAACATCCAGACAATTTTTTGTATGGCCGCCAACGACCTTGGGAATAGTATGAGTTTTAAAACTTATGTTCCCTGGATCTTCCCGCTCTGGAGAATATATTAAGAATATATCATCCCCCACCGTAAAATCTTTTGATTCAATTCTTGGAAGCAGCTCTTCTTCAGTGGTGCCAGGGTACGTTGTGCTTTCCAATGAAACAACCTGACCTTTTTTAAGGTAAGGCAGCGCTGACTCTAAAGTATTCAAAACATAGCTTAAATCAGGCTCTCTAAATTTATTAAGAGGGGTCGGCACACATAAAATAATTGCGTCAACATCCATAATTTTTGAAAAATCTGTCGTCGTATTCCATTTATCATCAAGGGAATCTTTTATAGATTCATCACTAATATGTTCGATATAGCTTTCACCCAAAGCCAATTTATCAATTTTAGACTGATCAACATCAAATCCAATAACTGAATATCCGACAGCATGATAGCGCAGCATGAGCGGTAACCCCACATATCCAAGGCCCATAATACCAATAACGGCACTTTTATCCGATAAATTCTTAACTAATTCGTCTTTTATAGATTTTTTCATGTAAGAAAGATAATAACGTCTTAATATTCAATTTGATAGGATATTTTGTAAAGGTAAATTATTTTAATGAATAAAAATATTATCGTAACAGGCGGCTTAGGATAGATCGGCTCACACACTTGTGTAGAGCTAGTAAACGCTGGCTACATAGCAATAATTATAGATAATTTAAGTAATTCTAATCAAAGAGTATTTGATCAATTGAAAACCATGACAAAAAGCCACCAAATTTTCTTGATCAAAGGATATGTATGCGATCAATCTGTCTTGGATAAAGCTTTTATAAAATATTACCCAATGGCAGTTCTTCATTTTGCTGGTTCAAAAGTTGTTAAAGAATCTATAAAAAACCCCTTGATTATTATTAAAATAATTTTTAATACACTCTTTGCTTATTACAATCAATGGAAAATCATAACGTCAAAACTTTAATATTCAATTCATCTGCAAATATTTATGGCTCTCAAAATATTGCTCCTATGACTGAAGATATGCCCATAAGTTACATTAATAATTCCTATGGTCGTTCAAAACATATAATTGAACAAATTTTAAATGATGTATCTTTTGCCCATAAAGATTGGAGTATAATTTTACTAAGGTAATTTAATCCAGTAGGAGCACACGAAAGCAGTTTAATTGGTTAGCTTTCTAATAATAACCCAGTTAATTTAGTGCCTTATATTGGTAAGGTTGCAAAATCAGAATTATCTAAAGTCTATATTTATGGGGATGATTATACTGAAAAGGATGGGACTTGCGTGCGCGATTATATACACGTTACAGATTTAGCCGCGGTACATGTTGCCGCTTTAGAAAAAACGAACAGGCTAGCGGTATTCATACTTATAATTTAGACACTTGAAAAGGAATTACTGTAAAGGAAATAATTAAAGCGTATGAAAAATATCAAAGAAAAATATTCCTTTTGAAATTAGCCATAAAAGAAGCGCTAGATGATACGATACAGCTGGAATTGGATAAACTCATAAATTTTAAATTATTTTATATTTATTAATAAATTTATTTTCCATGAATAATTTTATATTCTTCGTACGTAACTCCAAATAATCCTAATACAGTTCCTATTGATGAAGCCACTCTCATAACGCCTGTTGCGTATAACCCTTTATCCGTTTTGACGCCAGCTTTTATTAAAATAATAATGCCTTTTATTAAACGAGCGGCCGCATAAAACAAGCATTTTAAAACTGCTTTTATTTTATTGTCACTTGTGTAAATTTCTGATCGTGATGCCCCACTTCCATTTCGAAAGCCCCTTAAAAAAAACCATTTAATATTTGCCCGACTTTTCGGAAAAATTTCATATGCAGGCGCTTGATCCGTATAAATAATCTTAAATCCTGCTTTGCGGCACTTCATACAAAAATGTAAATCAGATGACCCCGTCAGCGCAAATCGTTCGTCAAAGGCTGGCTTTATAGTTTCTAAAACCTTGCGCTTTAGAAACACATTTCCTGTATAAAAATTTTTAACATGATGCAAATCACTGATATATTTTTGACGATCTAGCGCTTTTGCTGTCCATTTAATAGAGTCATTTTCTGGTATAGAAAAAACATCACTTGTGACAATATCGGCATTGGTTTTAAGATAAGCTTGGAACAAATTTTCTAACCAAAATTCATTTTTTGTCCATTCGTCATCATCAATAAAAATCATGGCGTCAAAATCTTTTGATAGAAAGTAATTAACTGCGCAATTTCGAGCATACACAATGCCTTTTTTACTCTCTTTTAGTAATTTTATATTAAATGGCTTTTCATGATACCTTGATATAATAGCGTCTGTTTTATCCATACAAGCATTATCTACAACACAAATCTCTACAATCATATCCCGATTAGACGAGATTTGCTTAGTCAAAGATTTTAAAAGAGTATTGAGCCCCTCTGGCCTTTGATATGTAATTGTACTAATCAATATTTTTTTCATATTTTCCCATTAAATTTATGTTTTATATACAGATTTATTTATTTCAAAATCCAGTGCTCTTAATTGATAAAAAAATTTAGATTTCCTTTCTTAACCAAGAGACTTTTCTAAAGCATCAGCATTATCTTTGGAACAAAAAGATTTTACTAACTTACCATATTTACTATTCTCTAAAATTTCCGCTGGTCCATACGGACAATCAGTTGAAACAATGGGGCATGCTTGAGACCAAAGATTTTACAATAACCGTTGGCAATCCTTCATATAAAGATGTTAGCGACAAAATATCTGCATGCTGCATAAAAGCAAAAACATTGCTAACTTTCCCTTTAAAAGTAACGTTTGACTGTAAATTTAAAAAATCTCTATGTTTCACTAAATTTTTAAATTCCACCCCATCATCCAGAATAGTGAGATGCATATGTGGATTTTTCTCAAGGGCAATCGCAAATGAATTCAACATAAGAATATAATTTTTTCCATTTGAAATAATTTTATTTGAATATTTGATGCCTGATAATTTTTTAAAATATCATAAGATTTATTAGTAGAACAATCATCTACACATATAATTTCAATATTCGAAAGGGTTTGTTTCAATATGCTAAAAAGGCATTCATCAATATACAATTCTTCATTATAGACTGAATAATAATGGAAATAAAAATATTACTCAATTTAATTTCTGAATTCCTAAATTTAAACTATCCAAAACAAGATTAATTACATAACATAAAATACATTAATTAGTTTATTGACTATAACTTTATAATAACATTAGCTCAGTGACATTTGTTATTTAACATTAAATAACCAATTACAGGCCATATAAACACATTAAGAATAAGAATGATTGCAAAAATCAAAAATTTAATAATATCCAACGCCGCATTTGATATTGGCTATTACTTCTCTGCAAAGGCTATAAAAGCGGTTATTCCCTTTCTTATCCTTCCTATTCTTACTGTTTATCTAAGCCCTAGTGAATATGGAATCTGGAGTATTTATCTCGCTATATACGCTTTCACAATGCCGTTTATTGCCTTCGGACTTCCAATGATTTTGGCACGAAATTATCATATGGTTGAACCCGCCGAACACGGGCGAATGTTTTTTACCAGCTTGGTTTGCATGCTCTTTTTTGCACTTATCATGACAATTATATTTGGGGCATATTCTTTCTTCAGCGACAGTTTTATGAATATTTTGATTCTATGGCTTTTAATCATCCCTATTACAGGGTTTATTGAAAATATTTCTTATCTAAATAAAGTAATTTTAGCGCATGAAAATCGAGCAAAATTATTTTTCTTTCTCGAGGTCGGCAATAGTATTTTCAATAGAGTTCTAGGCCTATGTTTTGTTGTTTATATAAGCGCAAATTGGACATCTTTATTGGTCGCTAATATTATAACTCAATTATCCTTTGCTCTTATTTCTCTCTATATCTTATTAAAAGAAGGAAAAATTATTTATGATTGGACCTTAAAAAGAGCATTAAATCTGCTCAATATGGGGTGGCCTATTATAGGCCACGTCATAGGCGCTATAATTATCACGCTATCCGACCGATTTATTTTACAAATAATGACGACAGAAGACGATGTGGGTATTTACTCTTTGGCGGCAAATTTAGGAGCTGGTGTTTTAGTCTTTTGTACCGCGTTTAATCAAAAATGGGGGCCATGGCTTTACAGACAATTAAAAGACCCCACGGAAAAAGGTAAGATTAAAATAGTTAAATATACCTATCTTTATTTTATCGCCGCAGCCATTTCAACAATAGCGATTATATTGATTTCTAAAATCTATATTTCCTTCTTTATTGATCCTTCTTATAACGCCTCTACAAATTATATCGTGTGGCTTTGTTTTGCATCATTATTTTATGGAATGTCATTGGCTATATCTCACTACATCGTTATCACGGGTCATACAAAAATATTGCCCATAATCACTATTTCATCGGCTTTGGTAAACTTAATTCTTACAATAATGTTTGTGCATTATATTGGTGTGGTTGGAGCGGCAATTGCAACCTGCCTATCTTACGCCTTTTTACTCATATCCACATGGATTATAAATTATAAATATTATCCTATGCCATGGAAAAAGGCTCTGCTTACATAATGAACTATAGAAAAGATATCGATGGATTAAGGGCCATAGCGGTACTTGCAGTAATATTTTACCATGCTAAGTTTGCTTTCATGCCTGGTGGATATATCGGCGTTGATGTATTTTTTGTAATAAGCGGGTTTTTAATAACAGGAATTATTTATAAAGAAATTAAAAACGATAGCTTTTCGTTTCTCAACTTTTACTATCGGCGTATCCGCAGAATTTTCCCTGCATTATTTGTTGTTTGTATGGCGACCATACCCTTTGCACTCTGGCTTTTGACACAAGATGAATTAAAGCAATTTTCCATGTCCCTAATAGGGACTGCTGGCTCTTTTTCCAATATAATTTTTTGGTTAGAAGCAGGATATTTTGACACGGCGTCAGATTATAAACCATTATTACACACATGGTCACTTGGAATTGAAGAACAATTTTACTTTGTCTTTCCTGCAATATTATTATCTCTATACGCCTTTAAAAAACACTCTATTAAGATTTTAATCGGCATAATATTGCTATTCTCTTTAATCTTTAGCGAATATTTATCGCGTTATTACCCTGATGCAAATTTTTATCTACTTCCCACACGGATATGGGAATTAATGGCTGGCGCGCTTGTTGCTATTTACCTGATTGATAATCCTAACTTATCATTATCGTTGCTATCAAAAAATATTATCTCCATTATTTGTTTTATTCTAATTATACTGTCTCTTTGCATATTTACAGATAGCGTGAGATTCCCAAGCTTTTATGCCATTATTCCGATTACTTCTACGGCAATATTAATTGCTGTTGGATCAAACGAAACAATTATCACACGCCTTCTATCCATCAATATTTTGAGTATTATTGGCCTATCTTCTTATTCAATTTATCTGTGGCATCAACCTGTTTTGGTGTTTATGCGCCACTTTACAGGACAGGCTGAATTAACATTCATTATAACCATATATTGTATTTTATTATCGCTATTGTTGGGGTTTCTATCCTATCGTTTTATAGAAACACCCTTTAGAAACAAAAATTTCTTATCCATTATTCAAGTGTATTGGGCAGGGATATTGTCAATGGTCTTTCTATTATTAATCGGTATATCGCTCTTAATTTACGCGAATAATTATTACGGCTACAATAATCCCGCCATTAAAAAAATTAATGACTATTCTGTAAATCTACAAGAAAACTATCGTAACTGTAAAAATTCTATCCATAGTTTTTGTCAAATCGGCGATAATAATATATTACCCAATATTTTAATGTGGGGCGACAGCCACGGTGGCTCAATTGCCGTTGGTATGGATAAAATTTTAAATCAAAACAACCTATCGGCTTATTTATTAACGCTTGGCGGTTGCCCTCCCTTAATTGATAAATCACGTCTTATTGACGGTGTTGCTGATTTAAAATGTATGAATAAAATCAAAGACTTTAAAGAGAATTTTACCAAAATTGAAAACCAAATTGACACCGTTATTTTATCAATGCGTTGGTCTCGTCATCTAAATCCATCTGATTTTGATAATCTAGAAGGCGGCGTTGAAAAGCTTGGAGCAAAAGTTCAAATTTACGATATTAATGATGAAACAAAAAAAACGTTATCTGCAAAAGATGTTGCCAAAGCAATAGAAGAAACCGTTACATTTTTTCAAAACAACAGAATGAAAGTCGTTATCGTCTATCCTATTCCTGAAATGGGCTGGCACATCCCGAAAAAATTAATTGGGCAAATTCGCAATAAACAAATACCTGATGCCTCAATCAATTATTCTATATTTACCAAATATAATGCCTACCCATACGAGGTATTAGATAGCCTTAAGAATGTACTGCGCGTATATCCTGAAAATATCCTTTGTAATAGTTATTTACCAAATCGATGTGCGGCTATAACGCATGAAGGTATCCCGTTATATTTTGACGATGATCATCCCTCCCCCTATGCGGCGGAAAAAATTTCGAAAGAGATTGTAAAATTTTTAGACTAAGTCTTTTGAGTGCCCAACAACAACCTTGTTATCAGCTATATCCTTTAAAACGACGCTTGCCGCGCCAACAGTTACAGATTGACCAATTTCAATTGATTGACGAACTGTCGCTCCTGCTCCAATCATGGAATATGTCCCAATATAAACATCTCCACATATAACGCTGCCTGGACATACATGCACATGATCAGAAACAATTGAATCATGCTCAATGATTGCACCAGAATTAATAATGGAATTGCATCCAATAGAAGCGTTTGTTTGTATTACTGCCTTTGGAAAAATAACTGTTCCTTCCCCTATTTTTGTGAAAGGTGACACATAAGAATTCTTTGAAATTAACGCATAAGGCTTTAACTTACTTGATAATGCTTTTTGAAACAATTTTTCACGCAGAATATTATTTTGTGCGTGCACACTGCCAACACCAATAATAAAATATTCTGCCTTAACCTGATTTAATAGCTCATCACCGCCAATAATTGGACAATCTAATAATGTCCTTCCCCAATTATTTTTCTCCTGATCTAATACGCATATTTTATATTCAGTTTGCGATTTTAAAATATCTATTATAACGGACGCATGTCCCCCGGCGCCTAAGATGACAATGTCATATTGTTTTTCTAAACCATCATGTCCCATGTCATTTCCTGATCTTTTAGGATGTCAATCTTTGCTACTCTGCCGACAACATATTTCTCTTCGTCAGGACGTATCCCACTTCCTGGACGTTTAAAAGTAATATCATCTTCTTTTATAATATCACCGGCCTTAATGTCGTTCTTTGAAACAACACAACGACGAAATTTTTCCATTTTTTCCATTTCATCATCTGTAACGCGTCTTTCCCACTGCCCTAGCATCTTATGTGCTTCGATTACGCCAGTGCATATTTGGGTCATTAGCTCTTCATCCGCAGACATCCAATGATCCCAGCCCGATAGGGTACGATCGGTTGTAAAATGTTTTTCTATTACTGTCGCGCCAAATGCTGCTGATATAATCGGCGCTGTCGCTGTTAATGTATGATCAGAATATCCTGTTGAATATCCAAACATTTCTCGCATCATGGGAATATTTAGCAAATCATTATCAACATCCTTGGGAGGATATGTGGATCGACAGTGCAATAAAATCACCTTATCTTTGCCCGCTCCATTTTCAGCCAAAATATTTAATGCCTCTGAAATTTCTTTTAAATTTGCCATGCCAGTTGAGATAATAATCGGCAATCCTGATTTGGCCACATAAGCCAATAATCGATGATAATTAACATCCATCGAAGCGATTTTTATAAATGGCACATTAAGGGATTTAAGCAAATCAGCTTCCCTTTCCGAAAACGCTGATGACGCAAAATGAATTTTCTTATCTTTGCAATAATCGGCAATTTCTTGATGTTGCTTATCATTAAACTGATACGCTTTCACCATATCTTCTAAGGATCCAAAATGCCGATGCTTATCTTCTTCGCTATCACCATAATCGGTATTACGATTATATTCTTGCTTGGACACCAAAGTATCCTCACTCCACGATTGAAATTTTACACAATGCGCACCAGAGCGTATGGCCGCATCAATCATTTTTTTGCACAGCGCCATATCACCATTATGGTTCGCCCCAATTTCTGCAATTATATAAGGCAGATGCGCTGACCCTGTGGTGATGTCTCCTAACTGAACCGTTGCAATATCTCCACGAATTATTGTTTCGCCACCATATGCCACCATTTTAAATTCTCCTGTGATTCATGTAATCTACTAATATATGCATCATTAATCATTGTTTTTGACGCAATAACTTCTTTTAATCTCTTTTGCGCCTTTTCTTTAAAACCGCCCAAATAAGGGATTGTTGTATCCCAGAACGTTATAACACGGTCTGTCTGACGCTCAACATATTCTATTGTATAAGGGGGGATAAAATTTGCAATATTTCCATCATATTGCCTATATAACATATCTAAATCCGCACGTTTATTAAACATCGCATTCTGCTCAACCGCGCGTATGGCCAAAAACCAGTCCAAAATCTTCAAATCATTCGGAAAAGGCATAAGCTTTTCTAACAATGACGTTCGATATGCTGTATTGGACAATCCAATATCATTACATTGAATGATATACTTAGCAACGGCCTCTTCGCCCTTTGGTTCTAAAACATAAGGCATGTTTTTCAAGTTTTTATCAACTAATTGCAAACCACATACGTCTATATCTGCATTCTTTAAACCATTTTTAGCATTCTCAACACGCTTTGGTTTTAAAACATCATCGGCATCGACCATAATAATAGCATCATATTGATTACATAAAACTTGCCAACATTCCTGCCGAACAGATGCAATCATTTTTGATTGTGGCGTAAAAAAAATGGAATTTTTAAAAGAAAGCGGAATAGAAACCTCTGCTTGCTGTATTCCATCAAGGCATAAAACCAAATCAAAATCTTTGTCTGTTTGATTTAAAACAGAATCAAAAAAATCCTCCCAAAATGGTAAAGCCTGCTTATAAAGTGTCGTGTATAAAGCTGTCTTCATTACAATTCATATTCATCAAATTTTACAACAATCGATTTATTTTTTTTTGCGTCTAAGCTTTGTAAAAATTTTTCATAAGTTATAGTTTCATCATAAGGTAGTTTAATCAGACTTTTTCTGTCCAAATTTTTACGTTTATCAGGGTTCTCATCCATCCAATTAATAATTTGGGTTAAGTCCGGCCCCCATTTTTCCTCAGGAAAAGAATCTATAATATTTTGTGTGTGATCCCAATCTTCATTTGTATCAATAGTACATGAATAATATGGACGTTTATGCTTTGGTTTTGGCTCCACCACGCAACATTTAAAATTTATTGGATCAAAAGAATAGAGCATCATGTATTGTGTTTTTTCTGGACTGTCTTTAAGCATCGTATGTAATTTTTTGGCCATGTCCAATGACATCACTTCAGAAGTAATGCCTAAAGGTAAATTTTCAGTTCTTGTATAATCTGCTTTATTTTTTAAATGTGCTTCAATCATTACATCTATATATAATGGATCAGTAAAAATATTATCACCAGTTACTCTTAACAGATGATCTCCTTTTAGAGATTCTGTGCTTGTAATAAAATTTTTCAAAATATCTTTGGCATTTCCTGCAGTTGAATGAACATTCCAATCTTTTGCAGTATCCCTTAAAATTTTATTTTTCTCATCATCTGGTGTACAAATACATATATCATCAATTTTTTGAGATCTATTTATAAGGCGTTTTATAAGCCATTCATTCATTGGGTGACCATTTAACGGCCTTAAAACTTTATTAGGAAGCCTCCCAGATTGTACCCTTGAAGCAACACATGCAATTATTCTAGGCATCAATTACATCGCCTTTATCGTATAATTTTGTTGTTTTTGTTCCAATTATTTTTTCGGCATCTTTTGCCTGCATTCCCAAACGTTCTGCTCTTAAAAAATTTAAATCTTTTAAAGTAATTTTATGTCCTTCTGGTAATGTATACGCAGCAACAATCATTTTTTTCATTTTATTTCGATATATAATTTCACTTTCGGATAAGTCGCGAAGACCTTCACTACCTAATGCCTGGTGAGCTTGTTTTACTTGCGATACAAAATTTATAAATCTTTCTGGTGATAGTGAACTTTGATGATCAATGTCTTTAAGATTTGCATCATAGGTGACATGCTTTTCAATTAAACTTGCTCCAGTTGCAATAGCCATTATAGGCAGCCAAATTGCTGCTTCTGAATTTCCTTCTGCATGGTCTTGAAAACCGACAGGGAAACCATATTTCTTTTTTAAAGTATCAATAAATTTTAAATTATTGTCATTAATAGCCGTGGGAAAGCCTTGATATCCGTGCATAATAATTATGTTTTCAAGGTTTTTATTTTTTAAATAATTAATCGCATACACTATTTCTTCTTCATATGATCCACCAACAGCTAACGCCAATGGCAAACCCGTTGCAGCAACAGCATCAAGCATGTAAGGATTTGATAAATCAGTAGAGTGTATTTTTAAGGCATCTGCACCGTTTTCTGCCGAAAACTGAACTGAAACAGGGTCAAATACATTACACCACACGGCTAATTCTTTTGTTTTTGCTTTTATAATTAGTTTTTTCCAGTCAGTAAAAGGAAGCTCAAGATCTTTTGATTGTTTAAAAAATGAATGTTTACACGATACAAGATTTTCAACATTAAATATTTGGAATTGGATTGCATCTGCTTTAGATAAAATCACATAGTCTAAAATTTTATCTGCTAAAGAATACTTTCCTTGATGCGCACACGCCATTTCCGCCAATATATATGGTGGATTACTATCTCCAATATTTTTATCTAAAACTTTCATTAGTGAAATTTTCCTTCTGTGCGTAATTTTTCAAAATGATCTTTATCTCTATATGAAAAGACTTTGGCTGGATGTCCCCCTGCGATGGCATAATCGGGTATATCCGAAACTACAACTGAACCTGCTTGAATAATGGCTCCGTCACCAATTGAAACACCGGGCAAAATTAAAACCCTATTGCCAAGCCAAACAAAATCACCAATTGACACATCTTTATAGATATAAGTCGCGTCGTAGGGGATTTTATCCCCCTCGTAATTATGATTTTGTGTGATGATTTGGCATTCTGTGCCACTATGCAAGTAATCGCCGATTGTAACTTTTCCGCCGCCTCCTATAATCAGCCCGTTAAAGCAGCATTTCTCACCAATAAATGTTTTGCTTGTAAATGTAACGGGACCACCAATATATGGCGTCGTTTTATAAGCCCCCACAACGCTCAACGCTTTCTTCTTCCAATAAAATTTTTGAATAGCTCTTAAAAATTTAAAATATTTTCTAATTATTTTTAATAACATCATACAACTTTCGCATTTGCAGAACTAGGCAAATTTATAATTCTATTACTCAAGTCCATAGAATTAGTTAAATCTGACTTTTGGCAATTTTTATACATAGGCAAATCTGATATCAACGTCCATATAGGGCGCAATTGAATATTCTTTTCTAGCGCGGTGTCTAAAATAATATTTCTTTCCTCTAGAGATTCCGCAACAAAAGCGTTTAGCCAATTATTCCTCTTACAGTTTACGGGGCATGGAATAAAATGCCATTTTTCATTGTCTAAAAAGTAATCGTGATAACGGTTTGAAACTTTTTCTTTAACTTTGATAAAATCATCGAGCTTTTCTAACTGCGCGCAGGCCAATGCCGCCGCAATATTTGTCAGGCGATAATTATATCCTACTTCATTATGAAAAAACTCATAGGGATGCGGTAACTTGGCGGTAGTCGTCATATGTTTGGCACGCATTGCAAAATCTTCATCATCCGTGACGATCCCCCCCCCACCACCAGCAGTTACAATTTTATTGCCATTAAAACTAAACACGCCTGCCTTACCGAATGTGCCAGTATGTTTGCCATCTCTGTAACTGCCTAGAGATTCTGCAGAATCTTCAATCACAAATAAATTATATTTTTGTGCGATGGTACAAATTTCATTTATGGCACATGGGTTGCCAAAAACATGCACAGGCATAACCGCTTTAACCACATTGTTTGTATTAATATTGATACATTGATTATTTGATTGCGTTGTATTTTTTTCAAGCCACTGCTCCAAAGATTGCGGGCACATGCCCAAGGTGTTCTTATCGACATCAACAAAAACTGGCGTGCCCCCCGCATGAGATATGGCATTTGCCGTGCCCACGAAAGTTAATGATTGCGTAATAACCTCCTCATCACGTTTTAATCCGGCACATTCCAATGCAATTTGTAACCCACACGTGCCATTAACGACCGCCACAGCATGTTTTGCACCCGTAATGTCTTTCATCATTTCTTCGAAATGCACAACATACTTACCGACCGATGATACAAAACTTGAATCTATACATTGCTGCACATATTCACTTTCATTACCAATAAATACAGGCTCATGTAACGGAACAAAGTCGTTAGGGTATAAAGTCTTGATAAAATCAAATAGGCTTTGCATTAGATAACATAGTTTCCTGATTTATAATGTTTGATATTTTCTTCATTTGAAAACCATTTAACTGTTAATTCTAATCCTTTTCTGAAACCATCTAATCCAGCATATTGTGGTGTCCAATTCATAATTTTTTCTGCTTTTTTAATATCAGCAAACAAACGATTTACCTCGCTTTTTTCAGGTCGTAGGCGGTCTTCATTACATTCAATACCAATGTTTGATTTCATGATATCTTTTATCATGTGAACAGTTTCTTCAATGGATACTTCAAATCCGCTTCCAATATTGGTCACTTCTCCAATAATATCATCATTTTCCAGTACACTAACAAAACCAGAAACGGTATCTTCCACAAACGTAAAATCACGTGTTGGTTTTAATGCCCCTAATTGAATTTTATCACCACCTTCTAATATTTGCGTGATAATAGCGGGAATAACAGCTCTAGCAGACTGCCTTGGGCCATAAGTGTTAAAGGGACGAATAATCGCAACAGGTGTTTCAAAAGACCGATGATAAGAAATTGCAATTTGATCAGCACCTATTTTACTGGCTGAATATGGTGATTGTCCAATTAACGGATGCTCTTCATTTATTGGGACATATTGGGCGGTGCCGTAAACTTCACTAGTGGATGTTTGAACAACTTTCTTAATGTTTAATTCGCGTGCAGCCTGAACAATATTTAATGTTCCTTTTACATTTGTATCAACATATGAATCGGGGGCATGATAACTATAAGGAATTGCGATAAGCGCGGCCAGATGCATGACGGCGTCACAATCTTGCATCGCATGTTTAACAAAATGATAGTCACGCACATCGCCCATCACAATTTCGATATTGTCTTTGATATCTTTGGAAACCGTATCCAACCATCCCCATGAATTAAATGAATTATATAAGACAAACGCACGAACTTTATATCCTTTTGCAACCAATCCCTCGACAAGATGCGAACCGATATATCCATCTGCGCCTGTAACCAACACTCTATTAAATTTTTTACTCATTTATTTATTTCCACTTAGTTTGCTGTGATAATACTCCTCTGCTAACGCAAAGTCTTTTGGTTGACCGATATCCAGCCACGCTTCGTGTAACACAAAGGTTTTAATTATTTTTTTATTTGTAATGGATTCCTCAATAATGTCTGTGATATCTATTTTTTTATTTTTAACCACCGCCTTTTGCACTTCGGAAGAAATAATATAAATTCCGCTATTTACAAAAAAACGATGTGTCGGCTTTTCCACTAATTTGATAATATTTTCTTCTTCGTCCGTTTTTATAACACCATATGGCACTTGCATGTCATATGCCCTTGTTGCGACGGTAATATCGGCATTATTTTGTAAGTGTTTTTCAACAAACGACGTTAAATTTATGCTTGATAAAATGTCTCCATTCATCACTAAGGTCGGCTTGTTATCGTGTGGTAATAAGCCTAAAGATCCGCCTGTGCCTAGCGGCTCATCCTCATTAATATAATTGATTTGAACGCCCCATTTCTTGCCTGTTTTAAAATAATCTCTTATTACCTCTGGTAGATAATGCGTGGATATAAATAATTGAGTAATACCAACACGCTTAAATTGGTCAATAATGATTTCTAAAATTGGTTTATCATTAATTTTTAACATTGGCTTTGGTGTTTTTTCTGTAAGCGAACCTAATCTGGCCCCAAATCCGCCTGCCATTATAAGGGCACGAACGGGAAGTTGGTTTTTATATTTAATTTCACGTAATGTTTTTAATCCAACAATTTTATTATTCGCATTTACAACAGGAATATGAAGCAACATAAATCCCCTTGCCTGATGCATCATTTCTAGAATTTCTGCGTCTGATGTATTTTCATAGCACGTTACAACATTTTTTTCTGCAATATCTAAAAGATATGTCTTGCTCGCCTTCTCCGCGCCCTGCTCATAAAACTTTCTAAAATTACCGTCAGTGACAATGCCTAAAATTCTGCTGTTTTTACATATAACCAATATCCCCTCGTTATTTGCATCAAACAACAACTGGGCTTCAGCTATTGTTATTGTCGACGGCACGATTAGATGGGAAATATTTTGCATGTATTGTATGATTTAATCTTATGGTTTAAAAAGCACTATACACAAAAATAAACGGATAAAAAATGAATTTAAAATCTCTGTCAGAGCAATTTATTGCCTACGAAAAGGAATTTAAACCTATAAGCCAGTCAATTAAAAATGTTTATTATTGGCGTTTAATCCGTTTTACACTTTATCAACAAATTGCCATGGAAAGAGGGTTAATTCAACAAGCTCACCCTAGGCTAATAAAAAAACAAGCCTTATTTATCCGAATTTTAGATATACTTTCAAATATTGTTAGCGGGAATACCCTACTTCTAAAAAGAAAACGTTTTGTTTTTTTTCCACACACAAGAACTATTGATGGAAAAGATATTTATTCTGATTATTTGATTAATAAAGTAAATTCTAACGATACTTATATCTTTTACTCAAACCACATTAAAGGTAGTTATAGGCCTTCAAAAAACACCAATCTTGAAAGCTTAATTTTATATGCCCTTCTTATAATAAAGAAAATTATTTCCTTATTCTCTTCCAATAAAAGCAATGAAATTGTTGCTATATCAAATCATATTAAAACTTACTTTAATACGGATATTTATGTTGACCGTTTGATAGAAACACATCTATTTAAATTTAGATTTAACCTTTTGAATTATTCGCGGATTTTAAAAGCTGTGCG
Organism: uncultured Micavibrio sp.; assembly: GCA_964353185.1. Classification (GTDB taxonomy): domain Bacteria; phylum Pseudomonadota; class Alphaproteobacteria; order Micavibrionales; family Micavibrionaceae. Next base: position 23,936 of record CAYGUV010000009.1, on the reverse strand, counting down.
CCCAGAAAAAATATTTCTAGTCACCCATTATAGTCACATGTCCCTTATAGAGGCTGCAAATAATCTAGGCATTCCGACATATGAAATTCAACACGGGACGGTCTCTGAAAATCATATGGGATATTATTTTCCAAATGATCCTGCCCCCCCTTATTTCCCTTCATATTTTTTATGCCACGGAAAATATTGGGAGAGAAAACCGCCACTCCCCAAAAACCTTAAGACTATAGTTTTAGGAGCCTCTCATATATCAAGCCTTAAAAATGGCAGCGATAACAAAAAAAATAACCTTTTGTTTTTTTCACAAGGAACTGTTGCCAATGACTTATTTTTCTTCGCTATACAAACAGCCAGATTAGCTCAGAATTTAAAAATTATTTACAGATTACACCCAAGCGAAATGATCGAGTCTTATCAAGATAAAATTGAAAAAAAAGATATTTTTCTTCCAAATAATTTTGAAATTAAATATGAAAGTAAGGATTTTTTTGATGATTTAAAAACATCTAAATTTATCGCGACAGTTTACTCTACGACTATATATGAGGCTATGGCCCTTGGAGCCAAAGCAATTGTAATTGGATTACAAGGATATAACGCCGTTTACGACATTATTGAAAGAGGTGACGGCATTCTTGTTAAGACTCCAGAAGATTGTGTTTCTGCATTAAAATCAGCATCACCTTGTAAAAACCCTAATTACTACTATACCGAGTTAGATAAAGAATTAATTCAACGTGTTCTTTTAAAATAGACACTCCACAAATTAAATGTGAATAGACGTTTACCAAAAAGTAGTCAAAATTATTAAAATAATGCGGTGATATTTAAATTATGAGGTGATTTTAATTTTGCGCTCTTAATTAAGCTATGTTGACCTTTATTTCATCTCTTTATACTTACTAATCAAGCTTAATTTAAGATTGAGGTGTCGTAATCTCTTCAATGCGGTCTAAGGTATCAGGCCGTTATTTTGATGTCACTTTCTCGTTTGTCGAGGAGGTGGCAAAATATAATACGGTGAAAGCTGGAATACACTGCACCGTTCAGTGAACGGTTACGAACTCCTCGGCTCCAAAGCAAATGCTCGGAGCCGTTTTTTTTGTAAACTCACTCCTTTAAACAACAACAGAAATTTAAACATTATGAAGTTTGAACAGAATATGCGTTTTTTAGATTTAAATATTGATATGGGCGAAGAATATAATCGTCTAATAGGTGAAACTGGACGTAAACATGGTCGATATTGGCATTTGTTTTAAAAGAAATAAATGAAGGCAATAATGGCTTTAGGCTACCTTATTCTAAAGATGCAGATGAAGAAAAGACTTACCACATAGAACGTGAGAATAAACTTCACTCCCAAGGATTAAGAGAACAAATTATAGTTACTATAGACACCTTACCAAATTTTTTTAGTGGAAAAATATGAGATTGGGATTATTTGCTGAAATTTGCAAAAATAATGTCTGAAGCGAGATTTGAGTATGAAGTTGAAATGCCTTTTAGCTATAAATTAATAAATGATAATGCCATTGAATTGAATCTTGGGCTAATACCGAATAATTTAGAGAATTAAAATTAATAATGATAATTTGATTTCAAAAATTTTTGAACGCGCGTTCAATTATCTAATCTAAATTAATGCATTTAAAGTAAACTAAAATCTTCCTGCGTTACATGTAAAGGTAGCTCCTTTGCTACGACTTTTTTAATAACCTTGTTGTAGAGCTTAGGTTCAGGTGGACGTGCTTTCTCTACATAGTCTTCTTCAGGATTAGATTTCAGCCATTTTAGAAACTCAAGCTAGTCTATTAAAACTTTACGGATACTTGGTGGTCTAAAGACGCATTTGTCGAAGCCATTTTTATCCGCATTAAAAATTAACCACCTATACGAACCCTCTGTAAACGCTGGGTAGCGCATAGACATTTCTTTTATAGTATTATAATTCATAATAATCTCCTTTATTGTGCATTACAGTTAATTATTTGACATAATTTTACACAATTAAGCCTAACAAAAATGCATAGTAATAAAAGGGTTTGTTCAAAGTTTTTAAGAAAGCCTTTAGGCCTAACTTTTACTCTAAATGATTTTTCACCTTTGTTATTTTTACGTTCTTCAATAGTAGCCATTTTCAATCCTTTCAATATTTAGACTAACAGTAAAAAGTTAATTTTTAGTGTAAAATCAATAGGTTAAAGGTATTTGAAAATATTTGTTGGGCTTTATTGTTGGTTATAAAACAAATGGGAAAACAGCAAAAAACAAAGCCAGTGTCCTATGAGTGTCCCGCAGACAATTTTTACACCGTTTGAGATATTAAATATTACCGCTAAGTAATCAAAATAAATGGCGATCCCGGCAGGACTCGAACCTGCAACCCTCTGCTTAGAAGGCAGATGCTCTATCCAGTTGAGCTACGGGACCGCAATAAAATGCGAAACATTATTGTACGAAAACTTTCTTAAGACTTAAAGAAGAAATTAATGATATTTATGCCTCTTCTGGCGGATAATATTTAAAATTATCGCCATAATTTCTTGGTTTCACTTTGCGGGGTTGATTTACTGAGATCGTATACTCCCACCCTTCACGTTCAGCATGCGCAATAGCTGATTCTTTCGTAGGGAATTTAATCTTTACTTGATTTAAGGTGTCCTCAGAAGAGCTCCACCCCATTAACGGCTCAGGATTAAGTGCAGACACTGCTTCATATTCAATAAGCCAGTGCTGAGTTTTGCCATGACCAGATTGCATTGCGCTTTTTGCGGGATTATAAATACGTACTTTCATAAAAACAAAATATCGCTAAAGACTAAAAATTACCACTTAAAAATTTTACGAGCAAAAACACCAACGCCAGCCCCGATAATTGAAAATGGCAGAAAATGATTTAAAAATGAATGCCCCATCTCATCCATCGGACAGGTAAGCCTTAATGCCAACCAACCCAATGCAGAAATGGCAACAATATTCATAAAAATAGACCAATAAGGCTCAGTTGTGTTTCCACGAATTGTTAGATAAACAAGCGCAATAAAAGGAATAATTTGAATATAAAGCCCATCTGTAGCGCAGTGGCCCAATTTCATTGTGTAAAGAAGCCCCATGTCACTCGTGTAAATATGCACTCCAACCCAAGCCATAAAAACAACAAACAACGTTACAGGAACAGCCTTAAAGTTATGCTTTTGATAACAATCTGGGAAACTCAACCATGATGAAACCATCGCGCCCGAGAATAATAATAAAGCAGCCAATATCATTTCAAATAAAAATGGCGCATCGCCTAAACGTTCAAAAATATCATTTCGTATACCAAAATACCAAAAATTTAACAATAAAAATGCGATAGAAAACAATGCCCAAACCAAAACACGCGTGTAAGGGCAGCATGCTTTTTGTGGTGATAAATCACTACATAAGTCATTAATCAAATCATTTGTTTTATTATCACTCATTTTAAAATCTTCTGAATTTTTTTCATACTACGATGGGCCGAAACTTTAACGGCGGTTTCTTTCATGTTCATTTCATTCGCAACCTCTTTTGCTGTGTATCCTTGAATTTTAATCATTTCAAAAATACGTTTTTGCTCAGGTGGAAGAGAATCTAATGCCGCCTCTATATCTTTTAATTCGCCCGCAAATGATGAATTGGTTACATTTTGGTTTAAAAATTCTGGATTATCATTTGTTGTCGACGTTACATCTTCCTTACGCGAATAATATTTGCGCAAATAATCTGTACGTCTAAAATTTATAATAGAATAAAGCCAAGGTTTAAACGGCCGATCCGCACTATAGCTATTTAATGATTTATGAACGGAAATCAAAACTTCCTGCGCAATATCTTCCGCGGCATCTTGGTTTGAAAGTGTCTTGATAATAACGTTTTTGATATATGGTGAAATATCGTTCAAAAGCCTTGCATATGCTTTCTTATCGCCCTGCTGAGCCATCGTGGCCCATTGCGTCCACTGATCTGATGAAGATTTTTGCGATTTCGCCATATTAACATTATCTTTCGATATTTGCGAAAAAAAATGGTCGGAGTGGAGAGATTCGAACTCCCGACATCCTGCTCCCAAAGCAGGCGCGCTACCAGGCTGCGCTACACTCCGACACGGTGTGACAATTTTTTAACGTAAGATGCCTCAATACGCAAGCTCTATTGTGCTTTTAAACTATTAAAAAAGGGGTAATAAATAACATCTCCCTCTTTAATATTCATTTTATCAGCCATTCCACCATTTACTTCTAATACAGCCATAACAGGCCCCTGAGACTTAATACTCGTAAGGTCATTTGGCTGCGCATTTTCATGAATATGATGAATGACTCCATTTTTCTTAATAAAAATCATATCAAGCGGGATAAGCGTATTTTTCATCCAAAACCCACGCTCTTTTTCATCATTAAAGATAAAGAGCATGCCTGCGGTGTCTTCCATTGACGTGCGGTTCATAAGTCCTTGCATTTGCTGCTCAACCGTCAGGGCAAGTTCTACGTTAAACCCAACCCCTCCACATTCACCATTATCAATAATGACCTGATTAGGGTTTTGGTTGCTTATTACATCGCTGCATTTTTCTTTATCAGGAAAGCAACCAGATAAAACAAAAAGACCCGCAAGTAATAAGCCTAATTTTATCATTAATTAAAATACATAAACCAAACATAGACATGGGCAATTGCGATGGTTGCAATCATCATTGGGAACGCAAGTTTTAAGAATTGAATAAACCCAATTCTATGTCCCGCACGCTCAGCATAGCTTGCAACCATAACGTTCGCGCTTGCAGCAATGATAGATCCATTACCACCCAAACACGCACCAAGGGCTAAACACCACCATAATGGGTCCATATTTTCTGGTCCGCCCCATGTTGGCGCAGTTGATTCCAATAATGGGATCATCGTTGCAACGAACGGAATATTATCAACAACAGCAGATAAAATCGCAGATGCCCACAAAATAACAATACCCGTCATCGCCATATCACCATCTGTAATCTCAAGAAGCTTTTCACCCATTAGGCCAAGAACACCTGTATGTTCCACCCCATAAACAAGCATAAAAAGCCCCATAAAGAAGAAAATGGTCTCCCATTCTACTTGACCAAGAGAATGGTGAACTTTATGCGTTTGCGTTTCCGCATCAAATTTATAGATATTCAAAAGCATCAATAACGCAGCACCAGTCAATGCAACCGTTCCAGGCTCATACCCGTGTCCATGGCCAACAATAAATCCAAAAATAACTAATGCCAAAACAAAGCCTGATTTTATCAATAATGGTTTATCTGTTAGGGCCTCTTCAGGCTTATATCTTAATAAATGTGCCTTTGCTTTTAATGATGTTGTCATTTTTCGCCCCCAAACAAGGTCAAAGAAACCAATCATAACAATCATAATAATTACAGACGCAGGACCCGTATTATAAACAAAATCCATAAAGCTAAAGCCAACGGCAGAGCCAATAAGAATGTTTGGTGGATCACCAATTAGGGTCGCCATGCCACCAATGTTAGAGGCAAAAATCTGCGCTACCAAAAAGATATAGGGCTTAAGTTTCAATTGCTCCGTTAAAAGAAGCGTGATGGGTACAATCAACATAACTGTTGTAACATTGTCCAAAAGTGCAGAAAAAATAGCGGTAATAACCGACAAAACCGCAAGCAAAGCACGTGGGTTACCACGTACTGACTTCGCTGCCAAAATGGCTACATATTGAAAGACACCAGTATCCTTCATAATCCCAACAATAACCATCATACCAATAAGAAGGAAAATTGTATTAAAATCAATTCCTTGGACAGCAAGCTCTTGGTTCAAAACACCAAGAAAAACCATTAAACCAGCCCCTAGCAAGGCAATGACAGCACGGTTTATTTTTTCTGAAATAATAAAAACATACGCCAAAACCAAAACGACGGATGATACAATCATTCCATCCCAGCCAAATATTACTTCTGGTGCGTGTGCCATTGCTCCGTGGGCTGCGACTGCTACACCTTCTACGCTTGTTGTTGCCATTTTACTAATTCCTCATTTACTCTATTTATTTATCTTTATGCTTCTTTATCAGCTAATTCTTCATCCGCAATTCGGTCTAATTCAACCAACAATGTTTGACGTGATATCAACCCAACAAACTTTTTCGAATCTGGCGCGACAACAGGAACAGGACTTCCTTGAAAAACCATAAAACGTAATGCTTCCCACGTAGCTGAATCGCTTTCAATTGCTTCTGCTTTTTTGTTCATAACATCACCTATGCGATGCGTATGTGTTTTACGTAGTTTTTTTGCGACATCAGCCGCCCCACCATGAAGAAATTCCATTGTCGGCAGTCCTTCGCCAACCTTTGCAGCCATCGGCAATACATTGCTTAAAACTTCTTTTAAGCCAAACATGCCAACAAAATCACCTTTATCATCAATAACCGGAATATTACGGATATTATGCTTGGAAAATAAATCCATTGCCTCTTTAACGGTGGCATCTGGTTTTAACGTGATAGTTTCTTTGATCATTGCATTTGTACAGGGTGCCATGGAAAAACTCCTTCATAAAAAGTTCAAAATTTTGCCGCACTATACGCCCATGAATCATTCATGCAAGCATTTTTTCGAACGAAAATTATTAAGAAATTAACGATTTAAGGGCTGTTTCCCGCTTCGTAGATGGCCTTGTATACCTGCCCATTAGAAAGCAATTCTTCATGTTTTCCAATTTCAACAACGCGCCCCTTGTCTAAAACAATGATCTGGTCAGCGTTTTGAATCGTCGATAGACGATGCGCGATTATAATCGTTGTCCGCCCTTTTTGAATTTCAGATAAGGTTTCTTGGATGGCTCGTTCGGCCTCATTGTCTAAGGCTGACGTTGCCTCATCTAATAATAAAATTGGAGCGTCTCTTAAAATTGCCCGCGCAATTGAAATACGCTGTCTTTGCCCACCGGATAAGCTAACACCATCTTCGCCTAAGCGCGTATCATATCCATTAGGCAATTTACGAATAAAACTGTCGGCTTCTGCGGCAATTGCGGCTTTGATTATTTCATCTTGATACGCCCCTTGCTTGCCATATCCAATATTTGCCCACACACTATCATCAAAGATTGTAATGTCTTGTGACACAAGCGCAATATTAGACCGTAAACTTGCCTTTGTAATTTCTTGAATGGGAATATCATCAATAAGAATGCGTCCTTCTTTCACATCAAAGAAACGCGGAATAAGGTTCATAACTGTTGTCTTCCCACCTCCAGAACGCCCAACCAATGCCGTAACTTTTCCACCAGGTATCTTTAAAGACACATCTTTTAATGCCCTTTTATCATCATCTTCATAGCGAAAATGAATATTTTCAAAAGTAATCGTAGGTTTTTTCAAGGCAACTTCTCGGGCATTCACACTGTCTTTAATCATAACTTCTCTATCAACCATGTCGAAAACACGTTCTGCAGCCCCTAAACCCATTTGAATGGTATTATTTAACTTGGCCAGTTTTTTCATCGGCTCATACGCCAATGAAAAGGCGGTGATAAAGGATAATAACTGACCCGCAGTTGACTCCCCTGCTCCCACTTTATAGCCGCCATAAACGATAATCCCAAAGACCACCATGCCAACAAGTGTTTCATTAACGGGCGTTGAAAGATTAGAAATTCGGATGGATTTCATGACCAATGATCTTACACGGTGAATTGTTTTGCTCGCGATCTCTCGCTCATGATCTTCCATGCCATACGCCTTTACAAGACGAATACCTTGAAAAATTTGCGATAATCTATCCGATAAATTAGCTTGTCTTTCTTGAATATCGCCAGACATACTTCGAAGTCTTTTGCCAATCCAAACAACAAAGATTGCCGCCAATGGAAAAATAACAAAAGATGCGGTGGCCAAAACCCAATCTTGGTAAAACATAACACCAACCAATAAAATAAGCGTGACCAAATTTTTTCCAAACCCGGTCAGCCCATTGGTAACCGCATTTCGCAAGACATTAACATCATTAATAACACGCGAGATAAGCTGCCCACTGGGGTTTTCATGAAAAAATTTAAGGTCCAAATCCATAAAATGGGAAAACATGTCATTTTGGATGCGCGCAACAATTAACTGCCCAACCTTATTCATCAAAACCGTATCCAAATATCCCGCTATTCCACGAACAACAAAAATAAGAAAGATGGAAAAACCCAAAACCCAAACACGGCTGGTATTTCCTGCCACTAAAACTTGGTCGATAATAGGCTCAATAATACCTGCAAACGCAGCCGTCATAGCCGCCGCAATTATCATGAATAATAACGCCAATGATAAAAGACCAAGGTGATGTCTGATATAATCTTTAAAAAGCCTCTTTACCATCACCATAGATGACTGCGAGCTTACAACAACTTCTTCAGGTTCTTGACCATCTGGTATAGGCGTTACATTTTCAATTTGTGTCATGTGAGCATATCTCTCCTAATAAATATAAAACATTAGGATTTTTTGATTTTACATCAGGCGGGTTGTTTACGCTTTTTATGCTTACGATCTGGAAGCGCGTTACCCCATTGCATTTCGTCAACCAAGTAAGTTGGCATGACGTTATTATACTTAATAATGAGGTTTTTAAGAGAATTATCAACTTCTTTCAAAGTGGTGCAGTGCATAAAGTTCGCCGCATGAAGCCCTGATTTAAACAAACAAGTATCAATACCCACACTATTGGCACCTAAAATATCATGCTCCATTGTATCACCCAACATAACAGTATGGGCAGGATAAACTTCAACTTCCTTAAACAAATTTATGCAGTATTTAAAAATATAATTATGTGGCTTTCCTACATAATGGACAATACCGCCGGCATCTTCATAGCGGCGCGCCAATAAACTTGGGCCCGTCAAAAAATTTGTTCCGATTAATCCCGTGCTATCTTGATTGGCACAGACCGCTTTTAATCGTCTTTGAACCGCGCGACGAATGGTTTTGTCGTAAAATTCTAATGTCTTCATGGGGTAATCCATACCCAATAATAAAATAAAATCGGCTTTTTCAATGTCATCAACCACTTCAACATTTGTATCATCTAATATTGTAAGGTCGTTTTGACGGGTAATGACATATGCTTTTTGCCCCAACTTATCAAAGGGCGCTTTTTCCCGCGCCTCAAACCCTTCATGCAATACCGTCGAAGGCGTGACAATGTCATGATAAAGACTTGGACCAATACCCATTTTTTTTAACTGGGCTTTTTTCTCTTCTTTACGTTTACGGTCATTGGTAAGAATAATAATATGCTTTTTACGCTCTTTAAGCTCTTTTAGGCACTCAACAGTGTGTGGAAATGCGTCCTCCCCATCATGAAGAACACCCCAATCATCAATGATTAAGCCCATATAACTATCAGAAATGTCAGAAAGACCTGCGCAAAATTTTGTTTTAGCCATGGCGGCGTTGTAATCCCTTAAAAACACTCAAAATAAAAGGCAAGCTCTTGAAGGTCAAGATTATGCCTTTTTAAAATATCTAATGATTATGCCCTGCTTTGCCATATCAATCAACTGGCATAATGATAAAGACTGTGCAGGGATTTATTTTGGCCCAAACGCATATACGGCAAAAATATCTTCTTGAAATCCTTTATTAACTCTATCTCCGGATATACTTAATGTGCTCTCGCCTGCCCCAACTACTATAGGGGCAATAAAATCGCTATCATTTGAACCGCAAACAGCAGCCAAACCGCATAAAGCAAAAGTTGCAAAAACCGCCTGAATATTCATATCTTTTCCTATAAATTTAATTTGGAAAAGATACTTTAATTAATATGATTCTGTCAATTCAATAAATCATCGAACATGCTTTGTTTGAACAATATTCTTATGCGCAACAATGGTACATAAAATCTCATAAAGCTTACCAACATCACTGGTCGCAAAGGTCGCCGCCAATAGATCACCAAAATCATTGGTCATTGAGTTTTGATAAACCTCTTCAAACTGACGAATAAATCGGTTTGTGTATGTTCGGAATTCATTATCTTTTGCGTATTTATCCGCCAATTTCTTCTCAGAAAGCTGGGCTTTATTTTCAATGATTTGACGGGTAAAGACGGCAACATCACCCGCTTGATACGCTTTCCATGTTCTTTCTTGAATTCCACCATCCAAAGAACGTGTTAAATCAACTGATAATGAATGAAGACTTTCAAGTAAGTATTTCGCATTGCCTAGGAATGAATCGCGCTGCGCCTTAAAGTCTTTTTCACGTATTTTATCAATATTATTTGTCGCCTCTTCCGACGCTTTGAATAAAATCGCAGATTGTTTCTGATAAGATTGAGCCGCTTCTTCAACCAAACGAGACGCCTTAATCGAAACATCAGCCATATGCTCAGTCTCTGTTTCTAATATACTACGTGCATTCTCAACTTTTGTTGAAATATCGTTGGCTGCTTTGGTTAAACTACCCATGTTCAATGATAACTTATTAACAGAGTCTGAGATAGTCTTGGTTGTTTTCTCAGAATTTTCGACCATTTCACGCATCTGCTTTGCAATATCTGCTGTTTGTTTTTTAGATGAGATTAATGCCGTTTGGATCTGGCTTTCCATCTTACGATTACGTTCCGTAAATCCATCGCTTGATTGATTTAACTCATTCAAAGCATTTGATGCATTTGATGTCAGGCTAGTGATTTGTTTCTGGAAACGTTCCACCATTTGGGCAATTTGCTCGTTCGTCACATCAGACATCTCTTTGAGATATTCTTGCTGCCCTTTTGCTTTCTCATTCACATTGGTGAATTGCGTGATAGCCTTCACTGAAGATCCTTCAATATCTGCAACACGCTTCGCAAACTCTTTACCCGCTTCTTCAATTTGCGTTTTTGCTTCACTCACAAGTGATGATAAATCGTTATGCTGTTCATTCAACGACTGTTGTACGCTTTCAATCTTAAGGACGGCTTGGTCGGCGCTCACTGTAATTAAATCGGTCTGGTCCTTCATCAAACGACCTGTTTCTTCCATCTTGGAACGCGCGGCAACACTTGTTTGATCAATCGTATCAACATATTGGTTAAGACGACTTCCTGATTTTTCAAGCATTATGGATGCTTCAGTAGCACTTGATTTTAAATCTTCTAACGTTTTATCAAAGATCACGTTAATCGACTTCATATTTTCAAGATTGCTTTGCGTTTTCTTTGCAAATGAGTTGGCAATTTCTTCAAATCGATCATTCGCTGAATTCATCTCCTCCATTACTTTTTGAGATGTCGGAATCATGGTCTCGCTTGTTGCCTCAAATCTTTTCGTAACCTCATCCATCGATGAGCGCGCCGTATCTGCCGCATTTGTCAAATCACTTGTTTGGGATTTGATATTGTCATTATAAGTTTTCAAGTCTTCAAACAACTCTGTCGTATCCGCTTTAACACTTTGACGATGTTCTGCAATATTGCCTTCCAACTTCCCTAAATCATTCGCTGCGGATTTGACAACATTAGAAAGCTCGGATGTTTGAGATTTCAATACAACACCAGCATTTTCAACCCGCGCCAATGTATCTGTAACCGATTTTTCAAAACTATTCACTTGGTCTTGCATTTGCGCATAAGCAGATTTTGAGAAACCGCCAATACGGCCAACAAATCCGGACATATCTTGAACAGTTTCACGCAAATTACTGCGGATAATGTTTGATTTCTCAACTGCTTTTTCTGCTGTCTCATTCAACGCATCAATACGCGAAGAAAGAACACGATCGATTTCATCATGGCGCGCTGTGGCTTGCTCAACAACGCGTTCCATTTTTTCAACAGGGGCTTTTAATGTTAACTCTAATGTCTCCACACGCTCATTAAGGTTTCTGCTTACACCTTCTAAAGTTTCCTTTTGCGACATTGTAGAATCTGCGAAAGATTGGATATCACGGCTAACCTTATCGGAAACATCCTGAATTGATTTCATGCTTACATCAAGCGCACCAACCGCCTTTCCAATATTATCAGCACTCGCTGCACTAGAGCTATTTAAGGCCTCTAACTTGGCAGCGGCTTTACTTTCTGATTGTTCGATCAGCGCAATTTTCTGATCCAGACTGGTTATTACCTTGTTCAAGTTTTGCATGCGTTGTTCAACGCGGCCATCCATGTTCTCTGTACGCTCAATAAGCTGTTGTACATTCTCCATGAACGCTGCCGTTTTATTGAACTTCAAATCATCATTTGATAATAAATTTTCAATTTTGTCTGCACGCTCCATAAATCCTGAGATTTTTTCTTCAAAACCCTTTAAACCTTGAAACTGACCTCCATCAAACAGTGCCTTTTTCTCATCAATTTCTTTGGCCAATGCAGAAAAATTATTCATGTCATGACGCAACCCCATGCGGGCTTTTTGTATAGAATGAAGGACACTTTTTGATGTTTTTGAAAAATCAGATGCCTGCCCCATTAACGCACCAAGGTCTTTTTCAAAAAGGCCTGCGTTATTTTTGTTCGCAAATAATGTTGTGTGCATTTCACGGCGAAGCGTACGGGAATATCGATTTATATCTGACCCCCGTTGAATAAACGCAATAACCATCCACAATAACGCCACAGGCGCCAAGATACCCGCTAGAAAGCCGCCTAAAATATGCGGTTGTTGAGCAAGTAAATTGCCCCACCCCATTGTATTAAAAATATAATTACCGCAAAGGGTAAACCAAGCCGCGGTTAGAAATAACCCTGCCGCTGTTGCGACCATATATCCTATTGAACGCCCAACAGGGTTTTGTTCAAAAAGCTCATTGCTATTACCTTCAGGTAAAACAAAGGGTTTTGAATTATCATCATGTTTTTGCGCCCGTATTTCAGGCATCAAACCCAAAGATGTATTTTGGCTTTTATCTTCTTCAGCCGCGCTGTTCTCATCAATTGGTGAGGAAATTCGTAATTTTTTTAAACCGCTCTTACTTTCGATCGTAAATGCCTTTTTTTGGTTTATTTCTGTTTTTAATGCTTCATCGGAAACGCCCGATTTTTTTGAGGCATTTATATTTGTTGATTTACTTGCCGTTAATTTGGCTAGTGTTTCATCAAGTTTTTTTGATCGCGCCTCTTTTGACGTTAACTGCGCCTTCATATCCTGATTTTTTTGCGTAGGCATATCAATTTTACCTGATATTTCTATAGTGTCTTTTTTATCAGTCTCTGATTTAACGGATGTTTTTTTCGCGGAAAAGTCGCTCATATGATTTATATCCCCATAGTACGGCGTGTTTTTATAAAAATAAATAGCGTCTTCGCATTCAACTGAATGAATAGACAACTCGATCTAATTGAGAAAACTATAAAAAACAGGTTAGCCGATGCCGCGCAAGGGACAATTTTAAATTTTGCCTAAAAACCCACAGATGATTCGATTTTCTTTGAAAACGAAATATTATTACTTTTTAAGGGCTTGGATATATTTGCTAATATCTTTTTTAAGTTCGGGCGCCAAAACGTACAAACCAATAATATTGGGTATCGCCATGGCAAAAATCATGGCATCCGACAAACGGATAATATTGCCAAGCGCCGCAGAACAACCAACAATTATAGATAAGCAAAATAATATTTTATAAATAACAATAACAAATTTCTTTTCTTTGAAAATATATACTAGCGCCGTTTGCCCATAATAAAACCATGCAATCATGGTGGAATACGCAAATAATAATACCGTTAACGCCAGCACGTATGGGAACCACGGAATAGCGCTTTCAAATGCGCGGCTGGTTAAACTAACCCCTTCCATCCCTTCACTACCTTGGTAAACGCCCGACATAACAATAACCAACGCCGTCACCATACAAATAACAACCGTATCAATAAACGGGCCTAACATCCCAACAAACCCTTGGGACACATGATCTTTTGTTCTAGCCGTGGCATGTACAATAGCCGCCGAGCCAAAACCCGCCTCATTTGAAAAGGCTGCCCGCTGTGCACCCACTAATAAAGCACCAATAATTGCGCCAAACCCAGCTTCAGGCGCTAAGGCGAGACGGAAAATCTCTACAATTCCAGAGGGTATATTTTGGTAGTTTATTCCAATAACAACAAGGCCTGCAAATAAATACAATATCCCCATAAATGGAACAATTTTTGATGCCACCGCTGCGATAGACTTCAACCCTCCAATGATAACGGCACCGACAAAGAACGCTAAAATAATACCAAACAACCACCCCTTATCGGCAAAATAACTGGCATCACCGCCTGTTACATTCACCACCTGTTGATACGCTTGATTGGATTGAAACATGTTGCCCGCGCCAAAGGCACCGCCAATCGTACAAATCGCGAATGTAATCGCCAAAAATGTTCCAAATAACTTTTGATCGCGCGCAACAAACGCCGCCTTAAGGTAATACATAGGGCCACCCAGAACGTGATCTTTATTCTTTGGATCGGGATAAACACGGTATTTTACCCCCAATGCCGCTTCGGCAAATTTGGTTGTCATACCAAACAATCCAATAACCATCATCCAAAACACTGCACCTGGGCCACCTAAGGAAACCGCAACAGCAACCCCAGCAATATTCCCAAGCCCAACCGTACCTGACAAAGATGTCGCGAGCGCTTGAAAACGATTAATTTCGCCCTTATCGGTTTTTGAATCAAAATTACCCCGCACCAAATCAATAGCATGCTTAAAATATTTAAAATTGATAAATCCAAAGTAAATAGTGAGAAAGAGCGAGACAGAAACCAACCAAACCAAGATTAATTTAATATCAAACCCTGTTGAAGGCTCCGCATAAAAGATAATTCCTTCCAAAAAATCTGCGATAGGCTTCACAACCTGATCAATTTTTTGATCCACCGGCACCGATGTAATTAAATTTTCTTGCGTCATTCAGCTTCCCCCCGAAACTATATATTATCTAAACTATTGATAATATTACCTTTGAGTCGCAGAAAGTACCAAGGATTGGTTAGACCTTATCCCTATCTGGATATATTTTATACTTAACTAACGACAAACAGGCTTGCTTTGTGGCTCTGTCGCGCTTGCGTTGGCTGCCCATTGCCTTATCTGTTCACGGCTCATTTGCGCCACTTGGGGAATGCGCGGGGCAAATGTCGCACAAAATACGTCGGGGCGCATGGTTGCTGCATTGGTTGAGATTTTATTGGCAAATCCGGTTCTTAATGTATGAACCTTCTTGGCGGAACCTCCGTAATGGCTTAACAGAGTTTTCTCATAACCGTTGAATAACCCTTGGTTGCGATTGGTAATATCACGATATTGCGAATAAAAATTCGTCCATCCGCGCGGGGTCATATGTTGGCAATTCAAGCCAATCACCATTAATTCACTATGGATGCGTATGCCTTGCTCTGCTTCGGCTTCGGCGCGGTTGTAACAACTTGCCGCCATAACAGGGGCGCTTATAAACATTAATAAAGTCAAACAAATCAATAATCTCATCATAAAATACCTTTAAATATATCTTTAAATTTTATTATACATTAACTGGGGTTAATAAGTCATTTCCATCGAAATATGCCTTAATATTATCTATTACCAGTTGCCCCATTGCTTTTCGCGTTTCTATTGTTGCGCTGCCTATATGCGGTAATAAAACAACATTGTCCATAGAAATCAATGCTTCATTCACATGTGGCTCATTCGGAAAAACATCTAACCCTGCCGCGCGAATAATCTTGTTTTCCAAGGCATGAATAAGGGCGGGTTCATCCACCACACTACCGCGGGCAATATTTATAAGAATCCCTTCACTTCCCAAGGCATCCAATACATTGGCATCAATAAGGTTATGCGTGGCCTCGCCCCCAGGGCAACATAAAATCAAAAAATCATTATCTCGCGCAATTTCCTGAATATCATCGTAATAAGGGTAATCATATTCTGGTTTTTTACGGGGGCCATAATAAGAAACTTGCATTTCAAAGGCTTCACAACGCTTTGCAACCTTTGACCCAATACCGCCCAGACCAACAATACCAATTTTTTTACCCGTTAAACTAACGCCTAGGGGCATATCCCCATTTAACCATTTCCCCACACGGATATACACATCCCCTTCGACCGCTCTTTTTGCGACCGCCAATAACAAAGTCATCCCCGTATCTGCCGTTTCCGCACAAAGCACATCGGGCGTATTCGTAACTGAAATTCCATGTTTTTTTGCTGATTGGACGTCAATATGATCAAATCCAACCGAAAAAGTAGCTATAATCTCTAAATTTGGTAAAGAACTGATAATTTTATCGGTAATAAAATGACCAATACTACAATTTATCGCCACAATATCGTTTTTATGTACCTGAATTGCAGCTTCAGGGTCTTTTTCCTTCCAAAGCTTGATAATTTCAAAGTCTTCTTCCATTTGATCAAGACCTAAAACTCCATTTCCGTGAAATGATAAAAGCGTTTTTTTCGACATGTATTATTCCCAATTTTTTATTTGCGCCGATACTATCCATTCATCGCAAAGGCATCAATCAAGAAATAATAAATTTTTCCTTGATTATACTTATGTTATTGCGTATAAAACTTTCAATACATTCCTAATTTATATTGGGTGGGCTCGAAAGAGACCCGCCTTTTTTGTTAAATTTTTTTAGGTTAGGAAATATTGTTGAGTTTTAACATTAAAGAATATCAGCGGCTTGCAAATAAGCTGGCAGCAAAAGAAAAAATGAGATTAACGAACCTAGAGCAAAAGATTATTGAGATTATCTCCCCCGTCGTACAAGAATTGGGATTAGAATTGCTTTGGGTTGAATATAAAGGCGGAATTTTGGGTGTTTTCGCTGAAAACCCTAATACGGGTAAGCTTACAATTGATGAATGTACCCAGATTAGCCGTGAAATATCGCCTATTCTTGAAGTAGAAGATCCAATAAAAGGCGCTTATCGCCTAGAGGTAAGCTCCGCAGGGATTGACAGACCCCTACTAAAACCTTCAGATTACGATCGTTATAAAGATTTAGAGGTAAAGATTGAGGTAGATGAAATGATTGACGGTCAAAAGAAATTTCGCGGCATTTTGCGCGAAAGTGACGATAACAAAGTTATCATTGATACGGACCACGGCTCAATCGAACTGCCATTTCTTTCGATTATAAAGGCAAAACCGATCATGAGCGAAGAATTAATAAAAGTAACAAAGAAAAGATTTGAAAGTAATAACAACTCTGAAGAAGAAGAAATTAAAGTAATAAATTAATATTTAACAACAACAAATCTGTAAAATTTTCAGATGACCATTAAATAAGAAAGATAAGGATTTATAAAATGGAAATGTTAGAAGTAGCCGACGTCGTCGCAAGAGAGAAAAATATTGACCGTGACATCGTATTAGAAGCGATGGAAGAAGCCATTCAAAAGGCTGGCCGCTCAAAATATGGCTATGACCATGACATCCGTGCAAAAATTGACCGTAAAACTGGTCAAATTGAAATGAAGCGCTATCGCGAAGTTGTCGAAAATGACGCTGAAATTGAAGAAGAAATGCACCAGCTTAAATTAAGCGATGCACAGCGTGAGAAAAAAGATGCTGCTGTTGGCGACTTTTTAATTGATGAACTTCCTGCTTTAGATTTTGGCCGTATTGCTGCCATGACTGCGAAACAAGTTATTGTTCAAAAAGTACGGGAAGCAGAACGCGCCCGCCAATATCTTGAATTTAAAGACCGCGCAGGCGAAATCATTAACGGTGTTATCAAACGTGTTGAATATGGTAATGCGACCGTTGATATTGGCGGTGGTAAAGCCGAAGCTATCTTACGCCGTGAAGAATGTATTCCACGTGAGCACCTAAAAAATGGTGACCGTGTTCGTGCATACATCCACGAAGTGCGTGAAGAACAACGTGGACCACAAATCTTCTTATCCAGAACACACCCTGATTTCATGGCAATGTTGTTCACTCAAGAAGTGCCAGAAATTTACGATGGTCAAATTGAAATTAAGGCCGTAGCCCGTGATCCTGGCTCTCGTGCAAAAATTGCTGTTCAATCACGTGATGGATCAATAGACCCTGTTGGTGCCTGTGTTGGTATGCGTGGATCACGCGTACAAGCAGTGGTAAACGAACTTCAAGGTGAGAAAATTGACATCATTAATTGGACTGAAGACCTCGGTAGCTTCATCATCTCCGCCTTACAACCTGCTGAAGTGGCAAAGGTTGTGATGGACGAAGATAAAAAACGTATGGATGTTGTTGTTCCAGAAGAGCAGCTGTCCCTTGCAATTGGTCGTCGTGGTCAAAATGTACGTCTTGCCTCTAACCTTGTTGGTTGGGACATTGATGTCATGACCGAAGAAGAAGAGTCAAACCGCCGCGCCGAAGAAAGCAAATCACGCTCAGAACTCTTCATTAATGCCCTTGATATTGATGAAATGATTGCACAATTATTGATCGCAGAAGGCTTTTCAACCGTTCGTGAAATCTCCGAAACTCCCGTTGAGGAAATGACTGAAATCGAAGGCTTTGACGAAGATATCGGTCAAGAGCTTATCAACCGTGCCAACGCATGGATTGAAGAACAAGAAAATGTTCTAAAAGCCAAAAAAGATGAGCTTGGCATTAATGATGATCTTATGACATTTGAAGGATTAACCCCTGAAGTTGTGATTAAATTGGCTGAAAATGACGTAAAATCACGTGATGACTTGGCTGACTTGGCAACAGATGAGCTTGTTGAAATTCTTGGTGAAGATAACATCAAAGAGCGCGACGCTGAAAAACTTATTATGAAAGCGCGTGAGCACTGGTTCGCCGAAGAAGACGCAAAGATTGCGAAAGAATCAGCAGCAAACCAAGATACTGCGGCCAAAAGCGCAGAAAAAACCGAGGGAGCAGCAGAGGAAAAACCTGCGGCAACTGCCTCCAATGCTTAATATTCCACTCGTTTACGGGTGGCATACAGCATTACTTAAAAAATAAACCAGATTCATGCCTTTTTCGGCACGGGTCTGGTCAAAAGGACTAGAAACGTGTAGAAAAACACACAGCTTTTTCAAAAATTGGAAAAGTTAAATAAAACAAGGCATGAAATGACTGATAAAAAGACTGATACTAAAGACGAAGCCCCTAAAAAGAAAACTTTAGGTTTAAAAGGCGGAACCTTGAGCTTAAAAGGCGGTGCAAAACCTGCTAGCAGCTCAGGGACAGTTGTTGAAGTACGCCGCAGCCGCTCCGCAGGACGTGGCGCAGTACAAACACCTGCTCATTCAGCCCCCACCCCGCAAAAGCAATCAGGATCTGGCTTAGAGAACTTAACCTCTGAAGAGCGCAACGCCCGTGCAAAAGCATTAAAGGACGCGCTTGCCGCTCCAAAAGAAACAGGCAGCTCATTACCGCCACCGCCATCAAAAACACCACGTGCGACTGAAAAAATGCCTGATAATGACGATGCCCGTCAAAAAGAGCTAGAAGAATTACAGCGCATCGAAGCAGAAGAACAAGCAAAAGCAAAAGCAGCAGACACACAAAACCAACAGCGCTTCCGCCAACAACAGGCAACTATGCCGCCACCTCGTAAAGCGGAAGAAGAGCGTGAGCAAAAAGCCCCTTCGCGCAACCCACGTGGTGGTGAGCGTCGCCGTGGCGGTAAAATTACCGTAACCCAAGTATTGAATCAAAATTATGACCGTGACCGCGGTATGTCTTTGGCCGCCCAAAAACGCGCACAACAAAAACGCCGTATGGCCGCCGCTGGTCCCAAAGAAGAAGCGCAAAAAGTTTACCGTGAAGTGATTGTACCTGAAAGCATCACTGTCCAAGAATTGGCAAACCGCATGACCGAACGCGGAACAGATGTTATTAAAGAACTTATGAAGCTTGGTATCATGGCGACAATCAACCAATCAATTGATGCGGATACAGCCGAATTATTGGTTGAAGAATTTGGCCACACCATCAAACGTGTAACAGAATCAGACATTGAAACAGGCATTGAAGGAATTGAAGATTCAGAAGAAGATCTTATCTCTCGTCCGCCCGTCGTCACCATTATGGGTCACGTGGACCATGGTAAAACCTCCTTACTTGATGCCATGCGCAAAACAGATGTTGTTGCTGGCGAAGCTGGCGGTATTACACAACATATTGGGGCATATCAAATTACCGTACCAAGTGGGGAAAAAGTAACATTTATTGACACCCCTGGTCACGCGGCCTTTACCGAAATGCGTGCCCGCGGTGCAAACGCAACAGATATTGTTATCTTGGTTGTTTCTGCAGCAGACTCAATCATGCCACAAACCATTGAAGCGATTAACCATTCAAAGGCGGCAGGTGTACCTATTATTGTTGCCATTAACAAAATTGACCTACCCGAAGCCAACGCAATGAAGGTTAAACAAGACCTCCTCCAACATGAAATCATTGTTGAAGAATTAAGTGGTGATGTTCAGGCCGTAGAGGTTTCAGCCAAAAAGAAAATAGGCTTAGACAAATTAGTCGAAGCAATCTTGCTACAGGCTGAATTGCTTGAACTCAAAGCAAATCCAAACCGCGAAGCACAAGGAATTGTGATCGAATCCAAAATGGAGGCAGGCCGCGGCTCTGTCGGAACAATCCTTATCCAAAACGGGACCTTGCGCACAGGTGATAACTTCGTCGTCGGGGCAGAATTTGGTAAAGTTCGTGCCATCATCAACGACAAAGGCGAACAAATAAAAGAAGCCCCTCCTGGCCTGCCTGTTGAAGTGCTTGGGCTTAATGGCACACCTGAATCAGGCGATATTTTAAACGTTGTTAATGATTCAAAATCCAAAGAAATCGCCAGCTTCCGTGAACGGAAAAAGCGTGAGATGGCAACAGCCTCAACAATGCAAGCCGGGCTTAGCTTTGAAGATTTAATTGACGCCTCACGCGCCGAAGGCCGCAAACAAATTCTACCCATTGTTATCAAAGGGGACGTACACGGATCTGTTGAGGCAATCATCGGTTCCTTAAACGTTATGACCGAAGGCAACGAAGAGATTGGCGTTCAAATACTTCATTCAGGTGTGGGTGGTATCACCGAATCTGATGTGACATTGGCCAGTGCCTCTGGCGCGTTATTGGTTGGCTTTAATGTCCGTGCAAACGCACAGGCGCGTGATTTGGCGCAACAAAAAGACCTGCCCATTCGCTATTACAACATTATTTATGATGTGATTGATGATGCCAAGGCAATCTTAAGCGGCATGCTCGCCCCATCAGAACGCGAACAATATTTAGGCCAAGCAGAAATTCGTCAAGTCTTCATGATTTCCAAATACGGCAATATTGCTGGTTGTATGGTAAAAACAGGCAGCGTGAAACGTGGCTCAGGCGTGCGTCTATTACGTGATGATGTTGTTATCCACGAAGGAACATTAAAAACCCTCAAACGCTTCAAAGACGAAGTCAAAGAAGTCAAAGAAGGGATGGAATGTGGTATGGCGTTCGAAAAATACGACGACATCAAAGAAGGCGACATCATCGAATGTTACGAGATAGTAGAAGAAGCTCGGACGTTGGATTAATGGATACTATAATTGACTATGCGGAGCTTAACTCAATATTTGATAAAATATCAGATAGGTTTCAAGACGTATCCCCCTACAACTCAAATAGTAATATCGGTTTAAAATCTGGTTGTTCTTTAATTTATTCAAAACTCCAGCTCGACAACTCTACTGTAACCGCGCACTTAACAGAAGAAGTAAATCCTGAGACAGGATCAATTAAAGCGGAAGCCCTATATCTAGAAATTGATGAAGGAACAACACTTAGATCCTCAATGATAAGAGCTTTAAAAGGAAATATTAAACCGCTTCCATTAGAAACTAATGAAGATTGTGGCATATACATTGATGCAGTCAGAGACTTTGCTAACAGATTAAACTAAGATGAAACCAGATAATATAAAGAAAAACAGGTTACTCTTATGACTTGGCTCCATCTAGCATTCGTATTTATGGCCTTTAGCGCCATTCACACAACCTGTATCAAAATGGCAGGTGATGGAATTACACCATTATATGCAATGCTGATAAGTAACATTGTGGTTTTTGCTGGTTCAATCATTCTGTTTATATTATTTAAGGCGCAAGGCATGGAAATGGTCGCAACAAAGCCTGCTGTAAACTGGATGATTGTCGCGGGTATCTGCGTCATTATTTTTGAAGTCGCTTTTTTATATATTTTTTACATGAACGCTCCGATGGCAACTGCAACAACCGTTATGCGCGTAGGGACACTAGGAATCGTAATTGTAATTGGTCTTTTGATATTCCAAGAAAAATTTGATATGACCAAAGCATTAGGTTTAGTTCTTGGCGTAACAAGCATCTATCTAATGACAAAGAAATAAGAGATTACTATGAAACCAAACAATCAAAATAACGGCCCTTCTCAACGTCAACTTCGTGTTGGTGAACAAATACGTCATATTATGGCGGAAACCCTTCAACGCGGCCATTTTCATGATAAAGCCTTAATTGATTTAGCCGCCAACATCACCGTAACCGAAGTTCGTACGTCCCCTGACCTCAAACAGGCCACGGCCTATGTTATTTCCTTAGGAGGTCAAGCTATGGACGTTTTACTTCCGGCCCTCAACAACAACGCCAATATCTTTCAAAAAGATATTAATGCGAAAGCCAACTTAAAATTCACTCCAAAGGTACGCTTTAAAGAAGATGAAAGTTTCGAAGCCGTGCAAAAGCTTGATTCAATCCTCAGCAATATTAAATATTCCGAACAAGAAGAATAAAAATATCCCATGGCACGCAAGAAAAAAGGCCTCCCTATTAACGGGTGGATCAACCTCAATAAAACTGTTGAATATACCTCCACCCAAATGGTGGGCAAAATCCGCTATGCCATGAACGCACAAAAGGCGGGACATGGCGGCACGCTAGACCCGCTTGCCTCTGGCATCTTGCCAATTGCCTTGGGCGAAGCAACCAAAACCGTAAACTTCATACAAGATGCAATCAAAACTTACGAATTTGAAATCACATGGGGCGAACAACGCACAACCGATGATGCCGAAGGCGAAGCCATCCAAACATCGGATAAGCGCCCTTCTTTAGAAGAAATCACAGCCCTCCTCCCCAATTTTATTGGTGATATTGAACAAATCCCTCCTCAATTCTCCGCCATTAAAATTGATGGGGAACGCGCCTATGACATTGCCCGCGATGGTGAAGTCGCGGATATTAAATCAAGACAGGTTTATATCGAAAGTTTAGATATTTTAGAGCATAAGACCGATACCACACGCCTCAAATGCGTTTGTGGTAAAGGCACCTATATCCGTTCTATTGCGCGTGATATGGGTAAAAATTTGGGCTGTTTTGGCTATATTTCTGCTTTAAAACGGACGCAGGTTGGGGTTTTTACGCTTGATAACGCGATTTCCCTAGACATTTTCCTCGAAATGATAGATAAACCAGACCAAGAGAGAAATTCGGATGATTTCCTTCTCCCTCTTCAGACCGTTCTGGGCGACATCCCGGCTCTGGCCTTAAAGGAAGAAGAAAAAGTTCGGTTGAAAAACGGCAATGAGCTGACTTTTCTTTCCAAACCAGATTTGGCGCGATTAGATAACGCAGGAATCGACTGGAAAGCAGATGAGGCAACTATCGCCCTCGCCCAATATGATGGCACCGCAATTGCGATGGTAGAAGTATATGGCGCAAAAATTCAACCCGTTCGTGTTTTTAATTTATAAACAAACCTAACAAAGGAAAATATGATGTCGATTACTACAGAGCGCAAAGCGCAAGTCATTGAAGAAAACGCAACAGCCAAAGGCGACACTGGTTCACCAGAAGTACAAGTTGCAATTTTAACAGAACGTATCAACAACCTGTCCGAGCACATGCAAGGCAACAAAAAAGACTTCCACTCACGTCGTGGTCTTTTGGCAA
>CAYGUV010000008.1:71442-101589 GCA_964353185.1 uncultured Micavibrio sp. | reverse complement strand
TCTTGCTCAATAATTCCTTTTTTCTCAGCAATAACATCTTCTGGTGCATTGGCAACAAAGTTTTTGTTATTAAGCTGTTGCGCCATTTTGTTAATGTTGTCTTCGAGCTTCGAAATCTCTTTTTCTAGCCTTGCGCGCTCCTGATCCAAATCGATTAAATCGGCAATCGGTAAGATATAGGTGGCCTCTCGAATAACAGTCTTAATAGCCCCTTTAGGCGCGTCATCAGAATGTGAGATGGCTGATAATCTTGCCATCTGAGCAATCTCCGCTTCATACTTAGCCAAATTTGAAGATGTTCCATCATTCGCATCTTGAACAATCATTTCAATTTGCGCCTTCGCAGGAACGTTCATATCCGAACGCACAGAACGAATTTCAGAAATAAGGGTTTTCACCCATTCAATTTCCGCTGCTGCGTCAGCATTCAAAAGCGTTTTATCGTATTTTGGCCATGCATGGGAGATTAAACATGCTCCCTCTTCACGCTTGGCAATAGATTTATAAAGCTCTTCAGTGATAAATGGCATAAACGGATTGAGCATTAATAGAATTTGATCTAATACCCAGCCAGTAGTTCCTTTTATTTCTGACTTTAACGCTTCGTCATCACCGCTCAATAAAGGCTTCGTAAATTCAAGATACCAGTCACAAAATGTACCATAAACAAATCGGTAAATTGCGGCAGCAGAATCATTAAAACGATATTGCTCTAACGCCCTATCAATTTCATTTTTACATTCGACAACGCCGTTAATAATCCATTTATTTTGTGTAGAACTCACGCTTGATGGGTCAAAGCCCTCTTGCGGCAAGCAATCATTCATCTCACAAAAACGGGTCGCATTCCAAAGTTTGGTCGCGAAGTTGCGGTAGACCTCAACATTACTTTCGGAAAGCTTAACGTCCTTACCCTGTCCACAAAGCATGCACATGGTGAAACGCAGGGCATCAGTTCCGTAATCTTGTGAGAGCACTAACGGATCAAGCACATTGCCTTTGGATTTAGACATTTTTTGCCCGTTTTTATCACGAACAAGACCATTAATATAAACTTTGCGAAATGGCACATCATCCATCGCATACATGCCCATCATCATCATACGCGCAACCCAGAAAAAGATGATGTCAAAACCAGTAATTAACACATCCCCTGGATAATATTTGTCTAATTCAGGCGTTTTTTCTGGCCAGCCCAATGTTGCAAACGGCCAAAGACCTGCGGAGAACCAAGTATCCAAGATATCTTCATCCTGACGCAGTTCAACTTTTTCGCCATAATGTTTGTCGGCTTGTTCTTGTGCTTCTTCCAATGTTTCTGCAACAAAAATATTTTCATCGGGGCCGTAATAAACAGGAATCTGATACCCCCACCACAATTGACGCGAAATACACCAAGGTTGAATATTTTCCATCCATGAAAAATATGTATTCTCCCATTTTTTAGGGACAAATTCAGTGCGGCCATCGCGAACAGCGGCCAATGCGGGCTTTGCCATTGTCTGTGCATCTACATACCATTGGTCAGTTAAGAAAGGCTCAATAACAACACCAGATCTTTCCCCATAGGGAACTTGGTGCACATGTTTTTCAACTTTAACCAAATAATCCATATCATCTAAATCTTTGATGATCTTCTTACGCGCTTCGAATCGATCAAGCCCAACATAGTCTTCTGGGCAATTTTCGTTCATTTTGCCATCAGCAGTCATAAGGTTAATAAGCTGGATATTCTTATCCGGATGGCGTTTTGCAACCTCAAAGTCATTATAATCATGTGCTGCGGTAATCTTAACTGCGCCTGAGCCAAACTCTGCATCCACATATTCATCAGCGATAATCGGAATAATACGATTACAAATTGGAACAATCGCATTCTTACCCACTAAATCTTTATATTTTTCATCATCGGGGTGAACAGCAATTGCCCCATCCGCCAAAATAGTTTCTGGGCGCGTTGTTGCAATCATAATATTGCCGCCACCTTCCTCTAACTCATAACTTACATGATAGAGAGATCCTTTAATTTCTTTATGATCTACTTCGATATCAGAAACAGATGTTTGTAACTTAGGATCCCAGTTCACAAGGCGCTGATCACGGTAAATCAAACCGTCTTTGTACATTTTAACAAACATAAGAATGACTGATTTCATATATGGATCATCCATAGTAAATCGTTCACGCGTCCAATCAGGTGTTGCCCCTAATTTACGCAGTTGCTGCATCATCGCACCGCCTGATTTCTCTTTTTGCGCCCAGCAACGTTCAAGAAACTTTTCCCGACCAATATCTTCCTTGGTCAAACCTTCTTCTTCAAGCTCTTTACGTACTAATAAATCAACCGCAATAGAGGCATGATCTGTTCCTGGTTGCCACAAAGTATCTTTGTTGTTCATACGCTGATAACGTATTAATACGTCCTGTAGGGTCATAATTAGCCCATGTCCTACATGCAACGAACCCGTCACATTGGGTGGCGGCATCATAATGGTATAGGGCTCTTTATCGCTTTTTACATCTGCGTTAAATAGTCCTGATTCTTCCCAATTTTCGTACTGGCGAGATTCAATCTCAGCCGGCTGAAACGTTTTATCCAGCATAATAATCCTTATTTATAATATTTTGAATTTTAAAACCCATATAGGTTTATAGCATGCGCGAATTAATCGTCAAGTGCACGTCTGGCAAGCTTTTCAAGCTCTTTTTGTACGGTGCGCTCTACCATTGGTGATAAGTTGTCATCCATCCACTCACGAAGCATGGGGTGTAGCATTTCACGGACAATATCTTCCAAGGTAATACCATCATAAGAGCGGGAGCTATTAATAGGCATTTTAGATTTTAATTTGCTTAAGCTGCTCATGGCTGCGGCTTGTGTTCCAGATGATAATATTTCTGATGGGACAGGCTTCGCAGAAGATTTCTCGCGGATAGGTTGTTTTACAACAGGTTCTTCCATAGCAATTTCGACCTCTTCCTCTTCTGGTTCAGATTCCACTAAATCATCCTCTGTTAACGCCAAGACATCATCTGGTTTTTCACGAACGGGGTTTTCAAGAACTGCCCCATCATCATTTTCTTCGTCATCGTCAGAAATAATTTGACGAATTGACGCGAGAATCTCTTCAATCGATGGTTCCTGTTCGGATGAATTATCGGACATGGTTGATGTAATCCCTGTAGAAAAAGCGAAAACTCTTCTTAAATATAAAAAGAATCATGTAATTAAGGTAAATTTTGTCTTATCAACGCCTTAGAGTCAAAGGTCAGTAAGAAAAAAACATCAGATACCCTCAATTTATACCTAAATTATCCCAGAAACTGTCCACATAAGAAGCTTGGTTGTTAAAATACGAATTCTTTTGTGGGGGCAAAACCCTGTAAGTATGGTGTGCCAGCTTCAAAAAGAACACGCTTGGAAAGTAAATTATTTTGCGTCTTCTCAAACAAAGTCGCCTGAGCCAAACCCAATGTACCATCACGGATAATTGCAAGAATACGGCCGCCTTCTTTTATTTGATCGCCAATTTTTATTGGAAGCGCGGTTATTGCTCCATTAAATATAATAATATCATATGGGGCATATTTGGGGGCTCCATTCTCAAGCTTCCCTGAAATAGCCGCAATATTGGTTAAACCAAGCTTATCCCAGCTTGCTTGCGCGGCTGAAACAAAATCATCATTTTCTTCTAAGGCAACAACAGTACTGCACAAATGGGACAAAACTGCTGCATTATACCCAATTCCCGACCCAATAGTCAGAACAGCATCATTTTTATCAATTTTACCTTCTTGCAATAAACGCCCAAAAACAGAAGGCTCCATAAGGTAGCGCCCTGCTCCCACTTTTATATCTTCATCGCAATAGCAAATATCTTTTAACGATTCGGGAACGAATGCTTCACGGGGAATATTTAAAAATGCATCCAATATAGCATCAGATGACACGCCCATTGGATGAATTTGGCTATCAACCATGGCTTGTCTTGCGGCTTTATAATCCATTATGGCCCTTTAAGAAGTTGTTATTGTCGTTGTCATTTTGTATCAAAACCCTAAGGCGAAAGAAAGAGATAAAAGAAAAAGTCAGAATTTATCAGATTATAATTGCTCTATGGTGGTCAACGATATATAAAATCGGTTGTTGTTTATACAAATTGTATAATAAGTCTAAGGCGCGGTGGCAGAGTGGTCATGCAGGGGACTGCAACTCCCCGTACAGCGGTTCGATTCCGCTCCGTGCCTCCAAAAGCTCCATTTTATTCAATTCTATTAAGTTCGTTTGTTTATTTAGCCATTGATATATTAGATTCAAACTGTGCCATAAATTATCTTTTGGAAAAGAATAAATATTAAGATAATTATGCAATTTTTCTAATTGAGGCGTTGACAGTTTGGCCTGATTCCTTCATAAATCTTTGCAGTGTTCCTCGATAGCTCAGCGGTAGAGCAGTTGACTGTTAATCAATTGGCCGCAGGTTCGAATCCTGCTCGAGGAGCCACTGATCTTATCTTATTGATATAAACAATTAATTCCCTTTGCGACTATACAGTCCCCCTATTTTGATTAACCGGTTCAATAGCGGACATTCACGCTAGCGTAATTATTCAAAAATAGATTTAAAACATCCGATTAAACTTTTTAATTTACTCTTCTTGGTCTCTTTGACAGGCTATTATATATAAGTAATCAAGGGTTGCTTGCTGGTGGTCTTAATGCTTGCGCGCAGGCTATTAAATTGTCAGAGCGGTGATCTCTTCCATACATATTGTAAAGCTGAGTGCGATGTTGTTTTGATCTCTCTAACAGTGAGTGCATTTCTATAAAGTAGGTTTCTAGTTGTGTTCTCAGTTGAACACCTATTTCCGCAGTTCCCGATAATGTTCCTGTGATGTTTGAGACCCCTTGGTTAAGCGTGGGAATATACTTTTCTAAAACGTCTATATGAGCGTTAACAATATCTCGATTTGTGTCAGGCATATAATCTTTATCACGGCAACTTCTCATAAACTCAAGGTAGATTTGTGCATTATGGGGTAATACTTCAAATTGTTCTACAATTCTACTGACGCTTGCTTCAGCAAAAAAGTTTTGGCCTCTATCATAGGAACGTTGCCTTGTAAGGTGATTAGCAGGACCGCCATCGGGACGATCAAGCTCACGTTTTTTCCTGATTAAATCATAGACATTTAAGCGCTCTGCTTCACTTGTAAACTCACCCGCAGCAAAGGAGTTTTCTAACCCTGGTGCTAGATTATCGCTTTCTGGAAATAGTCCTTCTGTCATGTGATCTAAGTTATCAAAGCTCATGGCGCGACCACCTTTATAGTCTGTAAATACAGTGCTTAAAGATGTTGATGAGCGATAATTACCCAAGAAGCTCTCTGGGATGACGCTGCCATAACGAAGTGTATATTCTTCTGAGCGTCCTGAATTAAAAAAAGCGGCAAAAGTATCATCTATTAGGTCTGGCATCTCATGTAAGTATTCCCCTTCGCCAAGGCCAGAAAGAATAACATCGGCCATAGGCGCGGGAATTGGGGCGTAATAAATGGCATGCCCACTTTCTGGCACGCCAAATTGCTCTATTAAAGGGGGTGCGGCACCTATTTTTGCATCTTCTGACATACCAATAAATGCCGTCATATCGGCAATGGCTTCATGCGTTGTTGCGGATCCATCGATTTGATACTCAAAAGAAAGTTCTGTGATATTGTGTCCCGACTGATCTCTGACGGCATGATCAAGCTCATGGTACATAACTTTTCGGCCTGTTAATATGAGTTCATTAAATGTTTCTTCTGAAAGCCCATAAGGTATTTCTAATGTCACGCGCTCTTGATTAGGATCATACACACCAAGAGCATGATCAAGATTATCTGCGAAGCCAATTTCAATGCCGTGTTCATTGCTGGCTGTTTTCAGGTTCGTTCCTGTTTCACCCTGCATCGTATTCAGGATTGTTGCGATCCACCTTACTCGAATATCCTCGGCTTGAAGCATTTCGGGTTTTGTTAATTCCTCAACAGTAAAATGATTACCATCATCAGGCCTGCAGCCTGTTAAATTAACTAGCCCGCAAAAACCTACAAAAGCATTTCTTAGTTTACTCATGTCACATCTTTCTATATACATAATAAATACTGTAAGTGGCTATAGAAAAGCAAGTGACTATGAAATTATGATTTTATTTCAGTCACTTAAACCGTTTTAAATTTTTATATTTAGGGGCTAAAGTACTTAAGAGTTAATTTTTAGTGTGCTTAAGTTAGAGATGTTAGTGTTCGCTTTGGGTCGGATGTGACCACTCTCGGCCAAGAGCGGCCAATCGCGGGTATTGGATAGTTTCTATATAGCCTCAAAGACATGCAAGAAAACTACTATTGCTCAAATTCACCTCCGTCCCGTATATCATAAAAAAAGCCGTCGGTAAGGACGGCTTTTTGTAATTATATAATTTTAATATCTCATTAGATAGAACAGCCTGCTTCACTATTCAATAGATCTTCAGCACTACTGCCGTAGCTAAAGTTCATAGCTTGTCCTGATTGAATAGCGCCTAGAGCAGATCCGCTAAAGCATGACGCATTCGATCCACCATTCTCGTCACCACCAGCGGCTGTTGCAATCGCATTTAAAGCCTCTGGAGAGCTTGGATCAATATTGCCACCTGCGGCAGGAGCGATATTATTTAACGATATAGGTGCGCCACCTGGAATTGTAGGAAGACCCAAGATTGTAACCTGTAATCCACCAAGAGCGTCAGCATTAGGACCAAAGAACTGGAATATATCTTCCTGATCAATTTCTGGCAATAATGGGAAGAAGAACAATCCTGTATTTCCATTATCATTGAAATGCTCAAACATGCTTTCAAAGAAAGCTAACTGCTCTAAAGTAAACCCTGCTGGGAAATCTACTGATGGGGTCACATTGCCAAATGGCGTATTCAAATATGTGCTATCCAATGCATTTAATAGCGTTGGTGTTCCTGGGGCAAAGAATGCTCCGTTATCCAACTCAACATATAGCTCGCTTTGACCATCAAATGTCTGCGCACCAATTGTGTTGTCTACCAATTCCATTGGCGCATAAACAGGGTCTCCGCTAATCAGTCTAGCTGAAGCAAAAGCTGTTTCTTGGATTGTATCAACCTCAGGGAAAACCTCTCCAATCACAGCAGGAGAGAACTTCATGCCAATTTCTCCGCCATTAAAGAAGTTACGCTCACCGGTTAAATCAATCGTTCCGCTTTCAAATAACGCTCCGATTTCGTTATCAGTGAAGGTGTTTCCAGACACTTCAATATTATCATGATAGCCACCAGCCATGTATAGGCCGTTATCATCATTGTTTACAGAAGCATTACCAGCAATATCGTCTCCATTATTCTCGATAGTATTTCCGATAATTCTAGAGTTAAATTCACCAGAAGGAGAATAGCTCTCACTCACCAAGCTAACGCTTAGTCTCTCTTTGTAAGGCCCTTCAGAGAAAAACTCACCTTGAGACAAGATCTTAATACCGTTATCACCATTGTCAGATGCGGTGTTTTTCGAAACAAGTAATTCGATACCGTTTACATCACGATCGCCTCTCACGAAGATACCGTTATCACCATTATATACTGCCTTATTACCAACGATATTAATTCGGTTTGGTCCTTTGTGCTTACCATAGTGGTTTGCATCAACATCAATACCATTTTCGCGGTTCAAGAAGGTTTTGTTGAAGAAAATATCAACATGACGTGAACCATCAACATCAATACCGTCATCGCCGTTCAACCCAACAAGGTTGCCGTAGATTTTGATGAAGTGACCACCGTTAACATCAATACCATCATCAGCCGATAAGAACACTTTATTAAAGCCGATTTCAACGAAATCGCTTGGATTTACGTAGATACCATTCTCACCAGAAAGTGTTACTTCATTAAAGAAGATATCTGCATAGTCGCTGTTTTGGACTTCGATACCGTTTTCTTCTGATTTAGTAACATCGTTAAACTTGATGTCAGCTGCAAAAGAGCTTTCAACATCAATACCGTCACCGCCAGATCTGCTGACATCATTACCAATTACATCAGCATACGCACTTCTGTAAGCGTAGATACCGTCATTGCCCGCGCGTTCTACAGCGTTAAACTTGATGTCAACACCACGATTTTCTTCAACGTGAATACCATCTTTACCAACACTATTAACATTCCAGAATAAGAATGAATCGCCTAAAACATCGTTATATTTAATATCGGCATGTTGACCACCATCAACAAAGATACCATGACGTCCTGCTCCCAATTGATTGACAGCATAGCGTCCATATCCAAGATCAGAGGTAATATTGTTTGCAATGATATCTACAAAATCGCTTTTCTCAACATGGATACCATCACGATTTGCACCAGCATTACCTTGACCTAAGTAATAGTTTCCACCTTTTGCATTAATATAATTATAATTAATATCAGCTTCATCACTGTTATAAACATTGATACCGTCGCGGCCTGCGCCACTAATTTCGTTTTCGATAACATCGGCCTTGTCACTGTTTACAACAGAGATTGCATCTCCGTTATCTGTTCTTTCACCTGTATCATGAATAGTGTTGTTTTTTACATCAACCCCATCAACACCAATAACTTGAATACCATCATCGCCAGTAAAGTGCACATGGTTGTTAGTTACAGAGACGTCAGATCCATTTGTGTAGCCTGTATCTTCAATATGGATACCGTCACCATATTTTGCGGTTACATCTGTGTTCCCGGAGACTTCAACTTTTGCATCGTTGAATAAGAAACCTTTTACGTTGATACCATTATCTGATCCTGAAACGTCATCATTGTTTTGAATGGATAGTTCCGCATCATCAATACCACCTTCATGAGAGATACCATTTCCGTTTCCGCCACGTATTTTCAAGTTGTCACGGATAACAATGTCATGAAGGCTGTTGCTTGCGCGGCCTTCAAATAAAACACCGTTTTCATCTCCATCTAAGCTGTTATAAGCAATAAGAATTTCTTCTGGGTTGCCTTTGTGGCTGTGGTTGCTTGTATCACCACTAAACAAAACCGCATTCTTATCTGCTTGGATTTCATTGTGAGTGATTGTTACAGTTGAATGATCTTCAACATCACCAAAGAATTGGACACCATCGCCATTACCATCCGCGTTAATTGTGTTTCCATCATTAACGCCGCCAATAATTACACGGGCATCATCTTCAACATCGCCGATGCTTATACCATCATCATTTGAATTGATATAGTTGTCAGTAATTTGAACATTTGCGTCACCTTGAACATCGCCCAAAATTTGAATACCATCATCAGAAACACGATCTGCAAATGCATATCCTGATGAAGTTTTACCATATCCAATACGGTTTCCATCAATATTTAAGTTTGAACCTGAATTCAAATCACCTGCGAAATGAATACCGTCTTTACCACGGATATAATTTGATGGTGAAGAATAGAAACTTGAACCATTACCATCACCAATATTAATGTCGGCCGTATAGATATCTTTGGCAAAGTGAATACCGTCACCAGTATTGCTACTATTTTTGTTGGCTGAAATAATATTGTCATGAATATTGATTTCAGAACCACCGTAAACAAACCCACCAAAGCGAACACCGTCTGTTCCACCATTTATTTCGCTATTCTCACTAATAGCTATAGCTGATTCTGTTATGTTACCTTCGATGTTAACGCCGCGGTTTGTAGTACCCTCAATTTTATCATTATCAAGAATTGCCAATGCGGATGACGAAAGGTTGCCAGCAATCTGAATACCATTATCGGACCCTATGATACTAGTTTTTAATAGAGAGATTGCACTACTTGTAACGTCACTTCCAATTATAAAACCATCGCCATTGTTGCCAATTATTTCTGCATTAGTAACTTCAAGTGCACTAGAAGAAAATTCACTACCAATCCGAAATCCATTAAGAGCGCCTTCGATTGAATCATTTGTAGAAGTAATATTGCTAGAAATTACATTGTCATTAATGACAAATCCACTGCCTGTTGCTGTACCTTTATAGGTGTTTCCAAATGTGGTCAAACTAGACGCTGAAAGGTCCCCGTTTATGATCAAGCCATTTTGTCCACCAGAGATATCATTTGATGCAATGTTAACCGTTGAGGCATCAACACCAGCGGTATAATGGATACCATTATCACCACCAGAAATTTCATTGCCGCCAAAGTTAGTAGTTGACCCGTTTGAAACTTTTCCAAGCTCTATGCCATCACCGTTAACACCGGTAATTTTACTATTGGCAATGAAAAGGTTACCGCCATTTACCGTGTTATTCTGATCTTCGTTTGAACCAATACCATCATCGCCACCAACTATATCAGCATTACCGATATACATCGTGCCGGACAGTTCGCCTAACATATTAATACCGCGCTTATCAGCGCCTTGACCTGTTATAACTACAGGCGAGCCGCTTGTGCCGTTAATATTGACACTTCCAGCGATCGCATCGAATTCGACACCATTGTTACCGCCGATATATGCACCGTCTTTAATTATAAAAGTTGAGCCAGCACGTACCGCACCCTGAACGTCAATTGCTTCATCATCGTCAGCCTTAACTGCAACGTTTTCAATTTCTACACGCGCGCCGTCATAAGTGCCGTTTTTGAAATGAATACCATCGCCATTTACGTTACCTGGTCCTGCACTATCAATTGATCCGCCTTTAATTTTAATGGTCGCATCACGCACTTGACCAAAGATCAAACCATTAAGAACTTCATCACCGTCGGAACCAATTGTGTTATCAGTGATGTTTAATTCATAATCACCATCAAGCGTACCCGTTTCAACACCACGTGTTGAAGATCCTTCAAAAGTATTGTTAATGATTGAACCGATAGATGAGCCGCTATGTGCAACAAAAACACCTGCTTCGTTAAAGTTTTTGAATGTGTTTCCATCAACAACTAAACCAGCTGCCCCCGCTCCATCTGCGTTTACGCCATAATCAGCAACGCCTAAACCATCAAAAGTGATTGGGTCGATATTAACATCAGCTACCGTAACAGTAATAATATTTCCATTACCACCACGCCCTGGCCCGTCTTCATCAACATCATATTCCATCGTTGTGCCATTACCAGAAAGCTTAATTGATTTATCAATCAATAGGTTTTCTTGATATGTGCTGTCATCAATATTAACTGTGTCCCCTGCTTCAGAGATATCAATACCATGCTGAATACCAGCTGTATTTTCTGTAACGAAAACATTATCCGCAAACCATGTTACTAAGCCCAATGGTGCGAAATCCATTTTATGAATAACACGGTCTTCTATTTCAAAGTTATCTGCTGAGTCTGTAAATGTCGCTGCAGTTGCATCAACATCGCCACCTGTAATATTCCAGATATAGTTATAATCACTCGGACCACCATTAAAAGTAGTGTTTCCTAAGTTAATGTCACCCTCACCTAAGTTACTTAGGTAAAGTGAAGCCCAACCAGCACTATCCGTACCTGTATTTGTCTGTCCACCTAATGTTACATCATTAAAGCTAACAGGACCGACGCCATCATATTCTTGAATGCCAATTTGTGCTGCACGGTAGTTACCAGATACAGTCACATTGTCAAAATCAATTGATCCTGATTGACGAAGCGGTAAGGAGCTTGATTCGTTCTCGTTAGATCCAATGATTTGAATACCATAGTCGGCAGTTGCTGCGTCGAAAGATCCTGATGTACTTGTGTAAGTTGTGAATGCTGTGTCCCCTTGAATATCAACATTATCTAATTCGATATCACCATCGTATAAATAGAATAGAATGTCGCCATGTCCACGGCCATTTCCAGTTTGTGTACCGTTTCCTATAAAATTAGAATTACGAATAAAGGTTTTACCAACGCTATCTCCGTATACGCCTACACCGTTAAGAACGCTGTCTGCAATACGCATTCCTCCAATTAAAACTGAATTAACATCTGCCGTATCATTAACGCGAATGCCTGTTGACGCACCAGTAATGTCCATATTACGAATGCGTACATTTCCATTAATTATACCATCAATTGTAAAACCATTGGCAGAAGGACCTGGGGTTATAAATGTTTTATTGCTTCCGGCGCCTACTACGTTAACAGCTTTATTAATAAGAGTGCTTTGCGCGTAAGTTCCTTCACCCACATTTACCGTTGCATCCGCACCAGCCACATCAACACCATCTTGAATTTCTTCATTGCCAACAATTGGGTTGCCATCGTTATTTACATTAACGGTAGTCGCAGTTCCTGAAATGCTTGGCGCTTCTAAATTACCATCTAGGTTAACAATCGGCGCATCAAAGTAGATGCTTGCTAATGCATCAACAGTCGATCCACTATTTAAAGTGATATCGCTTGCAACCGCAGTTAGGTTGTCAAAGCTGTTAAAACCAAAGAAATTCACACTAGATGAGGCAAGAGCGTGCAAGTAAGTATCCTTGAAGGCTGTCATATCAATGTCTTCAACGTTAACTATCGTTGTGTTATCACCACCAATTGTTAAAGCGCCCGCTGTTATATTATTAACTTCATCCTGAGATACTAAGAAATCACCATCGCCTGTTCCAACACCAATAGAACCAATTTCCGTTCTTCTGATATAAACATGACCAGTATCATCAATACCATAAGCGCTTACTTCACCTTTGATTGTTAAATTTGAATCAGCGGCTAAAGTTATTTCACCTGCATTTGCCGTTCCACCAAAAACTGAACGCGCGCGAACATCGCCATCATCTGTGATAACAACATTTTCACCCGCAATTTCAATTGATCCGGCGTCTTGCCCATTATTACCATTGGCACGCACGTCGCCATTAACACGAACTTGTCCGCGGCTTCCGCCATCTAGAATAATTTTTCCACCTTTAACTGTGGCAGAACTAGCGTTAATCATACCTGTAGTGTTAATAACATTTTCTACTGCATCTTTTGCAATAGCAGCGGAAAGAACAACTTTACCACCGTTTGCATTAATAGTACCTGTATTTTTAATTAGACCATCTTCCAATTCACCATCTACGGCGATTTCAACAAGACCGTCACCATATAAATCAAGCGTAACAGTTTCACCTGCTGCCATTGTAACACTGCTCATTGTTGCATTGATTATACCATTATTTACCACATTTGGCGCAACAAAGCCTGCTAAGCCGCCAACTTCTCCTGGATTACCAACTGTAATAGTTCCAAAACTTTTAACAGGCCCAGCATCATCTGGTAAATCAATAATTACTTTCCCAGCATCCAACTGTGCATCTGTAGACATTAATGTTCCGCTTGATGCAATAATTGCGCTCACATCAACTTGAGAATTTTCACCAAAAATAACCCCATCTCGGTCAAAGATAAAAATTTCTCCATTTGCGTTTAAATTTCCATCGATAATAGATTTACCATCCTCAACATCATAAATAATATATTGCGCGCTCTTTGATTCTTGCGCGACATTAACTGTCCAACCAGCTTTAATATCCGCATCTCCTTGAACTTTTACACGTGAACCAATTTGTGTAATGTTTGTTTCATTGGCAATTGAGGTATCAATGGATATAGAACCACTACTTCCTGCTTTGAGCGTGTGATCAGTCCAATCATCCGCTGCATGCGCACCATTTGATAAACCAAAAAGGCCCAATGCCGTCATGGCAGTTGTTGCTAATAGCTTTTTACCAGCTCTGTTCATTAAACTTGGTACGTTAATTTGGTTTGACTGCTTCGACATGATTTTCTCCAGTTTTGTGTGTTGTAAAACACAAATTTAAAAATTTTTAATTATATGGTCAAAACCCACAATAAAGTGACTTGACAAAATTGTACATTTGGAATGAAATAGTCATGACATAATCGTTTACGTAAATCAAATAAAAATTAACTCTTTTTTAACTATTTGGTAAAAAGCAACTATATTACTCTTTTTTATAATATTATTACGTTTTTTCAATATATTACCAACAGAAGGGGTTTACAGAGCCTGTTAACTTGTAAAATATGTGGTTTCCAGTAATATGAGTGGCAAATCACAAGGAAATGTCTTATTTCCCTATTGTCTTCTATGTAAATCTTCGCTAAATACCATAAATAATATAAACATTGATTGGGGCTTATCATGGCTATTTTATCATCTATTAAAATTCAAAAACACATTGTGGCGGCTTTATTTGTCGCGGCAACATTCTCATTCACTGGTTTTGCTAACGCTCAAATAGCGCAGCAAACTGGGGTTGCTGATCCAGCACGTGCAAGTGAAAGATTCACTGAAAGAGATTTATCGGCGGCAGGGGGACCTCAAATCCGCGTGCAAAGTATGGCTGTTTTAAATGCGCCTGATGGAGCAGAAAATATTAGGTTCGATCTCAATAACGTTATTATCACTAACGCTAATGAATATGATGAACAAGAGCTTGCTTCTGTTTATAATGATATGATTGGCACTGAGATATCACTTGCTGATTTATATGCGATCGCTAATAGAATTACTTTAAAATATCGTAATGACGGTTATATCTTAACTCAGGCCGTTGTTCCCCCTCAAACTATTGATGGCGGTACTGCAAAAATCCAAGTAGTTGAGGGATATATCAACAATATCTCGTTACAAGGGGACGCAGAATCTAGCCGTGAGTTGGATTTAATTGAATCTTACGCGCTAAAAATAAGCAAAGGCGGCGCATTAAACATCGCCGAAATGGAGCGCCAGCTTCTATTAATCAATGATCTTCCTGGTGTAACCGCAAGAACAATCATTAGCCCGTCACAAACAACCCCTGGCGCGGCGGATATGTTAATAATTGTTGAAAGAGATCCTTTTGAAGCACTTGTTGGCGCTGATAATTACGGTAGTCGCTTTCTTGGTCCACTCCAATTTAATGGTGTAGCGTCTGCAAACTCTCTACTTGGTTTTAATGAACGAATTACAGCCCAAGCTGTTCTTGCACCAGATGCAGGGATTGAACTGGCCTTTGGCGCCCTATCCTATGAACAACCTATTGGCCCTTATGGAACAACATTAATTCTAGCGGGTAGCATTACCGATACAGATCCTGGCTTCACATTAAGTCAGTTCGAAGTTGAAGGGCTATCCAAATCATTAGCAATCACTGCTGAGCATCCTATTATACGCTCCCGTGATACAAATATTTTTGGGCGTCTTTCTTTAGATTGGCGTAATGTCGACAGTAAGAATAATGTACAAACCACAATTAAAGATCGTATCCGCGCCGCACGCGCCGGTATTAAAGTTGACTTTCTGGAGCGTTTTTTAGGGACAGCTGTTAATACATTTGATATTGAAGCGTCACGTGGCCTAGACATTATTGGTGCTAGCGATAAAGGCGATGCAAACTTAACGCGTTCTTTAGGGGACCCACAATTCACTAAATATAATTTACGTGTTCAACGCCTTCAACGTGTAACGCCAAGCTTCAATGTACTTTTAGCAGGTCGCGGCCAGTATTCGAACGATGCTTTATTAAGTTCTGAAGAATTTGGACTAGGCGGCATTTCAACGGTTCGAGGATACGACCCTTCCGAAACTACTGGTGATAGTGGTATAGCTGGCAAAGTTGAAGTTCAATGGAATAACCCTTCTCGTAATCTTCAGCTTTATACCTTCTTAGATTCTGGGACAGTTTGGAATGAAGATGCGACAAATAGTAATGCCAAGCGTAATTCTTTGAGTTCTACAGGTATTGGAGCGCGTTTTGATCTTCCTATGGATATCTCTGGCGAAGTTATTGCGGCACAGCCTTTGAACCGTGATATATCAACACGCGGAAGTAGAGATCCTCAATTCTTCTTTAGTTTAAATAAACAATTTTAAAGATAGATAGAAACTATTTACAAAAAAGCCGCTTTTCTTAAGCGGTTTTTTTATAGCTGTACAAATATTTTTCTATATCGCCAATATTCGATAAATAGATTAGGTTTATTAATATGAATATAAAAACATCCCCTATTGAAACTTTAAAATCAATTATGAAAGACCTGCGCGACCCTAAGACAGGATGCCCATGGGATATTGAACAAAACTATAAATCAATCATGCCCTACACCATCGAAGAAGCTTATGAAGTTGCTGATGCAATTGAAGCCAACGATTTTGATGCCTTTAAAGACGAGCTGGGGGATTTACTCCTGCAAGTTATCTATCATACGCAAATGGCATCTGAAGAAGGCCACTTTACCTTTGATGACGTAGCAGAGCATGTAAGCGACAAAATGGTTTCACGCCACCCCCATGTTTTTGGCAACGCCCATGCAGAAAACGCCGATGCTGTTGATATTATCTGGGAAGCACAAAAGAAAAAAGAGACAGGCTCAGCTGGTGCATTAGATACGCTAACAAAAGGCTTGCCCGCCCTGCTTCGTGCACAAAAAATTCAAAAAAAAGCAGCAAAAACAGGGTTCCAATGGCCATCATCAAACCAAGCATTTGAGAAGATAGCAGAAGAAATTCAAGAATTTAAAGACGCAAAAACTTCTGAAGATAAAGAAGAAGAATTTGGTGACCTTTTATTCGCCCTCACAAATTATGCCCGTATGGAAGGCATCCACGCCGAAGAAGCCTTAAGAAAAGCCAACAAAAAATTTATAAACCGTTTTCAGGGAATGGAGCGAGATTCAAAAGAATCAAACATAAATTTTAATGATCTATCTTTAGATAAAATGATTGAGAGTTGGAATAATCAAAAATAACGTTAATTATATTTGCGTAACAAATGACCATAAATTTCATGCCATATTTGTTCAGATGGGGCGTTTATGACACCGCCACGCGTATCCCCAGGGCGATAGAGGCTATTATCCCATTTCCTGACATAACCACCCGCCTCTTCTAACATCATGGCTCCGGCTAAATGATCCCACGGGCGTATGCGGGAATACATCGAATAATAACGCTCACCTTCTAGGATATCTAGATACTCGTGTGCGCAACATAAATATGTTTCTACATTGGCGAAATATTCATCTAAGACAGGTTTTAATTCAATCTGCATTTTTTCAGGCAAAAATTTACGGCTGATAAATCCTGGTGTGTCTTTTAATTCTTTTTCCATCTTAGGATAAAGTCGCTTAACACCATCAATTTGAACACCGCTACCTTGCTCCGCAATTGCCATACGTTTATTTGGGATATCATAAATCCAAGACTGAACAACTTCACCAGAATGGACAAGCGCAATAATTGTCCCAAATTTTGATTTTCCATGTGCAAAATTATGTGTGCCATCAACAGGGTCAATCACCCAGACAAATCCTTCTTCCGTTCTAAGGGCATCCATATCGACCTCTTCACGGGAAACCGCTTCTTCCCCGACAACGAAGGATCCAGGAAGAATATCTTTAAATATCTTTGTCAGTTCTTCTTCTGCCTGCGTATCGGCAATTGTCACCAAATCCGTAGGACCCGATTTTGTATCAATTTCGTGATCTTTTAAAGTTTGAAATCGGGGCTCAATTATTTTAACAGAAACTTCTGCAATAATATCGGCTACTTTTTCTGGATTAATTTGTCGCGGCATAGGGGAATAATCCTTCAAATCTATCTCGGTTTGCTGGATCAATATGCACTAAAATATTGGCAGTGTCGTCCCCTTCTTTATTTTCAAGCACTTCCGCATGTTGATAAAGCCACGCAATTGCGCGCCCATCATGATGGGGAACATTATAATTAACGGTCTGAAACTTGCGTGATAAGAAATTATCAATCGTTTGCATCATGTCTTCAATGCCAACACCATTTTGTGCCGAAACTGCGAAAATGTTATCTTGTCGTTTTGCTTTACGCTCAATCTCTTGACGTTTATCAATATCACACGCATCAATCTTATTTAAAACCTCAAAAACGCGTTCATCGCTTTCATATTCGATGCCCAAGTCCCGCATGATTTCGATGACTTTTTCTTTATGCTGGTCATAATCATTTTGGGTGGTATCACGTACATGTAAAATTACATCTGCGTATTGTGTTTGGTCTAAAGTGGCACGGAAGGCCTCAATCAAATGGGTTGGCAAATCTGAAATAAAACCAACTGTGTCTGATAAAATAACAATCCGCCCAGATGGCAGTTCAATACGGCGCATCGTCGGGTCAAGCGTTGCAAAAAGAAGGTCTTTTGCAAAGACCTCTGCCCCCGTTAATAAATTAAATAATGTTGATTTTCCGGCATTTGTATATCCCACCAACGCAACAACGGGGAAAGGAACACGCTCGCGCGCTTTACGGCCAAGGTCGCGCGTTTTACGCACTTTAATAAGTTGCTTTTTTAGACTAATGATACGCTCATCAATCATACGCTTATCAAGTTCTAATTGGCTTTCACCGGGGCCACCGACAAAGCTTTGCCCACCGCGTTGACGTTCCAAATGTGACCAAGATTTAACAAGGCGTGAGCGCTGATAATCTAACTGTGCCAATTCGACCTGAATAGTCCCTTCTTTTGTCTGTGCCCTTTGCCCAAAAATTTCAAGGATAAGGCCTGTTCGGTCAATAACCTTTACCTTTAATTCTTTTTCAAGGTTACGTTGTTGAACGGGTGACAACATGTGATTAACCATCACGACATCAGGCTCATGTTCTTCAACGGCCTTGGCTATGTTTTCTAATGTTCCTTTACCAAATAAACGCCCAGGATTCATACGCCCAATATTTACATTCATTGAATGTAAAACAGGCATATTAATCGCGGCCACCAACCCTATTGCCTCTTCCATAGCCTGCGCCGCATCTCCACGCTCTAACGTTGAGATGTTTGTAAAAATAGGATGCACGACAAGCGCCGTGTCAATTATGGGTTCATGTGTATACAAAAGATGGTAATGCTATTCTGCGTTTTCGCCTTCTTCATGCAAGCTCAAAGAAGAGCCAGGCATAATTGTTGAAATAGCATGCTTATAAACAAGTTGCACTTGCCCTTCACGACGTAACAACATTGAAAAATTATCAAACCAAGTTACAATTCCTTGTAGTTTCACACCATTGACCAAAAAAACAGTGACGGTCATTTTCTCTTTACGAATTTTATTCAGAAATACGTCTTGTACATTTTGTGATTTCTCAGACATCTTATTATTCCTTGTTTTTATCTATGTGTCTTTATTGCAACTGTTTTAATCATTAAAATTAATAATTTCAACCAGCTATCGAACATTTTGTAAGGCTTTGCGCCTTTATGGCATCAAAAAACTCAGAAATTGAAAGATAATTATAATTGGGCGCGTATTTTTCGATTAAATCAGGGCGTGATGCCTCTGATTGAATGAATACGAATGCTGTATTCGTGTTCTGCGCCGTTAATAAATCTGTTTCTGTGTCGCCGACATACAGAATATCTTCTGGTTTTAAATCCCTATTCAAAGATTTTATAGCTTCTAATAACGGGTCTGGGGAAGGCTTATCACGCTTGGCAACGCCTGCACCAATAACATAGTCAAAATAATCTTGATATTTCACATGCTCAATTTCTTTCAATAATGTCTTATGGCGTTTATTACTAACAACCGCCATTGGCAAACCACTTTGCTGAATAAAATCCAAAAGCTCTTTAGATTCTTTCATCGTCTCTAAATAATTCAGATGATTGGCCTCTACATATTCATATAAAACCTCTTGCGCCCTGTCTGATTGATCACCATAAATTTTGGGGTAATATTCACGGGCGGACTCACTTGCGCTGCCCAAAAAATCATCCATAGTCCATAATGCTTTGTCAAAATAAGTTCGTACATGGTTATGCGCGTCCAGAATAAGGCCGCATGTATCGACAATTGTCCCATCCCAGTCAAAAATCACTGCCTTATATTGATTAATCATAATCCACTTTCCCATTTAACTTGTTTCATACGCAATCCTTTTACGTACGCAACATATTCATTTAATAATTCTTTTGAAACAGAACCAATTTTTCCATTCTCAATTTTATGGCCATCAATCTCAA
This sequence comes from uncultured Micavibrio sp., assembly GCA_964353185.1. Classification (GTDB taxonomy): domain Bacteria; phylum Pseudomonadota; class Alphaproteobacteria; order Micavibrionales; family Micavibrionaceae. The sequence continues at coordinate 81,599 of CAYGUV010000008.1, read as the reverse complement.
TTACAGGTGTCACAAGTGAGGTTGCACCCGTTACAAACGCCTCATCCGCTTCATACGCTTCCTCGGGTTTAAATTTGCGCTCCGTAAAAATATATTCTGAAGATCCACATAAATTCTGAAGCGCGTTACGCGTCGTTCCTTTTAAAATAGATGTCGTCACAGGGCGCGTAATAATTTCTTTTCCTTTGACGATATAGGCGTTGCTAGCGGAGCCTTCTGTAATAAAACCATCATCATCCACCATCCATGCATCATCGCAGCCCGCATTGACGGCCTCTTGTTTTGCCATTGATTGAGGCAAAAGCAATATTGATTTGATATCGCGGCGTTTCCACCGAATGTCACGTACTGTTTTAACACGAATGCCGTTTAAAACCCCTTTGTTATTCTCAAAATCAAAAGCAGGTGTCATCATCATTAATGTTGCACGTGTATTTGGCGCGGGAAATTTAAAATCACGCTTTGCAACACCCCGTGTAATTTGAATATAAATAGCAGAATTGTTTATCCTATTCTTACGTAATAACTCTCTTATAAGAACACGCAATGTTTCACGCTCAACGGGCATAGCTATTTGTAATTCTGAACAAGACCTCTGTAAACGCTCTAAATGCGCGCGCTCGTCTGCTAAATGGCCATGAATACAGGCAATAACCTCGTAAACTGCGTCACCAAATAAAAAGGCACGATCTTCCACGTGCACCTTCGCATGATAATGTGGTAGATATTGTCCGTTTAAATAAATTAGTTTTGCCATGATGTGTTAAAAAATATCCACAGGAGCGGTAAACATCTTCTCTACTTTTGATGCTTGCCCACGAAGAGCCATGACTGTAATTCGATCTTCGGCTTTTATTACTGTTTTCTTATCAGGAATAATTAATTCTCCATCACGTTCAATTGCACATATAAAAACCCCACGTGGAAACTTAATTGTCTCAAGATTACTATTTATAAAGCTGAGGCTGTCAGATGCTTCAATTTCTAAAATTTCTGCATAATTTCCTGGCATATTGTGTACTGCTTTTATGCGTCCACGTCGTATATGTTTCATCACTGTTGAAACAGTAATCGCCTTTGGGGATACGATGACACCCAATCCCAATGACGATGTTAAATTGTTATAAGACCCTTTATTGACAAGGGGCACTACACGGTTGCATCCATATTGTTGCGCCAATAAACAGGTTAAAATATTTGTCTCGTCATTATTGGTTACGGCAATTAATGTTTCGGCCTTATCAATACCCGCCTCTTCTAATATTTGACGCTCTAAACCAGATGCATGCAAAACAGGGACATTTGTTAAATGCTCACTCAAAAACTTTGCACGATCTGCATCATGCTCAATAATCTTAATATTAATTTTTTCGTCTGATTTTTTCAGACGCTCAACAAGACTTAGACCAATATTACCGCCACCGACGATGATAATATTGCGCGCCTTTCTCTCTTCATGGCCAAAACCCTGTAGGACACGTTTCAGGCTATCTTTTTCTGTAATAAAATATGCCTCATCACCAATCAATAATTGATCATCAGGATTGGGAATAAATGATTCTCCATTTCGCACGACTAAAACAATTTTAGCTTTCATATCTGGAAATAATTCTGCCAGTTGCTTCATCGGGGTGTTAACAATGGGGCAATCTTTGTCACACAGAACACCGCATAAAAACAAATCCCCCTCAGATAGGGAAATCACACTTGTCGTACCAGGAACAGAAAGACGCTTTTCAACCGCTTTTGCAATCTCAAGCTCTGGTGAAATAATGACATCAATCGGCATATGCGCCCGACTAAATAAATTGGCCCAAGTAGGATTTAGAAATACTTGGTCACGGATACGGGCAATTTTCTTTGGCACATTAAATAAAGAATGCGCCACTTGGCATGCCACCATATTCACTTCATCACGATGCGTAACAGCAATAATCATATCCGCATCACTCGCCCCTGCAGATTGAAGAACCTCTGGGTTAGCGGCAGACCCGACGATGCCGTTTGCGTCCAACTCACTATTGATCCGCGCAACCATTTGTGGGTTATGGTCAATAACGGTTATATCGTTACTTTCACGTGATAAGTATGATGCAATACTATATCCGACCAGACCGGCTCCACAAATGATAACGCGCATAATGTTTCCTTATAATATTCTAAAGCTTAGCTGGGCTAGTTAAGCTGTCTTCACATCGAGACTTTTTGATGATTTAGACTCATTTTGACTATTTTGATTGTCATGAACAGAAATATCAAGCGACTTTAACTTTCGATGCAAAGCAGATCGCTCCATCCCAATAAATTCAGCCGTTTGTGAGATATTTCCATCAAAACGTTTTACCTGATCCGTAAGATATCGACGCTCAAAACTTTCACGCGCTTCTCTTAATGGGAAATCAATATATTGATCTTCATTCTGCTTGTCTTGCGTGGCGTTTTTTGGTTTTGACGCGAATTCTGGCGGTAAATGATCTTTTTGAATAGACGTACATTCGACATCAAAATTATTCATAATTGTAATCCACTCCATAACATTTTTAAGCTGACGAACGTTACCAGGCCATGAATGTGATTTGAAAATCCTTTCGACCTCTGGTGATATATCTTTATCCGTTTGCCCTGTTTGTTTTGCAAACCTGTTTAAAAAATGCGCCGCTAATAACAAAATATCGTCCTTGCGCTCCTTCAAAGGTAATAAATTAAGCGTTACAACATTAAGGCGGTACAACAAATCTTCTCTAAAACGACCATTTTGTAACGCCTGATCAATATCTTTATTGGTGGAAGCCATGACACGCACATCAATAATCACTGATTTATGAGATCCAACAGGCTCAAATTTGTTTTCCTGCAAAACACGTAAAATTTTACCTTGTGTCTCCAATGGCATATCAACAACTTCATCAAGGAACAAGGTGCCGCCATTGGCTAATTCTAAAACACCTTTTTGAATGTGTTCTCCTTTTTGAACGCCAAATAATTCTTCCTCTAATCGTTCGGGATGCAAGGCCGCACAATTTACCGCCATAAAGGTTTTATCTTTACGGACCGACCGACGGTGAATTTCACGCGCTACAACTTCCTTACCCGTACCCGCCTCACCCTTTATAAAAACACGACTATTGCTTAGGGCTATTTTCTCAATTTGTTGACGCAGGTTTTTAACAGGCGCGCTTTGTCCTAATAAATTATGCTCATATTTATCAGAACTATCCTTAAGACGTTTATTTTCATTCTTTAGCTTTGCCATTTCAAGGGCACGATTAATCATCAAAATCAATCGATCTGATTTAAAAGGCTTTTCAATAAAATCGTAAGCTCCTTTTTTTATAGCCGACACCGCCGTTTCGATCGTTCCATGGCCGCTTATCATTAAAACAGGAAGGTATGTATCACGCTTGGCGATTTCTTCTAAAATCTCCATGCCGTCTTTTTCACTGCCCTGTAGCCAAATATCCAATATAACCAAATCAGGATCAGTATCTTCAATCAGATTAAAAGCATCATTGGAATTTTCAGCCTCCGTAATTTGATAGCCCTCATCTTCCAAAATTCCACGTATGAGCGCGCGGATATCTTCCTCATCATCAACAATCAATATTTTATTGGGCAACGGATTTGTCATTACGACGCAATTTTCCTATCTTTGGCAAGGGTTTTAGGGTTTAGAACATTCGTTTGTACTGGTAAAACCAAAGAAACGGTCGCGCCTGAATTTTCTTTCCATCCTTTAAACGCTTTTATTTTTTTATTGGTTCCAAAATGGATCGCCCCTTTATGGTCACTCATAATTTTCTTTACAATTGCAAGCCCTAGTCCAGTCCCTTTATTTTTGAAGGTAATATAAGGTTCCGTTAGTTTTGAGGTTACTTCGCCATCGGGCAAACCCAAGCCGTTATCTGATATTGTAAAGTATAGCTCATTCGCAACAATTTCTAAATAAACCATTAACTGACCCTTATAATTTGGATCATCCTTCATTTTTGATTGAACAGATTCTACAGCATTTTGTATTAAGTTTGTAATTGCCTGACGAATTTGTTGTGAATCACAGGCAACCTCGATGTTATTACTTTCTAAATTATTATGAACAATCATTTTTATTTTTGGATGCGCGGTTTTTTGAAATAAAAGTAATTTTTCAATTTCTGGTATTAACTGAACCATTTGGATATTTGGCTCTGGCATACGGGCAAAATCAGAAAATTCATTTACCATACGCCCAATATCGCCCACGTGACGAATGATGGTATCAGTACAAATTTCAAATGTTTCTGCATCTTCTGTAATTTGTTTTAAATATTTTCTATTCAAACGCTCCGCCGATAATTGAATTGGGGTCAATGGATTTTTAATCTCATGCGCAATCCGCCGCGCAACATCTGCCCATGCGGCCTTCCTTTGGGCGGATTGTAACTCCGTAATATCATCAAATGTTACGACCGCGCCATAATCAACATCCCCTATCAATTCAATAGCGACACGGACATTTAATGTCAAAACATCACCTTCTGCCGTTTTATAACTTAACTCAGTTTGTGATATTTTATGTGGTTTTTGATACGCACCATCTAATGTCTCTTGAATTTCAGGTAAAAAATCTAAAATTGAAAGATTGGTAAGGCCAACTTCTTGATTATCAAATAAATCAGTCGCCATTACATTTGCAAATGTTACTTTATAATTTTTATCAACACCCATAACCCCCGCAGGGACACCTGCCAAAACCGTCTCCGTTAAACGCCTTCTATCATCTAATTGCCTATTTGTTGAAATAAGTTCATCACGTTGTTGTTGTAATTGATTGGTCATTCTATTGAAGGATTGCCCTAAATAATCAAATTCTTCGATATTTTTGCCCACGGGAACACGTGCTTCCAAATCGCCTGCACGTACACGCTCGGATGCCAAAATTAGACTACTTATGGGGCTTACTAACTGCCGTGCCAATACAATTCCCACCCATATAGCGGCCATTAGTAAAAGTAAGGCAACAACTATGAAGATCAACGTGACAATAATTTGCAAACCTGAAAAGCTGCTTTCCAATTGTTTGTATCGCTCCGTGGCATTTTTCGCCGACGCTAGATAAGAAAGAACGGTTGGGTCAACCTGACGCCCCACAAAAAGAAAATTGTTTGTCCCACTATTTAATTGTACCAAGGCACGGACGCGATCATCCGTTTCACTGGTTAAAACGACAACCTCACCATTTTTTGCGCGGTCCATTAAATGGTCGGGCACTTTCTCAAACGTCAGTGTAAAGGTTAGGCCAGAGCGCGCCAAAATCTTGCCACTCTCATCAAAAATCAACGCCTCAGATAAATTCCTGAGCAAGGATTGGGTATCAAGCGCGCGGTTATATGCCGCCTGTGCGTCCATCATTAATGCGGCCTGACGATCAATATCATTGGCCATCGCCAAAATATCTGCCTTAATAACTTGCTGATGCTCTTTTAAATATGCCTCTGCGACAACTTGGGAATCATAAACGGCTGTTTTCACATTATCGCTAAACCAACTTTGCACCCCAAAATGAAAGAAAAATGCCGAGAAAATTGCCATTATGATCGCGGGCAATGCAGCCATAATACTAAAAATAACCACCAAGCGAATATGCAATTTTGAGCCCGCAATATTTTTGCGTCGCCCGTTCCAAACTGTTGTTATACGGCGCGCAACTAAAACACTAAACATAAGTAGTAAAATCAAATCTAAATTTAATAACCAAATAACCGTGTTTGGATCATCCCCAAATGGAGGTGTCGCGGTCAAAGCGGCGTATGTCGCTAACCCGCTGACAATAGAGGCAATAAATAGAACTATCCCTAAGCGCGTGCGCCACCCCTTACTCGAAAAACGTCGACGAATACCATTTACGGGACTTTTGGGGCCTAACAAAGCATCACTAAACCCACGCCAAAATACATTATTGCGCTTTGGCAATATTGTATTTTCTGTTTGGTTTGTTGAACTCTTCATATATTTTACTTTGCAAGTGGTGAAATTATACGCATTGTATGATGAATAATAACCATTAATTCGCATGAACAATATGACAAAAACTCCAGAAAAACAAGATATTCCAAGCTTTCATCTACTTCTTGTTGCAGGGGGAAAAGGAACACGTTTGGGGGAAGACATCCCTAAACAGTATTTAAAGATTAATAATCAAACAGTTCTTGAACATTCTTTATCCAAATTCTTAAATATACCTGAACTTAAATCTATTGTTATTGTAATGGATCGTGACTTTATAACGGCGCTTCCTGACTACATCATAAATAATTCAAAAATAACAATTTCTGATGCAGGTACAAGTAGAAAAGAAAGTGTTTATAATGGCTTATATAGTTTTATTAATGTAAATAATAATGACTTAATTATTATCCATGACGCTGTTCGGCCATTAATTATGACCCCGCAAATACACTCCATTTTAAAAGCAATGCAAAACAATAAAGCCGCAACGTTATCCGCAAAGATAACAGATACTTTGTTACAAGACGAAGAAACGATTGATCGTGATAAAATATGGTCTATTCAAACCCCACAGGCCTTCCAATATAAAACAATTATGGACGCGCATAATGAATATAAAAATAACGATAATTTTACAGATGATACGGGCATGGTCAGATCAATGGGTGAAAAAGTATCCATTGTTGAAAACAAGGCCCCCAATATTAAGATTACAACATCTGCTGATTTTGATATGGTAAAGGCAATGATAAACCAAGATTTAGAAACAAGAACTGCCTCTGGATTTGATGTTCATGCTTTTGAAACTGAAAAAACAGACCGCCCCCTTAAATTAGGTGGCTTAACCATTAATCACGACTTTGCCCTTACGGGGCATTCTGATGCGGATGTTGTCTTACACGCGGTCACTGATTCAATTTTAGGGGGAATTAATAAAGGCGATATTGGCACGCATTTCCCACCTTCCGACGCGCAATGGAAAGATAAAGATAGCGCCCACTTTTTAAAACACGCTCAACAATTACTGACGAAAATAGGTGGCAACATTCGCTTCATAGATATAACGGTTATGGCGGAAGCCCCAAAAATTGGGCCGCACCGCGAAAAAATGCAAAACAACATCGCCCAAATACTAAATCTTCCCCCCAGCAGAATATCTATTAAGGCCACAACAACAGAACAGCTCGGCTTTATAGGACGTAAAGAAGGCATGGCATGCCAAGCTATAACAACCATAAATCTTCCAAAGCAGGATGATACCAATGTATAAAATTATTAATGAAAAAGCATTACGCCTTTTGAATTTTAAAGCGCCTGCGACATGGATTGCCACTTGGGGTGGTTGCGGCCTTATACACCCTGCCCCTGGTACGTGGGGAACATTGGGGGCAATGCCTTTTGGTATCATTCTGCTTATGTTTGGGGGTGTCCCTGCTTTGATAATTGCCTCTATAATTTTGTTCCCAATTGGCTTATGGGCATCAAAGAAATTTGAATCCATGGTGCATGAAAAAGATTCAGGCATGATTGTTATCGATGAAGTAGTCGGTGTCTGGATCGCCCTTATCCCCGCTTTATTAACACCGTTATCCATAGGGTTAGCCTTTGTTTTATTTCGGTTTTTTGATGTTATTAAGCCATGGCCGATTGCCTATTTCGATAAGCATTTCAAAGGGCCTTTTGGCGTAATGATTGATGATGTCATCGCCGGTGTTTTTGCGGCCATTATATTAATAGGATTACGCTATGTCGGAATTGGTTAAACTGGTCAGTAAGAAACTTGCTGAAACAAACAATATTCTTGTTACTGCTGAATCATGCACTGGTGGCATGATTGCCGCGGCGATAACAGATTTATCAGGCTCCTCCTCAATATTCGACCGCGGATTTGTCACCTATTCTAACGAAGCAAAAATAGACTCATTAGGCGTTAAAGCCGAAACACTTAAAAAATATGGCGCTGTTAGCGAACAAACAGCTAAAGAAATGGCGCAAGGCGCACTCAATAATTCAAACGCAACAATCGCAATTTCTGTCACAGGGATAGCAGGTCCCACAGGTGGTAGCGATGAAAAACCTATTGGATTGGTTTATATTGGACTATGTAAAAAAGACGAAACACTATTAGCGTTTAAAAACATTTTTAAGGGCGATAGATCGGAAGTAAGAAATCAAACACTTGATACTGGATTAAATCTTATTCTTAAGAATTTATAAATTAGGCGCGCCATATATCTCTTCTGCCCGCGCCTCAAATGCTCCCATCATACGCTTTAGAACTTCGTTGAAGAAAACATTTGCAAGTGTTTGAAATGCAACATTTTTAAATTCAAACTCAACCGAAAAGTCTATAATGCAAGACCCATTTGGCGCGTCTTTAAAGACCCATTTATTGGTCAAATTCTTGAGTGGACCTTTTTGATATTTAATATATATCTCATCAGGTTTATCCAAAATAACGCGGGAGGAAAACTTTTCCCGAAACATTTTATACCCCACAATAAGATCGGCTAAGAATATATTATCGCTTTCCCATCTATTAATACGGCTTTTTACACACCATGGTGCAAATTCATCATACCTATCTACCGCCGCGACCAGATCAAACATCTGCTCGCGCGTGTAAGGCAATGTTTTTTGTTCAAAATGGGAAAGCATTAGGCGCTTTTCGCAAGCTTTTCTTCGCGTGCCTTACGCAACTTCGCAAAATCATCACCAGCATGATAGCTAGAGCGTGTGAGCGGTGTACATGATGCCATCAAAAAACCTTTTGCCCGCGCCATTTTTTCTAACCCTTCGAATTCTTCTGGTGTCCAGAAATACTCAACAGCCGCATGTTTTGGTGTTGGCTGTAAATATTGACCAATCGTAATAAAATCAATATCGGCGGCGCGCATATCGTCCATAACTTGTGCAATTTCCTCACGCGTTTCACCCAATCCCACCATTAAACCTGATTTGGTAAAAATCGTAGGATCTACTTCTTTCACGCGTTGTAACAAGCGCAATGATCTGAAATATCGCGCCCCTGGGCGAATTGTTGGGTATAAGCGCGGCACTGTTTCCAAATTATGGTTAAATACGTCTGGGCGCGCTTTGGCAACATCATCAATATCGCCAATTTTCCCTCGGAAATCACCGGGTAAAATTTCAATGGTTGTATTGGGCGCTTTAAATCTTATTGCCTCAATGGTTTTTACAAAATGCTTTGCCCCACTATCTTTTAAATCATCACGATCAACCGATGTCACCACAACGTGGTTTAACCCCATTTTCTCAACCGCAACTCCAACCTTAAGCGGCTCATACTTGTCCAACTCATCCGGCTTACCCGTTGCAACATTACAAAACGAACAGGCCCGCGTACAAACCTCTCCCATAATCATGAAGGTGGCATGTTTTTTATCCCAACACTCACCAATATTGGGGCAGCCCGCCTCTTCACAAACGGTAGTCAAGCCAAGGCCTTTTACAGTATCAAGCGTCTCTTTATAGGTCGCACCCTGCCCTGCCCTTACGCGTATCCATGAGGGCTTTTTCCCCATTGGACGGTCGGCATTTTTTTGCTTTTCAGGGTGGCGTTTCGCGCGATCTAATAATTCGGTATTGTAGGTCATAGTTTTTCATACCTATTTTTAAGTATAATTGCAGTAAAAAAGTGATTTTTATCGCTATTATTTATTTTTTTTAGGCTCTTCCGCCTCCTCGAAATCATCATGAACCATATCACTTAAATCTTTTTTACGTTGTTCTGGGTTATCTTGAAATTTTACAGCCTTATCATTTTTTGTGTTTTTCTGTTTATTATCAGTATCATGTTCTTTGTCGGATGTTGATGCCTTGAAAACTTCAGGATCAACAAGTTCTTCTTTTATCTCCTCATAGTTTTCTGCTGAATTACTCGACATTGTGTCAAATTGATCATCCTCTAATTTTGTTTTTTTCTTTTTTCCTCGTGGGGTCTTTTTGTTTTTAACATCGCGTTCCTCTTTATGTTTTTCGATGGCCTCAGAAGCCTTAACAGCCCCTGCGCCTCCATCGTCTAAAACAACGCGCATGTTATCATCTTTAATTTGGGAGCGGACCGCATTCATCGCTTTGACAAATCTATAAGGGTCTGTAATGGCTGGTAAATCCATATCCTCAATAAAACGGGCATCTAAATCCAAATA
>CAYGUV010000008.1:0-71342 GCA_964353185.1 uncultured Micavibrio sp. | reverse complement strand
CTGTAATGGCTGGTAAATCCATATCCTCAATAAAACGGGCATCTAAATCCAAATAGCCATAATTCAACAATCGGCCCAAAACACCATTATCAATGCTTTCTGATTTAATTTCTTCTAGATCAACCTCACGAACATCTACAAATATCAACCCTCGTTTGTAGATTAGTCGTTCTGTAGTTAATCCCAGTTCAGTGAACAGCATTTTGCCGATATATAAAATCAACATATAAAGACCCGCAGCAACACTGAGGCCCAAGATAAAATTTCCCGCCCCCATAATAATGGGCGCGTACATAGCAATAAGCGTCTGAATCAAACCGCCTGTAAAAGTTATAGCGATAAACCATAACAGACCGCGGATGATATATATCCAATGCAACCGTGCAACGCCGACCAAATTTTCATCCGGCCCCACTAATTTTTCTACAAATGCCATGATTTATTATTCCTTTTAAGGAATACGTATGAACAAAGACTTCGTTCCATTTCGTGTCTAATTTAAGTTTTACTTGGTATAGTTAAAAATTACACCATTACCTTCAGGAGTTCCTCCGTGATTTATATACCAGTCCCTTAATTTTTGGGGTTCTTGTATCCCAGTATCGTCAATTGGATAGGTCTCCGCATATACTATATCTGCGTGTCTTTTTGCTAATCCTTTAACAAATTCCAGTGCTTTCACACCATCACCTTGAAAAGGGTTAATTGCTCTAAGAGTAACCAATTCAAAACCATATGTGGTTTGTTGAATTTCTAATTGAGCTACACCTTCCCACAATCTTAAATCTTCACCTTCAATAGGAGAGGTTTCTTTTAAAAAATCATTTAAAAAACTAGCTGCGCCAGATTCAACATGATCTATAGTATTTTCATCAAACATAGATACAAATATATCAAAATTTTATGTAAAAATCAATTTAGAAGTGAATAACTTGATCGTACGCATCCAACACACTTTCATGCATCATTTCGGACAAAGTCGGATGGGGGAAAATAGTATGCATGTAATCCGCCTCAACCAATTCGGCTGTTTTACCAATAACATAGCCTTGGATCATTTCGGTAACTTCCGCGCCAATCATATGCGCGCCCAATAATTCACCCGTTTTCTCATCAAAAATGGTTTTGACCATTCCTTCAGGCTCTCCCAAGGCAATCGCTTTACCGTTCCCTTGAAATGGAAAACGCCCCACTTTGAACTTATGTCCTGCGGCTTTTGCTGCCTCTTCGGTTAAACCAACACTGGCCACTTGCGGCATACAATACGTACACCCAGGAATATTTGTTTTGATAATTGGGTGAACATCTTTCTTACCCGCAATTTTTTCAATACAAATTACACCTTCATGGGACGCCTTATGCGCAAGCCAAGGGGCACCACAAACATCACCAATGGCATAAACGCCTACTTCACCAGTACGCATATACCCATCGGTTTCAATATGCCCGCGGTCAAGTTTGACGCCTTTTACATTTTCAAGACCAATATTTTCGGTATTTGCGACGATTCCCACCGCCATAATTACGCGATCAACCGTAATTTTTTCAACTTTACCGCCTTTTTCAACATGGACGGTGACATTGTCTTTGCCTTTTTCAAATTTTGTCGTTTTTGCGCCCGTCATGATATTCATGCCCTGCTTTTTAAACGATTTTTCGGCCATTTTTGATATTTCGGCATCTTCAACAGGCAAAACGCGGTCCATTATCTCTACAACGGTCACTTCTGCACCCATATTGCGGTAAAAGCTCGCAAATTCGATACCAATTGCCCCAGATCCAACGACTAAAAGTGATTTTGGCATCTTTTCTGGCACCATCGCCTCACGATATGTCCAAATAAGCTTTCCATCCGCTTCCAAGCCCGGAAGTGCGCGTGCGCGTGCGCCTGTCGCAATAATAATATGCTTACCGCTTAAATCAGCAATTTTCTTATTCTCTTTTGAGACAGATACCTTGCCTTTACCCTCAAGCTTTCCAAAACCATCAAAAACTTGAACTTTGTTCTTCTTCAGCAAATGCCCAATACCACCAGAAAGCTGTTTTGCAACACCGCGAGAGCGTTCAACCACTTTCTTAATATCAAATGAGAACTCTTTGACAGTAAAGCCAAAATCACTTGCGTGATTCAACAAATGATGTATCTCACTAGACCGTAATAATGCCTTTGTTGGGATACATCCCCAATTCAAACAGATACCGCCTAGGTGATTGGCTTCAACAACGCAAGCCTTCATGCCCAATTGTGCCGCACGTATAGCCGCGACGTATCCGCCGGGGCCACCACCAATAACAATTACATCAAAATTAGTATCACTCATAAGGGATTAACAACGTCCTTTTTTAGCCTGACCAGGAGGGCAGAAATATCCATCATTATTATTACTGCGGTAATAGCCATCATTTGTACCGACACTTACGTACCCATCATCGCCTCTTGCAGTTGCTTGGCACGCAGATAACATAGGCATTGCTACAATAGCAACTAGAATTAAAAGTGATGTTTTCATATTTATTTTCCTTTTTAGTTAGTAGTTAAATTAATGATTTGTTTGTTAACACCGGCCTTTGGCACGATGGTCTGGTGGACACGAATTAAACGCCCCCCCTTGATGGGAAAGCACTTCGCGTTCAACATATGGTTTAGGCACCTCACGAGGTTGTTTTTTTTCAGCAAGTTCGTAATTACATGCTGAAACGATCAAAACCGACAGGCAAACAAGAAATAATTTCATAATACACCCTTTCTTAAAGCAACATTGCTGCTGGGTTTTCAATATAGGTTTTTAAAATCTTTAAGAATTCTGCCCCAACAGATCCATCAACCGATCGATGATCCACAGAAAGCGTACAGCTCATAAATGTGCCGATCTTAACTTCATCGCCAGAAACATAAGGCTTCTTCTCGCCAGCCCCCACAGCCAAAATACATGATTGTGGCGGGTTAATAATCGCCCCAAATTCCTTAATACCAAACATCCCAAGGTTTGAAACAGTAAACGTTCCACCCATAAATTCTTCTGGCTTTAACTTACCATCTCGTGCACGTCCAGCCAAATCTTTAACCTCTGCTGAGATATCTTTCAAACCTTTTGTTTCCGCTTGTTTCACAATTGGGGTCATCAAACCATTTGGCGTTGATACCGCTACGGAAATATCTGAATGCACGAACTGTAATACGGCCTCATCAGTCCACGACACATTGGCCGCAGGATATGCCTTTAACGCATTTGCACACGCCTTAACCACGAAATCATTGACAGACAGCTTGTATTCGCCATTTGCCTGTTCATTCATAATTTTACGTGTTCGCATTAATTCATCAATCTGACATTCAACCGTTAAATAAAAATGCGGCACAGTCTGTTTTGATTCTTGTAAACGTTTGGCTGTAATTTTTTTGATGTTGTTATTTGGAATGGCCGTGTAGATCATGCCAAATTCATTGATTTGTTGGTCACCTGTTGGTTGCGGTTTTGACTGTGCAGAAACCTGTGGAGCGTTTGTTGATAGATTCGCGCCTTCCACATCTGACTTGACAATACGCCCGCGTGGGCCAGTCCCCTTTAATGTGGATAAATTAACACCTTTATCATTCGCAATACGGCGTGCCAAAGGCGACACAAAAATTCGATCACCCAAATTTGATGTTGTTGATACAGGCATAGTCTTCACCTTTTCTTCTTTAGCATTATTGTCATTTCGACCAACGGGAGAAATCTGATTATCCGAAGAAGATTCCTCGTTGCTTTGCTCTGTCGGAATGACAGTCATATTTTTTAGATCATCCTGCGTTTCACCTTCTTCAAGTAAAACAGCAATCATCTCGTTTACTTTTACATTGTCAGTGCCCGCTTTTACAAAAATTTTACCCATTATGCCTTCGTCAACCGCTTCCACTTCCATGGTTGCTTTATCGGTTTCAATTTCGGCAATGACTTCACCTGATTCAACCATGTCGCCCTCAGCTTTGTGCCAAACAGCCAAATTTCCTTCGGTCATAGTCGGCGATAAGGCAGGCATTAAAACTTTAATCGGCATAACAGACTTCCTTTGCCGCTTTAATAATTTGTTCTGTTTGTGGTAAGGCCAGCTTTTCTAAACCCGCCGCATAGGGCAATGGCACATCGGCCGCATGAATACGTTTAAGCGGCGCATCTAAATAATCAAATGCATGCTCGCCAACCAACGCCGCAATTTCTGCACCAATGCCAGAGAAAGGGAACCCTTCTTCACAAGATACAATGCGGTTAGTCTTTTTAACGCTTTCAAGAATTGTCCAACGGTCAAGCGGTCGTATCGTACGTAAGTTAATAACTTCCGCATCAATACCTTGTTCCGCTAATTTCTCTGCGGCCTCTAACGCTTTTCCAACCATTATAGAAAACGCGACAATCGTGACATCGCTTCCTTCACGCTCAATCTTTGCGCGTCCAATTGGCAATACATAATCTGGGTCTGTTGGCACTTCAAAACTTTGCCCGTACATCAATTCATTTTCTAAGAAAATAACGGGGTTCGGGTCACGTATAGCCGCTTTTAGCAAGCCTTTCGCATCTGCCGCACTCCATGGGGAAACAACTTTTAGCCCAGGCACATGCGCATACCATGACGCATAACATTGCGAGTGTTGCGCACCCACACGGCTTGCCGCACCATTTGGCCCACGAAAGACGATTGGACAACCCAACTGACCACCCGCCATATACAGCGTTTTGGCGGCAGAGTTAATAATATGGTCAATCGCCTGCATCGCGAAGTTAAAGGTCATAAATTCAACAATTGGGCGCAAACCATTAAAAGCAGACCCAACGGCCAGACCTGCAAATCCATGTTCAGTAATTGGTGTATCAATCACACGTTTCGCGCCAAATTCATCCAAAAGATTTTCAGTCACTTTATACGCGCCATTATATTCCGCTACTTCTTCACCCATAACGTAAACATCATCATGCAAACGCATTTCTTCGGCCATCGCATCACGAAGGGCAACACGTACAGTCTGCGTTTCTGTATTTTCGAAAAATGGTGCTTCATCAAATGCTGGCGGCTCAATCACAACGCCCTGTGCATAAAGAATATCACGATTATCAATATCTGCGCCTGTTGGTTGCGCTGTTATATTGTCATTTCGACCAACGGGAGAAATCTTATTATCAGAAGCAGATTCCTCGTCGCTCTGCTCTGTCGGAATGACAGTATTAGCAGAAGATACATCACCTATATCATCGGCGCTTTCGCCCTCTTCCAACAACACCGCAATTGGTGTATTCACGGCAACATTTTCCGTGCCTTGCGCGACTAGTATTTTTCCAATCACCCCATCATCGACGGCTTCGACCTCCATCGTGGCCTTATCTGTTTCAATCTCGGCAATCACCTCACCAGATTCAACGGAATCGCCCTCTTTCTTAACCCACTTGGCCAAGTTTCCTTCGGTCATTGTTGGCGACAACGCCGGCATTAATACATTTATTGTCATTTCTTAAACCTTAAACTTTCATTTCAATTATTATCTATCAAACGCATTTCAACCGTAAGACCAAAATTTGTTTTAATATCAATGCTATCTTTTCCTTTTGATTCTTTTGAAACCTTCATAATGTCTACTTCTTTTAATGCAATTATATCTTCGTCTAATTCAACAGCATACTGACTGCGGGGTATTTTAAACCCGTCCAATTCTAAAGCTTTAGCCGTTAACATTTTTATTTCTTCTTGAGTTTCTATATTTACAGTTAAATATGAATTTACGGTTTTGTTAAAACTATCAATTTTTTCTAAATCTTTTTTTAACCCTTCTAACGAATATTTTGGATGACTTTTGGCTAGCCCCGCAAATTGTAACTTATTCTCATCAATATAAACCTCACGAACGTGCAGTATCCTTTTATCTGAAGCATTATCAAAAACAACAAAACGGCCAATATCTTCGGCCATAAATTTATCCCCGCTAAGATCAAATATATGTTCCAAAAATGTTAAAGCCATTATTGCGTCTATTACATCAAGTTGCCCAAGACCCCTTTCAGTTTTTGAACATATATAATCTCTAACCATTAAACCTCCACCAAGACATCCGTCCAGAGGTCTTCTGGCGGTAATTCTGGTGATTCTTCTGCGAATTCTGCGGCGTCTTTAATACGTGCTTTGATTTCCTTATCAATTTGTTTTAACTCGTCTTCTGAAACCTTACCTCCTTCTAAAATCATCGCTTTCAACTTCACAATCGGGTCATTATCTTTTTGGCCATCGACCTCATCCTTCGTACGATATTTTGCAGGATCGGACATTGAATGCCCACGGAAACGATAAGTCATTACTTCTAAAATGTAAGGCCCGTTCCCATCACGCACATAGTCAAGTGCCTGACGCGCAGCGGCCTGCACCGCAAACACATCCATTCCATCGACTTGCTCACCAGGTATCCCATACCCCTGACCACGGGCATAAAGCTGCCCCGCTGCATGACGTGCCGCCGATGTTCCCATGCCGTATTTATTATTCTCAATCACATAAAGCACTGGCAATTTCCAAAGGGCGGCCATGTTATAACATTCCGCTACCTGCCCTTGGTTGGCTGACCCATCACCCATATAAGCAATTGCAACGCCGCCATCACCTTTATATTGATGCGAAAATCCTAAGCCCGTGCCAATAGCAGTTGACGCCCCAACAATTCCGTGGCCGCCAAAAAATCCTTTTTCTTGGGAGAACATATGCATTGATCCACCTTTACCGCGTGAATACCCCCCTTCACGCCCCGTAAGTTCGGCCATCACACCTTTAGGATCCATCCCTTTGGCCAACATGTGGCCGTGGTCGCGATAGGTTGTTACAACCGTGTCCACTTCTTCTTGAACAGATTGAATGCCTGTTACGACCGCTTCTTGACCAATATAAAGATGACAGAAACCACCAATTAGACCCATACCATAGAGCTGACCCGCTTTTTCTTCGAAACGACGGATTAATAGCATTTCTTCATAAAGCTTCTTCATCTCTTCTAAAGATGGATTGGGCATTGTATTTGAAACAGCTTTTGTATTTGGTTTTGAAGAAGCCTTCTTTGCAGGGGCTTTTTTAGTTTTTGAAGAACTCAAATTATACACTCCTCTATTCGATGTATTACGAACAAAAATTAATGGACTTTATTACCGCCAAACAAACCCTAAATCCAGAAAAAAGAAAACCCGAATAATGAAATTCGGGTATAAAAGATATAACATATTGAAATGATTGAATAATAAATTTGTAGCTATGAGCGATTTTGTAGCAAAATATATTCTTCTTTAGATGTATAGCCTAAAATATAACGCGCGCGCTCCTCCAAAAGGTCGCGGTCAATCGACCCTGGGCGCATCATAACGACCTTTTTTTCAATCGCAATACGTTCTTGCTCAAGCACTTGTAAATTATCCGCCTCTAAAGAAATATTATACTCCAAGTCTTTTAACTCAAAATAGCCACGCGGCCCCGCAATAAGATGATATGAGAAATAAATTGTCAGCGATAAAGCCACAATAAAAACCATGTTTTGGCGCAATAAATAACGTTTTTCGATTAACTTTCTCATACCCTATAGAATCACAAAACGAATCACTCTGTCAATGGATAAAACACAATTATTTCAATGACTTATTGAGTACAAATAAGGAACATTCACCCCTCATCCTCGCTAAGTGATTCTTTTGATTCAATATTATTAATTATTGACATAATAAATCAATTGATTTAAATATTTTATATGGATTTTGATTTAGATGAAATTACTGATAAAAATGGTTATATAACTGTCTACACAGACGGTAGCTATAATTTTAAAGACCAGTGTAGTGGCGCAGGCGCAGTAGCCCAAAATCATGTAAATTTGGAATCATCACCGGTCTTTGATGACGCAAGTAATATATCATTTGGGCAACAAGATAATAAAATTGGCAGCGCCCACGCTGAACTACTTGGAATATATTTAGCCTTAAAAAACTTACCAGAAGGCTCAAAAATAAGAATTATTACCGACCATGAAGATGCATCCAAATTTGTCAATAATCCAAGTGAAGCGCAAAACACCAAAATAGAATTATTAAAAGACTCACCAATAGGTTCTCTTCTAAGGGATGTAAAAGACGCCCTATCAAATCACGAATATGTTGAATCTGTTTGTAAACGTCATCAGGATATGACCAGTTACGAGGAAATTTATCTTTCCACAACTGCCCATAATGCTGCGGCGGTGAAAAGCGGTTCACAAAACCGAAAAAAAATTCTTAGCAGAAATAATGTAACACTCGTTGCACGCGAAAATGGCATTCAATCATCATACGATCCAAACGAAGTCATTGATATAGAGGATAGCCCGCCCCTTGAAAAAGATCTTAAAGGGCCGATGCCCATTATTTTTTAAATAATTCAGCGTTATAAACCGCCGCATCGCTCAATTCTTCTTCTATTCTCAAAAGCTGATTATATTTCGCAATACGGTCAGAGCGAGAAAGAGACCCCGTTTTTATCTGCCCGCAATTGGTCGCGACGGCCAAATCGGCAATAATCGAATCTTCGGTCTCCCCACTTCGATGTGACATCACAATGCCAAACCCTGCGCGTTTTGCCATTTCAATGGTCTCTAAAGTCTCTGACAATGTACCGATTTGATTAACCTTAATCAAAATCGCGTTCCCTGCCCCTATATCTATGCCTTTTTTCAAACGCTCCGCATTGGTCACGAATAAATCATCACCCACCAATTGTACTTTACCACCAATCGCCTTGGTCAAGGCGACCCAGCCATCCCAATCATCTTCATCAAGCGCATCTTCGATCGATACAATGGGATATTTTTTGCAAAGATCTTCATAAAATTTCACCATTTCGGCAGAGCTTAGAATTTGCCCCGCACCCGCCATGTTATATTTACCATCTTTATAAAATTCTGACGCGGCACAATCAAGCGCAATGACCACATCTTTACCTGATTTATAGCCTGCCGCATCAATTGATTTCATAATATAATCAAGGGCTTCTTCAGCGTTCTTAACAGCTGGGGCAAACCCACCCTCATCGCCTACATTGGTATTATGACCCGCTTTTTGAAGTTCTTTTTTTAAGCTGTGAAAAATCTCCGCGCCACATCGTAATGCTTCGGCAAAGCTTTTCGCGCCCACAGGCATAATCATAAATTCTTGAATATCAACGGGGTTGTCCGCGTGCGCGCCGCCATTAATAATATTCATCATCGGTACAGGCAATTGATGGGCATAGGGCCCGCCCAAATAACGATATAACGGAACATCCAATTCATTTGCTACCGCGCGCGCCATCGCAAGTGATACACCCAAAATTGCATTAGCGCCAATTTTGGACTTATTATCCGTTCCATCCAATGCGCGCATTAAATTATCAAGATGCAGCTGCTCCTCAGGGTCACTACCCAAAAGCGCATCAGCAATTGTTGTATTAACGTTTTTAACGGCCTTCTCAACACCCTTACCGCCCCAACGCTTCTTATCTCCATCACGAAGCTCAACAGCTTCATATTTACCAGTCGATGCACCAGAAGGCACCATCGCACGGCCAAATGCCCCACTCTCAAGCGTTACATCAACCTCAACCGTTGGGTTCCCACGGCTATCTAAAATTTGTCTGGCATGTATATCAACGATGGCTGTCATTTTATATTATCCTTAATTTAATCAATCTGCACCAAATCCATTGATTTGACTAGGTCATCAACGGCTTTGGCTTGGGTTAAAAATTCTTCTAATTTGTTAAATGGAATGGCAGAAGGGCCATCACATTTTGCTTTATCTGGGTCTTCATATGCTTCAATGAACAACCCTGCCAAACCAATCGCCATGACGGCGCGGGTTAAGTCAGGCACAAGGCCGCGACGACCACCAGAGGCCTCACTACCGGGCAAACGCATTTGTGAGGCATGCACAGTATCGCAAATAATCGGCGTACCTTTTGATATGTCTTTCATCACACCAAAGCCCATCGGATCAACAACCAAATTATCATAGCCAAGCGCAAATCCACGCTCACAAATAATTGTATTATCATTTCCACATTCAGAAAATTTATCGACAATATTGCCAATTTGATAAGGCGACATATATTGCGGTTTTTTGATATTAATCACTGCGCCCGATTTATTTGCCGCTTGGGCCATCGCCTTGACCAAATCTGTTTGGCGCGCCAAAAACGCAGGGATTTGTATCACATCAACAACGTCAGCCACGGTTTGACATTGGTCAATTTCATGAACATCAGTAATAATTGGCACGTTATCAAACTCGGCCTTTACCTTTTCAAATATACGCATGCCCTCTTCTAGGCCCACGCCGCGATAGCTATGGATGCTGGAACGATTGGCCTTATCAAAGCTCGCCTTGAAAACAAATGGAATCCCAAGTTTATCCGTAATGGTTTTATAAACCTCAACTGCCTCAAGGGTGATTGATTCATTTTCTAAAACATTCAGCCCCCCAAAAAGGACAAAAGGTTTATCATTGGCACATTCAATATTTTGTATTTTTACTGTTTTCATAGCCATTGTTTTACAGTGATTGGCACGTCCGCGCAAAGATTATTTACAAGAAAGACTACAGATTTCATTTGTCTTTTTCACATGAATCGCTATTTTAGTTGTTATGACTGATTTAAAAGAAAAAACCGAAAAAATTAAAGAAGATGCAGAGCATCTAGCCCACAACGTCGCGCATCCCGAAGATGAAACACGAAAAGAAGCGCGCCGTCGTCAAAAGAAAATGCCTATTATCGGCGCGATCATTGCTGCGCTTATATTATTTGCCATTTTAGCTTACTTTTTTAAATAAGTTTTAAAAACTTAATTTGCGGCTCTTTGTACGGCTTGACCCGCCTTTTGCAGATCTTTGCCTGCGCCATTTATGGTTTCACACCCGCTAATGCCAAAAGATATAACCAATAAAAAAACTAAATAATATTTTGTCATTTCAAACCTTTTATTAAAATTAAACTAAACGCCCCTGGGTTATTGCCGCCTCAATAAAGCTCACAAATAATGGATGCGGATCAAACGGCTTGGACTTTAACTCTGGGTGGTATTGCACACCAATAAACCATGGGTGATCTTCGCGCTCGCAAATCTCAGGCAAAAAACCATCAGGCGATGTACCCGACATGATAAAACCTGCTTCGGCCAATTGATCTTTATAGTTAATATTCACTTCGTAACGGTGGCGATGGCGTTCGGAAATATCTGTACTGCCATAAATCTCCGCTACTTTTGATCCGGCCTTTAACGCCGCGGGGAACGCACCCAAACGCATTGTTCCGCCTAAATCATCTTCTGATCCACGTTTTTCGATTTCGTTGTCTTTTGCCCATTCAGTCATAAGGCCCACTAAATGTGTGCCCCCTTCGCTAAATTCTGTTGAATTGGCTTCGGTAATACCGGCTAAGTTACGGGCGGCCTCCAACACAGCCATCTGTAATCCAAAACAAATACCAAAATATGGGATTTTCTTTTCGCGTGCATATTGTGCCGCTTTAATTTTACCTTCCGCGCCACGGCTTCCAAATCCACCAGGCACCAAGATACCATTTACACCCTCAAGCTCATGCGCAATGTCGTCATTACCTTTATCAAACAGGGTTGCCTCGACAAATTTGATATTCACTTTGACCTTATTGGCAATACCACCATGCGTCAGCGCCTCATTGAGTGATTTATAACTATCATTCAGATTTGTGTATTTTCCAACAACCGCAATCGTCACTTCACTTTCTGGGCTTTTGATACGGCGAACAATCTGCTCCCATTTGGATAAATCTGGCTCTTTGCTGGTATCTAATCCAAACGCATCCAAGACTTGTGTATCCAGACCAACTGCATGATACGTCAACGGCACTTCATAAATAGAAGATGCATCTAACGCAGGAATAACCTTATTTTCATCAATGTTACAAAATAGCGCAATTTTCTTAAGCTCTTCCTCTGGTACTTCACGATCCGCACGACATAACAAAATACGCGGACGAATCCCCATGCCCATTAATTCTTTAACGCTATGTTGCGTCGGTTTTGTCTTAAGCTCTCCCGCCGCTGGAATATAGGGTAGTAACGTCACATGAATAAATAATGCGCGTTCACGGCCCACTTCATTACCAAACTGACGAATAGATTCGATAAACGGCAAGGATTCAATATCCCCAACTGTTCCGCCTATTTCACACAAAACAAAATCGGCTGTTCCGTCTTTTTCGCGAATAAAATCTTTAATCTCATTGGTGACATGCGGAATGACTTGAACCGTTGCGCCCAAATAATCGCCACGACGTTCTTTTGTAAGAACCTCTGTATAAATACGTCCCGTGGTGACATTATCGTTTTGACAGGCTGGATTACCGGTAAAACGCTCGTAATGACCTAAATCAAGGTCTGTTTCCGCACCATCATCGGTCACAAAGACTTCCCCATGTTGAAACGGGCTCATCGTTCCTGGGTCAACGTTTAAATATGGGTCAAGCTTGCAAAGCCTTACCTTATAGCCACGTGCCTGAAGCAAAGCCCCCAACGCCGCAGACCCAAGGCCTTTACCCAAAGATGAAACAACACCACCAGTAATAAATATAAACTTAGTTTCCACAATAAAAACAGCTTTCGCGTCCTTATCTCAAAGGACGGTGTAATAATTAAGGTTTCACGACCTGAAATTACTCAGATAATGGAGCCGATGGCGTAGAAGTTGTTGGAGTTTTTGTGTCCGAATTGTCACTTCCAGTTGCCTTAGCATCTGGGAGTTTGTTATCGCTTGTTTCATCCAATGTGTCAACCACCGCAGGAGGATTATCCAAAGTTTCTAACAAGCTTGCTTGATTTGTTTGTTTACCGGCCAAAACGGCAAGCAATAAACTGGTGCAAAAGAACCCAATTGCAAGGAAAGTCGTCGTTTTTGTCAACGCATTCGCTGTCGCTCCCGCAGATGCCAATCCACCAATTCCGCCAGATCCCCCACCAATACCAAGGCCGCCCCCTTCAGAACGTTGAAGTAGAACAAGCCCGATAATGCCAAGCGCCAATAACAAATGTATAATAAGTACGATATTTTCCATGAAGATGTTTTTAAATTGTGTATGTAAGGATGTCGAGTATTTTTTTATTAATAGTAAATATGTTACAAAGAATAATGGTTGTAAGACACGCAAAAGAACAAGACCTGCCGCAAATAATTGATATTGCTATCCGCTCAAGGCAGCTTATTTACGCAGATTTAATGCCCACGTCAGTATGGGAAGAAAAACCTTATGATGAATGGTATAGCAATTATTTGGCCACTATCGAAAGCCGCTCTAAAATTGAAAAACCTTTCTTTTGTGTGTTTGAAACAGATAATAAAATCACAGGTTTTGGTATTGCAGGCTATATAGATGTTGGTTTCCGAGATCACCTGCCTTTACATTGGGTGCACGAGATATTTCTCGACCCTGCTGAAACGGGTAAAGGTCAGGGCAAACAGCTTATGCATGCAATGGCAAAATTTTTCAAAGAAGATAACGCAAAAGAATGTGGCTTATGTGTCGGAAAAGACAATAAAAAAGCACATAAATTCTACGAAAATCTAGGTGGAACGATCTTAAAAGATTTTGATGAAAATGACGTTCACGGTTTTACTGTGCCCGCCCATATATTTTATTGGGATGATATAAATAGCCTTATTGAAAAAAGCTCAAACAATAAGATTAAATAGTAACTCTAAAAACATCAACTTTGTCTGGACGAGGCTCTTCTGAGCGCCTCCCTACAGTACCAATTGGCCTTGCACCGTGATTTGCAAAACCTAGTTATTGCAGGGATAGCAGTCCCAACAAATAGGAAATACTCTTAAGCCTTTGCAATCCCAAGGAAATCTTAGGCCTTCAATATAGCAAGACATATTACCCAACTGTCATTTCGAAGGGGCATCTTGCGACTGAGAAATCTCATACAAGTCTTCCCTTTGTGGATTCATTTTTATAACAAGCGCATTTTTCTTTTCTCGGCGCCATTTCTTAATTTCTTTTTCTCTCAAAATTGCGGACTCTACAGAAGATGTTTGTTCATAATAAACTAATTTTGAAATTTTATATTTCTTAGTAAAACCTTCAATTAAACCTGACTTATGCTCTAAAACTCTTCTTTCCAAATTACTTGTCACACCTATATACATTACGTTTCCGTGATTATTGGTTAGAATATATACAAAATAATCATTCATGAGATTTCTCCCGTTGGTCGAAATGACATTGAGTTTATGTCAACATCTTAAGCCCTCGCAATCCCTAGAAAGTCCTCGGCCTTTAACGATGCCCCGCCAATCAACGCGCCATTTACATTATTAACCGCAAAAATTTCTGCGGCATTGCTTGGTTTAACAGACCCACCATACAGAATACGGATTTTATCTGCGCCCTCTTCAATTTTCTGCCCTAGCTCACTACGAATAAAATCATGCACCGCCGCAATATCAGCAGGTGTCGCTGATTTCCCTGTGCCAATCGCCCAAACAGGCTCATACGCAATAACCGTATTTTCCGCTGCCGCTGTTTCAGGTAATGATTCCGCCAATTGCCTTCCAACAACGTCTTCGACCTTGCCTGCTTCACGTTCTTCTTCGGTCTCGCCAATACAAATTATTGTTTTTAAGCCAGATTCATTGGCCATCATCGCCTTTTGCTTCACCATCAAATTGCTTTCACTATAATAAGTACGACGTTCCGAATGCCCTAAAATCACATATTCTGCGTTTGAATCTTTCAACATCGCCGCAGATACATCGCCCGTGTACGCCCCATTATCAAAAGGGGAGCAATCTTGCCCACCAAGCGCAACAACTGCCGTCAATTCACCCTGAACAGGGATTAAATGATGAAATGGCGGGCACACCAAAAAGTCATTCTTTTCCAATAGTTGCGGGCTCTCTTGGATACACTCCACAATATCTTGGGTAAGCTTTATAGCATCGCTCAACGATCCATTCATTTTCCAGTTTCCGGCGATTAAATTTTTCATAGGTAATAACTACTTTCTGGTTGTTGCGAATATTGTATCCAATCCCTATAGTATGTCATGATTTTTTGATAATAGAAGAGGATTTGGGTTTAAATGTTACGGGCAATGCGCGATGGCGCAAAACAAGGTTTTTTGAAATTTATCCTGCTAGGCTTTATGGCCTTGGCTGTTGGAGGACTCGTGCTTACCGATGTTGGTGGATTTTTTCGTGGAGGCCTGACTAGCAATATTGTCGCCAAAGGGAAAAATGTTGAAATTGGAATCAATGAATTTGATAAAACCTTACGCCGCATCTTGTCTGCCCAACAAATAAGCCCTCAAGAGGCTTATGAGCGTGGCCTCATTAATCAAGCCCTACGCAGTGAAATTCAAAATAAAATTTTGGCGCATGAGGCTACAAAAATTGGCCTTCGTCCCAATGATGATACGGTTGCCAATCAAATCAAACGTATGACCGACAATATCCCTACCAATGGCGGTAGCAAGCGTGATGCCTTGGTACAAATCTTAAGATCACAAGGAATTTCAGAAAACGAATTCATATCTGCTGTGCGTGAAGAAATTGCAGTGGATCTGCTTCAAAACTCAATGGCCGCCAATATCCAAGAATTGCCCATTGAACAAGCAAAGGCTATGTATCAATTTCAAAATGAAACCCGCAACGTTAAAGGCTTTTTACTTAAAGCTGCTGATGAGAAAGGGTTAGAAAATCCAACGGAAGAACAGCTTCAGAAATTTTATGACGCGCGCAAAATTAATTTTGCCATTCCTGAGACACGTGACATTACGATTGCAACTCTTACCTCAGATATGATCGAAAAGAAAATTGAGATCACAGAAGACGAAGTTCGCGATGTTTACGACGACACAATCGAAAGCTATAAAAAGCCAGAACAACGCACTCTTCAACAAGCAGTGGTAAAAGAACAACAACAGGCTCAAGAAATTATTAACGCTCTTGAGACCGAAAAAACCCTTGAAAAAGCTGTTCTTAAAATCACCAACAACACCACATCTTACTTGGGTGAAAATAAATTTAGTAAAACAACCCTAACAGAAAATATCGCTGGGCCTAGCTTCAAAGCCAAAAAGGGCGAAGCAGTTGGCCCCATTGAATCCCCTCTTGGATGGCACATTATTACGGTTCAAGATATTACACCGCCTCAGACAACACCTTTTGATTCTGTCAAAGAAGATATTCGTAAAAACCTTAAACAAGAACGTCTGATCGATGACCTCGTCAATGCCGCAAATACGCTAGACGATCAATTAGCAAGTGGTGAGCCTCTTGAAACAGCCGTGGCGGAAATGGGTCTTACAACTGAAACATTTAAAAGCCTTACCGTAGGCGGCATGGCAAATGGTAAAGACGCCCTTGCTGGCTATCAAGGTGACAAAGTTCAAATACTCGAAACCGCGTTTGACTTTAATATTGGTGAAGTGTCGCCTGTGATGGAAATGGCCGATGGCAGATATATCGTTGTGCGAATTGACGCGGTTGAGCCGCTTTCTTACAAGCCTTTTTCTGATGTACGTGGTGAATTAGAAAAAGATTGGATGGCGCAACAACGCACACTCACCAATCAGGCACGCGCCGAAGAGGTTTTTGCCGCAGTCAATACCGATGATGATTTTGAAAAAGCTCAAAAAGATTTCAACTTATCCGTTAAAGATTTCAATGGCCTAAAACGTGGTGATGCAACGAATAAAGACTTATCCTTCATCGCACTCAGTCAAATTTTTGATGCAGATCAAGATGATGTATTAAAAATCCAAACGAAAAACGGCTTTTTAATTGGTAAAGTGACAAAAATTGAATTACCAGATACCCAAAATGCTGACAAAGAAATTGAAGAAATTCAAAAACAAAACAGCCAGTATTTGGGTCAAGAAATTATGGGGCAATATATGATCTCCCTTTTGGATAAATATAAAGTGCGTATCAACGATGCCCTTCTTCAGCAAGTTTATGGTACGCCAGCAGGTCAATAAAAAAGCAAAATAATGGATAATGCGCCTTCTTACGATAGCTTTAAAAAGAATTTCACCGATGGAAAATCACAAGTCCTTTGGCAATGGATTCCCGCAGATTTAGAAACGCCAGTATCCGCCTTTTTAAAACTCGCGGGGCATGCCCCCTATTCTTTCTTGCTAGAATCCGTTGAAGGCGGCGCAACATTGGGCCGTTATTCTGCCATAGGGTTAAACCCCGATCTTGTCTGGAAAACAGATAGAACAACCAAAAACCCCCTTCAATCATTACGCAGCCATTTAAATGAAAGCAAAATTGATGTTGTGGATGAAACATTGCCGCCCATGGCCGCTTCTGGTTTATTTGGCTATCTGGGTTATGATTGCGTCAGGTGGGTCGAAAATATCGCTGATAATAACCCCGATGACTTAAACATCGAAGACAGCATCATGATGCGCCCTACGCAAATGGTGTTATTCGATAATGTCCGCAATATGATGTGCCTTGCCACACCTGTACGTGATCATAAAAACAATTCTGATACAGACGCAGACACTACATACACGCACGCCCAACAAAGATTAAATGATTTATACAACCGTTTAAATCAACCCATTGATGGCTCATATATTCACTCTCAAACAAAGATAAAAGACATCCCCGAGGCCAAAAGCAATATGACCCGTGATGACTTTCACCAAATGGTCATCAAAGCCAAAGAAGAGATTATGGCAGGGGAAATATTTCAAGCCGTATTATCCCAACGTTTTTCTGTTGATTTTGACCTACCTGCTTTCGATTTATACCGCAGCCTTCGCCGCCTTAACCCCTCACCGTTTTTATTTTATATAAACTTTGATGGCTTCGCGATTGTTGGCTCCAGCCCTGAAATATTGGTTCGTTTGCGAAATAATAAAATAACCATTCGTCCCATTGCTGGCACCCGTAAGCGCGGTAAAGATTCCGCCGAAGATAAACTCTTGGCTGATGATCTTCTCAACGACGCCAAAGAACGCGCAGAACATCTTATGCTGCTTGATTTGGGGCGTAATGATGTGGGCCGCGTTGCCAAAAAATCAACCGTCACCATCACGGATCAATTCAAGATAGAATTATATTCCCACGTGATGCATATCGTCTCAAACGTCGAAGGTGAGCTTCAAGAGGATAAAGATTCCATCGACGCTCTTTTCGCTGGCTTTCCCGCAGGCACCACAAGCGGCGCACCCAAAATTCGCGCCATGGAAATTATCGAAGACCTTGAGCCGACTAGACGCTCATTCTACGCAGGATGCGTTGGTTATATGGATGGGAATGGTGATTTAGACACCTGCATAGCCCTTAGAACCGCATTGGTCAAAGATGGAAAAGTATATATTCAGGCTGGCGGTGGTGTCGTTGCTGACAGCGACCCCGAATTTGAATATCAAGAAAGCGTAAATAAAGCGCGCGCGGTTATTAACGCTGCCGAAAACGCAATTGAACTTGCGCAACGTAATAGAAATTTTTAAAAGGTCGTAAGACTAAAGACTGCCATTACTTTGGGATAATCTCACTAACCTTTACCAATTCTAAACCTTTGGCATTTAACGTCGGTATCCATTCTTCCAAGGCTTCAATCGTTATGGCTTTTGGATGCCCAATCGCAACAGCAAACCCATTTTCACGGGCAATACGTTCAACATCCTTTAAAGCATTCAATGTATATTCTTTCGTTTCCTCGTGATCCAAAAAAACATCGCGCGTAATAGACGGCACGCCATATGCCTTGGCCATGTCCGCCGCTACAGATGTATGAATTGTTCTGGAATCTAAAAAATACATATTCTTCTTTTTCAGATTTTCCATCAAATATGCCATATGTTCTTTGCTTTGCGTTAGTTTGCTACCCATATGATTATTAAGCCCTACATACCCCTCGAAACTATTGGCAATTTTATTAAATTCATTTTTAAACTCTCCATAGCTCATATCTGACATCAACGCCATCGGTCCTAATGATACGGAACTATTCATGGCTTCCATCGGTGCATGAATAATAACTTCATGGCCTTCTTCATTGGCTTGATTACTCAAAGATACGACTTGCTCAGCATAAGGTAAAAAGGCCAACGTCACTTCGGATGGCAACGCAATTGCCGCGCGACTTTGCTTTAAATTCATGCCGACATCATCAATCACAATGGCAATTTTACCACGCTTGTTATTGTTATTCTCAAGTGAAACCTCATCCTTATCAGATGGTACAATCACTGGTTCTGACGGCGGATCTGCTTTTAAATCTTGAACCGCTTCGGGCAGTTCGGGAATTAAAAGTACCTCGCTCTCTTCTTGAAACCCCTCACCAAAGCCTAGAATGAAATCTATAAGATCTTCATCCTCTTTTGAAATAGAGGTGTCTTCAACAGGCGCTTCAAAATAATCCCCCTCTTCAGGCGTTACCAATACTGGCTCTTCAATTTTTTCAACTATCTCAGGCACGTCTGATGTAACAACTTCATCTTTATATAAATACGGACGTCCATCGCGCCAAAAGACAAAATCGATAATTAACATCAATAAAATTGCAATCGCCAGAAAACGGATAAAAACTTTAGGGTCACGCTTTGGCTTATTGTTTTTTGTGTTTCTTTTCATACGAATACAATACCAATAGCCTTGCATTGCGTCCATAGTTCCGTCATAACGAATACCATGATTGTGTTGATAGATAATTATGACAGCTTTACGTATAACCTCGTTCAATATCTGGGTGAGCTTGGCGCGCAAACTGATATCTATCGTAATGATGAAATTACAATTGACGAAGTTTTAAAACTTAATCCAAAAGGTGTAATGATTTCACCAGGGCCAAGCGACCCTGACCGTGCGGGTATTTGTATGGATCTAATCAAAGCAGCCGCAGATAATGACTTACCCCTATTCGGTGTTTGTTTGGGACATCAATGTTTAGGGCAAGTTTACGGCGGCAAAGTCATCCGTGCGCCCGCCCCAATGCACGGTAAAACATCCCAAATGTATCATAACGAACAAAGCGTATTTAAAGGATTGCCATCCCCATTCGAGGCAACTCGATATCATTCTTTAATAGTTGAAAAAGAATCCCTACCCGACTGTTTTGAAATAACTGCAAAAACCGATGATGACATCATCATGGGGCTGCAACACAAAGAAAAGCCTTTGCACGGTGTACAGTTTCATCCCGAAAGTATTGCCACGCAACACGGCCATGCCATGATTCAAAACTTTCTTGATATGCTCTAAAATTATGACCCATTTGAATTCTGCTCTAAACTCTATTTCGCAAGGCTCTGTTTTAACTGAAGAAACAATGATTTCTGTTATGCAGGAAATCATGAGTGGTGATGCAGATTCAAGTCAAATTGAAACTTTTTTGATCACCTTATCAAAACGCGGAGAGAGCGTGAGTGAGATAACAGGCGCAGCCCGTGTTATGCGTGACATGGCAGCGACTATTAATTCTCCCGACACTGCGACTGATTGTTGCGGCACTGGCGGCGACGGGATGAGCACTTACAACATCTCCACAGCAGTTAGTTTTGTTTTGGCCGCATGCGGTATTCCTATCGCAAAACATGGCAATCGCGCCGCCTCCTCAAAATCAGGGGCGGCAGATGCGCTTGAGGCTTTAGGCATAAATTTGGATATGCCCATTGTGAGATTAGAAAATGCGTTAGAGGAGTTAAATTTCTGCTTTTTAATGGCACCCGCCCATCATCAGGCCATGAAACATGTCGTACCCATTCGCAAGAAAATTGGGAAGCGGACAATATTCAATTTACTTGGCCCCCTCGCAAACCCTGCCGATACAAAGTTTCAATTAATTGGGGTATATGATAAAAAATGGCTGCGTCCTTTGGCAGAAGTTCTACATAATTTAGGGACAAAAAAAGCATGGCTGGTGCATGGGCACGATGGTCTTGATGAAATAACCACAACAGATAAAACAGATATTGTGATTTTGGATAACGGCCTTATTACCGAAAAAACTCTATCACCCGAAGATTTTGGTTTGGCCACGGCAAACCCAGATGATCTCAAAGGCGGTGATGCAGAACAAAACGCACAAGCGATTTTGGATTTATTTAATGGGGCGCATAATGCCTATCGCGATATCGTTTTGGCAAATTCAGCCGCCATTTTGCTTATGCACGAAAAAGTGGATGATTTAAAGGCAGGCGTTATCTTGGCTGGCAAAGCCATTGATAGTGGCAAAGCACAAGAAGTCCTTATTCGCTACATTGCCTTTTCCCAAGAAAGCACATCATGAGCACAGTCTTAGAAAAAATATGCGCTGATAAGCGTCAACATGTTGATGCAAAAAAGGTTCAAACACCTCTTAATGACCTTAAATCGATGGTTCAAGATTCTGATTTAACTCGCGGTTTTATACAAGCTTTACAAAATAAATCGAAAGATGGTTATGCCCTTATTACGGAGGTCAAAAAAGCATCCCCTAGCAAAGGAATCATTCGCACCGATTTTAACCCGATAGAAATTGCCAAAACATACCAAACAAATGGCGCGGCATGTTTATCCGTTTTAACGGATGAGCCCTATTTTCAAGGACATGATGATTATTTTAAAGCCATTCGCGCTAATGTGTCCTTACCAATGCTGCGTAAGGACTTTATGATTGATCTGTATCAAATTTACGAATCGCGCGTTATGGGCGCAGATTGTATCTTACTGATAATGGCATGCCTTACGGATGAAATGGCGGCAGATATGTTTGCCCTCTCAACAGATTTAAGCATGGATGTCTTATTCGAAGTACATGATGAGGAAGAACTAAAACGCGCCCTAGCCCTTAATCCAAAAATGCTCGGCGTGAATAATCGTAACTTAAAAACATTAGATGTATCCTTACAAACGGGCCTTGGTCTGGCGAACGAAATTCCAGACCATATTTTAAAAGTGGCAGAAAGTGGCATTTCACATCCCGATGAAATGAAACGTTTTGCAGAGGCAGGCTATAATGCGTTTCTTATAGGCGAAAGCCTTATGAAACAAGACGATATTGGCGCAGAATTGAATAAGCTTTTAATTAGATATTGACACAAAACAAGAACATAGATAGAATTCTAAGTGAACAAATACGAAATTTACTGGAGATTCCATGTTAACCAAAAAACAACGCGAACTACTAATTCTTATCCATGACCGCATGAAAACGGGCGACATTGCACCCTCTTTCGATGAAATGCGGGAGGAATTGGGACTAAAATCTAAATCAGGAATTCACCGCCTTATTACCGCACTTGTGGAGCGTGGCTATCTTGAAAGATTACCCAATCGTGCCCGCGCGCTTGAGGTGAAAAAACTTCCTGATGGTTACGAAGATAAAGGCGAAAGCAACGTTGTTCAAATGCCCATCGCTTCAAATACAATCGAAATTCCCTTATTTGGACGTATTGCTGCTGGCTCGCCCATTGAAGCAATACGTGATGAAAACGGTTTTGTTGAACTCCCGCCCATGATGGTAGGCAACGGCGATCATTACGCCCTTGAAGTCGATGGAGATTCAATGATTAAAGCAGGTATTAACGATGGTGATACCGTGATTATAAAGAAAACAGAACAAGCCAATAATGGCGATATAATTGTCGCCCTAGTGGATGGTGAAGAAGTGACTCTAAAACGTTTTGAACGCCGCGGTGGCAAAATCATCCTCATTCCCGAGAATGACGAATATCAAGAACAAATATATTCACCTGAGCAAGTTCAAATCCAAGGGAAGCTTGCCAGTCTAATGCGTACCTATCATTAATCCATGCCCGCTTTATTTTTTGAATTTGCGCGGGTTTGTGTCCATGGACGTAGTCCGCGCTCCTCCTCTGCATTTTTGATCACTACGCCGTTATTGATAAACCATATTGCGTAGGCCCCGTTTCTCCATAAATCGAAATAATCAATAACCGTTGTAGATTTGCATTCATAATCTTTTACAGGTGTTTGCGATATTATAATATCCGCCCAATCACAATCCTCCCGCCATGCTTTATCAGATAAACTTACGGCTATCTTATTCCCATCAATCTCACCACGACAGCCAAATGAATCACATGATAATGGAAACCCATCCGCACTTCCTTCTTTGGGCCATTTATAACGATCTAGCTTTTCCAATCCCTGAAGACGCAACCAATTATCTGCAATAAATCGCTCTTTAATATAAGAAGAAAGCCATAATTTATTATCCGCTCTTACCGCAATTAAATCTGATGATCCTGTTACTTGAATGTCAGGTTGCTTAGTCAGCCCAATCAATAAAATTAAACCTGCAAAAATCGGCAAAATAATAATCTTCTCTCGTCCCTTCCATATTCCCCACACCCAAAAACAAAGGACCAATCCAATAAACACCCATGAAGGAAAACTGGCTATTTTAAAGACCGCCCCTTCCAACCCCGCGACCCAATGCGCGGTGGCTAAAACCCAACTTGTTCCATATTCCGCAATATTTAAGACAAATTTAGACAAACCAAACGGCATTAATAAATAAGAAAGCACCAAAAGTGGCATGACACCAAATGACAAAATGGGTACGGCAAATAAATTTGCCAATAATCCATACATGGCATATTGCTGAAAATGATACAGACCGAATAACCCCGTAACGGTCCCTGCAATTATGGTCGTAAAACTAAGACCTAAAAAATAGATGAATATTTTACGAACAAACCCTGCGCGCGAATAGATACTGCGCATAAAGGGGCGTACACTCTCAAAAAAAGCCACCAACGCCGTGACCGCCGCAAATGACATTTGAAAACTAATACTCACCAAACTTTCTGGCCGATAAAGCAGGATAATAATTGCCGCCAACGCCACCAATCTTAAGGATAAAGGTGATCGATCCAAACAAATGGCAAGCATCGCCAAGCCCACCATAATGACTGCCCGTTGCGTGGGTATTGTTGCCCCCACAATCAACATATAGAAAAACGCCCCGACAAGGGCGATAACGGCCGCATATTTTTTTATAGGATGTTTAAGCGCAAATCCTGAAAAACCCGCCATCATCAACCGACTAAAAAAGAACAAAACCCCTGCTACCATCCCCACATGTAGCCCCGAAATGGCCAGCATATGTGCCAACCCTGATTCGCGCATGGCATCCCAATCTTCTTCAATAATCGCCTTTCGCTGCCCTGTCATAAGGGCAAGGATAATGGATTGTTCGGGCGCAGAAGTATTGGCAATTATGGTATTGGTAATAGACTGACGGATGCTTGATAAAATACTGCCTTTTTTATCTTCCAATATCTCTGGCGCGTTATATGCAAACCCAACCCCGCCTAATTGTTGAAAATAAGACCACCTTTGAAAATCAAACGCATTGGGCGCAATAGGTGTTGATGGTGGATTTAATGCCGCCAAAACCCGAACACGCTGCCCTGTTTTTAATCCTTCATCTTTCAATATTTTTAAGCGAACCGAATGGGGGGTTTTATCCGCATTTAATTTTTCAATTGTTAAGTCCGTTAAAACAATACGGCTGCCTTTTTCCAAAGGCTCAATAGTTTTTATCAGTCCGTCAATATTGGCGAACTTCATTTCATTTATTATCATCGGCGCATAAATGCTATCCGTTCTGATTTTTGCCGCCGTAAAACCAACGGCCATTATCAATAAAGCCAAAAGACATAAAAACATAGCGCGCAATATAAACGTGTCTGACAAAATACGTTTCCAAAACACACCCGTTACTATCGCGATAAAGCCTGTTGTTAAAACAGATAAAATCAACGAAGGCTCCGCTTTTAAGTTAAAATACGTTCCTATTCCAATGCTTAAAAAGAATGGCACCCACAAAAACAATCGGTTTTTTTGTGCCGCAAAGGAATTAACGATAAGCTCTTGAAATTTCTGCAAAACAAGCCACTATACCTTGAGATATTTAAACAAAAAACAATCTTTTTATTGAGTGACAAATTATGAGCGTTATTACACGATTCCCCCCCTCTCCAACAGGCATGATGCATATTGGCAATGCCCGAACAGCCCTATTTAATTGGCTTTATGCGCGTCACTGTGATGGAAAATTTGTTATTCGTATCGAAGACACCGACCGTGAACGCCACTCAGAAGAAGCTGTTCAGGTGATTATGGATGCGCTTGAGTGGTTAGAACTTAATTACGACAATACACCAGAATCTCAATATGCCAATAAACAACGCCATATCGATATAGCGAACGAATTATTGCACGCTGGCAAAGCATATAAATGTTACTGCACACCAGAGGAATTAAGCGCTATGCGCGAAGACTCAAAAAAATCAGGCCGCCCCGTTGCCTATAACAATATGTGGCGTGAGAAAAACGAAAGCGATGCCCCTGATGATGGCACACCGTTTGTTGTTCGTATTAAATCCCCGTTGGATGGCTACGCAGTTGTTAAGGATAAGGTTCAAGGGGAAGTTAAAATTGCTAATGATCATATCGATGATTTTGTGCTTTTACGCGGGGATGGTACACCGACATACATGTTGGCTGTTGTGGTCGATGACCATGACATGAACATTACCCACGTAATGCGCGGTGATGACCATTTAAACAATACGTTCCGTCAAAACGTTATTTACGATCAAATGGGATGGAAACAACCAATATACGCCCATCTACCCCTTATACATGGCCCTGATGGCAGTAAATTTTCAAAACGCCATGGCGCAGTTGGCGTCGCCGAATTTAAGGCCCTTGGATATTTGCCCGAAGCCATGCGCAATTACCTATTACGCCTCGGCTGGTCACATGGTGATGAAGAAATCATGGACATGACCCGCGCGATTGAAATTTTTGATTTTGATGGCATGCAAAAAAGTCCCGCAAATTTTGATTATCAAAAGCTTGAAAGCTTAAACGCGCATTATATGAAAGAAGCGGACAATGCCCGCCTTGTTGATTTAGTAGCGCCATTTATAAAAACACAATATGATATTGACTTAACAGATGCCAATAAAGAAACACTTTTAAAAGGGATGGATGGCCTAAAAGACCGCTCAAAAACGCTAGCTGAGCTTGCAACAGAATGTCTCTTTTACGTGAGTGATATCACTGAATATACAGAAAAAGCGCAAACACAATTAACAGAAGAGTCTCTACCCGTTTTAAACGGCTTAAAAGATGGATTAAGCCACCTAAAGAATTTCAATCATGACACCATTGAAAAAGCTTGTCGGGACTTTGCGAATGATCAAATGGATGGTAAGCTTGGAAAAGTTATGATGCCTTTTCGGGCTGCGTTAACGGGAACTGATAAATCCCCCTCTCTATTTGAAGCAGCAGAAGTTTTAGGGCAAGAAACAGTCGTACACAGATTGCAAACCGCAATCAATCACATTGAAAATTTATAAGGAAACTGCCATGAGCAAAACAGAAGACGCACAAAAAACATTTACCTTACGTAACGATCAAACGGGCGAAGAAACGACACTGCCTGTTGTCGAGGGGACATATGGACCACACTGTATTGATATTCGTAAATTATACGAACAAACTGGTCACTTCACTTTAGACCCCAGCTTCACCGCGACAGGAAGCTGTAAATCCAAAATTACTTATATTGATGGTGATGAAGGAATTTTATTACACCGCGGATATAACATTAAAGAACTGGCAGAAAAAAGTACGTATCTTGAAGTTTGCCATGCCCTTTTATATGGCGACCTGCCCAATGCAAAACGCTTAGAAGAATTTACAGAAATTATTACCAATCACACAATGGTGCATGAACAAATAAAAAGTGTTTACCAAGGCTTCCGCCGTGATGCACATCCAATGGCTATTATGTGTGGTGTTGTGGGTACGATGGCCGCTTTTTATCATGACTCACTTGATATTTGGGATCCAGAGCAACGCCGCATTTCTGCACATCGTTTAATCGCAAAAATCCCAACACTGGCCGCTATGGCAATGAAATATTCAAAAGGTCAACCTTACGTCTATCCACGTAACGATCTAAACTATACTGAAAACTTTCTTCACATGTGTTTTTCTGTCCCTGCGGAAGAATACAAATTGCGCCCTGCAGTTGTCCGTGCGATGGAACGTATCTTAATTCTACATGCAGATCATGAGCAAAATGCATCAACATCTACTGTTCGTTTGGCAGGGTCCTCTCAGGCCAACCCTATGGCCTGTATTGCATCTGGTATCACCTCTCTTTGGGGGCCTGCACATGGTGGTGCAAACCAAGCCGTTCTTGAGATGTTAGATCAAATTGGCACCAAAGATAAAATTCCAGAATTTATTGAACGCGCAAAAGATAAAGAAGACCCTTTCCGCCTCATGGGCTTTGGTCATCGCGTCTATAAAAACTATGATCCCCGCGCCGAAATTATGCGCGAATCTTGTTACGAAGTTTTAAAGGAACTAGGAATTGATGATCCTAAATTAGAGTTAGCGATGGAGCTTGAGAAAATTGCATTAAGCGATCCATACTTCGTTGATCGTAAACTCTTCCCGAATGTTGATTTCTATTCTGGCATCATCCTTAAGGCTATGGGTTTCCCTGTTGAGATGTTTACAGTTTTATTTGCCGTATCTCGTACAGCAGGTTGGATTTCACATTGGAAAGAAATGATGGAAGAAGCCAGTCTTAAAATCGGTCGCCCTCGTCAGCTCTATGTTGGGGAACCTGAGCGTAAATACGTGCCCCTTAAAAAACGTAAGTAGATTTTAAATTTGGTCATTGCGGGAAAATATTTTTCGCAATGACTTTTCTTATATTAGATCCAATATAAATTGCGCGGCGACATTGGATGATTTTTTATGTTGCCCTAACTCTTCTCTTACTACGTCAAATTGTGCTCTTTGTTTTTGAGCCTCTGATCCATTTGCCAAAAGCTCTATGGCTTTCTGCGCGATGTTTTCCGCCGTGCTGTCATTTTGAATAAATTCAGGAACAATTTCTTTTTGTAAAATAATATTAGCCAAATGCGCATATTTTGTCGTCAGAACAAATTTCAACAAATGATAGGTTAAAAAATTTGTCTTATACGCAATTAAATGGGCAACATTCGCCACGGCCAATTCCAACCCAACCGTGCCAGAAACGGCAATGGCCGCATCGCAAGTCTTAAACAATGACCACTTATCATCCTGTTCCGTTGATAAATGATAAGGAACGTTTGTGTCTTTAAGGCGCTCCTCAATGTTATCTTTCAAATGCGCTAACGTTGGAATGATAAGCTCTATATTTGGTTGTTCTTTCACAATAATCGAAACGGCGTCAATTAAAACTGGTGCCATGCGTTTTATTTCACCATGACGACTGCCAAAGAATACGCCAAGCTTTTTGGTATTTTTATCTCCCAATTGCAAAGGTTGTGCCTCACCAATATTTGTTTCCATCATCGGATGACCGGCTGCAATCGCTTTTAAACCTTCTTTTTCAAAATAAGGCGGCTCAAACGGGAATAAACAAATAATACCATCTAAAAATTTTGCTATTTTTTTTGCGCGCTTTGGGCGCCACGCCCATACGGTGGGCGCAACATAATGCACTTGTTTCACATTTATAAGCCCGCGTTTTTTTATTTTCTTTTGCACCCGAAAACCAAAATCAGGCGCATCAATCGTAATTATGACATCGGGCTTTTGTGCTTCAATATCCCGCACCGTTTCATTAATGCGTTTAACTAATTGCGGAATTTTTGGCGCGACTTCTGCCACGCCCATAATAGACAACTCATTCATCGCGAATAATGACGTTAATCCTTGGGTAATCATTAAAGGACCGCCAATACCCAAAAATTCAATATCAGTTTCAGATTTCCTTAAAGACCGCATCAACTGCGCGCCTAAAAAATCACCTGATGCTTCCCCTGCAATGATATATATCTTCTTATGCATCTGTCGTTACTCCATACACAAAAAGACCGTGTTTATCGGCGTATTGCTTAACCTTCGGTTTATCAACAATTAACGACTTTTGTGCCTCAACGACAATGCCCACCATTTTCATTTTTTGACATAGTTCTACCGTGTTGATCCCAATTGTTGGTAAATCTAAATTCAAATCCTGTTGTGGCTTACACATCTTTACCAATACTGCACCTTCTGCACCTTTTGACTGAATAAGGGCGCTTGTGCCTTTTGTATCTTCCAT
Source organism: uncultured Micavibrio sp. (assembly GCA_964353185.1). Classification (GTDB taxonomy): domain Bacteria; phylum Pseudomonadota; class Alphaproteobacteria; order Micavibrionales; family Micavibrionaceae. Next base: position 42,203 of record CAYGUV010000008.1, on the reverse strand, counting down.
TCCTATGACTTGGCCACCTTTAACAATAACAGCCTGACCAATATCTTTTTCACCTAATTCTTTTGCCGCTAGAATACCTATTTTTATATCATTCGCATAAGCATCAATATTATGATTATTTGATAAGAACCCCTCATCCGATAATAAATTGGGTAAGAACTCATGCGCGCCTCGAACTGACAATCCAAATTTCTTTAATTCATTACGGGCGCAATCCAAAATTTTACTATCACCGAAAGATCGCATCCACACCTTTAAAAAGAAAATGAATGTTTTGAAATCAGGCCATAAATTAAAAATATTTGGCTTTGTGACTGATCCGATAAAAACAACATCGTTCACTTTTTCATGCTTAAAAAACTGAACAATCCTTTCCCCCGTACCGATACGTGCCCATAAATCTGGATTAATGGTTGGCGTTGCAAATCCCTCAAGGCCAACAACAACGGGTTGAATATTTAGATCATTACACGCATGAATAAGTTGGGCTGGAATATCTCCCCCCCCAGCAATAATGCCTAACTTCTTTGGGTAATTTTTAGTTACGCGCGTTTTTGTTCCGGCTGACATAAACCAAATCTTTCACGTCCACGGGCAAATTCGATGATTTTTTCAATTAAATCATTGCCCTTATGTTCATTGGCAACGTCGTCGATGCGGCTATCTAAATTGCCTTCGCCCTCAAAAATCGCCTTGAAAGCTTTTTGAATAATACGAATTTGATCTTTTTCAAATCCTCCGCGCTCCAACCCGACAAGGTTTAGACCGGCTAATGATGCCCGCTCGCCCTTCACACGGCCAAAAGGAATCACATCACTTTCAACCCCGCTCATACCACCAATAACTGCAAAATCACCGATACGAACAAATTGATGTACCGCGGCCAAGCCACCAACCAAAACACGGTTCCCAACAACCACATGTCCGCCAAGCGTCGCATTGTTGGCCATGATGACATTATTACCAATGATACAATCATGCGCCACATGTGTTGCCATCATGAATAAACAATTATCACCAACGATGGTTTTCAAACCGCCTGATTCCGTACCTGGGTTCATGGTGGCGTGCTCACGAATAATATTGTTTTTACCAATAATCAATTCTGATTTTTCGCCATGATATTTTAAATCTTGCGGCGCACTACCGATTGAGGCAAAAGGATAAATTACAGTGCCTTCCCCAATGGTCGTGTACCCGTCAAGATTAACATGAGATTTAATTTCAACATTATCATGCAAAACAACATTAGGGCCAATAATAGAATAAGGGCCAACTTTACATCCCGCACCTATTTGTGCGTTATCATCAATAATGGCCGTCGGGTGAATCAAATTTTCAGTCATAATAAACAATATGAAATAAGGGCAGAATCCTCAAGACACAATAGTTTTCAATGCGTTACAGCTTAAACAGCTTCTGATTTTTGATTGGTAAGCATGGCGCCAAATGTTGCCTCGGCACAAACCGTGTCACCCACTTTTGCAACACCTTTAAATTTCCAAACTTGGCCGCGCTGCTGCACTTTTGTAACATGAATATGCAAACTATCGCCAGGGACAACAGGCTTGCGGAAACGCGCATTATCAATCGTCATAAAATATACGATTTTACCAGCAGCTTCTTCTCCCAGTGTTTTCACAACAAAAATAGCCGATGTTTGCGCCATTGCCTCAACAATTAAAACACCTGGCATCACAGGCATACCTGGGAAATGGCCGTTAAAATGCGGCTCGTTCATTGTTACGTTTTTAAGGCCAACCGCGCTTTCACCCTCAACATAATCAATTAGACGATCGACTAATAAGATAGGGTAACGATGCGGAATCATTTTCATGATTTGGTTAACATCAATTGGGTCAAATTTATTTTCTTCAGTCATAATTTTTCCATAGCTGTTATTTATATTTTTTCATATCTTTTTATTTTTTGTAGCTAACTTTCGCACACAGGCAACCTGTTTCATATATTGCCTTACTGGGACAGCAGGTGAGCCAAGCACATCTGTTTGCGCAGGAACATCCCTCATGACACCCGATTGCGCACCAATTTTGGCAGCCATTCCAATATTTAAATGTCCTGCAACACCAGACTGCGCAGCAACAACAACATAATCTTCAAGCGTCGTACTACCCGCAATACCTGATTGTGCAACAATCACACAACCACGCCCTACCTTTACGTTATGGCCAATTTGAACCAAATTATCAATCCACGTACCATCACCAATAACTGTATCAGGGCCAGAACCACGGTCTATACATGTATTTGACCCAATTTCTACATTATCACCAATGATAACACGCCCCAATTGAGGGACTTTTACGTGCCCCGCAGGATCAATAGCAAAGCCAAATCCATCTTGCCCAATACGCACACCAGGGTAAATATTACATCCTGACCCAACTATAGCATGCGAAATAGAGGCATTGGCTCCAATTTTTGTTTTATCGCCAATTTCAACATTCTTACCAATGACAGCACCCGCTTCGATTACGCATCCTTCACCAATATTGGCTGATGGGTCAATATGTGCGAATTCACTTATATTGCCTACCTCTGGTTGCTGCGGATAGAACGCCTGCGCAATCAACGCATAACTTTTATATGGGTTTTTACTGATAACTATATGGCACCCTTCTGGTGCAAACTCTTTCATCTTTTCTGAAATGATACACGCCCCCGCCTGAGTAGCTTTAAAATCATCTTTATATTTGATGTTATCCAAAAAGCTAATATCAGTTTTCTGCGCCTTTAGCAAAGGTGCCACATCTTCAATAATATTATCGCCACCCGACATGACCTCTGCCCCTGCAAGCTTTGCTAATGCATTTAAGGTTTTTGGTCCCGTATTGGTATGAAATCTATGGTCAGGCATATGCTATATTACGGTGATACTTTTAAAGGAATTGCTTTAAATGAAGCGTTCATTTTGCTGAGCACTAAAGGAGTAATATCCAGCTCTTTATCCATGATAACAACACTATTACGGGTAAAAACAACACTATATTTTTGTTCTTCGGCTATGGCGGCTGTTACTTTCATAATTTCTTCACGTAAAACGCCTAACGCGCTACTGACACCTTTATCAAGGTCATTTCGACGTTTTTGAAACAAGTTACGCGTTTCTAAAAGTTGTTTTTCAAAATCTTTTCTTTTGACGTCAAACTCTTCTGGGGATAGAGACGCCCTTTCTTGAATAAGCTTATTCTCAGCATCAACCAATGCATTTTCACGTGTGGCAAACTCTTTTTGAAACGCTTCACGTTTTTGCTTCAACTGCGTCTGGATAGATTTACCAGCTGATGACTCGCTTAATATTTGGTCCATATCCAAAATTGCAAAACGTTGCGATTGAGCATATGAAAAAGAAACAGTAGATATCATCAAAACAACAGCGATAGTAACGCATTGAAACCATTTAAATATTCTCATGATTTAAAACCTTGTACCAAAGCTAAATCTAAAGACTTCATCTTTATCAAAATCTTCTTCCAAAATAGGTTGGGCAAAATCAACACGAATAGGTCCTAATGGGGAACGCCACGAAAGACCAACACCAGCAGAAGCACGCAGGCTATTTTCATCCGCAATTCCAGCCCCTGTATCATCAACCTCCCAAAGGGATCCAAAATCAGAAAACGCATGACCTGCAACCCCCAACTCTTCGGGCAAGCCTATCGGGAATTTAAATTCAGCCGATCCACGGTAGAAATAATTCCCCCCTAATGAGTCATCCGTTGCCAAATCACGTGGGCCAACACCAGCTTGTTCAAAACCACGCAAAGTTGTTCCACCAAGGTAATAACGCTCATTAATTTGTACATCCTCATCACCATAACCACCGATAACGCCGACTTCACCCAACACATCAAAAATAACTTTTTTCTTATATACTGGGATAAAGTAATTAGATCCGACTTTACCTGATACATAAGATGCGTCCCCGCCCAATCCTGCAAACTCAGTATCAAACCAAGAGAACAAACCTTCGGTTGGGAAAAGACGACTATCACGATCATCATAAGTAAGGCGTTGGCTCAATGCTGACGTTATTCTTTTTCCTTCTTGGTCACGAATAAACCGTGATGTATCGTTACTAACATCTGTGATTTCGTTTTGTTCTATACGATATCTAAATGTCTGACGCCATTTTTCTGATAAAGGAAAACCAAGTCGAAAGGCACCGCCAATTTGCTCTTGATCATACGAGCTTTCATCTTGAAGATCCCGTGTTACACGGAATGCGTCAACACCCGCTGCTAAATTTCTGTCAAGGAAGTAAGGCTCCGTAAATGATGCATCGAATTGTGTTCTATCGCCCGCAATCGTGGTCGCAAATAATAAGTCCTGCCCCTTACCTAAGAAGTTACGTTCACGAATTCTCAAATCCGCCAAAGGCCCATCATTTGTTGAGAAACCAGCCCCAATTGAAAGCTCACCCGTCGATTGCTCACGAATATTCACATCAATAACAACACGATCAGGCGCACTGCCCTGCACCGTGTTTACTTCAACATTTTCAAAGAAACCTAAATCACGAATACGTTGTTCAGAACGGGCTAATTTTGTGCGGCTGTATGGGTCGCCCTCAGATAATGATATTTCACGGCGTATAACTTTATCAATGGTACGTAAGTTACCATTCACGTTGATACGTTCCACAAATACACGAGGTGATTCGTTTATGTTAAACTCAATATCCAGATTATCTTGCTCCGCATTTCGTTTAATATTTGGTCTAATATCAACAAACGCATATTGACGATCCCCTAATGTATCCGTCATCGCATCTATAGTATTTTGAATTTCATCCGCGTTATACCATTGACCAGGTAAAAAACTGACGTCTTCACGCAAAACGGCGCCATCAAACCCACGCAAATCTGAATTAATAGTTATTGTGTTGACTTTATAACGGTCGCCTTCCTCTAGGTTAAAGGTAAGGTAAAAATCTTTTTCCCCTTTGGCCAATTCCGCATTAGCTGAGATAACTTGAAAATCTGCATACCCTTCTTTTAGGTAGAAACGACGCAATAAATCTTTATCAAATTCAATGCGGTCTGGGTCATAACGGTCTGTGCTTCCAAATAGGCGATACCAACGGTCTTCTTTAGTTGCCATTTCTTCGCGCAAAGCATCATCACTGTAAGCTTCGTTTCCAACGAATCGAATACCTTTAATTTTGGTCACTGATCCTTCTGCAATTTCAAAAACTAAATTAATACGGTTTTGGTCTAACTCAATAATCTTTGGCTCAACATCTGCAGAAAAATGCCCTAAACGGCGATAAATATCATATATACGTGTCAAATCATTTTGAATTTGTGTCTGGGTAAATACCTGACGGGGACGTAAAGAAATTTCAGACAATAACTCATCATCTTTTACCTCCTCATTCCCCTCAAAAGCGACTTGGTTAATAATCGGGTTTTCTGTGACCGTAATCATCAAAACACCACGATCTTGCTTTAACTTTACATCCGCAAACAGCCCTGTGGCGTAAAGATTTTTCAATGCTTGGTTTAAATTATTGGATGTAACCGCATCCCCTGCGCTAATGCCTAAGTAAGATAAAATCGTTGTAGGCTCAATACGTTGCGCGCCATCGATACGAATCTCTCTAACGGTGTCAAATGCCGCCTCGTTCGACTGTGCAAGAGACTGAGGGACAATGACAATGCTGGCTATCATTAACGCAAAAACAGCGGCATAAATCTTAAAAGGAAAGCTATATAATTTTTTTAACATGCTCAAACTTTTAAGCCATTTTGCCCGTCAGAACAACAAAAATAACGTAACTTATTACATTATCAACTGTACAACATCATTCAGATTTGTGAATAACATCAAGCCGATGAGGATGAAAAAACCCACACGAAACGCATATTCTTGGTATTTCTCAGGGACAGGCTTTCCTTTTAAGGCTTCAATTGCATAAAAAACCAAATGACCACCATCTAACATGGGAATAGGAAATAGATTAATCAGCCCCAAATTAATGGATAGCAAGGCTGTAAAAGTCACCAATGCAATCAATCCTGCCTGTGCCATATCACCGGCTATCGCCCCTATACGGATGATTCCACCCAATTCAGTCGCACTCCGTGTTCCTGTAAATATTTGCCCTATGGCTTTAAGTGTGGACATGGAGATGCTCCATGTTTCACCGGCAGCTGCGGTCAATGAATTAAAAACACCATGTTCCAAGAGCTGCTCATTCTCTGTGTTTCCAACAATAAGAACGCCGTAATCTAGGCTATCTGCATCTAGCAATCCTGCATTTAATGCTTTTGATGGTTTAATTTGTAAAACATCGACCTGCTCACCACGGTCCAACGTAATGGTTGTTGGCTTATCAAGCGAACGCACCAAAGCTTTACGAATATTGGCAACTCCCTCAACAGGTTTGCCATTCACAGCAACAATATTTTTAATTGCAATTCCATTACTGGGGCTAATAATTCCCAACATTCCACGGGAATGTGAAAACCCAAAACGATCCGTCAGCTCTTGTTTTTGCGGTGTAGCAGTCAAAGTAATCGTCTCATCACCCCGCTGAACTTCAAAATCAAGGGGCGTATCAAGCGCAACCATTACGATGCGGCGTATATCTTCAAATCGTTTAACGTTTTCACCATTAATGCTTAACACGCGGTCATGCGGCTTAAACCCTGCCGCATCAGCAGAACTTTCATTAATAACAGCGGACGCTACAGGCGACGTGACTGGTTGCCCATAAAAAAAGTACATACCGGCCAATAAAATAATGGCGAATAAGAAATTAATGGCAGGGCCTGCAAAGACTACCAAACTGCGTTGAAGTACTGATTTATTGTAAAAGGCGACCTTTTTCTCTGCTTCTGTAAAGGGACGCACCGTATCCCCTTCTTTTACTTCACTGGTTTGCCCTGCGCTTGCGGGGTCTGTATCCCCAAACATTTTGACATATCCACCTAAAGGGATAAGCGATATTTTCCACCGCGTGTCTTTTTTGTCCGTCCAACCAAAAAGCTCTTTTCCAAAACCAATTGAGAATGTTTCCACCTTTACGCCGCACATACGCGCAACAATGTAATGACCCCACTCATGCACAAAAACTAAAATAGACAGAACAAGAATAAATGTTCCCCCATAAAGCCAGACATTACTGGCGACAAGTTGCACAATATCAAAAATTGAATTCATTATGGTTTCCTACTGATTATTTATTACTGTTTGCGTTCTATTACGGATATCTTGGTCAAGCATCAAAACTTCGTCAAGTGTACTTACATTTTTATGTTCTAACTTGTTAAGCTGATTCTTTATAATTTTATATATATCTAAGAAGGCGATTTTATGGCTTAAGAACGCCTCAACCGCAATTTCATTGGCCGCATTTAAGGTGATGCATGCCGCCAAACCACTCTCAAGGCAATCATAAGCCAATTGTACACAAGGAAAGCGCGCTTTATCCAAGACTTCAAAATCTAAACGATTCATACTAAGTAAATCTAATTTTTCGCCAGGCGTTTTATATCGTTTTGGATAGCCTAATGCATTGGTAATGGGGGTACACATATCGGCCGCACCCATTTGCGCCAATACAGACCCGTCACAATACTCAATCATGGAATGAACCACCGATTGGGGGTGCACAAGAACTTCAATTTGGTTCGGTGAAACATCAAATAATCTATTTGCTTCAATAACTTCCAAAGATTTGTTCATCATTGTGGCACTATCGATTGAGATCTTTTGACCCATCTCCCAATTCGGATGCGCCAACGCTTGATCAGGCGTTATGTCTTTCATATCTGATAATTCAGTCTCCCGGAAAGGCCCTCCAGAGGCTGTTAAAATAATTCTCTCAATCGCGGCCGCATTATGTTTCTCATAAACTTGAAAGACTGCATTATGCTCACTATCAATAGGGAGTATTTGTGCGCCGTACTTTTGCGCCGCCGCCATTACCAATGGGCCTGCTGATACCAAGGGTTCTTTGTTAGCGATCGCAACAGTGTTTCCCTGTGATAAGGAATGCATTAATGGCTCTAACCCCGCCATCCCCACTATTGATGCCATCGTCCAATCCGCAGGAAGCAACGCCGCTTCATTTAACGCCTTTGATCCTGCATGAACTTTTATATTAGTATCGGACAATAAACCCTTTAATTCATTATATAAATCGTCATTTGCAATAACAACATTTTTGGCTTGTACGGCACGCGCTTGCACAGCCAACTTAGGCGCATTTTGGTTCGCCGTAAGCACCTGAATATCGAATTTTTCTTCCTGCGCCTGCAGAACTTTAAGCGTGTTTTCTCCAACAGACCCTGTAGAGCCAAAAATTGAAACACTGCGCACTATTTTGCCAATTCAATAAGAACAATTAAGAAAAATGGTGTGACCAACAATAAAGAATCTATTCGATCTAACAAACCGCCATGCCCCGGGATAAGTGTTCCCGTATCCTTCACACCAACTTTACGCTTCACAAAAGACATGCCCAAATCACCAATTTGTCCGAAGACTGTAAAAAGCGCACCAATGACAAATGCCACCTCAAGCGGCGCAAATGGTAAAACCTCTAATCCCATTTTACCGCTATACATTGGTATAAAATAATCCAGAGCCAATAACATCAAGGCACTCCCCATTATTCCTCCAATAAACCCCGCCCATGTTTTATTAGGGCTTATTTTAGGCGCTAATTTAGGGCCACCAATGGCTTTACCCGTAAAATAAGCCGCAATATCACTCGCCCATACCCCAAACATAAGGGTCAGCATAAAGAATAACCCCTGATCAAAGTCAGTTCTCAATTTAATAAAGGCCACGAAACTCAAAATAAAATACACAACACCCAAAGTTGTACAAATTAAAGGCCGCGGCAATTTTACGGCCATACGCACCCATTCTTTCACGGCAATACCGAACGCAATACCAACAAAGATTTTAAAGGCAATTCCCCCCATATAAACAGCGATGAGCGTAAGCGGCAAAAGAACCACAACAGATAAAACACGACGGTTAAAGCTACGGCTAATCATGATTTACTTGCTTTCCACTTTGCCAAAACGGCGGTCACGTCTGGCATAATCTTTAATTGCTTGCTCAAGATGTTCCCCGTTAAAATCTGGCCATAAAGTTTCCGTAAAAACAAATTCTGTATACGCACTTTGCCACAAAAGGAAATTACTTATCCGTTGCTCACCACTGGTGCGGATTAAAATGTCAGGGTCAGGAATGGCTCTGGTCATTAAAAACTGTTCAAAATACTCTTCTGAATTTTCTTTGGTAAAGGCGATATTATGTTCAACAAAATATTTCCCCATAGCACTTGCAGCCTCCAAAATCTCATCACGCCCCCCATAATTTAGGGCGATTGTCAGGTTAAGGCCATCATTATCTTGCGTCAGATTTTCTGCATTTTCTATTAATTCAATAATATCTTTTGAAAATGGCTCACGGTTACCTATCATCTTCATACGTACATTATTACGGTGCAGCTCTGCTGTTTCACTACGTAAATACATACGTAAAAGACGCATCAACTCATTGACCTCATCGACTGGACGGCTCCAATTTTCGGTTGAAAACCCAAACAGCGTAAGATATTGAACCCCCTGCTCCCCTGCCGCGCGTACAATACGCTTGCACGATTCAATACCTTTTTGATGACCCGCTGTGCGCGGCAAATTTCTTGCCCGCGCCCATCGGCCATTTCCATCCATAATAATGGCAATATGTTGGGGAGTTTGAGTCATTAAAATAATTACAACGATTAAACCGTCATAATATCCTTTTCTTTATTGGCGTACATTTCATCAATGATTTTTATTTTTGTGTTTGTTAAATCTTGCACGTTTTCTGATTCACGTTTTTTGTCATCTTCGGAATAACTCTCACTTTTTTTAACATCATCCATGCCATCACGGCGAATGTTACGCACCGAAATACGGGCGCTTTCTGCATATTGCCCAGCAACCTTCGACAACTCCTTACGGCGCTCTTCATTTAACTCAGGGATAGGCACACGAATTAACGTGCCTTCGGCCATCGGGTTTAAACCCAAACCAGATTCGCGAATAGCCTTTTCTACAGCAGGCGTAGCGGTCTGGTCCCATACAGTCACGGTAAGTAAGCGTGATTCAGGAACGCTAACCGTTCCCACCTGATTAAGCGGCATTTTTGATCCGTACATGTCGACCATCACAGGGTCTAACATCGAAACAGATGCGCGCCCCGTTCTTAAGCCTGCAAATTCTGTCTTTAAATTTTCAATTGCTCCATCCATACGGCGGCCTAAATCTTTTATATCCATTGCTTTATGTTCCTCTTTTAACGAATTGATTATTTAGTTTATGTCACGGTCGTAAACGTGCCTGAGCCGTCTAACGTTTTCATTAAATTTCCTTTTTCGCGCACATTGAAAACAACGATTGGAATATTATTTTCACGCGCCAGTGAAATGGCCGTTGCATCCATCACTTTTAAATCTTGGGTCAATACATCCATATAAGTGATCTCTTCATAGCGTTTTGCTGTTTTATCTTTTTGTGGGTCGGCTGAATAAATACCATCAACCTTTGTCCCTTTAAATAACGCATCACAATTCATTTCGGAGGCACGCAATGCTGCTGCCGTATCCGTTGTGAAATATGGGTTACCCGTTCCCGCGGCAAAGATTACAACGCGGCCCTTTTCCATGTGGCGCATTGCTTTTCTGCGTATATACGGCTCACAAATGGCTGACATCGGAATGGCGGACATAACGCGCGTTTGAATTTCAAGATTTTCAAGCGCATTTTGTAGCGCAAGCGCATTAATCACAATCCCCAACATGCCCATATAATCGGCCGTTGTGCGGTCCATCCCTTGTGCCGCGCCCGAAACACCGCGGAAGATATTCCCCGCCCCCACAACAACACAAATCTGTGTACCGCTCTCAACGGCTTGCTTTATATCCTCGGCAACACGGTTAACAGTGGCAGGATCAAGCCCAAATTCATTATCCCCCATCAGAACTTCGCCTGACATTTTCAATAAAATACGTTTATAGGGTGATTTTGAAGCCATTGATAATTTCCTACGTTAAATTCTGCATAAAGATAAGCGAACATGCAGATAAAAGCAATTCTATGAAGAAGATAATTGAGAAGAATTTAATTGACATAATTAAAATAGACGCTATTTTTAATTTATGAATATGCCAGACATGAGATTAGGAAATGAATTTTGGTGCCACAGTCACACTCCAGAATATGGATTTTGGGGAGAACTGCGTCAAATGGTTCGTGATGACATGACGTTAGGTCAGGCCGTGGATTTTCTAAACCATAATTGGGGCTTTAAGGGTTCTGCAGGAGCATTTGAGCATGAAGTATCGCATCAAATATTTGCCATTCTTTGTATTTACGAGAAAAATCTGCGAAGATTTTTACCTGAAATTGATAATAAAACAGGCTTCCTGAAAGCACGCGGCTATAATGGGTTCATGAATGGCGAGCTGATCGTATTGGGGATACAATCATTTTTATCTTATCATTGTAAGTCCCTCGCCCCAATTAAAAGAAAAGTAAATAACGTACGTCATCTAGACGTCAATCAATATACCGTGCCATTTCTATATTTAAGATATGGAACAGAAGAAGGAAGTTTCATTTCATGGAAAGCTACAGACAAGTCAGAGAAACCTATATCTATATTTGAATTCAGAAAGAATAGAGGTTTCAATTTAGCATCAATTGAACTACCAAATTATTCTGATTTAGAAGAAATGTTATTATCAACTTATAATTATGTTGTGCAGCCTAAAAATTCACACAGGGAAAAGCTGCTCAGGAAATCCAAACCCTCTATTTTTCTTATGAGAAAAATACTAGCAAAGCTTCATGACTCTTTCTTACATTTTCAAACGAAATATTCAGACGAAATTACAAATAAAGATTTTACAGGATTCGACAAGCTTTGGAGTGACGTTAAAATCCGTGACCTTCACGTTTTAATCGGTGGTAAAGAAGCGGCTCATGAATATTTCCGAAAATGTGGCGTACCTGAATATACCCAACAAAAAACCGCCCCTAATTTAGAAGCGGCTCTTTAGATTTATATATGAGGTGTAGAAAATCAAACAGTATTTTAGTGAGATAAGGCGCAAGCTACGAAGCGTATATTTATACGTGAGTAGCGCAGTAACGCAGTCTCAATGAAATAATGGAAGATTTCTAACCGTTTGCTACTTTGCTTACTTCCGCGGCGAAGTCTTCTTCTTCTTTTTCAATACCTTCACCAAGCTGAATACGGCTATAAGCTTTTAACTTAACTGGCGCGCCAACTTCCTTTTCGGCATTTTTCAAAAGATCGGTAATTGATGTTTCACCATCCATCACAAAGATTTGATCCATTAAGCAGATCTCTTTCAAGTATTTCTTCATGCGTCCTTCAAGCATTTTTTCAACAATATCGGCTGGTTTCCCTTCGCCCAATGCTGTTTCACGGATGATGTTACGCTCACGCTCTAACGCATCTTGATCCGCACTTGCGGCGTCTAAACATTGTGGGAAAGCCGCAGCAACATGCATCGCAAGCTGTTTGCCTAACGTTTCCAACGCCGCTTTATCACCTGTTGATTCCAAGGCAACCAACACACCAATTTTACCTAAATTGGGGGCAACCGCATTGTGAACATATCCAACAACCGCGCCATCAGTAACAGATAGTTTTTCCATGCGGCGTACACCCATGTTTTCACCAACAGTCGCAATAAGGTTTGTGATTGTGTCTTGAACAGTTTTACCATTCATATCAGAAGCCATCAGCGCATCCAAAGAATCAACTTGTGTTGCATTATTTGCAACTGACTTAACAAATTCTTGGAATTTTTCATTACGGGCAACGAAGTCTGTTTCTGAGTTTACCTCAACCACTGCGCCCGAAGTTCCTTCTGAAACAATCGCAACCAAACCTTCTGCTGCTGTACGGCTAGATTTCTTTTCTGCCTTGGCAAGGCCTTTTGTGCGTAAGAAGTCGATTGCCGCTTCCATGTCACCATTATTTTCTTGTAACGCTTTTTTGGCATCCATCATGCCTGCGCCTGATTTTTCGCGAAGTTCTTTAACTTTTGCTGCTGTAATTTCTGACATTTTATATCCTATTTCTATAAATTTACGAAAATACCTCCACAAGAATTTGCGGAGGTATAATTTAATTATTTAGCGGCGGCTGCCTTTTTTGGCTTTTCTTCAACTGGCTCTGCTGAAACATCTGCTGATCCTGCTTTGCCATCTACTGGCGCTTTATCAACTTGTTTTGCAACTTCACCAACTTGGTCTTGTGCTTTTGCATCATCTTTTGTGACTGCTGATTTTGCCTTTGCTTTTGGCACTTTCACATCAACATCAACGGCCGCACCAGCATCTACGCCAGAACGCGCAACTTCTGCGGAAATACCATCAAGGATCGCCTCACAGAAAAGATCACAATAAAGTGAAATTGCGCGCAACGCATCATCATTCCCCGGAATTGGGTAATCAACACCAACTGGGTCAACATTTGTATCAATGATACCAAATACTGGAATTCCTAAGTTGTTTGCTTCTTTAACGGCAATATCTTCTTTATCGACATCAATGATAAAAATCGCATCAGGCTGTCCGCCCATGTCTTTGATACCGCCCAATGCAAGCTCAAGCTTATCGCGCTCACGCTCCATCATAAGAAGTTCTTTTTTCTTCAGACCAGAATCTTCACCTTTGGCCAAAATCGTATCTACTTCGCGTAAGCGTGTGATTGATTTTGAAATTGTCTGCCAGTTAGTCATCATTCCACCCAACCATCTATGGTTTACATAGAATTGACCTGAACGCTTTGCGCTTTCTTTGATTTTGTCTTTTGCTTGGTTTTTTGTTCCAACGAACAAAACACGACCACCTTTTGCAACAATATCACGCATTGCCTGAAGGGCTTGACCCAACATTGGCGTAGTTTGTTGTAAATCGATGATGTGAACACCATTACGCACACCAAAGATGTATGGTTGCATTTTTGGGTTCCAACGACGTGTGTGGTGACCAAAGTGGACACCTGCTTCGAGCAGGTCTTTCATTTGTACGATAGGCATAGGCATGATGTTTTCTCCTTTTATCAATATGTTACATACGAAATTAATCGCAATAACAGCCAGTTATGTCCTCGGTGAGCCTTTGGTTTTATTACTAAAACACTGGAATGAAGGATTCTCACCTGTGAATTTGAATCGGGTCATCCCGAAACTTAGTCATGTTTTATGGGGTTTTACGATTAATTGCAAGAAGAAATAATATATTGACATAAGATTTAAGATATCATAGAAAAATTTATGTCTAATGATTTAGGATTATCCTCAGAATTTGCCAAAAGAGCCTCTAGCGAGGCCCTAAAAGCTGTAAATTGGGATATCCTCAATAAATATCATGATACAAATATTAGAGACATAATAATAGATGTGATAACTTTGATAAGAAAAGGTCAGCCATACGAAACTAGGCATACTCTGAATAATGGGGAAGAAGTAGATGTTGAAACCCTCGAAGAGTATGAAAAATCATATCAAGCCTTGCAATTACAATTGGCCTTGGAAACCTTAGAACCATTTTTCTTTAAATGTTCTTCGACAAGAAGCTTACGGACAACTTTATCAGGTCACGAAAATCAAAACGAGACGGCAAAGTTAAATGGCGCCATAAGAAACTTTCCTTATAAAAGCTGTATGTTATATTTTTCGATAAAATACATCCATTTAGAAACAGATCCCTCAAAATACAACAAATTTTTGGATACATTGGATGCAGCTTTACATCAAAATGATATAACCCCTCAAGGTTATCTTGAAACGCATGACGATGTAGATGAATTTGTCGCTCTATGGGATGACATAAAACAGGCAACAATACAAGAATTAGGAATAACAGATTTAAAATCAACTAACGATTTGAATTAACCCTCACTATATTTAATAAACCCTGGGCTTTTTTGAAGCAGACTCATTAGTTCAGGCGGAATGCTGTGGCGGCCTTTTATTTCCATTTCCGCAATTTGACCCGTGGCTAAATGGGCATAGATATGAATTTTTACATTTCCCTGCCCTGCATTTTTGATGCCATTATAAATATGCTGTATAGGCTCACTGGCATCTAGGTGAATTTTTACCTGACGCACCTTATCGGCCACCGCCTCTTCCAAAGGTTCAATAATTTGACCCGTAAATCGAATTTCTTCTTCGCGTGTATCGGCATCCACATTGACTAGCAACGCTTTGCCAGGCTCCAAAAATTCGCGGCACCGCGCCAACGTGTCTGAGAAAATCATCACTTCAAAAACACCCGTCGCATCAGATAATTGTAAAAACGCAAATTTATTTCCCGATTTAGCTGACACACGTTCTTGTTTACGGATAAGAATGCCCGCCATTTGCAACCGATTAGATTTTTGTGAACTTAACTTCTGCGCCGCGCCTGAATAAGGTGTCACGCCCATTTTTTCTAATTGCTCCGTACGCGCATCAAGCGGGTGGGCGGATAAATAAAACCCAACCGCCTTAAATTCAAAGCTTAATTTTTCTAACGTGTCCCATGCCTCGACATCTTGCAATGGCGGCATTGCGGTCATGGTTGCGTCCCCGCCAAATAAACTAGATTGTCCGCTTTCACGTTCTTGCGCCTGATGCGCCGCATGTTTGAGCAGCATTTCCGCATTGCCCATTAATGTCGCACGATCATGCCCAAACGAGTCAAACGCCCCTGCGGAGATCAATCCCTCAAACTGGCGCTTATTCATCGTCCCACTTTCAAGGCGCGATAAAAAATCGTCTAAATCTTTAAAATCGCCATTGGCATTACGCTCGGCGACAACCTTTTCCATCGCCGCCTCACCCACACCTTTTAGGGCAGCAAGCGCATAGCGGACCTTGTCCCCTTCCACTACAAACATCACACCAGATTTATTAATATCGGGGATCAATAATTCAATGCCCATACGGTCAAGCTCTTGCTTAAAAATACTAAGCTTATCCGTATTCCCCGCATCCAATGTCATCGACGCGGCCATAAATTCAACGGGATAATTGGCCTTAAGCCACGCAGTTTGATAGGCAATTAATGCGTAGGCCGCCGCGTGTGATTTGTTAAATCCATACCCTGCGAATTTGGCAATTTGGTCAAAAATTGCTGACGCTTGTTCCGCAGGCACGTTATTATGCTCCGCTGACCCGTCCATGAACTTTACTCGCTCCGCATCCATCGCGGCTTGAATTTTCTTACCCATCGCACGACGAAGCAAATCCGCGCCCCCAAGGCTGTATCCTGCCAAAATCTGTGCGGCCTGCATGACCTGTTCTTGGTAAATCATAATACCAAAAGTTTCTTCCAAAATAGGCTGAAGCTTGGGATGCAAATAATCAGCCTCTTCACGCCCGTCTTTAATTGCAATATAGGTCGGAATATTGTCCATTGGCCCCGGACGATAGAGCGAGACAAGCGCTATAATATCCTCAAATCGCGTTGGCTTTAATTTCCTCAGAACATCTTTCATGCCCGAGCTTTCTAATTGAAAAACACCTGTCGAAATTCCCTTGGCCATCAACTCATATGATTTGGTATCATCAAGCGGAATTTTTAAAATATCATATTCTTCGTTATGTTCTTCTTTTACAAACTGCAACGCTTTTTGGACAACGGTTAACGTCTTCAATCCAAGAAAATCAAATTTGACCAAACCCGCTTGTTCAACATATTTCATATTAAATTGTGTTACGGGCATGTCAGATCGCGGGTCACGATAAACAGGCACCAACTCATGCAATGGCCGGTCCCCGATCACCACCCCCGCCGCATGGGTCGACGCATGACGATATAACCCCTCCAGCTTAAGCGCGATATCAATCAGCTTAACCGCGGTTTCATCCTTCTTAATTTCCATCCGAAAATCAGGATCCGCATCTAATGCCTCTTGAAGTGTGGTTGGTTGCGCGGGGTTATTGGGAATCATCTTAGACAGCTTATCCACCATCATATAAGGCATTTGTAAAACTCGCCCCACGTCCCGCACGACCGCGCGCGCCTGTAACTTTCCAAAGGTGATAATCTGCGCAACCTTATCAAACCCGTATTTTTCCTGAACATAACGGATAACCTCGTCCCGCCTATCCTGACAAAAATCAACATCAAAGTCGGGCATGGAAACACGCTCTGGGTTCAAAAAACGCTCAAATAGTAAATTAAATTGTAATGGATCAAGGTCAGTAATATTCAACGCCCACGCCACGACAGACCCCGCGCCTGACCCACGACCAGGCCCCACAGGAATATCATGATCTTTTGCCCATTGAATAAAATCCGAAACAATAAGGAAGTAGCCAGGAAACCCCATATCCTCAATCGTTTTTAATTCAAACTCCAATCGATCCCAATATGGCTTTGGGTCTTCGTCCTTGGCGTAATTATCTAAACGCCACTGTAAACCTGCCTTTGATTGCACCCGTAATTCTTCAACCTCATTATTACCTTCTTCGGTCTCAAAAGGCGGCAAAATCGGGTCAATCGGGTTCAAAAGAAACGAACAGCGTTTGGCAATTTGTACCGTATTCTCAATCGCCTCTGGAATGTCCGAAAATAATTCCGCCATATCATCTGCAGATTTTAAGAAATGATGCTTTGTCGCCTTGCGTCTATCTTCCTCCGAAATATAGCGACCTGCTGCAATACAAAGCAACGCATCATGCGCTTCATGCATGTCGGGGCTGGCAAAATAAACATCATTTGTCGCCACAAGCGGAATGTTATGCTCATACGCAATGTTAATAAGTGCGGCTTCATGCACCTCCTCTTCTGGTAATCCATGACGTTGCAGTTCAATATAAAACCGATCCCCAAAAATCTTATGGAGCGTTAAGATATCTTTCTTGGCCGTAAACCCCTTTGTCGGGCCACCTGATAAGCAAATAATATTCTCAGAGCTGGCTTTTAACTTTTCAAAACTTGTCGCAATCAACTTGCTGACATCACCCTCCATATAGGTGTCACTGATAATCTTTGATAGGTTTTTATACCCCGCCTCATTCTGTGCCAACAAAACGACTTGCTGTTCGGCCTCACCCACATTGATCTGACACCCCAAAATCGGCTGAATACCTTTTTCTTGCGCTGCCATCGAAAACTCAAGCGCACCAAACATGTTGTTCGTATCCGTCACCGCAATGGCAGGCATGTCATTTAAGACAGCCTTCTTCACCAATTCCTTGGGGTGAATAGCCCCTTCCGCCAAAGAATAGGCAGAATGCACATGTAAATGAATGAATTTGCTAGCTGACATAAGCTTTTGTAGCATTTCTAATTTGTAATTGGCATATTTTGTAACGCTATTCCCACAAAAAACTTGATATTTAGCTATTTACATATTACAAAAGCATATGAATAATACATCCCTCTGCAGTCAATTTGATCAAGCCCCCCTCGTTCAGGTTCTATTGGCTACATATGTTCCTGCCGAATATATAGAAGGCGCTAGATTTTTAAAAGAACAAGTGGATAGCATTTTACAACAAAACTATGCGGGCCAAATTGAAATAATAATACGTGACGATGGCTCTACCTGCCCAAATACCTTAAAATATTTAGAAGAAGTCACTGCGCACTATCCAAACATAACTAAAATTCATGACGATAAAGGCAATCTTGGTTTTGTTCAAAACTTTGAAACTTTACTGGAGAGCTCTACTGCGGATTATGTGTTTTTTGCAGATCAGGACGATCAATGGCTTCCTAATAAAATTTTTACTATGGTTCAAACATTACAATTTTTAGAAAAAGAGAATTCTCCTGATACACCCATAATGGTTCATCATAATTATGCGACAATAGATTCGCATGGGAAAATTCTTTCACCTTCTAGGGAAGAAAAAAGAAAAGAAAACTTACAAGAACAACGGCCTGAAATGCTCCTTTTTAGATGGTCTGCTTTGGGTTTTTCAATCGCCATAAATAATGCCTTACGAGAAAAACTCTTACCCTTTACTGGGAAAGAGCGTGGGCATGATATTCACGTTCAAGTCACATCAGGCTTTCTGGGAATAAAACATTATATTCCTGCTGTATTGGCAAACTACAGAATACACGATAATAATGTTTCTTTTCCAGATGCGGGAAATAAAGGATCGCTTTTACAGCGTATAAAATCTTGTTCTTTTTCTTTAAATGAAATGAACGACATATTAAAAGAATTTAGTCGTATTTTAACAAATGTCTGCAGACGAAGAAAAAACTTTTTAAAAGATTTTAACTACGCGGGCGAAATGGCTAAAAAACATGCCAAAATATTGACACCAGAACAATCTGAAATTTTAACAAAATATAGCAAAATGGCTGGCGCTTCTATATTTGAACGATATGGTATTTTAAATGACCTCGGTCTATTTCAGAGAAAACCCAAAATGGCTTTATTGAGTATGATGGCGCCTCGCCAAAAAATTTAA
Source organism: uncultured Micavibrio sp. (assembly GCA_964353185.1). Lineage (GTDB taxonomy): Bacteria > Pseudomonadota > Alphaproteobacteria > Micavibrionales > Micavibrionaceae. The sequence continues at coordinate 22,711 of CAYGUV010000008.1, read as the reverse complement.
TAGCTAATCAACTTACCATTCTTGAATTCTAAGATACGATCCATCCTATCCGCGATGTCCATATTATGGGTGGCGATAACGGCGCCAATGCCTACATTTCGAACCAGATCAATCAATAATTCAAACACACGTTCTGACGTTTCTGGGTCTAAATTCCCCGTTGGCTCATCCGCCAATAACAAGGTTGGCTTGTTGGCCAATGCGCGGGCGATGGCAACGCGCTGTTGCTCCCCCCCTGACAACGTCGCGGGGCGATGATTTGCGCGGTGGTCGATTTTTAAAATTTCCAACAATTCTTTGGCGCGTTTTGACGCGTCATCACGGGTCACGCCTGCTACCATTTGCGGAATAATGATATTCTCAAGGGCTGTAAATTCTGGTAACAAATAATGAAACTGATACACAAATCCAATATATTGACGGCGTAGCAACGTGCGCTCTTTATCGTTAATATGGTCGGTATTGTTTCCACCAATTATTAATGATCCGCTTGTTGGCTTATCCAATAAACCAACCGTTTGTAGAAATGTCGATTTACCAGATCCACTTGGCCCGACAAGCGCGACAATCTCACCTGATTTAATTTGCACATTGGCATCATTTAAAACAGATAATGTTTTCCCACCTTGCGTATAAAAACGGCAAAGGTCTTTCGTTTCCAAAACTAAATTATTATTTGTTTCGCTGTTACTCATATCGCAACGCCTCTACTGGGTCCAACCGCGATGCGCGTAACGCGGGGTACAATGTTGCCCCCACAGATAACACCAACGCCATGACGACAACCGTTGTAATATCTTGCCATTGAATAATCGCAGGTAATTGCGATAAAAAATAAACTTCATCAGCAAACAATTCTGTCCCGCTCGCATTTTCCAAAAACTTGCGCAGGGTTTCAATATTACTGGCGAATAAAATACCAATCACTGCACCCACAAATGTTCCTGCGAACCCAATGCTTGCACCTGTCAGGATAAAGATATTCATCATATTTTTTTGCGTTGCGCCCATGGTGCGTAATATGGCGATGTCTTTACCCTTGTCTTTCACCAACATAATCATGGATGAGATAATATTAAACGCCGCCACCAAAATAATAAGTGTGAGGATAAGAAACATGACATTACGTTCCACCGCCAACGCATTTAAGAATGAGCTATTGGCATCACGCCAATCATAAATCTGCGCACGATCGCCAATGGCTTCTTGTAATTGCCCTTTAATTTTATCCGCTACGGCGGGGCTGTCGGCCATCACTTCTAATGAATTAACCCGCCCTTTGCGTTGGAAAAAAGTTTGTGCCGATGTCAAATCCATAAAGATAAAACCATTATTATATTCATACATCCCGACATCAAAAATAAGCCCAATCTCGTATGAGCGCGACCGCGGGATAGTGCCAAACGGTGATGCCTTCCCTTTAGGCGCTAATACAGTAATTTGATCGCCTAATTTTAAATTCATCCGCTCCGCCATTTTGACACCAATGGCAATCTGCTCCGCTTGGAAATTTGTCAACGACCCTTCAATGATGGAATCAGAAATCAACGGCTTCGTGGCAAAATCTTCACGGCTTAACCCACGGACCAATGCACCGCTGGCATTGCCATTGACTGTAATAAGGACTTGCCCCTCCACCATAGGACGAACAGACTCAACCCCATCAACTTGTTCAATAGCGTTAACCAACGACATATAATTATCAAGCGGCCCTGCCGCAGAATAAACATTCAAATGACCATTAAGCCCAAGAATACGATCCACCAATTCTGCGCGAAAACCATTCATAACCGACATCACAATAATAAGTGTTGCCACACCCAACATGATGCCCAAAAACGAAAAACCCGCAATAACAGAAACAAACCCTTCTGCCTTACGCGCCCGCAAATACCGCCACGCCATCATTCGCTCAATCGGGGAGAACATTATTTAGTAAGCCTTTGCAATCAAAACTTTTTTGCCATTATCACTAAATGGCATGTTACGTGTTGAAAGACTATATTCTTTCATAACCACTTCAAGGGTACTATCTTCCAATATTTCAACAGGCGCTTTTACAAACCCAATTTTACCTGTTTTATAAAATGCCTCAATGTCAGCAACCGATTTAACTTCTATGGTGTTTTCATCACGGAACTTACGTACCCTCAACAACATATTATCATGGATATCGTCTAGAATACTTTGAACCTGTGCTACAAAATCTTCTGAGGTAACTGTAGTCTTTGAATCACGTCCAATATCACGACGCACATGCGTTAATTCATTTGCATCAACTTCACGCTCTCCTATTTCGACGCGCAATGGAATACCTCGTTTAACAGCATCCCACATTTTATCTGGGGTACGCATATCACGATTATCATATTTCACACGAAAACCTTGTTTTTTCAAATCATCCCGAAGCTTCAAGCAATATCTTTCGATTTTAGTCTCATTGTCTCCTTTTATTACTGGCAAAATAACAATTTGATGTGGTGCGATACGCGGTGGCATAATCATCCCATCATCATCGCCATGCATCATAATCAAACCACCTATTGTTCGTGTGCTAAATGCCCATGATGTTGTGTGACAGTAATGATCTTTTTCATCGCGTCCTTGATACTTTATGTTTAATGACTTAGCAAAATTATCTCCTAAATCATGAGTTGTTGCTGCTTGTAAAGCTTTACCATCTTGCATCATCGCTTCAAATGCATATGTTTCATTTGCCCCTGGGAAACGTTCATCTGGGGTTTTAATGCCCATAAAGCCGTCAAACGCTAAGTATTCAGTAAAGAATTTTTCATACATTCCTAGGACCGTTAAGCAATCTTGCTTAGCCCCTTCGTGATCTTCAAACGCATTATGGCCTTCATGCCAAAAAAACTCTGCGGTTCTTAAAAATAATCGTGTGCGCATTTCCCAACGTAAAACACTTGCCCATTGATTTAGTTGCATCGGCAAATCACGATATGATTGTATCCACCGTGACATTGCATCTCCGATAATCGTTTCCGAAGTTGGACGAACTACATATGGCTCTTCCAACTTTCCAGCAGGTATAAGTTTGCCATCTTCATCTGCTTCCAATCTATGGTGTGTGACAACCGCACACTCTTTTGCAAACCCGTCAACGTGCTCTGCTTCACGTTCCAAAAAGCTCACAGGAATGAGTAAAGGGAATGAACAATTTTGAACACCATAATCTTTTAACCACTCATCAAAAATAGATTGCATTTTCTCCCACATAGCCCACCCATCTGGCTTAATAATCATGCATCCACGTGTTGGAGAGTTTTCTGCTAAATCAGCAGCCTTTACAACTTCTTGATACCAATCAGGAAAATTTTCTTCTCGAGTTGGGGTTATTGCTGTTCTTATCTTCTTTTTTTGCGGGGCTGGGTTATTCATTATAATCTCTGTAATCTGTTCCTGTTATTTTGTCTGATGTGTTGGTGTTTACATTTTGCACATTCGTGTCATTTGACGCTTTATTGCTCTCAACTTCAAGAGGAATTTCAACTGGTGGTTGGGCAATTACTGGTTTTATTTCAACTGGTTGCATTTCAACCTTCTCTGGTTGGTTTATTTCAACCATTGGCCCGTTAATTTCGGTCGTTTGTATCTTTGGTTTATCCACTACGGGCGTTTCGATCTCTGGCTTTTTAATATCCAGCCCCTTTGGTACGGGCGTTCCACACCAATCATGCACTTTACTTGTGATATCATTTTTACCAAAAATAACGCGCCCATCAGATTGAATTTCGGCGGTGCCAACCTTTGCCTCTCCCACATTTTCTATGTTGGGAATATCAAACTTTTCAGCCAAATCAATTTCTATTGGAATAATTAATGATTCCATTTCTCCCGCTGCATCAATACTGGCGGGTGCAACCGCCCTGCCATAGGCATCAACGCCCTCTTGGTATGTCGCACCAGCAACCTGTTGTGTTTGATTGCTCTTTTGCGTTTGTAATGCCAATAACTTGCAAACCGCGTCTTTCATGGCGGCGCTTTCCTGCGCCTGTACGATAGATGGCATAGACAACAAAATAAATATAGGCAGAAAAATTATTTTCATCGTATATCATCCTCTGCAAACATCTCACGAGAGATTTCGTAAAAATCTATCACTTCAATATGAATAAGAATCGCAATAATCGCCCAAATCACAAAACTAACGCCAAATGTAATAAGGAATTTTTGTTGAAGACGCGGATTGAAAGGTGAGCTGGCGGTATGCCCTACCTCATGCTCATCCGGCCTGCGGTTTCCCCACGGCAAAACAATAAAAAGCGTCGTCCAAAACACGAGAAGAAAAACAATAATTGATGTAAAAATATTCATATTCTAACTTTATATTTTAACCATGTTTCTGAATCACCATAACTATTATATAATTTCTGCGCTTGTTTATTTGAAGGCCGCGTAATCCAATATAGCTGCTTAAGGTTATTATTCCTTGCAAAATCCACAACAGAATTAATTAACATTCTGCCACCGCCCTTGCCTTGATATTTTGGCATAACATAAAGGTCAGATAAATAACATTTATCACGCTCATCATCACGCACCCACTGTACTTCAAAAAGGGCAAAACCAACGACATGCCCTGTCTCTTCATGCCTCAAAACAGATGAATGGCATTTATCATCATGTAATATCCGCGGCCAATTTGTATTTACTTGCCGAAGAACCTCTTCATCGGATAAATTTTCATCTTCTTGATAACCGGCCCATAATACCTTCCACTGCTCTGCATCACTTTTTTTGAATTTAGAAATTTCAAACATACCTAAACCTTTGTTAAATGAACCGTCACTTTGGTTTTAATGCGTAAAACTTCATATATATCCTTACGAAGGGCAATGCGTATTTTTTCTGCCATGACGTCTTCGGGTAAATTTTTACGCTTTAATCCCTTCACCATATCATGAATTTCATCTTTTAAATCTTCGATAAATTCTTGGTCTTCTTCATCATTGTCATCCAATAACCCTGAATGAGAAATTTGTGGATCTGCAATTAATGTACCCGCTTCATCCACCACTATTGATGCATGCAACATGCCCGTATGTTGCAACTTCCGACGTTCCGAAATGGCAACATGGCTTGCGCTAATGATACGGCCAGGTTCAACGGCCAATAAATCACTATGCACATGATCAATAATTTCTGGTGTGCCTGGGGCCAATCGGATAACTGATCCATTGTTTGGCACAACCGTATGTCTGATTTGTGATTGACGTGCCAATTCTGCTTGGTCTTCAATCATCACTTTTTCCCCATGAACAGGCACAACAATTTCTGGGCGCAACCAATCATACATTAATTTTATTTCATCGCGCGCGGGATGACCCGACACATGGATAACGTGCTTTGTATCCCGCGGATTGATTATATTTATATGCGCCGCCACTAGACGGTTTTGAACGAAATTGATTTCTTTTTCATTCCCGGGGATGGGGCGTGCAGAAAAGATGACCGTGTCACCTGACACTAATTTGACGTTTCTTTGATCGCCACGGGCAATGCGTGCTATTTGTGCGCGCGCTTCCCCTTGGCTTCCCGTTGCAATCACAACCAAGTTTTCACGCGGGATAACATCAATATCTTTTTCTTCCACAAAATCACGAATATCATTCAAATATCCACATTGGCGTGCCGCGCCAATCATACGGTGGAGCGACCTTCCCAATACTGCAACACTACGATCATTCGCTTCCGCCGCCTTACAAATTGACCTTACGCGGCCAATGTTTGACGCAAACATCGTCACGACTATCCGCTTTTTACAGCTTTTAAAAACTTCGGCCAAACCCTTTTCAACATCGCTTTCTGATCCTGAAAAACCATCGACCCCCGCATTCGTAGAATCTCCAACATAGGCAAGAACACCTTTGTCACCGACCGCTCTAAATGTCGCTTCTTCTGTTTTATGCCCTAAAACAGGCGCAGGATCCAAATTCCAGTCCCCACTATGAACCACGCGCCCCAAATCTGTTTCAATCACAAGGGCGGAGCTATCGGGAACGGAATGCGATACAGGCAAGAATGTCGTTGTGAAGGGGCCCATTTTGACAGGGTCCTTTTGCTTAACCACACGAATACGCGCGCCCTTACAGTCTGGATTTTCTTTTAATTTGGCTTTCAAAATTTCGGCTGTGAATTCTGTACAATAAATTGGGCATTTAATACGCGGCCATAAATGCGCGACGCCGCCAATATGGTCTTCATGCGCATGCGTTATTATCATACCGGTGATTTTATTTTTATTGTCTTCCAGATATGTTGGGTCAGGCAATAAAATATCAATCCCCGGATAATACTCATCGGCGAAACCAATGCCCATATCAACGACAAGCAACTTATCTTGATACCCATAAACATTCAGGTTCGCGCCAAATTGTTCGGCCCCGCCAAGCGGAATAAATACAAGTTCATCAGGATTTAAAGTCATCATACTCAATTCTATTTAAATTTAGTCTTTTATAGAGGCTTTATGAATATGCACCAAGCCTTTTAACGTTAAGTCAGGGTCTATCTTTTCAATCAATGATGTTCCATCGGCAAATAAAGGGGCAAGACCGCCTGTGGCAATAATCATACATTCAACCCCCAACTCATTTTGAATACGCTTAATCGTCCCTTCAATTAAACCTATATACCCCCAATAAACCCCTGATTGCATCGCATCGATGGTATTGCGTCCAATCACTTGGGGTGGCTTTTCAATCTTTAATTGCGGCAACTGCGCCGCCGCATCCCCCAAAGCCTTAAGCGATAAATTAATACCAGGCGCAATGACACCACCGGCATAATGACCGTCGGTATTGATAACATCAAATGTGGTTGCAGTACCAAAATCAACAATAATCGCGGGTTTATCATATTCCGCCAACACCGCCACTGCATTGACCAATCTGTCCGCTCCAGCCTGTTTAGAGTCATCTAAATCGATTTTGATACCAACATTTTCGGCGCTGACAAATTTAGGAATCAAATTAAACTTATTTTCACAAGCCACTGTTAATTCATCATTTTTTGATGGCACGACTGAGCTAACGATTATATTTTGAATATCACTTTGACACGAATCCAACCCTTCAACTACTGGTGCATTTGTTTCATGTCGCCATTTTTGAATTTGCTTGCTTCCATCATATACCGCAAAAACAATATTCGTGTTGCCTATATCAATAGTTAAAAGCATTTAAGACCCTCCAAAATGAACATCCGCCGCCGTAATAATACGCTCATTCCCATTGCTTTCGTTTAAAATCAAACAGCCTTCGTTCGTGATTCCTTTAAACGTGCCCTTAAATTTTTCTTTAGGCAAACGCGCGGTCATCTCTTGACCAATGCCGTAGGCACGCTCTTCCCAAAATTTCTGTATCGCTTCAAACCCTTTTACCTGCCACAACGTATAAAAAACATTAAATTCATGCAATATCTGGTCTCGAACCTTGTTCACATAAACAGGCTCTTGCGATACATCATTTAAACACGCGGCCAAATCAGGCTTGTTAAATATGTTGACGCCTATACCAACAATCAAACTATCAAGCTTATTATCAATGATGTTTGTCTCTAACAATATGCCCGACATTTTAAGTCCATCAACCAAAACATCATTTGGCCATTTCAACTTCAGATCATGTTTTTTAATATCAATATACTCTTCTAAAGCACGCGCCAAGGCACACGCCACAACAAAAGACACCTGCCCCGCTTTATCCAATGCGTAATCGGGTTTTAAAACAAATGAGAAATATAAATTGCCAAGCGGCGCACTCCATTTATTACCATGGCGCCCGCGTCCCGCGCTTTGCTTTAACGCTTGGAACAATGCACCTTCGGACGCGCCATCGTTTGCCGCCTGATGCGCTAAATCCTGCGTGGAAGATGTTTGTTGGTACTGCTGTATTTGCCATTCAATAGGCATGATAATCCAACCTAATGAAACAGCCCAGAAGCTGCACTTTGTGAAATTTCAATTAGATAAGAAGGAAATAATATAAACAACATAACAACCGCAATAGAAACCGCAACAACGGCCTTACGCGGCCATTCAATATTATCTGTATCAAATCTATCCATCGCATCGTCAAAGAACATCACTTTGATAATTTTAAGATAGTAATAGGCCGCCACAACAGAAGTTAACACACCCAAAACCGCCAAAACATAAAGACCCGATTGTATAGCAGATTGAAACACAATTAATTTACCAAAGAAACCAGCCATTGGCGGAATACCACTCATCGAAAACATCAATATAGCCAAAGGATACGCAAGCCAAGGATGATTGGTTGATAATCCCGCCAAATCAGAAATGTTATCTGTGCTTAATTCATTGCGTCGCATGCATAAAATAATGCCAAACGTTCCCGCTGTCATGACCATATAAATGGCCAAATAAACTAAGACTGCGGCAATACCCGCCTCTCCGCCTGCGGCAATACCAATCAACGCGTAACCAATATTCCCGATGGAGCTATAGGCGATTAACCGTTTAATATTATTCTGCTTTAGACCTGCGAACGCCCCTACTATCATAGATGCAACAGACAACAACCAAATCATTTGAAACCATTGGTCGCTCAACGCGGAAAATGGAATAAATAATAAATGAATGATTAAGCCCATGGCCGCAATTTTCGGGACAATCGCAAAGAATGCCGTCACACTTGTCGGCGCGCCTTCATATACATCAGGGGTCCACATGTGAAATGGCACTGCTGATATTTTAAAGGCAAGTGCACTGAGCACAAATACAAATCCAATGACCGCGCCCAGACTTAATTCTTGGGATAAGGTTGTGGCAATTAATTCAAAATTGGTTGTGCCTGTAAATCCGTAAATCATCGAAATACCGAACAACAACATTCCCGATGATATCGCGCCCAGAATAAAATATTTCATCCCCGATTCTGCGGATTTTAAATGATTACGACGAATGGCCGCCAAAACATAAAGGCTTAAAGATTGCAATTCTAACCCCATATAAAGCGATAGCATGTCACTCGCAGAGACCATAATCATCATACCAAGCCCAGCAAACAAAACCAAAATAGGATATTCAAATCGCGCCATCTGCGATTCTTCCAGATATTGCGGGGCAAGCGCGAGTGAGGCAATAATGCCAAAGATAATCAAGATTTTGATAAAAACAGTAAATTCATTTTGAACAAACATCCCGCCCAAAATTGACGTATGAAAAATATCATATGGTTGAGAGATTAAAATCATAAATGTAAGAACAAATAAACCAATGACTGACAAATTGATAATACGCGTTGCATTTATTTGTTTTTGCAAAACCCCTAAAATAAGAACAGCCAAACCACCCAAAGCTAAGAAAAGCTCGGGCCACATAGGCGCCAATTCATAAAAGGTTATACTATTCATTCACATCACCTTCGAAATTATTTGACACATCATTCAAAAGACCTGAAAGCCTCTGTTCACCTTCTAATGCTTTTGCATTTTGTGTCTCAACATGCGTAATTAATTTATCAATTGATGGGGCAATTCGTTCCATTACAAATGATGGCGCAATCCCAAGCCACAAAACCATCAAAACCAACGGCACCAGATAACTATATTCAAGCTTGGTTAAATCTTTCATGGCTGCGGCGTCTTCATTTTTCTGCTCCCCAAAAATGACCGCGCGGTATAAAACCAACATATACGCCGCGCCCAAAACAACCCCCGTTGTGGCAAATAATGCCACCGTCGTATTGACCTGAAACGCGCCCATAAGCGATAGAAACTCACCCACAAATCCTGATGTTCCTGGCAATCCAACAGACCCCAACATCAAGATCATAAAAATTGTCGCATATTTAGGCATGTTCTTGACCAACCCGCCATAACGCCCCATTTCACGCGTATGTAGCCGGTCATAAACAACCCCAACGCATAAGAAAAGCGCGGCAGAGATTATCCCATGAGAAATCATTTGAAAGACGCCTCCTTCAATCCCTTGCGTGGTGGCCGTAAAAATCCCAAGGGTCACAAACCCCATATGCGCAACGGATGAATACGCAATTAATTTCTTCATATCACTTTGTACAAGCGCGACAAGCGAGGTATAGATGATCGCTACAACGGACATCCAAAATACAACTGGTGCAAAATGCATGCTGGCTTCTGGTAACATCGGTAATGAAAATCTTAAAAATCCATAGCCACCCATTTTCAACAATACACCCGCCAAAATAACAGACCCCGCAGTTGGCGCTTGAACGTGCGCATCGGGCAACCATGTATGTACAGGCCACATCGGCATTTTCACCGCAAAACTGGCAAAAAACGCAATGAACAGCCACATCTGTGCGGATCGTGCCACAGGGTTATTTATCAATGTCTCAATATCGCTCGATCCCACTTCCATATATAGATATAAAAGCGCAAGCAGCATCAACACAGACCCTAGCAAAGTATAAAGGAAGAATTTAAACGATGCATAAATCCGCTCCGCCCCGCCCCAAACACCAATGATAATAAACATCGGGATGAGCACCGCTTCAAAGAAGATATAGAACAAGAACGCATCAAGCGCGACAAACGTCCCAATCATCATAGTTTCCAAAATCAGAAACGCTACCATATATTCACGTATACGGGTTTTGATTGAATTCCAACTCGCCAAAATACAAATGGGCGTTAATAAGGTTGAGAGCATCACGAAAAATAACGAAATACCATCAATTCCCATTGTGTAAGAAATATTGAGCGCGCTAAACCACTCAAATTTTTCAACCATTTGAAAATCAGGTGAGTTTTTATCAAACATACTCAACATGAATAACGATAAGACGAAGTTCACCCCCGTCACAAATAGCGCAACATGCTTTGAGTTTTTTTCCACCATGGCTTGATCACCACGGATCAATAAGATGAACAACACACCGACAAGCGGGATAAAAGTCAATAAAGAAAGGATTGGAAATTCGGTCATAATACTACCCCTCACCCATCATTGATTTTACAAAGAAATATGTAATCAAACCGATCAATCCAACAATCATGACAAACGCATATTGAAATATAAATCCTGTTTGGAAACGACTTAATAAGCCATTCACACCCATCGATGTTTTGGCAAAACCATCAGGCCCTAATCCATCAACGAATTTTTTATCACCACGCCAAAATAATCGTCCTAACGCCAATGATGGGGCAATCAATGTCTTATGATAAAGCTCGTCAAAGAACCATTTTCTAAAAAACAAAATATACAGTGGCTTAAACCAACGACTAAGCTTTGCTGGCCATCCTACTAATTTTGTATATAAAATTGCCCCTAATAATAAACCAAATGCGCCCATGATAATGGGCAATTTCTTCACCCAATACGGGACGCTATGCGCCATTTCAACCGTATCATTTTCAGGCAAAACAAATAGAGAGTTCTTCCAAAATTCTTTGCGCCCAAACTCTTCATCATGATGTTCCGCATCAACGGCCGCTTCATGCACTTTATCCACTGAATGATCCACAAGACCATCCACATCGTCCCCATGACCCGTTTCATGCGCCACAACGTTTTCTTCCCCGTGATGACCACCACCAGCAAAGGCATTATAAAAGAAAGCCCCAGAAAACAACGCCCCAGCCGCCAAAATAATAAGCGGCGTCAACATAACGGGCGGTGATTCATGGATATGATCCATCACTTGCTTTGATGCACGTGGTTTTCCATGGAACGTCATGAACAATAAACGCGCCGAATAAAATGCGGTCATTAATGCCGCCGCAATCCCCATCCAAAAGGCAAAATCACCAAACCACGTATGGTCCGCAAACGCAGATTCTAAAATCAAATCTTTTGAATAATATCCCGCGAACCATGGCACACCTGCCAAGGCCAAAGATCCAATCCACATAAGCGCATAAGTCATCGGAATTTTCTTCCAAATACCGCCCATCTTACGCATATCTTGCTCATCCGACATCGCATGAATAACCGACCCCGCACAAAGGAACAATAACGCCTTAAAAAACGCATGCGTCATCAGGTGGAATATCGCCGCCCCATAAGCAGACACGCCAAGCGCAAAAAACATATACCCCAATTGAGACATGGTTGAATACGCAATCACACGCTTAATATCAAATTGAGTCATCCCAATCGTCGCGGCGACAAACGCGGTCATGCCGCCAACAACTGTCACAACCATCAACGCCGTTGGCGCAAATTCAAATACAGGCGACATACGCGCCACTAGGAAAACCCCTGCGGTCACCATCGTCGCCGCATGGATAAGCGCAGAAACAGGTGTTGGCCCCTCCATCGCATCAGGCAGCCATGTATGCAAACCCAATTGCGCCGACTTACCCATCGCCCCCATGAATAAGAGCAGACAGATTACAGTCATCGCATTTAAATCATATCCAACAAAATTCATTGTCGCATCGGCAAGCCCCGCGGCTTGATCAAAAATTTCATCAAACTGCACCGTCCCAAACACCATAAATGTCGCAAATATCCCAAGCGCCAAGCCAAAGTCACCAACACGGTTGACCAAGAATGCCTTTATCGACGCCGCATTCGCGCTTGCCTTATGATTCCAAAACCCGATCAAAAGGTATGAGGCCACACCAACCCCTTCCCAACCAAAGAAAAGCTGCACCAGATTATCCGATGTCACCAACATCAACATCGCAAAAGTAAACAAACTTAAATACGCCATAAAACGCGCCTTATGCGCATCATGGCTCATATACCCAATCGAATAAACATGCACGCATGAGGACACAATGGTCACAACCGCCATCATAACAACGGATAAAGTGTCAAAGCGTAACGCCCAGTTCACCTCCATCGCGCCAGACGATATCCACGTCATCAAATTAACGGTATGCACTTGGTCGCCATACCCAACTTGAACAAATAAAATACAAGAGCAAATCGCTGCGGCAATCACACCCGTACAGGTTACTATTTGCGCGCCTTTATCACCCATGCTTTTCCCAAAAAGAAAAGCCATCAAAAAACCAACCAACGGGCCAAATATAGCGATATATTCAATCATTATATCTACCCCTTCATACTCGAAATATCTTCAACCGCAATCGACCCTTTGGTTCTAAAAAACACAACCAAAATTGCCAGACCAATCGCCGCTTCGGCGGCTGCAACGGTTAAGATAAACAGGCTAAAGACCTGCCCCGTTAAATCATTTAAATAGGTTGAAAAGGCTACAAAATTTATATTTACCGCCAATAACATCAATTCGATGCTCATCAAAATAACAATGACGTTCTTACGGTTTAGGAAAATGCCAAACACACCAATCGTAAAAATCATACCCGCCAAAATCAGGTAATGCGATAATCCAATATCTAATCCCGCTTCGAACATGTTAAATCCCCGTCCCTGGTGTTACTTTTTGCATTTCCATCGACTCGGCCTGTGTTCTGGCTTGTTGTTTTGACACAATCTGGCGACGAACCCCTGGGCGGCGGCGATGGGTCAAAACAATCGCGCCAATCATGGCCACCAGTAATATTAATCCCGCGGTTTGAAACGCAAAAATGTAATCCGTATATAAAACCTGACCCAATGCTTCGGTATTGGTCAACTGTTCTGGATTTGGAATGGGCGATGCGGCGTTACTTTCCGCAGATTGTGAGAATTTCCACCCCACAAAAATTGTGACCAATTCGGCTAATAAAATACCGCCCGCTAATAACCCCATTGGGATATATTTCATCGCCCCTTTGCGCAAATCGCTAAAGCTTATATCCAACATCATTACAACGAATAAGAATAAAACCGCCACCGCGCCAACATACACAATGACCAAAATCATCGCGATAAATTCCGCGCCCAATAAAACAAAAAGACCCGCCGCATTAAAAAAGCTTAGGATTAAAAACAACACAGAATTCACAGGATTACGCGCGGTAATAACCATCACGGCGCTAAACAGTGTAAAAAATGCAAATAGGTAAAAGGCGAATGCAGAGATCATAAATACCGTTTTTGATGATAATGCAGACATATATATGCCCACAAAAAGTTATAACGTCATTTTTGTACTGCTAAGTGCTTACAAACGCAAGAGATAGTCTGCAAAAATTACAGACTATTCACTGTTAAGAATGAAGATTTATCTAGGAGCTGGGCCAGGTTTTGCTGCGGTTAAGCCTCCCGCCCTTTGTCTAGCGGCTAAAACACCACCAAACATTGCTCCTCGGCAAGCTTCTTGAAAGGCATATGCTTTTTGTGCATGCAACGAACGAGTAGACCCTCGCGTACCTAGTCCACTTGCTGCCATGTTAAAAGATACTACACCTACTTTGTTCATACCAGTAATGTATCAAACGCATGGCTTAATGTCAAGAATATTAATATATTAACTTTTACAATTATGGTATGATGATTTTACTGTCCGACTTACCATCGGCACCGCATTACGGGAGACATCGTAACCGCTATTTCTCAAAAATAATTTTTCATAAAAATTAACGAGGCACCCCACCCCTCAAAATTTGACAAACGAACTAAAGGAATGGTTTTTCCTTAATAATATCAATAAGTTATAATGGGTTAATTTTAACGATATGGGGCGTCTGCGGCCAAATTACGGGCAATTTGCGCTTCCCAACGGTCACCATTATCCAATAATTTATCTTTATTGTAATAAAGCTCTTCACGCGTTTCGGTTGCATATTCAAAATTTGGTCCTTCGACAATGGCATCTACGGGGCAGGCTTCTTGACACAAACCACAATAAATACATTTGGTCATATCAATATCATAGCGTGTCGTACGGCGTGATCCATCCTCGCGTGGTACAGCTTCAATCGTAATCGCTTGGGCAGGGCAAATCGCTTCGCATAATTTACACGCAATGCAACGCTCCTCCCCATTTGGATAACGGCGCAACGCATGTTCACCACGAAAACGCGGGCTTAATGGACCCTTCTCATTCGGGTAATTGATTGTCACTTTGGGCATGAAAAACATATATTTCAATGTCAGCATCATGCCTTTAACAATTTCGATAAGTAAAAATGATTGAATAAAATTTTTCATGTTATTTCCTAAGGCAATGCATCAAAATAAAGCAAAGTGCCAGAAACCACAACCACCCAAAAAAGTGTGAACGGCAAGAATACTTTCCAGCCCAGGCGCATAAGTTGATCATAACGATAACGTGGGAACGTCGCCCGCGCCCAGATAAAAAAGAACATGATAAGCGCCGTTTTCAAGGCAAACCAGATAACTCCTGGGACAAACGCCAATGCCTCAATCCCAAATGGGGGTAACCATCCGCCAAGGAATAAGACAGTTGTCATCGCGCTCATCATAATCATGTTGGTATATTCACCAAGGAAGAAAAGCGCAAAGCCCATCGCGGAATATTCAACCATAAATCCGCCCGTAATTTCCGATTCGCCCTCAGGCAAATCAAATGGCGCGCGGTTTGTTTCCGCCAATATTGACACCAAGAAAACAACCAACATCGGCAATAACATGATAACCATCCACCATGGACGATCCGCGGTAATGACTTCGGTTAAATTCAACGTACCAACACATAAAAGGACACAAACAATAACCAAGCCCATGGAAACTTCATATGACACCATTTGTGAGGCAGAGCGCAACGCACCCAAAAATGCATATTTTGAATTGGACGCCCAACCCGCGATAATCACGCCATAAACACCAAGTGACGAGACAGCAAAAAGGTACAGAATTCCCACATTAATATCCGCTAAAACAAGTTGCGCACTAACGGGAATAACCGCCCACGCAATTAACGACAGCGCAAAAACAAGAATAGGTGCAAGGATAAATAAAACACCGTTGGCTTGTGATGGAATAATAATTTCTTTGGACAAAAGCTTGATACCATCAGCAATCGGCTGCAACAAACCAAACGGCCCAACCATCGCAGGCCCTTGACGACGTTGCATCAGGCCCATGACCTTACGCTCGGCATAAGTATAATAAGCCATTGACCCAAGAATGACCCCAATTAAGATACCAATATGCGCCAACATAAATGCAAGCGGTTGAAGGTAAACGAGCCAAAGATCTTGCTGTAAAAAATCAGTCACTTACGCGGCTTTCTTCATTTTTTTAATGAACTTTGTCATGTCTGGCTTAAAATAATTTGGGCCTTTCATGACTTTACCATCTTCAGGTCGGCGGATAGGCTTTCCATCTTCACCAAGCTTGGACATGTTAGAACGGTGAACTTCTTCAAACGCGGCCTGTTTTACATCCTGCATACCAAAAGACAGAAATGCACCATCTAGAACATATTGAAGATCAATTAAAGCATCCAATGTCTCAACTGGATCGTTGTTTTGAAGCGCTTCTTTCAATTCATCTAATTCTTCGGCCAATAGATTGATACGCAATGTCTGGGTCTTATCTGACGCTAACGTTTGCTCAGTTTCGACTGGCAAACCATAGGTTTCATGAAATTCTTGCACCATTTCTATACTAGTTTTGGTCATTATTCTGCAGCCTCCAAAATTTGTTTTGGTTTAACAAATTCAGTTGAGCAACGCTTCATAATGTCTGATGCGCGGCAAATTGGGTTTGTAAGGTAAAAATTATCAATTGGATAATTAAATGGAGCGTCTGATGCCTTGCCTTCACCTTCAAAAGGCTTAAATTTAGCAGGTTTTATTTGATCGTAATCGGTAAGCGTTGGGTAATCATTGCCCATTGATTCACGGAGAGATAAAATATCAGTAAATTCGATGGAAAGATCCGCCTGATCAGAAATAGCGCGGATAATTTTCCAATCCTCCCGTGCCTCTCCCGGTGGGAATACGGCACGTCGGGCACGTTGTGAACGCCCCTCAACGTTCATATATATCCCATCTTTTTCCGTGTAAGCAGCAGCAGGCAAAATAAGATCGGCACGATGCGCCCCTAAATCACCATGAGAGCCTTGGTAAATCACGAAAGAATGCGGATGGATATTATTTATAGTTTCAGGATTATCAACGCCAAGCAGATAAACCAAACCCATTTCATTGAGATCAAATTCTTTTGATGGAACGAAATCCATCTCCAACGCAGCCATGCGAGACGCAGCCGTTTGAACCACGTTAAAGCCATTCCATTCTTCTGTAATTACGCCTGCATTATCACAAATGCGTTGGATAATACCCAAAACAGCCTTAGCGTCATCGCGCGCAAAAACGGAAGACCCAACGATAACCATCGGCTTTTTCGCGTCTTGTGGCACATTAACACATGCCTCTAAAGCACTTATATCATTGCCCAAACATGTTGTTGGGTAAGTCATATCCATTTCTTCACCGATATAAGCAATTGGAATACGCTTTTCTAACCATGTTTTTCGAATACGCGCATTAATCATTGTTGCTTCGTGGCGTAAATTTGTACCAATGATTAAAATAGAATCGGCCTCTTCAATTCCAGCTATGGTTGAATTGAAACGATAGCTTCCTTTATTAGAGGCATCGAACATCGCACCATCCACGCGGCATTCAATATTTTCAGCGCCACGATTTTTCATTAATTTTTTTAGCGCGTAGATACTTTCGGCATCGGCCATATCACCTGCAAATGCTGCGATATTATCACTATCAAATGTTTTGATTTTATCGCCAGCTACCTGCAATGCCTCTTCCCAACTGCATTCACGCAATTTCTGCGTTTTATTATCGCGGATGTATGGGCGGTCTAAACGGCTTTTGGTTAGGCCATCGTAAGAAAACCTTGTGCGGTCATTTATCCACTCTTCATTCACATCTTCGTGAAGGCGCGGCAAAATTCTTAATACTTCGCCAGAACGGCTATCGACGCGGATATTTGAGCCAACGGCATCATGCACGTCAATCGTTTGCGTTTTTTGTAATTCCCAAGAACGCGCCTTAAATGAATAAGGTTTAGAAGTTAGAGCACCTACAGGGCAAATATCAATCATATTGCCTGATAATTCAGTAGTAACGGCTTGATCAATGAAAGTACCAATTTCAGCATTTTCAGAACGATTGAGCTGACCCAATTCTGCAACACCTGCGATTTCTTCGCCAAAGCGCACACAACGAGTACAGTTTATACAACGTGTCATAATAGTTTTAATTAAAGGGCCAAGCGGCTTATCTTTAACCGCACGTTTATTTTCAGTATAGCGTGAACGGTCATACCCATAGGCAACGGCTTGATCCTGCAAGTCACATTCACCGCCTTGGTCACAAATTGGACAATCAAGGGGATGATTTATGAGGAGCATCTCCATCACACCTTTACGCGCTTTTTTCACCATCTCAGATTCGGTCTTAACAACCATCCCTTCACCACACGCCATGGCGCAAGACGCAACAGGTTTAGGCGGGCCGCCTTCAACTTCTACCAAACACATACGGCAATTGGCAGGTACAGATAGCTTATCGTGGTAGCAAAAACGCGGAATTTCAACGCCAATTTGTTCGGCAGCTTGAATAATCGACGTTCCTGGTTCGACTTCAACTTCTTGATCATTAATGGTGAGTTTAGGCATGGTTTACTCAAATATTTGTTACGATTACATTTCTAAACGACTAAAACATAAAAATATAGGGGGAATTTCATCTAAATAACAAAAAATTCTATTGTAAAACCATACCACTATGTTTAATTACACTATGTCACAACGTATTGAAGTTCACACTTTTTCTGAAGATGGCCGCGCGGTCACTTATAAACGCAACTTTTCCAAGATCGTATCGGGTATTCAAGACGTGCACGTCGCGGACATATATACCATTGAAGATGCCATCAATGATCCACAAAGCCTTCAGAACACTCTTGAAGCGTTTACCAATCCAGTTACACAGAAAACATTTATCTTAAATGGCGATAAATCACCTGCAAATGATTACATGGCAGCCCTACCTGATTTTGATTGGGCCTTAGAGATTGGCTATCTTCCCGGCGTAACCGATAATATTGGCCACACCGCCAGTGAGTTGACGTATCTTACCATTGATAGTGAAAAAAACATTTCTAGCGCGCGTCTTCTTTTATTAAAAGGTAATATGAGCAAAGAAGAAATAGACGCTATTGCCGCAGAAATTCACAATCCGCTTATTCAACGTGCCAGCATAAAAAGTAAGAATGACTTCGTAAATGATAACGGCATGGACATTGTTGTTCCAAAGGTACAATTATCCAACCAAGGGATTGTCGTTGATGAAGTAGACTTAAACGTTATTGATGAAGAATTAATCGTCATCGGTAAAGAAGGTATTGCCAACGCAGACGGGTCCCGTCGAGGCCCATTGGGAATGTCGTTACTTTATATGCAGGCCGTACAAGAATATTTTGTTAAAGAAGGTCGTAATCCAACAGATGTTGAATTAGAAACATTAGCGCAAACATGGTCAGAACATTGTAAACATACCATTTTTGCATCGCCAATTGATGAGATTAAAGCAGGACTTTACAAGCATTACATCAAAGGGGCGACGACAGAAATTCGCAACGCAAGAGGCGACGATGATTTTTGTATTTCTGTCTTTAGCGACAATGCAGGGGGAATAATCTTTGATGATGAGTGGATGATTGCCGATAAAGTCGAAACCCACAACTCCCCTTCTGCGCTTGACCCATTTGGTGGTGCAATCACAGGAATTGTTGGTGTCAATCGTGACTGCCTTGGTTTTGGCCAAGGAGCGAAACCTGTTTTAAACCGTTATGGATTTTGCCTAGCAGACCCCCGTAAAGATTTAGAATATTATCGCGGTAAAGATAAATTTAACGCCACATTGTCGCCTGACACTATTATGAAAGGTGTCGTAGCAGGCGTTGAAGCGGGCGGCAATCAATCGGGCATCCCTACCCCACAAGGGTTTATGTATTTTGATGACCGTTATGTTGGTAAACCATTGGTGTTTGCAGGCACTGTTGGACTAATACCACGTGAAATCAATGGCAAGCCAAGTCACATTAAAGCGGCTAAACCGGGTGACCGAATTATTATGGTCGGCGGTAAGGTCGGACGTGATGGTATTCATGGTGCGACATTCTCTTCTGTTGCGCTTGATGAAGGCTCCCCTGCGACGGCGGTTCAAATTGGTGATCCTATTACACAAAAGAAATTCTCAGATGCGATTATAAAAGACATTCGTGACACGGGTTTATATAATGCAATTACAGATAATGGTGCAGGCGGACTATCGTCTTCTGTTGGGGAAATGGGCGAAAGTTCAGGCGGTTTTGAATTAGCACTTGATAAAGTGCCGTTAAAATACCCTGGCATGCAACCATGGGAAATCTGGATCTCGGAAAGCCAAGAGCGTATGACGATGGCTGTGCCCCCTAAAAATGTCGATAAGATTATCGCGCTCTTTGCAAAGCGTGGGTGTGAGGCATGGGATATTGGAGAGTTCACAAACTCTGGTTGCGCCGTTCTGACGTGGGATGGTAAAAAGGTCATGGATATGACTATGGAATTTTTACATGATGGTTTACCTGAAACGCCATTAGTGACGACCTTTACCCGTGGCGGTGAAAAAGAACCTGAAATTGCTGAACCAAAATATCATGCGCAAACACTTATTGAAATGATGGGGCGTTTAAATATCTGTTCCAAAGAATTCGTCGCGGCGCAATATGACCATAACGTTCAAGGGTCTGCCGTTTTAGGACCGCTTCAGGGACAAGGTCGCGTCTTTACCGATGCAACCGTCAGCCGCCCCGTTCTAAACAACAAACGCGGCGTTGTTTTAACTCAAGGCCTAGCCCCTCGTTACAGCGATATTGACACCCATCATATGGCGCAAGCCGCTTTAGATAGTGCCGTGCGCGCAGCAATTGCGGCGGGCGGCGATATTGATCATCTTGCCTTGCTTGATAACATCTGCTGGTGTTCTTCTGATGAACCTGAACGTTTGGGACAGCTTAAACGTGCCATACATGGCATTTATCATCTGGCCAAACGTTACCGCACGCCCTTTATCTCTGGCAAAGACAGCATGTTTAACGACTTTAAAGGTTACGATGCGGATAATAACCCCGTCACAATATCCGTACCGCCAACCTTACTTATCTCAAGCATTGGGGTCATGCAAGATGTGGCGTACGCGGTATCACTGGACCCTAAAATGGCGGGTGATTTGGTTTATCTTTTGGGTGAAACCAAAAACGAATTAGGTGCATCGGAATATTATGATCACTTAGGGCATTTAGGGAATAATGTTCCTGAAACTGATGATGTGACGAACTACACACTTTATCAAAAATTATCTGCGGCAAATAAACAGCAGCTTTGCGCCTCTGCCATCCCCGTGGGGTTTGGCGGTGTTGGTGTTGCATTGGCGAAAAAAGCCATTGCGGGTAATTTAGGCATGGATATTCAGCTTTCTAGCAATTTACGCTTAGACACAGCTTTATATTCCGAAAGCCAAGGACGCATAATTGTAACAATCGCACCTCAAAACAAAGATGCGTTTGAAAAAGCAATGGATGGATATCACTTTGTTCAACAAATAGGAACAGTTACGGATAATGATCAATTGTCTATCAATAACTTTAACGTATCTATTAAAGACTTAGAGAAATCCTACAAAGAAACCTTGGGGGCTTACTAGTATGTCGGCAAACGCACTTATTATTACAGGGTATGGCGTTAACAGCGAAGAAGAAACCGCTTTTGGTTTTGAGACTGTTGGGTTTAATGCCACTGTAATGCATATCAATGATTTGATCGAAAGTCCCAGTTTGTTAAACAATTATCAAGTCCTTTGTGCGCCTGGTGGTTTTTCTTATGGTGATGACACAGGCTCTGGCAATGCGTTTGCTCAAAAGATGCGGCTTACCCTTGGTGATATATTATTGGATTTCGTCTCGCGCGATACCCTTACATTAGGGATTTGTAATGGGTGTCAAATTTTGGTGAATTTGGGTTTAGTGCCTGCGATTGATGGGAAATACGGCACACGTCAAGTGGCCGTAACGCATAACGAAACTGCGCGATATCAGTGTCGTTGGGTTGATTTAAAAGTAGAAGAAAATAAATCCCCTTGGTTACAAGACGTTGAGATGATGCACGTCCCTGTCGCCCATGGTGAAGGGCGTTTTATGATGGATGATAAGACATTAAAAACGTTGCAAGATAATAATCAAATTGTTTTGCGTTATGCCAAAAATGGTAAGGCTGCAAACGGTGAATTCCCGTTTAACCCGAACGGTTCAACCGATGATATTGCCGGGATAACGGATGAAAGTGGTCGTGTCATGGTTTTAATGCCACACCCAGAACGTGGCATGTTTACATGGCAGCGCGATGATTTCGCAATGCTAAAAGATAGAGCTATGCGTGACGGACAATCATTATCAGATGCCACAGATGGCCTAAAAATGTTTGAAAATGCCGCGCGGTATTTTGACGTTAGTGCAATGAAAAAGGCCAGCTAGTGATACAGCGAATTTTATTTGCTGTCACAATGGCTTGCATTAATGCATCACTTATTTCATTCATCTTAACTGCTGTAAACGCCGGATTTCCTGATGATTTTTTAATTAGATGGCTCAAGAACTTTTTGATCGCTTTTTCTATAGTTGTTCCATCAATTATATTAATTGGCCCAAAGGTGCATAAATTTTGGAATAAACGGAAAAACTAAGCCGCTAGTTTCGCTTTCTTAAATTGCAAGATACGGTCTTCAACTTCGTCGCGGAAGTGACGCATGAGGCCTTGAATTGGCCATGCGGATGCATCGCCGTGGGCGC
>CAYGUV010000007.1:72439-103877 GCA_964353185.1 uncultured Micavibrio sp. | reverse complement strand
AAAGGCGGGCGCAGCGCCAAGGCAATTGAATTTTTATCTGAGAATATTTTGAAAGATCGTGATGTTTATAACATGGTTGGCGGGATAGAAGAATGGGCGAACCAAGACCTGCCCATCACCCATCCCAATAAATAAAATCCACCACCCAAGAAGAAACCCGCAGTTATTGCTAACTGCGGGCTCTGTGGTGGGGAAACTTTATTATATTATCCAAGCGCTCTTCTAAATGTAACTTCATCGTTTGAAGCAGATGAAGCAGCTGGAGCAGCTAAAGTGTATGAGGTTACATTTGCTCCAAACTTATCATCAATTGCTTTTGAGAGAATGTGAAAAAATTCTGCCCTGTTTGGATTCACATGCGGAACAAATACTTTGGCTAAAAACTTTTCCATTTTATTGCGTGGTTCAACTAACATACCACCCGCTTCATGAAATTCATTAGTCAAATCCTGTTCAGGATAACTGTGATATTCTCCTTTAGTTTTATCCTGCACAAATCTTTGAATTTTTTTACCAGCTAAAGCATCTTGTAAATGTCCAAGTATCATAGCTGTCACATTATTTGCATTAGTATTGTAATGCCAAAAGACACTTTTTTTCATGTCTACTAACTGGCGTGTCGCATAAAGTTTTGCACCAGTATCTAAAACATCTTTAACAGATTGTCCTTGAACTGGCCCCTTATCTATAACATGTAAAGTCCATTCTAGTGATTTGTCACCAGCTAGCATTGCTCTAAATACAGGGATCACTCCTTTAAATTCTGGTAATTTCCCAGGGTGAGCATTCCAAAAGAAACCTTTTTCACTAATTGCATCGATTAGCGGCTGTCGAAAGGTCTGCATACACCTTATTGATAAAGCACCAACTAAACTATTGTCGTCTTTAATAGATTGCACGTGCTCTGCAGAGTTAACGTTTTCAATATGCCTTACTTCTAGATCAAAATATTGTGCTAA
Organism: uncultured Micavibrio sp.; assembly: GCA_964353185.1. Classification (GTDB taxonomy): domain Bacteria; phylum Pseudomonadota; class Alphaproteobacteria; order Micavibrionales; family Micavibrionaceae. The sequence goes on along the minus strand of CAYGUV010000007.1, from coordinate 102,918 downwards.
TTGGTTTGCAGTATAACAAGTATCATCTCTTAACCCCCCAGAACTATCTAGAACGGTCGGTTTTGAGTCAAGAAAAGGAATTATTGTTTCTTGTATAACATCATGCTGATAAAACCCATATTTTTGAATGTCTGGATTTGATAAATTAGGGTTTTTTAAATGCGGTTTTTTAGGGAAAGCTATTATAGGTTTTATGCCCATATCAACTAAAGCAGGTACAAGCCCATTTAAAACAAGGAGATCAACAAGATCTTCCCCTGCATAAATAATTACTGACTTTTCCTTACTTTCGCCCATATCCCTAACTCGGTCTCTCCGCTACCTGTTCCCAAGCAATATTAAATAAAGTTCTAAAACCATTTGAAAACTCAAGATGTTTCAAAACTAGAACTCTAGATTTTTGAATATCCTGCGTATCAAAATTCATAAACGCAATTCTATCTCCATAAATATAGAAAGATTTTTCATTAAACATTTCTTCTGAAACCCATCTATATTCTGCAAAGCCTTTAGAGATAAAATTACTATCTCCTTTTCTAGCTGTGATTTTAACTTTAATACTATCTCCTAAATTAGCCATTCTCTTTGAATGACTTTCATATTTTTCTTGCCCCATAAGAGCAATCCAGTTATCAGGTTTCGTATTAAATACACAAAAATCGCCACCTGTAGTTTGTGCAACTTCATATACGTCATCCATAAAGTTTTGAAACTGTTCTGGTCCTTCGTATATAAAAATTTCTTCTCTAGCCCACCGCACACCATCATTCTCTGTAAAGGCGATTCCTTCACGTTCGTAAAAACGTTGGATTTCGCTATTACGTGACATCGAAATGTCACTCTGGCCGCTTTCAATTTTAGATAGCGTATTAGCTGCTATTCCTAAATGATCGGCTACATGTCCTTGCGATACGTCGATCATTGCGCGTGCCGCTCTCATTTGTGTCGGTGTAATCATCTATTTCCCCTAGAGTTTCCTTACTTTTCTAGTAAAGTTAACCATTTGTTAAGTAATTACAAGGGTAGTTATACATATGAAAAATAATCATTGCAAGGGATTTTTCAAACTATTTTACAGAAAAAATGTCCTTTGGGGGTGAATTCCTCACTTTTTTAACTATTTGTTAATCTTTTTCCTTTACATATGGGTGCATAGTAAATATTATGAAAAACATTAAGGCAGTAAAATGTATTTAACAGACTTTAGAAATGTAAGCGTATCAATGTTTCAAAAAGGTATGGAGCACCCAATGACAGACGATCAATCATCACAAAAAGACCCTCAAATATCACTATTTGATGTGAAAGAGCTTTATGACCGTGCCTATGCTTTAAAAGATAAAGCATATGATAACAGCGCATATGATTTTAAAGACGCCCTGACACAGGCTGTAAAGCTTGACATGGCCTATAGACAACAAATCGCGCAACAAAGCGAAGACAGATTTTCCCCTGCCCTTGAAAAACATCGTGAAGCAAAGGTCCGTGTGGCTTAAGCACATAAGATAATTTTCGATAGCAATAAAAAGTTTAAAGCCCGCGCTCTCCCCCTTAGCGGGCTTTTTTCTATACATAGATGCAATAGATAAAATTTAACATAAATTTTCTAAGAAAGAAGATGATTAAATCGTGATTTCACGGTATGATAAGATAATAAATTAAATAAATACTCTTTTATTCACCTCATTCATCTTTAGGTAAATTCCATGAAAAAATTTCTTTTTCTTACACTTCTTTTAGTCGCAATATCTTACCCCGCCATTACATTATTGGCACAAGACGCCGCAAAAGAGATAATCGAAGATATTCTTGTTATTGAACAAGAAACCAAAGATTCATCTGTTGTCGAAGAAGAGACAGTCGTCACAGTCACAGAAACAATTCCCACTTCTGATGAAAATACTGGTGAAATGGATGACATCAAAACAATTGATGTGAGTGTTGAACAAACTATAGAAGACGAAGTCGTCGTTCCCGTGCGTCCCCGCAACCCTGATACAGAGGTCGTGATGCCTAAAAACGTGGCTAAGACCACTCAAGAAATGAATAACAATAACAACACCCCCCTTGATAATCCAGTTAGCGAAGTCATTAGCGGTGATGAGAACACAGTAGTGACAGATACAACACATCCTCAATTAAACCTCACCGAAGATAAATCAGAAATGATCCGCCTTAGTGAAAAAGCCGCCAGCGTTATTGTAGGCAACCCCAACCACATAAGCGTTTTACTAGATACCCCTGATACAATCATCGTTGTGCCTCGTCTGGCAGGCGCGAGTTATTTCACCGTTATTGGTGAAAATGGTAAAGTTATCATGCAGCGCCACGTTGTGGTAGGCGCACCCAAAGATGATTACGTGCGTATCAGACGCAGTTGTAATGCAGGCGACAGTAATTGCCAACAAACCAGTGTTTATTATTGCCCCAATACATGCCACCAAGTGCTTGAGAACGCTGCAAACAATACAAGACGTCGTTAAAGGTCACGACAACTCTATTGTAATCCATGTCTATTCATCGTATTTTAAGTATGAATTACATTATATGGATGAAACTTATGTCACACACTTCTCTTAAAACGATTGCCCTTACATTAACAATTTTGGTATCTGCCTGTGCTACGGGCACGCCAACCGGCAGTTACAATGGCAATAACGAATACGTAAAGGCAGACAAGCCCCTTCCCACAAAATCAATCGATAATTCAACTGAAAAGCTTTTGGCGCAAGCCGAAGCGGAAGGAAACTCTCAACAGATTTTGGCCGTGCTTAAAGACATCCATACACAAAACCCTAATGACCCGATTGTTGCGACACGATACGGCCGTGCCCTTCGTGAAGATGACCAAGTCAATGCGGCCTCGCGTATCTTAGAACCTTTTACAAAAGGCAATAAGATCAATGATGAAGCATTAACAGAAATGGCGATGACCCAATTGGCCCTTGGCAAATTTCAGGCGGCTGAAAACTATGGTCAAAAAGCAGTCTCTTTAAATGAAAAGAACGGTCGCGCTTATCTTGCCCTTGGTACTGCCTTAGATGCCCAAAAACAACACCAAGCGGCCGAAGTTGCATTTCGCAAAGGTCTTAAAAACTGGAATGGTGATTCCACACCTATCTTAAATAATTTGGCGCTGAACCTTGCCTCACAAGGTCATTTAGAAGAAGCCTTATCGCTCATTGAAAAAGCCCAAGAGATGGCCCCTGGACGCATGGATTTAGAAAGAAACCGCCGCATCATCGCGACCTTGTTAGAAACAACAGGCGGCAGATCTTAATCTAATATAATTTTACCCGCCACCAACGCCTGCGTTTGAGGCTTCAATCCCCGCGGGCCCTAAGATCACGATAAACAAGGCAGGGATAAAGAATAAAATCATAGGAACCGTTAATTTCGGCGGTAATGATGCCGCCTTTGTTTCCGCGGCGGACATACGCATATCCCTTAGCTCCAAAGCCATCACCGATAAGGCCTGCGATACTGACGTACCATATTGCTCTGCTTGAATAAGCGCGGTGGCAAATGACTTCCCAAAACCGCCCACACGACGACCAAAATCAGACAAGGCAGCCCGACGATCATTCAACATCGCCATCTCTGCACTTAAAATCCCAAGCTCTTCTGCCAAAATAGGAGAATGTTCAGAAACTTCGTCCGCGATCCGCTCTACCGCTTGTTCTAAACCAATCCCCCCTTGGACACAAATCAACATCATATCCAACGCATCTGGAAAAGTAAGCCCTAGCTCATGCGAGCGTTTTGTCGCTTGGTTTTTAATAAGAAGTCGCGGTAAGAAAAATCCTGCAAAAACTGCCCCCATAATACAGAAGAATTGAACACCACTTGAAATTTCTTTATCGCTTGCCCCAATGACCAAGATAGAAAGTAAAACAAACATAATCGGTAGCCCCACTTGCGCACCAATATAGAATATAGGCGCCATAGGGTTACGAATTCCTGCTTGTAATAATTGTACGCGAATTTTCTCACCAAACTCACCGGCATATTGTTGTACCTTAAAAACAGCCGCCATGGAATCTTTCGCAGATAAGGTTTTATCCTGCTTGGGCTTCATTCCTTCTTTTGCGGTTTCAAATAACGCTTTCTTTTTCTTTTCAATTGTATTGCGGTAATGGCTGCGTTTTTCCGTGCGATTTAACATAGGAATAACAAACCCCACAAAAGAAGCCGCAGCAGCCAACGCACTAATTAATATAATAATTAAATCACTTGTTATTCCAAACATAATATTAAATCCTAAAGTTAATCATTTGGCGCATAATCAAGCATCCGACCAGCATCCAAAATATGGAACCCCCGAGTAAAAACTTCCCTGTTGGATCAGTAAATAAAACCTCAATATATTCCCGATTTAAAAAATACATCCCCCCTGCAACAACAACAGGAAGCGCAGCAATAATAGCGGCAGATGCCTTGGCCTCTGATGATAATGCCTTGACCTTACGACGTAATTTAAAACGTGCCCGTATAACCGATGCCAAGTTATCTAAAACTTCTGAGAGGCTAGACCCCGTTTGCGATTGAATGGCAATGGCTGTCGCAAACATTTGCATTTCTGTTAATGGCATTCTTTCCGCCGCGCTCAAAACAGCTTCGGGTAAAGGAATACCAATTTTTTGCTGTTCAAATATCTGCTCCATTTCTTCCCCCATAGGGCCTGTAAATTCTCGGGCAACCATTTTTATCGCCTCACTCACGGGCATACCCGCCTTAAGCAATCTCATCATAGATTCAAGCGCGTCAGGGAAATCAGCCATAAAGTCTTTTTGGCGCTTCTTCGCTTTTTGCTTTAGGAACATACGTGGTAATCCTAGGAAAGCCGTAATCACTACAAGCACTTTTACCAAAGGCGATAAGCCCATAAACGTAGCTAGTGCAAAAAATGCAATTGCATTAATAAATGAAAATAACCAAAATTGTTTTACCGATATTTTCATACCGGCCTGAACAATCATATCGCTAATAGTTTTTCTTTTATCACTTTTATTTTTGCCCTCATCTTTTAACTTTTTGGCTAAATCTGAACGACGTTGATCTTGGGCGCTATTTTTATTTTTTTTTAATTGGTTGGCAGCATTTTTACCTTGAACCATACTCATCATATATTTTTTGCGGCGTGATTGAACATTCATCCAAATCAGCAATGCGATGATTCCAAAGATACAAAAAATCAATAATGTGATAATAAATGGCAGCATGTTTTAGCCGTAGGCCTCCTCCATCGCATCAAGAACAAGATTTTCAACGCCAAATTGACGTGCCTTGTCCCAAAATTTTGGTCGCATGCCCGTTGATTTTAATTCAGTGATCAGACTGCCATCATCATTTTCACCAATATATTCTAATTTAAAGAGGTCTTGCATCGTCACAACATCCCCTTCCATTCCTGTAATTTCAGAGATGTGCGTAACTTTACGTGATCCATCACGTAAGCGCTGCACCTGTAACACAACATTAACTGCAGCCGAAATTTGTTCACGCACCGCAACAATTGGAAGGTTTAACCCCCCCATCGCAATCATATTTTCCATACGTGATAATGCCTCACGGGGGTTGTTGGCATGGACTGTTCCCATTGAACCATCATGACCTGTGTTCATCGCTTGCAATAAATCAAATGCTTCTGGGCCACGCACCTCACCAACAATAATACGTTCTGGGCGCATACGTAGACAGTTTTTGACCAAGTCACGCATCGTTACTTCACCAACCCCCTCTAGGTTCGGGGGACGTGTTTCTAAACGCACAACGTGCGGCTGTTGTAGTTGTAATTCACACGCATCTTCACAAGTCACAATACGTTCGCCTTGCTCAATATAACGCGTTAAACAGTTAAGCATTGTTGTCTTACCAGACCCTGTACCACCAGAAACCAAAACATTCACACGACAACGACCAATCGCCATAATTAATTTTGCCGCGCTAGGTGTCATCGATCCAAACTCAAGCAGTTTTTCAAGTGTTAGTTTATCTTTGGTAAATTTACGAATGGTCATACACGCACCATCCACCGCCAACGGAGGAATAATAACGTTCACACGTGATCCATCAGGCAAACGCGCGTCACAAATAGGGCTAGATTCATCAACACGGCGGCCAATCGCACCAACAATACGTTGGCAAATAGTCGTTAAATGTTGGTTATCACGAAACTTAACATTCGATCGTTCAATCTTACCATTTAATTCAATATAAATTGTTTCAGGGCCATTAATCATGATATCGGCAATGCCATCAATTTCGAGTAACTCTTCCAATGGACCAAAGCCAAGCATATCATCACCACATTCTTTGGCAATTTTCTTTAACTCAGTTGGGGTTAAATCTAAATTTCTAAAACGGGCAATTTCTTCAACAGCGGAATAAACTTCTTCACGCGCTTCATCTGACTTCATTCGCGCCAACGCTTTTAAATCAATACCATCTCGTAAATCTAACCAAATACGATTTCTAGCGCGTTGCATGCGTAAGTTACTGGCATTATTTTCCTCTGACTCAACTTCTTCAGTTTGATCATCGCCTAAATCCATGATGTTATCATCCATGCTTTTAGGAACCTTAGGCGTTGAAGATTTAGGGATAGGATCAGGAGTTACTGAAGGAGCAGATTCAGACACGGGCGCTTCCACAGGGGAAGATATTACAGGCTCAGGCACTTGCTCCACTTCAATTTTGGGCGCTTGCACTGGTTTTGTAACTTCGGTTTCCGGCGTTTCAACTATTTGTTTAGGCGGTGAAACTGTCTCTGTAATTGGCGTAGCAGGTTTCTTTGGTTCTGCTTCCACAGGAATTTCATCTTGAACCAGATCAACAAATTCTTTTGTGGACTGAGAGGGTTTTGGCGCTGTTGATTTTTGCTCTTCTTTTACAGGGGCTATAGGTGCCTCTTTTTGAACCAAGTCTTGTGGGTCAAGCTTCGGTTTTGTTTTCTTTACACTATCCCCCTTAGGCAGTGCGGAGGGTGTTCCTTTTTTTCCAAACATATGGTGTTACCCTTTTTTTCCTATCGTTCCAACTGTCGTCATAATTTTATCAAAAATTCCTTCTGCTGCTGTTTTTGATGGTATCTTTACAGCTGTTCCCAAAACACGTTGCGCAAGAGGTATAATTTTTTCGACAACCGTAATACCAACTTTATCTTGTGTTAAACGGCGGCCTTCATTTTCTGACCCAACAAATAATTTCGCATCAAAAGGTAAAACAACATCTGGCTTTTTATCCATCGCGTTTTGTATATCTTTTGCCGGGACTTCCTTGCCAGGTATCATACCAGACATGTTTACAACTAAATCAATGTTATCATCATTCCCACCTTGAAGATTTTTGACTTCATTCATTAATGATCGTGCGGCTCTTAATGATGTTAAGGTTGGCGTTGTCACTAAAATAACTTCATGTGCTTTATTCAAAACTGTTCTTTTTAAAGATGGTATAGCGTCAGACAAATCGACAATTACGACTGGATATCTCTGCATTATAAAATCTATAAGGTCTTCATATTGTTGTGCATGAACGGATACTTCTAACATCGGATCCGCGCCCGTTGCTAAAACGGTTAATTTATTATTTACCTGGTGCAACATGCGGTTAAAGGAATCAACATCTTTATTGCTCGCGGCTTTTACGGCCTCATGCAAAGTGGCGCTTGGCTCAAAACTCATCCCAACACCCAAAGACGACCACCCACCTGCCGCATCCATTAAAAATGTTTTGTGACCCAATGTTTCCGATAAACCGCAGGACAAAGCTTGTGCAATCGACGACGTTCCAACGCCCCCTTTTGATCCAAGCACACTGATTAAACGGCTGCCGCTTGTCCCTAATTTTTCAATTAATCCTGATGCAATAATTTCAGTAAGTGTTTCTAATGGGACAGGACGAACCAAATAATCACTCACCCCCATCGACGTCAAACTGCGGTATAAATTTACGTCATTCACTGGCCCAATAACGATCGCGTTGGTGTCTTCTTCACAATAGGCTGAAAGCATTTCTAAACGTTCAATAAAACTATCATCTGTCGAATCAGTTTCAATGATAATAAGATCAGGAGATTTGGCCTCTTGATAACTTAAGATGGCTGTTTCAACATCCCCTTCTTCCACGCTCACCTCAACGCGGGCATAACGCCAATCATCACTCAAAGCACGGGCAGCACTCAATGTCTCTTTATCCTTTAAAAAAAGATCAACCGACGCAGTCGGCAATAATATCTTTGTTTCACTCATTTAATTTTGTGCCCTCATTCGTAATACTTACGATATTTAAATAATCAAAAAGTCTTGTTCTAAGATCTCTAATATACTACATCAAAAAGATTAACGCCTAATTACCAAGCCTTTCATTCGTTTCTACTCCTGCCAATGGCTCATTTCTAACCCCTGCAGCATGACCTTCAACTACGATTGCTGCGCGACGCGCACCCGCAACACCCATCTCTGAATTTCCATATAAATCTGTTGGGTTTGAAATCTGCTTTGCAAACATTGTTTCAACACCACAGCCGAATTTATATTCGCCAATAAAACGTCCTGTTTGATTATCATATAAGCCTGGCGTGTCACCACAATCAGCAGGCGCATTGGCAACAGCCATATCATAGTTAATAATTAACATCGCGACTGAGTTTGGCATCGGCATAATATTTGTTGTTGTTGAATCAACTCCTTTTTTTCGAAGTGCCTGCGTCAAATGTGACATTTCATGACTTGCTTTTGACTTGGTAAATTTGGTTGAATTAGGATCATACGTTAACGTTAACCCCAGCGGTCCTGTTGAATTATTTAAATAATAATCCGCCATGCGTGAAATAGTTGCACTATTAACATCCGCATAAGGGATTTGATCAATAATCGTTTCTTCAGAAACTGTCATAGGGGCTGAATTCATCATAGAAGGCGTTGTTTGCGTACACGCGCTGACCCCCATCAAAGGAATGAACAAAAGCATCATTATCTTTTTTCTATTTATCATGTCTTATCCTTTTATCTTTATACTAATTTAAAACGTAACCAAAACCACTCATACTTTCCATTAAACCTGCGGGTGCTTTATCACCATATTGCTTACGAATATTTTCTTCAAAAACGCTTTTGGTTTGGTTTGTTTGACGCGTTACTTTTTGCGCTGGCCTTTGTTTGGGAATGGGTACATTGGATACTGGCTCCACCATTTTAATGTCAGATTTTTGGTAGTTAGATGAAATTTCATCCTCTCTCACATAAACAGGATCAATCGGTAGATCTTGTAAGCGGATTGGCTTATTCATATCATTATTCGTTTTTGTTAATGCACCATAATGTTGTACAGGTGCAGGCGCCTGCGATAGTGGCGGAATAACGTTACTCGCGGGCACTGCTTTCGCTTGCGCAAAAGGCTCCACAACATAAGGTGTAATCATAACCAATAACTCAGTTTCTGATCGTTGGAACGTATCTGATTGAATAAGATCTCCAACAATAGGAACATCCTTCACACCAGGTATTTCAGATAAGCCTGAAATTGACTCTGAACGAATAAGACCAGCAATCATCAATGTTCCACCACTTGGCAATTCAACAGTTGTCTCTGCACGGCGTACGTTAAATGTTGGTACGTTAATACCATTTAGTTGTAAGTTACGCTCAAATGTTGCAGTTGAAACCTCTGTGGTTAATTGCATGCTTATACGTTCTTTACTCATAACTGTTGGCAGGAAGTTCAACGACACACCAAACGGGCGGAATTCATAAACAAGGTTACCTTGTTGATCAAGCTGTGTTGGAATTGGGAATTCACCACCCGCTAAGAACCCTGCTCGCTCACCTGATATTGCGGTTAAGTTTGGCTCTGCCAGTGTATTAACAATACCTTCTTGTTCCAGCGCATTGATATTAAGATTAAGCGCACCAAACGCACCAGAGTTATAATTTAAAAGCGCATTGGCAAATTGAACAGGCGCGGTTAAGCCAAGGCCTTCATTCGTATTTAAGGCACCATTTAAATCACCGATATTGGCACCACCATTACTATCTAAACCAACACCTAAATCCTTTAGGGCGTTACGCGCAACTTCTACAATTTTCACACGTAACATAACTTGCTGCGCACCGCGGACAGACATCATATTCACAATAATTTCATCAACAGGACGATCAAGCTCTTGAATTTCTCCTGCGTAATGACCAACTAAATTTGTAATTTGGTTTGCAACAGCAGGATTAGAAACTTCGCCAGTCAAAACAACTTGATCTGTCAATGCTTCTATTTTTACATCCTCATTAGGATAAAGCTGATTAACCATCGCTTGAATACGGTCCGTATCTAATTGAACATGAATATTGATCTTCTTTAAAACATCACCATTTTCATCCAGCGCCATAATATTGGTATCCCCTAAACTAGACCCCACAATATAAAGACGGTCTGATTTAATCGCCATAACATCAACAATCGACGGGTCTGCAACCAAAACATCTTTTATCGCACCATCAATTTTTATAATTTCTGCTTTACCCAGCATAATATCAAGGCCATTACCTTTACCACCAGAAAGCATGCCAACGCTTGCCTTACTTGCGTGAGCACTTTGTAAATCGCCAGCTAAAATCGCAACTGCACAAAAAGTAACTATAAGTGTTTTATAAAAAATATTATTCATTTTGCCCTCCTAAAAGGCTCGGGTCGATCAAAATAGCGCCTTGTTCTGATGGTGCTTGCTCAACGTCAAAGCTAACCCCTTCTGTTGGCATGGGGTTACGGGCTTCAACCTCTATTAAATCGTTACCGTTATAAATACGCACACCTGATGATGTTTTTTGCATATTGGTTAACTGGGTAAGCACATTGCTCATCTTTACATCGGTTGTTGTTTTATCGTCGTCAAATTTCTCTTGATCACCAATACTGCGTAGCGCTAAACCGATATCACCCATTTCTGTAGCCAATAATAATTGCTCTGCCTGACGGGGGTAAACTTCTAATGTCAGCGTCGCTGTCTTTGCAGATTTTGTTTTAGATTTCTTACCTTCTTCTTCTATCTCATCCACGGCTTTGGTATCTTCTTTATCAATCGCAAGAACGCGCACATTCTCAATGATTGTTTCCGTGGCATATCTATTCACAACCGCTTGCGCCTCTGGATTGTTTCGGGTATTTACACGAACACGATACGTCAATAACACATCAACATAATCACCAGGACGAACCAACCTATCAGCCAGAGTGAATGCCTTTACCGATATACCAACAGCGCGCATTCCTTTTGAAACATTCGCAGATAAAAAATCACCTTTATTGTCGGCTACCAAAACATTCATATGAACTGGTTGCCCTTCTTCTAAGGAACGAACAAGTTTACCCATAGCCGCTTCAACCGCAGGTTGCTCACCATCACGAATAACCGCGCCCGGGAAAAGAGCCTCTTCTGGCCAAGACTGCCATTTAAAGTCACCATCAGTAATTTCATGGCCAACGCTTAATGGCTTTGCGGCCACTAATACTTGCGTTTTTGCCACAACGACTTCTTCTTTATCACCACCGCTTAAGGCCGCTTGAACCATTAGCGCAACCAAAATCGCAACGATAAAACCACCTGCTAAAACTATTATAATATTTTTGTTGTTACTATTCATATTAAGATCCTGTCGTTTGAGTGACGAGCGCCATTAAAGTGTCTGGTTGTAAATATCCAACTTGCCAAAATGAAATTAACGCGCCAACAAAAATGGCAATACCATAAGGTACTTCGCGTTTTCCTTTTTGTGCTTTATCAATCCAACTACCACTTGCTGGTTTTTTCACTGGTTTTGATCTGGCAAGGCCCAAGGTTACTAACCCTAAAACACCACCAACCAGCGCCATAAAAAATAAGAAAGGCATTAAACCGGCTAAACCCGTCCATAATGCATATGCTGTAATAAGTTTTGAATCACCACCACCGATGAGTTTCAACGCAAATAATAAATAAGTAAAACCAAAGACACCAACAAATGTAATAAGATGTGTTTGCCATGTACCAAAAAATTTTACGTCAGGCGCCAGAAATGTTGTCGCCAAGAATACAGGAATAAAAGATACTATGATTGCCACCGAATAAAGGTTCGGAATGGACATGCGCGTATAATCAGACCAAGCAGCCGCGCCACCAAATCCAAGCGCAATAAGGGCGCAAAATACCGATATAAAAAGTAAAATCATTGAATGCTCTTTTATTAGAAAAAATAAAAATTTTGAAAAGATAAGAAGTTTTTAGAAAAAGAAAAGCCTGCTTTATGAAATAAAAATTAGCAGGCTTTCCTTAAAGAATTATTAAGAATGCCTATATGGCATTATGTATATTATGCTCCTGCACCTGTAAGGGCAGTCGATAAACCTTCAAATAATGCTGCTAGGTCTTCACCAAATGCGATGACCGCAGCAATGATTGCCAGTGAGATAAAGGCAGCCAACAGACCATATTCGATCGCTGTCGCTCCATCTTCATTATTTTTATAAGCTTGAATATATGAAAGTAATTTTAACATGTTAGAAGTCTCCTTCGGTTTGACTTTAAGTTAGTAGTTTCTTTTTTTTAATTTGGTTACCCAGAACCGTTTAGAACAACGGACTTATTAACCTTATGAAATAATAATATAACATATCTTTTTAACGCAGGGTTAACAAAAGAATGAATTTTATGTATTAAGTAAATTAAACAATAGATATTTCAAACTTATGGTAATTAATTCCTTTATTGACGAATAAATAAGTTGCTAAGTTCGCGCGCAATCTGTTCAAACACATTAATAAGTTCATCTTGATCTGGTGCATCTTTATAATTTGCAGGGGTCGTTGCACAATCTCTAAATAAATCTTTGGTATCATCGTCAACGCCATCATCAAATGTAACGGCATAAATTAAAATATTTTCTGCTTTCATGGCATCACAAACTTCTGCCAATCGATCGTCTAAATCTCCGGCATCGACACTATGTTCATTTGATAAACCATAGGCGGAATAAACATTACTCATGGTGTTAATTCCATCAGTCATTATTAATACAACCTTGTCCCATTCTTCATCTTCATAGGCGGACCCTTCTGTAAAGGGTGCCTCGGGAGAGACAACACGCCACCCCCACACCATCCCTAAATTTCCAAGGGTCGCGCCACTGGCATTCATGTTCGATGCCGCAGCATCAAGAAAATCTTCATTACTTGTCAATGGGACGATTGGCTGTCTTGGGCAATATATATTAGGGCCATAAGCGGAATTATATCCATCCCCTAATGTTCCGTTATAGTAGTTATTATTTTTATAATAGTTATTACCATTATAATCATGACGATACATCGTCCATGGCCCTTCATGATCTTCTACATCTAAAGTGTAATCTTCGGCCAGAACGCACCCATGCCACTGCCCCATTTCTGATTGGTCATATTCCAAATCATCTTCATCAATACCATATTGACCATTTGAATAGGGGTTATGCCCATTATAATAACTGGCATAAACATCATCGACTGGGGGGATGACAAAACTGTCATCATATGCATCACCTTGTGTGTCAATTCCCAAACCATAAGGGCCTACATTCACTGAACTTGCATAGGGAACCAACCCAACCTTCACATATTCAGGGTCATCAACACTTTCAAACAAAATTTCGATGAAATTACGCGTTGCTGTCCTCAACGTGCCGATATTATTATCTGTTGTCATCGACCCAGTATTATCCAATACCATCACCACTTCTAAACCACGCACTTCACGTTGAACAATGGTTGTGGCATCTACATCAATTTTATCATAACCAAAAATCTTCATAAAAGATGTGTTAAGGCGCGCTGTCGCTGTGACCGTTAATTCATCACCATTTAAATCTGCATTAACAGAAATAACATTCCCTATCCTATTATCTGGATAGTTGGCATCCATGAATGCATCAACGATGGCTTGAATATCCGCTTCATTATCTGAGCCTGAGGACGCTCCTGCCAGCGCAGCCGCGTCTAACGCATTACCTAAACGCGCCTTAACAAGATATGCTTGCGCCATATCAACCGAAACCCCAACTGATGAAACAATAATAGGAATCATAAAACCAAATGTAACGGCAATAACACCCGCACTATTGAGGAAGTAAAATCTTAATCTATCTATTATTGTCATAGTTATATCTTTCATCATCGCGCTTATATACAGATGAAAAATCAGAACAATATGTTCTAATCACAATCTGTACAAGGTACTGTTAAACTTTTACGCCCTCTTAGGAATGCCCGCTCATTCATCAATAAATCACCGACGAAAAATTCATTGAAAAATGGCTCATAAGTGTATTGAACACTCACAACGACGACACCTTCTCCTTCGGCGCCTAAACCAACTGCATCTTCTAAAGGTTGGTTTGTTGCCGCCATTCCAAATGTTCGGCGCCATAATTCAAACGCGTCACCATCTTCATCAAACTCAAGGCTTACAATATCATAAGCAAACCCTAAACTGGTATAGGGCACCAATGCCAATTCCCCCGCGTTAATAACATCTGTAATTAAGGCTTCATTCACCGTCTCATTACGCGCGATTAAATCACCGATAATTTGTGATGCTGAATTAACCTTCTGGCTGACAACAACCCCCTGTCCCAAATCATAAACAGCCGTTAACATCATAATAAGAACAGGAAATAAGATTGCCGTTTCTACCGCCGATACGCCTGATATATTTTTTAAAAAATTTTTCATTTACTCTTCAAACTCGTAAGGCTCTGTTTGTAAAACCACCGTTGATAACATGATACGGCTTGCTCCATCATTATTGGTCAAAAGCACTTGCATCATCGGTGTCTTAATCGGATACGTATATGAGGTACGGATCATGACGACATCACTCACCCCACCTGGGTCAAACCCTTGATCTTCTAAATTCCCATCTTCATCATAGGAAGGAGGAGGAAATTCTTCAGCCTCCCCAAAATCTTCCATTGAGACAACTTGATACTGTATCTCATCACACGGTATAAATATGGATGCAAAATCACATATTGCATCCGTAAATGCTTCCTCTCCACCGCCTTGCTGTACTGCACCCGTGCGAATTTGCCGCGCTGCTTGAGCTGTAGAGGCCTCTAATAAACTTTGCGCAGTAAACATCATGGCCATTTCAATTATTCCGATGATCATAATTAAAAAAGGCAAACCAACTAAGGCGAATTCTACGGCTGTCACACCAGATTCGTCTTTATTCCATGGCCTAATTATTTTAGATAAAATTTTGATCATATTTAACTTAAATTAGAAATAGTTTACTCATGTAAAAAAGCATGCCTTCAACCAAAGACACGCCCTATACAAATAACATTATTTATTATATTCCATCATATATTAAAAACTCGTTAAGCTTTCTCCTGTTCTTCTTTTTCTTTTTCTTTTTTGGATAACAAGGGAAACCCATTAATATCAAGGACAATTTCTCCAGTGACTTTCTCGCCCCATCTTTCGATTAATTTCTTTTTCTCATTTTCTAAAGAACGAATTTTTGCTTCCGCTGTACTATACATTATTTGACGCACAAAATTTGTAACTCCCCAATTAATGATATAACCCACGCCTGCTGCGCCATACATGATTACCGTACTCATCGGATCTGATAATATTTCTATTGTGCTACTCATACGGTCGTTCGATTGCCAAATTTCCAAAAGATAAATAAAACAACCAGAAAAATTCATGGCACCAATTGTTAAAGCCTTATTTTTATGGTTCTTACTAACCACAACTAACGCTATCAGGGTTGGAAGCATACCCACCAAAAGCAATAATGATGATGCGAAAAATGCAACTGACATCGCGACAGCTGCAATAACAAAAATCCATAATTTAAAATCAAAAGAATTTTTATTTTTATTTTTTGATTTTTCTTTACCGTTCTGTCTCTTTTTTGCCATTGTCATCTTACCTTTAAATAAAATCTTTTAAAATTTTAACATAAGAAACCAGTATAATAATCGCAGCCGCCAAAACTAATGAAATAAGCGACGCTACCTGCGCGCCTGTTTTTAAACCAAATATTTTCTTATTTTTAATACGCGCAATAATACGTTCTTTTTCTTTATCAACACTCTCATAAGTGCGCATCGCATCATAAAACTCTGTTAAATCATGATCAAAAATAAATCTATTATCAAAAAGATTGGCAACCTCAACCAAATCACCTTTTGATTTAATTCTCTTTAACTCCTCTTTAATTTGCACACGCTTATTATCATCATGAAACCGAACAAGCACAGGATCTAAATTATTATAAAGCCAATTGGCAATATTAGGATAATTCGATAGCCTGAGCCTCTTTTGTATCGTCGCTAATACCCTGAGTTTACCCAAAAACTGTTTGTGCGGCTGATCTGATGTAATATCTGTTAAATATGGCTCTATATTATTTTTACTGCGTGACACTAAAAATGAAATCACATGCCGATCAAAAAGCTCTTTGGGTTGCTGATCCCGTGCACAAACACTCTCCAAAGAATCCATAAGCTCTTCTGGATTTACCGCGTAATATCCCTTAATAATGGGGCTAAGACATTGGCATTCGGGGTTTAAAAGATAAAGGCATCTTTCTAAACCCATACTTATTTTTTCGCTTTTAATAAAGTTTCTAGCAACATCAAATTTACTATTTAATGCGCTCGTATCATGTTTCTTCTGAGCCCGTAAAACAAAAATTGTAAAATAACTCCTGATTACTTCGGTATAATGTTGCATCGATTTTTCTTCAACATACGCCTTGGTTAAATATTTACCAAACGCGCGTGGATGAAATCTTAAATCTTTATACATGACGGGAATATCGGGAAACATAACACTAGAGACCGCAACACTTAAACGATGATGAAAATCGTTTCCATTATCAATGTTATTTGATTCTTTAATAATGCCCTGCAATCGACCTTTTAAAGATTTATCTTCAATCGCTCGGTCTATCCATTGCATCAGGTCATCATTTTCAATGATTTTTGCGGCCTCAATTGTGTTATTAACAAAGTCTTTTGCCAATAATTCGGGGCGCGAATATTTCTTATTCCCCATTATAACGGGGCGAGTAGCTTTTATTTTTGGTGATGATTGTTTTGGGCTTAAACGGCGCCCATCTTGCCACGCGCGAATATCTTCTAACGTCCAACGTTGCTCCGGATTATCGTACAAAAGCCCCCGCAAAAGCTCCAACGTAGCGCCACTAAATCGGTCATTTTTTAATAAAGTTGTATAGCTACCTTTTTCAATTTTTTCTTCGATAATTTCTTCATCAGTCATCCCTTTTTCAGGAACATGTCCGCGTAAAATAACTGCCAAACTGACCCCTAATGAATAAATATCATCAGCCAATGATCCCGTTCCCTTACCTGCAGGGTCGGCCAAGGCGCGTTCAACTGGCTCATATAATGAGGGCAAATTGGTTGAGGCAGGCATACATAAACACTCCCCCAAAACCGCTTTATCTCCTACACCTGCGCCACCATAAAAAATATTGCCTGGCCAAATTTCGCCATGAACAATATCCTTATTCGCCATCTCTTCCAATAAATCGATTAACGGATTAACGATAGTATTAATCACATCTTCAGGCTTCTTTTTCAAAGCAGGGGTTGAATCAACAGACTCCAAAAATGGTTTACCCATCGTGTACTCGTACACAAAGCAAAATTTTTCTTCTAACGGATTGGGCCAAATTATTTTTCCAGACGCCTGATATTTAACAATCGATAGACTTTTAATGTTGTTGTATTTAGCCGATGAAATACGGCGCGGCGTTAACGCATTATCACAGATAAGGGCAAAAAGACTGTTATTGGACTTTATAGATTCCGCCTCATACGCCTTTACAGACCCCTTATTTAATTCCGCAATCGGTTTATTAGTTAAAACCTTGATATCCTTATTAAGATAAACTGCAGACGCAGCTTTCTTATCTGAAACTTGAGATTCAGCCTTCACATCATTTTTTGAATTCTTTGCATTCATCAATTTACTTTGCAACAAGCGAGTTTAAAGGAGCGGTGAAAAGAACTTTTCACAAATTACATTGTAAATTGCTTTGCTATGTTTGTAAATCAACCAAACAAACGGTTAATAACCCATCTTATTTTAAACGAAATAAATCCTGAATAAGGATCGTATCATCACGATCGGGGCTGTTTGACAATAGAGCCACTGGCGCTTCGATTAACTCTTCGATGTAGCGCACATATTTTACGGCCTCTGCAGGTAAATCGGCCCAACTGCGCGCCCCTGCTGTCGTTCCGCTCCACCCTTTAACGGTTTCATAGATTGGTTTCGCTTTTGCCTGATGCACTGCACTCGCTGGTAAATGGTCATATCGCTGCCCATCAATATCATAAGCCACACAGATCTTAATTTCTTCGAAGCCATCTAAAACGTCAATTTTTGTCAGCGCAATACCGTCAATACCACCAGTTTTAACTGCTTGGCGTACCAAAACTGCGTCAAACCAACCGCAACGGCGCTTACGGCCAGTCGTCGTACCAAATTCATGACCGCGCTTGCCCAAATTTTCGCCTGTTTCATCAAATAATTCTGATGGGAATGGCCCTGTTCCAACGCGGGTTGTGTATGCTTTGGTAATACCCAAAACATAATCAATCATTTTTGCGCCAACGCCTGCCCCTGCCGCGGCGCTTGCCGCCACAGTATTGGACGATGTCACAAACGGGTATGTTCCATGATCGACATCCAACATATGACCTTGCGCCCCTTCAAATAATATTTTCTTGCCCGCCTTTTGTGCATCATCAAGGCGCTTCCAAACCACATCCGTGTATTGCAAAATACCATCGGCAGATTTCATCAATTCATCATAAACATCCGTAATGGTCAGCGCATCCGCACCATAGCCTTTTAATAAAGCGTTGTGATGCGATAACATATTCTCAATACGGTCTTTTAAATGATCACTATGATATAAATCACACACACGTATGCCACGGCGCGCAACTTTATCTTCATAACAAAGGCCAATACCGCGCCCTGTTGTTCCTAACTTACGTTCTGGATTACGGGCTTTTTCCGCGGCCTGGTCAAGATAGGCATGAACAGGCAAAATCAAGTTGGCGTTTTCTGCAACAACTAAGTTATCGGAATTGATTTCAATACCTTGCGCTTTTACGTCTTCAATTTCGCTTAACAATGCCTGCGGGTCGATCACAACACCATTACCAATCATAGATAATTTATTCGGGCGCACTATACCTGATGGTAATAAATGTAACTTATAAGTTTTGCCATCAATCACCAATGTATGGCCAGCATTATGCCCGCCCTGAAATCTTACAACTACATCCGCTTCACTTGAAAGGACATCAACAATCTTCCCTTTACCTTCATCACCCCACTGGGAACCAATCACCGCAACATTAGACATAGCTTATCTTTCCTTTATAAACGCTTAAACATAAAAATAGTTTTTCTATTAGGCCGCTTTTTCAATCAGCGAACATAAATTTTGTACAATTTCTTTAACTTTATTTTCATCATCGCCTTCGGCCATCACCCTTATAAGAGGCTCTGTTCCTGACGCACGTACCAAAATACGCCCCTGACCGTTTAAATCATTTTGCGCTTTTTCAATTGCATTCATGACATCTTGTTTTTGCAAAGGGGATTGATTTTTATATGTCACATTTTGAAGCAGCTGTGGCACAGGGTCAAACATATGAAATGTTTCACTGGCGGGTTTATCACTGGCGCGCAAAACATTTAAAACTTGAAGGGCCGCAACCAATCCATCCCCCGTTGTGCCAAAGTCACTCAAAACAACATGTCCAGATTGCTCACCGCCGATATTAAAATCATGCTCTCGCATGGCTTCTACCACATAACGGTCACCTACGGCCGCTCTTTTAAATTCTATATTTTCTTTTTCAAAAAAACGTTCTAATCCTAAATTCGACATAACTGTCGCAACCACACCGCCGCGCAAGAACCCTTGGTCACGCTTTGACACCGCAATAACGGCCATCAATTGATCTCCATCAATCTTCTTTCCGTTTTCATCGACAACAATCAACCGATCCGCATCACCATCAAGGGCAATACCAATATGCGCGCCCTCTTCTACAACACGCTTTTGTAAATTTTCTGTCGCGGTTGCACCAAAGCCATCGTTAATATTACGGCCGTTTGGACGATCACCAATGGTAATTACATCTGCTTCCAATTCCCACAATAATTGCGGCGCAATCTTATAGGCCGCACCATTGGCACAATCGACGACAATTTTCATTCCATTTAATGTTTGCTCTTTGGGAAAGCTTCTCTTGATATATTCAATATAACGGCCCGCCGCATCATTTAACTGCGTTGCTTTACCAATTTCATCGGGGGGAGGTAAATAAGGTTCCAAATCTTGGTCAATTAAGCTTTCTATTTCTGCTTCAATTTCATCGGATAATTTATATCCATCGGCCGCAAATAATTTGATGCCATTATCTTGATATGCATTATGCGATGCGGAAATCATGACGCCAATATCGGCGCGTAAACTGGTCGTTAAACGGGCAACCGCCGGCGTTGGTATTGGGCCTGTTCGAATAACATTCAACCCCATTGCGGCAAAACCCGCTGCCATGGCTTGCTCTACCATATATCCAGAAAGACGCGTGTCCTTACCAATCACAACACGGTTCATAATCTTCCCGTTTTCTGATTCAATTTTCTTACGCAAAACATACGCCGTTGCCATCGCAACCTGCAGGGCAATTGACGCTGTCATGGGCGCGCTATTGGCTTCCCCACGAATGCCATCTGTTCCAAAGTAATTTTTAGTCATATCAAACTCTATAATTCAGGTTGGTTTTTTAAACGCCCTGCGGCAGTCCACCAGATTTAGGCACAGATGATGTTGGCCCTTTTTTATCTGTCGTATCATCATCTTCTTCATTTATTCGAATGATTGGTTTTCCAGCCAATAAATCTTTAATTTCATCACCGCTTAAAAGCTCATATTCCAACAATGCTTTGGCCAGTTGATGTAACTGATCTAAATTATCTGTCAAAATTTGCTTTGCGCGTTGATAGGCCGTTTCAACAATAATCTTTGTTTCTGAATCCACAACCGCAGCCGTATCATCTGACATATTTTTGGCGCGGCCACCACCACCGCCTAAGAACAACTCTTGCTCATCCGCAGTGTATCTTAAAGGCCCCAACTTGTCCGACATACCCCATTCGGTTACCATACGGCGCGCCGTATCTGTGGCCATTTGGATATCGCTAGACGCACCTGTCGTGACTTGCTCTTCACCAAAAATCATTTCCTCGGCAATACGCCCGCCCATTGCAACGGATAAATCTGCCTTTAACTTGGCACGGGACATAGAAATACGGTCCCCCTCTGGCAAACGCATGACAAGTCCCAAGGCACGACCACGTGGAATAATTGTCGCCTTATGAATTGGGTCTGATTCTTTTTCATGAATGGCGACAATCGCATGCCCTGCCTCATGATAAGCGGTAAGCTTTTTCTCTTGTTCGGTCATCACCATAGATTTGCGCTCAGATCCCATCATGATTTTATCTTTTGCACCTTCAAAATCTTCCATCGTCACGGTACGTTTATCTTTACGCGCGGCTAATAAGGCCGCTTCATTTACAAGGTTTGCCAAATCCGCACCAGAAAAACCTGGTGTACCGCGTGCCAACACGCGCGCATCCGCATTTTCACCCAAAGGCACTTTTTTCATATGAACTTTTAAGATTTTTTCGCGGCCCGTCACATCGGGTAACGGCACAACAATTTGACGGTCAAAACGACCCGGGCGCAATAAGGCCGGATCCAAAACATCTGGGCGGTTTGTCGCAGCAATCAAAATAACGCCTTCATTGGCCTCAAATCCATCCATCTCAACCAATAATTGGTTTAAGGTTTGCTCACGCTCATCATTTCCGCCGCCATGGCCTGCGCCGCGGTGGCGCCCAACCGCATCAATTTCATCAATAAAGATAATACAAGGTGCATTTTTCTTGGCTTGCTCGAACATATCGCGGACACGGCTTGCCCCAACACCTACAAACATTTCAACAAAGTCAGAACCGGAAATTGTAAAGAAAGGAACTTCCGCTTCCCCTGCAACCGCACGCGCCGTAAGGGTTTTACCTGTCCCTGGCGGACCAACCAACAACGCCCCTTTTGGAATTTTACCGCCCAAGCGTTGAAATTTTTGAGGGTCTTTCAAAAACTCCACAATTTCTTCTAATTCAACTTTTGCCTCATCAATACCGGCTACATCGGCAAATGTTACGCGCCCATGCTTTTCCGTCAAAAGCTTTGCACGCGATTTACCGAAGCCCATCGCACCACCGCCGCCTTTTCCTTGCATTTGGCGCATAAAGAAAATCCACACCCCAATCAAAAGCAACATTGGAAACCACGATAAAAGAACAGAAAACGCGCTAATTTTTTCGCCTTCTACTTCTTTGGCTGTAATTCTAACGCTTGTTTCATCAAGGCGATCAACCACATTTTCATTATTGGGAATAGTCGTCTCAAACGCTTCGCCGCCACTGGTGAAATGGCCTGTGATTTTTTGATCTTGAATTGTGACATCAGAAATACGTCCACCTTTGGCATCCGCCATAAAATCACTATAGGCAATTTCTTTTTTGTTAGCATTTAAATCACCCAAATTACCTGATTGGAAAGTGTTGATTAAAAACACCACCATTAAACCAATTGCAATCCAGAAAAAAATGTTACGGCCAAGGCTATTCACGGGCACTAAATCCTTTAAATAAGATGTTAAATATATATAAGCAATGTACGGCTTTTAGCATAAAAAGCAAGCGATACAGGTCAATTAAAGCGTGTTATTGACCAAAATTATTGTCCGTCCAAGGATGGCAACAAAAATTCATTCTCAACCTTTGGATTCATGATAGATTGACCATTATCTAAACGTTCAAACGTAAGGCTCATCTGGGGCTCAAACATCTCTAATGCGCCTAAATCAATGAAAATATTCATCTCCTCTGTTTGCCATAGAATTCGAATATCCAAATCTGCTATATACACGGCCCAGCCCCATTTTTCGGGAAACCCCTTGCCAAAGCCCTTATCCCAATTAAATGATTGTTGAACGGGCGCGCCATATCGGTCGCTCAAATATGCTTGCAAGGCAAGTAAATCATCAATTCGGTCCTGTGGTTCTTTATAATATTTTTCATTAAAAAATGTTACGCGTGATAACTGATCATCTTTAAAATTATACGAGATCGTGGATCGAACCCCCAAGACATTATCTAAAAAAAACATCACACCATCTTCTGGAGCCTCTAAAAATACGCCTTTTTCATATTCTTTAATAATTTCTGGCGACAACCCCCAAACAAAACCACGAACGATATCATCATCACTTTGAAATAAATATTCTTCTTCGACTTTGTCAAAATCATATGCAAAGGCGCGGTTCGCCAATACAAACGAAAACAACGTTGTTATTAATAGGGCACTAAATGCGCAGAATTTATATTTCTTTTTCAATGATAAGCTGTTCCTTTTTATCCTTTAACAAAATTTTACAGCCACCCAATGTACGGGCTCTAAAATTGGAAGGGTCACTCCATAACGATTCAAACAAATCTTCTAATTTTTCCATTCTAACATTATATATTGCTTCGCGTCTAAAACCCTCCAACAGTTTTTGTAAAACACGAAAGCCAATTTCTTCTGGATATTGCTGTAATGCTTTAAAATCAATAGATATATGCCTATCACTCTGTTCCAAAATAACATCTTTATGGGCTGTCTGCGCTATTTGCTCTAACGCGCTTTTGGCACGTTTCAATCTTTTTGCGGTCATAGATAATCTTTTGGCCGTCATACCCTCTTTTTCTAAAAATTCCATGTTTTTGCGTAACCGTGGGCGCATAAACTTATCATTTTCGTTACTAGGGTCTTCAATAAAATCAATATTTCGTTGCCGACAATATTCAACCAAATCCGATTTAGGATGATCTAAAAACGGGCGTGCCAAGGATATTTGTGAATCATTGTAAATTGATAACGCCGCCATGCCTGCTAAACCATCAAGACCACTACCCTTACTAAGGCGCATTAAAAAGGTTTCCGCCTGATCATCTTGATGATGCGCAATGAATAATGTCTGAATATTTTTTGAATGACAAAAATCAGCCATTAATTGATATCGCGCACGACGCGCATTTTCCATTACCGCCTGTGTTGGTTTATCGTCTTCCCAGTTGAGGTTAGTGAATAAAACTTTTTCATTGCCCAAATCTTCAACCCATTTTTTTACGGTTTGCACCTCATTTTTTGATTCCGCGCGTAATTGATGGTCGACGCAAATAACAACGACTAGGCCATCAAATACTTTTATTAAACAATCTGCCAACGCCATACTATCTGGGCCACCAGATACTGCAACCGCAACAGTTTTTTGATTGGTAATATTATATTGATGAAGAAATTTTTTGAGCGTCTGATATAGCTCAGGCTCATCACAAGATGTGATCATTAAACACTACAGCCCAACTTATCCATTTCATCAACACCGCGGTCTAAAATATCCTGCGGGCCAACTTTAAACCTGACAGGCAATTGCGATAGCGCAATACACGCTTCTTCTTTTTTACCAGAATTTGATAACGATAATCCTAATTTTAGCAGCATGTCTGGCGACTTCGAACTATCGGGGAATGATTGAAACCCTTGCGCGAATGCACGCGCAGCTTCGGTATAATCCCCTTCAACATAATATGTTTCGCCCAGCCAATATTTCGAATTGGCAGACAAAACATGATTTGGGTGTTTACTTAAAAATTCTTGAAATTCTTCGCGCGATTGGCTGTAATTTTTGTTTTTTAAATGGGTATATGCGGACTCATAAAGGGCCGTCGCATCCCCTGTCGTCACCACAGATGTTGACCCTTGAATCGCATTGTCGCCTTTCCAATCCAAACTAGGTAAGTCTGTATTATTTTTATTTTGTGAAGATGTTCCCATCTGACCACTATTGTTATTACTTGTGTTGGTATCAATATTTTGCGGTGCATCATTGGCCGTTTGGTTTGCAGCTTGTAAATTGATGACATCCTGCTTTAACTGATTAATTGTATAAACTTGCTCTTCAATACGTCCTGTTAATTCGCGCATTTGTGTTTCAATTTGTTGCAAACGAATTTCTGTTTGTGCCGCTGCTTGGTTATTAACGGGCGATTGTGCCTGATAATTACTTTGCGGTGGTTTTTCACCGTTATAAACGGCGCGATTTAACGTTTCTAATTCATTTTCTAAACGGTTTAAACGACTTGAAAAATCATTGCTTTGCGCCTTCGCAATAGATGGCGTTACGACCAAAGCCATTAAAATAAAACCAAGGCACAGGGATGTTTTTCCCCGTGCCTTGTTGTTTGTTAAATTTGTGTTTTGATTATTGAACACGTGTTCTCGCTCTACGATTTTCTGCCCATGTTTGCTGGCCATTACCAACAACCAATGGCTGTTCTTTACCATAGCTGATTGTATCAATACGACGCGGGTCAACACCATTTGCAACCAAGTAATTTTTAACAGAAACGGCACGACGCTCACCCAAGGCAAGGTTATATTCACGGGTTCCACGCTCATCTGCGTGACCTTCAATTGTGATATTTAGATTAGGATAGCTGTTTAACCATTGTGCTTGCGCATCCAATATTTGACGTGCTTGCATATCGATTTCTGTTTGATCTGTTCCAAAACGAACTAAATCGCTACCCGCTTGGACAACAAGGTCAGCTTGGGTTCCTGGAACTGCAGAACTATCTACATTACCAATTCCGGCTGTACCATAGCCATCGTCGCCATAAACGCCTGTGCCTTCATTGACACCAACGCCACCATCTGGGCCGCCGATTACCATACCATCACTGTCGCCTAGGTCTTTGTTTGACGAACAAGCTGTTAACGCCAAAGGTACCAAAGCCATGATAGCCAATATTTTTAATTTATGAGATGACATTTTTAGACTCCTTCGTCAAAATTCATTAGTGGTTGATTCTTAAATAACATCTGGAAAAATAAAGCGTTCCGTATTGAATAACAAGAGGGATTCATTCGATTCACTATAATACCCCCGAAAATTCAGGATTTAGCCTTAATTCAAAAGCTCTTTAATTTGCGATAATATGGCGAATGCCTCTTGTTTTTCATCTTCACTGACAGACATATCAATATAATTTTCAAGCGCACGCATGGCTGCTAGCGGCTTTTCGATCCGCGCATATAAAATACCCGCATCAAATAATAAACGATATTCTTCTGGATTTATCTTTCGCATGATCTCAACCGTTTGCACGGCCGCTTCATAATCTTCGGCTTCAATTTGACGAAGCTTAATATTATTTTGAAGTCTAATGAGCAAATTACGTTTAGAGGCCGGCTTATAATAATCTGCCGATAATTCCGCCTGCGCATGAATAAGGGTCTTAAGATATTCGCGTAAATCCGATGCATTTAACAAGCGGCATTGATGAAAAGGATCAAACAACAACCGTGCGCCATTTTTTTCAATCGCGCAAACAACATGCGCCGGAAAATTAAGCGCAAATAAGTTCCACCCTTGCGCCTCCCCAACATGTAAATACAAAATAGATAGGGTGATGGGCATGCCCTTGCGGCGGTCAATCACATGCGCAAGGTTGGCATTTTGTAAATTATCGTAATGCTCTTTATCCCCTTCGTACCCATATTTATCAGCAATAATATGCTTCAGCGCGGCCAATTGCGTTTTGGCATCGGGGTCTGCGCCCCCATCAATCAATTCTTGGTAGCGCGCACCAACTTCTGTGATCAGTTTTTGAATATGATGCCAATACCGCTCCAGCGGCCTTTGCGGAATATCAATAGCGGCCAGTGCCAATGCGGATGCTGCTAAATCAATATCCTTTTCCTTTTGATGCCCTATTTTATTTAAAATCGCTTCAAAATCAGGGATATCTTGCAATCTTACACTCTTATTATTGGGTTAATTGTAATATTGATCTTCTATAGAAGGGGCTGTTTCACTCACACTGCGCGCAGGGACGTCCACATCGTCGGTAATCTCTTCGGTGACCACTGGCGTGATGCTCGCATTCGTGTTGGCATTGATATTGGTATTATAGAGCGGCTGCGGCTGTTGAGATTCTGAGACAACCATATTGCTGGTCGACGACGTCGACGCATTTTCCAAATTCAACGGCTCTCCCGCTAACTTCACGTAACTAACGACTTGCTTCACACCAGAAATTGTTCGCGCGGTTTCAATAACACGGTTTAATTCATCTTGATTTTGCGCAATACCCATTAAATAAATAATGCCCTGTACAGTATCGATAGAATAATTGATTGATTGCACATCACGGTTAAATGTTAATTCTGTGCGCAAGCGAGAACTGATATATTTATCTTTCACAAATCCGGTAAAGCCCGCACTATTGGCAACGCGAATTTCATTGATAACTTGTTTGACACCGTTTACTTGCCACGCCAAACGCACGGCTTCTACGCGGTGGTTAGGGTCTTGCACGACACCCGTAATCAAAACACGCCCTTGATTAACTTTTGTACTTAACTTCGCAAACATATCAATATCAGAAGAGAACCACGCCTCATTGACTTTCAACTTAATCGCGCTATCACTCACGGCACGCTTAAGCCCACCTTCTTGCGCCGCGGCTACGCCCGTAACCGCCGCCGCGCCTGTCGCCAGACCAAGGCCCGTACAACCAGAAAGGGATAAAAGGGAAATGGATAGAATAAGTATTTTGTTTCGAATCATAACAACATTATGCCTGTGCTTGCCACGCATTGTCTAGATGTTCAATCTTGAACGGGGGGATAACAGTAATTAAGTCAAATCGCATCGCCGGATCAAAAAGATTTTTTTCTGCGCAATAATGAAGGGATGCATTTTGAATCCGCTGACACATTCTGGGGGTTAGGCTTTCCAACGCTTGCTCTTTTGTTTTTCTTGATTTCACCTCAACAAAAACATATGTGGCTTTTGTTTTTGCAATTAAATCAATTTCCCCTGATTTTGTTTTATAGCGCCTTTCCAAAATTTTATATCCTTTGGATATTAAATATAATGTCGCCAAATTTTCCGCCCACAGCCCGCGATCATATGTCTGCTGCTTTTGCGTTTGTTCCATGGTTAAAACCGTTACTTGTTAGAATTACTCGAAAGCTTTAACGCCAATGTATAAATTGTTTTCTTTGGCTTACCTGTTGCTTGCGCCACCATTTCAGCCGCATCGCGCACAGACATTTTTTCAAGCGCGCTTTGCAATTGCTTCTCAATACTCTCACTGGGGATTGCGGCTTCTGTTGCGCGGCCAATGGCCACAACGATCTCCCCTTTTGGCGCGCCTTTTTCGGTATAATGAACAATTAAATCAGACAACGTGCCACGCATCGTTTCTTCATACATCTTCGTCAGCTCGCGCATGACGGCCGCAGGGCGATTGCCCAAGGCCGTGCGCATATCTTGCAAGCTTGCCACCAAACGCGGGCCTGTTTCATATATAACAAGGGTTGCTGGCGCCGTTTCCCATTTTTTCAACGCCGCCTGACGCGCGGTTGTTTTGGGCGGCAAAAACCCAAGAAACGAAAATTGATCTGTTGGTAAGGCCGATAATTGCAACGCCGTTAGGGCCGCATTTGGTCCCGGAATAGACGTCACCAAAAGGTCTTTGGCAATGGCCTCCCTCACCAATTTATAACCTGGGTCCGAAATTAGCGGCGTGCCCGCATCACTTAAAACCGCAACCGAATGCCCACTTTCCACCAAGGAAATAAGCGTGTCACGTTGGTTATCGGTGCTGTGATCGTTATAAACCTGCATGCGTTTTTTAAACCCGTACGCACTCATTAACTTTCCTGTCACACGCGTGTCTTCGCAAATAATCAAATCAACCGATGATAAAATATCCAGCGCCCGAAATGTAATATCGCGCAAATTTCCAATTGGCGTGGCGACTAAATAAAAGCCGGGCTTCATCGCCATATTTTTTGCTTGTGCTTTACCCTCTCCCTTTTGCCCAAGGTCATTGGTCACGGGCGACGATGATTTATCTTTTTCATCATTGCCCGCTGGCATCTTACGAATTTTTTGTGTAGGGTTTTGGTAATTTTCTGTCATATCATTTTAAAATAAGCACTTACGGATAAGAATACCATGAAAAATACCACACGAAGCCTCTTTATCACCTTTATTTTTATGATTATCGGCTTATTGAGTGCTTGCGCGCCATATAATCAAACAAATACACCATGGAATCTACCATCGTCAACCACGTCTCCGAATGCCGTTCCCGCCCCTACGCGCAGCACAAGTTCTGGAATCAATGGGAATCAAACAATAAATGTTGCAATTTTATTGCCCTTATCTGGTCGCAATGCGGCCCTGGGCGAATCCATGTTACAGGCTGCGCAAATGGCCTTATTTGAAATTAATAACCCAAACCTAAATCTTGTGCCCCGTGACACAAATGGCACCAGCAGCGGCGCCGCGCAGGCCGCACAATCAGCCATTCAAGATGGTGCACAACTTATCCTTGGTCCCGTTTTTGCCGATTCCGTTCGCGCGGTTAAACCAATCGCAAGACAACAAAACATCAATGTTATCGCCTTTTCAACTGACCAAACATTGGCCGACCGCAATACATTTCTTATGGGCTTTATGCCCGCCACACAAGCCAGCGACATTGCCGCTTATGCCGTGCGCAATAACCTTAGAAATGTTTCCGTTATTACACCGCGTGACACCTATGGCAATATTGTCACCACGGCTTTTGAAAATGCCCTGCGCCGCAATGGGGGATCAATCAATCAAATTATTCGATACACTCCAAACGACCCTGATTTAGGGTCAAACATCGCCGCCATGTCATCCGATATTGACGCGGTCTTCATGCCTGCGGGCGCGAATGAAACGCGCGCAATTAACGATTATTTAGATCAAAATAATATGCCGGTGTCTAATGTAAAACGGTTGGGAACGGGCCTATGGGATACCCCTCAAATTCTTCAAAACAATGCCATGAACGGTGCCCAATTTGCGGGGCCATCCATGCGCAACCAACTTTATTATAAACAAAAATATAACGGCATCTATGGTCAAGATCCGGTACGCATTGCTTCCTTGGCTTTTGATGCGACGGCTCTTTCGGCCACGCTTATTCAAAATGCGCAACGACGCGGCCTTCAAAATGCTTTTTCAACATCGGCAATTACAGACCGCAATGGGTTTGCAGGGACAGATGGCGTATTCAGATTTAATTCAAACGGTCTTGTCGAACGCAAATTATCCATCCTAGAAATTCAAAACGGCACCACTATCGAGGCGGCTCCGGCGGCGACTCAGTTTTAATTTAATCTGAAAATAATTTAATGCTTCGTCGTAACCGCTTCGTGAGTGGCCAATTCTTTGGTTGCG
>CAYGUV010000007.1:68756-72339 GCA_964353185.1 uncultured Micavibrio sp. | reverse complement strand
AATAATTTAATGCTTCGTCGTAACCGCTTCGTGAGTGGCCAATTCTTTGGTTGCGGCGCGGGATATCCCACCATTTTTATTTAATTCGGTTTGCATCACTTCTAATATTTTTGCGGCAACATTGACGCCTGATGCTTTTTCCAACCCTTTAAATCCTGGAAATGTATTGGCTTCACAAATGGTATAGCCACCATTTTCCTTGAACAACAAATCAATACCGCCCACGTCAATGTTCAATACTTTCGCTGTTCTAACGGCGATATCGATGGCTTCTTCATCGGCGTCAAAGAAATGGACACTCCCGCCTGTGCTATAATTGGCTTTAAATCCGCCATCTTGGGCGCGGCGTTCCATGGCGGCAATCACTTCGCCCCCTAAAACAAATAAACGTAGATCGCGGCCTTTGCTAACCGATACAAATTTTTGGAAAATTAATTGTAAATTTGGGTTCGTCTCACCAACCAATTCCATCAGGTCACTAAACGCCCCTTGACTTTCAATCAAGAAAACACCAATCCCCAGCGCGCCATTCAACGTTTTCACAACAACGGGAAATCCAATATTCTCTTCAATCAATTTCATATCAACAGGAAATTTCGCAAGCATCGTATCAGGCGTGTCAATCCCACTTTCGGCCAAAATTTGATGTGTATGTAATTTATCACGCACCGTTTCAATCACATCCGCACCATTGAAAACATGAACGCCCAAACGCTCCAACTGACGCACAATCGCAAGGGAGAAATACCCATGATCATTATGATTAAAATAAGGGAACACAAAATCAGGAAGCGGTACAGGCACACCATCTAACAAAACAGATTCGCGGTCTTCTTGTGTTACCAACAAATCAAATTGTGATGGACGAATAACCTTAACATTGATATCCATCTTTTTGCCTTCGACCAAGAAACGACGGGCCTCATGCGCTAAATCCGCGTTTGATTCAATATCATCTCCGTATAAAATCCAGACTTCCATCGGTACACTCTCTTACTTTTTAAATATCAATTTGTCCTTGTATACGACAAATTGTCCTTAATTGCGAAAAGAAAATCTTGTTCATTGAAATAAAATATCTCTTGAATATTCTGCTACATTTGTTTTAATACGCATCGTACCGATATAAACAAGGGATAAAAACATGGCTCAGCAATCTGCTGCGTCCGTAATGGATGCACAAGAAATCGAAGAAAATGACAATAGCAAAACGGGACGTCCCCGTTCAGAAAAATCGCATAAGGCGGTCATGGACGCCACGCGTAAACTTTTGGTGCAAACATCTGTCCAAAAATTATCAATCGAAGCCATCGCAAAAAAAGCAGGCGTTGGGAAAACAACAATTTACAGATGGTGGCCCAATAAATCGGCCGTTGTGATGGATGCTATCTTGTCTCAGCCATCTTACAACAACACACTCGCCACCCCCAGAAACGCGGTTGAGGCCGTCACATCACAACTTGAAAAGCTTGCCCGCCAGTTAAAAGGTAAAAATGGACGTGTCGTATCCGAAATTTTGGGTGAAGCGCAGTCAGACCCCGAAAGCCTAAAATATTTCACCCAAATATTTCTACAAAGCCGATATGATAAGCTTTACTCATACATAGAAGGGGGAAAAAAGACAAAAGAATTTAGCCAAGATATCAATACAGACATCGCAATCGACATTGTCCTTGGCCCTATCTTTTTCCGCCTTGTCTCTGGTCAAGATATGGATGACGATTTTATTAGCGAGATGACAACCTTATTGCTTAAATCGCTAAAGGCTTAAATCACCAGCTGCCAGTATTCTCCATGGACTTCCATGGCTCTTTTGGTTCAAGACTGTCGCCTTTTTGTAACAGCTCAATCGAAATACCATCGGGTGATTTAACGAACGCCATATGACCATCGCGGGGCGGACGATTAATGGTCACCCCCGCGTCATGCAAGCTTTGACAAGTGGCATAAATATTATCCACCCGATAGGCCAAATGCCCAAAATTACGCCCCCCATCATATTCTTCAACATTGCCATCTTCATCTGGCCAATTATAGGTCAGCTCTATCATCGGTGTTTTATCGGCCTTGGCGCGCTCAACGTCGTCACCCGCAGCCAAAAAGACCAACGTAAATTTTCCACCCTCATTCTCAATACGGTTGACTTCAGTCATACCCATTTTATTACAGTAAAAATCCAATGATTTTTCCAAATTATGAACGCGTACCATTGTGTGAAGATATTCCATTTTATATTCCTTCTATATTTATTTAACGTGTTGCCGTTAACAAACCTTTTCATCGGATAAATGTTCCGTTAAGATGAAAATATGTTCGACGCAATGTTTCAAAAAATGAATCTGATAGATATCCAAAACAGCTCAATAAGCTGGTTTCTTAATGATATCTGGCGAATTGATTTTGGCATACAATTTGTGGTCATTGCGCTTGCTTTTACACTTGCATTCTTTTGTAAAAACATAATTAAGCCGCGCTTAAATGAACAAATTAACAAACTCACTATTCCCTTCCGTGTCAGTGAGATACTCTATAGCTGTTTGCAATTTATATTTCCTTTGCTGACTATTATCATTATTCAAATTGGCTCAAAATCTATACTTACTCTTGATCCAAACCTATCTATGACCTTGGCAACAGTTGTCACAAAATTGGTCTTTGCATGGATGTTCATACGTTTCGTATCACAATTTATTGAACATAAACTTGTACGTAATATCATCGGTTTTACCGTCCTTATCCTCGCCGCACTCAGCCTTTTTGGTATTTTAGGCCAAACCATGAGCACGCTAGACGCGCTCGGCTTTAATATCGGGGATTTCAGATTATCCGCGCTGAGCGTGTTAAAAGGGATATTTATTGTATTCATCCTTCTTTATGGCGCGATATTCTTATCAAAGGTTGCTGAAAAAAAGCTTTCTCAAACGCGCAGTTTAACCCCCTCTTCCCGCGTTCTCATCTCGAAAATTACCAAGGTATTCTTGGTAGTTTCCGCGTTACTTATTGGCCTTACCTCCGCAGGGATTGATTTATCATTATTTGCGGTATTTTCTGGTGCTGTTGGTTTGGGTGTTGGTTTTGGTCTTCAAAAGGTCATCTCAAACCTATTTAGCGGCATGCTGCTTTTGATGGACCAATCGATTAAACCAGGCGACATCATCGAAATGGATGGCACATTTGGTTGGGTTAATCACATGGGCGCGCGCTACACCGAACTGGTGACACGCGATAATAAATCTTATCTTGTCCCAAATGAAGAATTCATTACACAACAAGTGATTAACTGGTCACATGGTAATACGTTGGTGCGGGTACAAACAAAATTTGGCGTGCATTATGATTCGGACCCGCATGAGGTGCGCCGCCTAGCCATTCAGGCCGCAGGTAAACCAGACCGCGTGGTCGATAGCCCTTCTCCTGTTTGTCATTTGGTTGAATTTGGCGATAGCTCAATAAATTTTGTACTGCGCTATTGGATCAAAGATGCGGAAAAAGGGATTGTAAACACCAAAGGCGACGTCATGCTCGCCCTATGGGATATCCTCAAAGAAAATAATATCTCAATCCCCTACCCACACCGCGAAGT
>CAYGUV010000007.1:0-68656 GCA_964353185.1 uncultured Micavibrio sp. | reverse complement strand
TATGGGATATCCTCAAAGAAAATAATATCTCAATCCCCTACCCACACCGCGAAGTGTTTATTCATAAGAGTTAGGCTATATTTTAAGGCTGTCTATTTTCATAATTTTTTAACATAATTACAGAATTAGAAAAATCTAAATGCTGTCTGTAATAAGGGCTGTCTTTATCTGGTACTGCCTGAACTGATGTTTGCTGAGCATCTCTTAATGACGCCCCTTCGTCCAAATCAGATTGAGAAACACCCGATCTTTTCCATTTTATTCCGCCTTCTTGTTTTTTTGCAACCATTTTAAACCTCTATTTTTTTCCTTACGAAGGATATTTTATACAGCATGCGATGACATAATGTCAATAAATATTACGTAAATGATAAACTTTGAAAGATTATTTCAATAGCGCGCATACGACAAAAATAAGGATTTATGCTATTATATACCCACTGTCCGATTAAACGTCGGCACCGTTTTGCGGGAGACATCGCAAATCTTATTTTTTATTTTCATAATGAATGAGGAGCGCCCCCACCCCGTTATTTTTGACAAACGAACTGAAGGAATCCATTTTTCCCATTAAAATCAGTATGTTAATAGCACTAAAAACGCCACTTTTTTAAAGCGGCGCGTTTAATATTTCATCAAAATCACAAATAAATGTGAGATATCAGGTAATTTTAAAATTTATTTGTCAGAACCGTTTTTTCCAAAGAAAGGCGACCGCCATGCTCAAACGGCTCTTCACGGCGCTTACCGACAACAATCATCATCCCAATAATATGGTCATCAGGTAAATTAATGATTTTGGCAACAGCATCTTGATCAAAACCAATCATCGGGCAAGTATCCAGCGCCATCGCCGCCGCGTTCAACATCAAAGACTCTGCGACAATCCCTACGGAGCGCAAGGCTTCATCGCGTTGAATCCATTCGCGTCCTTCGTAAAAATCTTTGGTCATTGGTACCATCATATCGGCCACTTCTTTGGGCGCATTTGACCAATATTGCGCCGTATCTTTTTCCCATGCCTTCACATCCGCACACAGAAGAAGAAGCTTTGAAGCTTCAGTCACTTGCGCTTGATCCCATGCGGCATCGCGAATTTTCTGGCGGGCATCTTTATCTTGCACATCAACAAATCGCCAATGTTGAATATTAAAAGATGATGGCGCCTGCATGGATTGCTCCATAAGGGTTTTAAAATCGCTATCAGAAATTTGATACTCTGTGTCATATTTTTTAACCGCGCGCCTTCTCTTTACGGCATCTCTTAAATCCATCATTTTCTCCTTTGGACGCGGTATTATTTTTTACTGTTATAAATCATATATACTAACTTACGATAAAATAGTTCCTGTTTTACAAACAACCGTCTAATCAGCATTTTCTTGTAATTTTGTATTAAATTTATTATATAAACTGCATGACAATAGAAAATACTCAAAATAACGCTGATTATTGGACTGTGGCGGCACTCTATCGCTTTGTATCGCTTGCAGATTTGCCCAAGCTGCAAAAACGCATCAAAGCTGTTTGTGATGAAAATGATATTTGCGGTACATTGTTAATCGCCCCCGAAGGGATAAATGGAACAGTTGCCGGCCAAGGGAATGCCATTCCAACATTAATTAGCCTTCTCGATGATATTGCCAGCGTTACTCAAGGGGAGCTTAAATATTCAAGCGCATCTACTCGACCATTCAGACGTATCAAAGTCCGTTTGAAAAAAGAAATTATTACAATGAAAGCGCCCGAAGCCGACCCAACAAAAATTGTAGGTCAGTATGTAAAACCAAAAGACTGGAACGATTTGGTGAATGATCCGGATGTAACATTGATTGACACCCGCAATAATTATGAAACAGCCGTTGGTATATTTAAAGGTGCCATTGATCCAGAAATTGAAACATTTACTGAATTCAAAGATTACGTTCAAGAAAAAATGGATCCAAAAAAACAAAAGAAAGTTGCCATGTTTTGTACAGGTGGCATTCGTTGTGAAAAAGCATCAAGCTACATGCTCGCTAATGGATTTGAAGAGGTCTACCACTTGCAAGGTGGTATTTTGAAATATTTAGAAGAAGTCCCAGCAGAGGAAAGCCAATGGGAAGGCGATTGTTTCGTATTTGACCGCCGCGTTGCCGTTGGACAAGATTTAAGAGAAAGCCCTTATCAAATATGCTATGGCTGCCGTTTTCCCCTAACCGTAGAAGACGTCCAAGCTGATTCATATGAAAAAGGCGTATCGTGTCCACACTGTATTGATAAATTAACAGAAGAGCGCGCAAGATCATTTAGAATGCGTCACGAACAAATGAAAAAAATTGGCGAAGAAATTCCTGGCGATAATATAAACCGCGAAAACAGAACCCAATAAAAAAAAGCCTAGCATTTACTGCTAGGCTTCTCTTGTGGGGGAAAATTAAATTATTCTGCTACGGTTTCCGTTTCAGTTTCAGTTTCAACTTCAACTTCAACTTTTTCGTCCATCATTTTTTCTTTCATAGCGCCGCGTTTATCTTTCATTTTACTGTATTTTTGCTTTGCATATGTTTCTGCTTCTTCTTTACTGATGCTACCATTTCCATCAGTATCTTTTTCAGCAAACTTCTCTGCCGCTTTGGCTTGAACGTGCGCCATGTACTCGTCTTTGGTGATAGATCCGTCAGCATTCGTATCTGCTTCTTCAAACATTTTAGCGATTTTCTCGCCTTTATTATACTTTTCGCCGCCTTCATGATGTCCTGCAATTGCAGGAGCGGAGGCTAAAACTAGACCAGATACACCTAATACCATTAGTTTTTTAATCATAAAATTTTCCTTTGTTTCAATGAGTTTTTATGTCGTTTAATTTAACAACTATAATAATACTACGAACCAAAAGTGTTTTTGATCCGCAAAAAATAAGATTATTTCCCGAATTTTTTAAGGCGAAAATAAGTAATTCCGAGGAGAATGGCGCTCCAGCTATATAAAAGCACATAATCAGGTAGACCAAATTTAAGTCCAAGATACCCAATCAAGCCTGTAATGAACGCGGTAAATAGAATAAAGGGAGTAATAATCTGAGGTTGCCACCCCTTGTCTTGTAAAATGCAATGTAGATGAAGACGATCTGCCTCAAACGGACTACGCCCTTGTTTCATGCGTGTAAAAAAGATTGAAAATGTTTCGATAATAGGGACGCTCATAACCCAAATAATTAAAACAGGAGAGAATAGGTCTGCACGCGGCGTTTGATTAACTTCAGAAGGAATAACGGTATGAATAGCAAACCACCCCATTATTAGCGCCAACGATAACGCCCCTGCATCCCCCAAGAAAATAGATGCTTTTTTATGAAACGGATACCGCCCATTAAAAATAAGAAAAACAAAAAGAGGCACCAAAAGTAGTAAAATAGCCTGCATCATCCAGACTGCACCCCCATCAAATGCCACTAAATAGAAAATGCCCATGGCAACGACAACAAAGCCCCCCGCTAGCCCATCAAGGCCATCCATCATATTTATCGCATTCATCAAAAGAACAAGGCATGTCACAGAAAACACCTTTGCCATGAACCCCAAACTTACGATGCCAAAGCCAAAAAGATTTCCTAATTGCGTTAATTCTGCCCCGCAGAAAACAACAACATAACAGGCAATCCATATTTGTAAGACAAAACGAAACCAAGGCTTAATATGCTTGCGATCATCCCATGCGCCAATCACAAGCAAAATAAATGTACCAAATAATAAAGGTAAAAGTCCAACACCTGATGGAATAGGTGAAAAATATATAAGAGAAAAATATGTGGGAATAATAATAATACCGCCAATAACAGGAACAGCACCTTCATGTTTTTTACGCCCCCCAGGTTCGTCTACCATACCAAGTTTAGGCGCAATCTTTTTGCCTGCATAAAAAAGAATAAAGGATAAAACGATGCCCATAAGGCAAAGTAATGATAATGTTATGTGCATGAGAAAGTCGTCTTTTGTTATCCAAATAAATCTGGTAACAAATCATAAAGATTAATCATGTCATTGCCAAATACTATTAAGACGCCCAAAAGCCCAAGGGCAATACCCGAGGCAATTAAAACATATTCTATAGCGGTTGTTGCTTTTTTACAGAGCAAGTAAGCATAAATTTTCTTCATAATCTATATTACCATAATAAAAAGTATTATTTGTTTAATTTGTTTTTTCTTTCGGTAAAGCGTTGAAAACTAAGTGCTTTTTTTACATCAAATTGAAAACAATGTTGCTCTCCCCTTAGTAAATCTGCCAAAATATGGGCTGATTGCAAAGCCCCCACTAAGCCGTGAGAGCCAAAAGCCATAGAGACAAAAATATTTTTATCCTCTAAAACACGCCCCACTATAGGAAAACGATCTTTCGAAGCAGTCCTTAACCCAGCCCAGCCCTCTATAACATCTTTTTGATCGATATTTATATTACCCACTGATTGATTTAAATTTTTTAAATTATAGTCATGGTCTTCAGCTAGGATATCTAGCGTATCAGACCACGGTTGAAAGGTTGCCCCAACAGAATGTTTTCCATTTTGATTGGCTGAAATATATCCGCCGTAATGTAAATTACATTTTAATTTTTCAATTGTGCTGTTGGTTTTTATTTTGGTAATTTGACCGCGCACCGTCTGTGTCATGTCTTCATCAATCGCATCATATATTTTCGCGTGATAGGCATTACAAATAATAACCGCCTCTTCATTAAGGGCGCTTAAATCTTCTATTTTGGTATTATATTTCACCTTGATATCTTTGGCGTAGTAATGACAAAGCTTTTTAGGATTTACAGATCCTGCATCTGATAAATATAAAGCTTTATGCTCCAGAGGTATTCCTGCGATGCTTGATACTTCTTTTGCTTCTAATATCCGGGCATGGTTACCGTGCCACCCCCAATTTTCAATCATAGCGCTAAATCGCTTTTCTTTTTCTGGTGTATTTATTAAATGTAATGCCCCGCAAGGATTATAATTGATCTCATCACCGGCTTGTTTAGCCATTGTAATAAATTGGGCGTATGCAGGCGCAAAGAACTGAGCAACCCCGTCCCAAAGTCCCGTAAACCTTGGATTATAAAAGCCACAATCATTGCCAGATGCACCAGACGCTAAGCCATCGGATGCTTCATAGATGATGGGCTCGTATCCGTATTGTTTTAACACATAAGCGCAAGCCGTCCCAGAAAGGCCACCACCAATAATGGCTACTTTACTATGAGCTTTTATTCCAGAAACAATTTCAGCTGCTTTACCTTGAAAAACCCCTGTTAATATATGCCTTTTATATCTAAAGCCTTCTTGTTTTTTAACATCAAACCCAGCCGACTGAAGGCCACGCCGCACATTTCCAACAGAAGTAAATGTCGCAATAGTCGCGCCCGACTTACTCAAACGTGCCATGTTTTCATATAATTTTTCATTCCACATATCTGGGTTTTTGGCGGGGCTAAATCCATCTAAAAACCAACAATCATATGCCCCGTTTAGTGTAGGCAATGCATCGTTAATATCATCAAAAATTAATGTTAATGTAATTTTTGATGATATTTTAATACGGTGCGTGCCGCGTATACGAATTGGATATAAATGACACAACGTATCGATTTTATCTTTAAAGTCAGACGACCATGGCTCCAACGCTTTTTTTATTTCTGATATAGATAGGGGATATTTTTCAACACTTACAAAATCTAATGTTTGACTTTCTTTGGCGGTTTTTTCAAATAAGTCCCACACGGCTAAAAAATTCAAGCCCGTGCCAAAACCTGTTTCAAAAATGGAGAAACTTTCTTTATCTTTCCACGATTGAGGTAAATTATTACCTTTAAGATAAATATGGCATGTTTCAGCCAATCCATCGTGCCGTGAAAAATAAAAATCATCAAATTGATCAGAATATGGTGAACCTTTCATGAAAATGGTTATACTCTGAACTATAATATTTTTTAAGCATTAGTTTTATAAAAGGACAATTATGAGCAATAATCCATTATTAGAAAAGTCTCCAAACCCTCACGAAGCTCCACAATTTGATAAAATTGAAGCGCAACACTACTTACCTGCTGTTGAGGCCGCTATTAAGGAGGCGCGCAGGAATATACAGGCAATAAAAAACAATAGTGCAACACCAGATTTCGCTAATACCATCGTCGCCCTAGAAGAAGCGTCAAACTTGCTTGGCTCAGTTACCTCCATTTTCTATAACCAACTCAGCGCGGCAGGAACGGATGACTTAGAAAAACTTGCTGAAGAAATCGGCCCCCTAAGCGCCAATTTTACAAGTGATGTCGCCTTGGACGAGGAATTATTTGCGCGTATCAAAGCTGTCTATGACCAAAGAAATTCTTTAACGCTTAATACTGAGCAACATACTTTGTTAGAAGACACCTATATTGGATTTGTTCGTGGCGGCGCTTTACTGGCGGAAGAAAAAAAAGCGCGCTTTCGCGAAATATCTCAAGAAATGTCAATACTTGGGCCTCATTTCATGAATAACACAAAAAAATCTTCAGAAAAATTTGAGCTTTGGATTGAAAACGAAGAGGATTTAGTAGGTCTTCCTGAGACCGCTTTAGCGGGCGCAAAACAGGCCGCAGAAGAAAAAGATGAGAAAAATAAATGGCTCTTCACGCTTGATTACCCAAGCTATGGTCCGTTTGTCACCTACGCCGATAATCGGGATTTGCGTGAGAAGATATGGCGGGCGTTTGGTAATCGCTCCTATGGGGATGAATATGATAACTCAGACTTAATTAAGACCATCGTAAGTCTACGTGATGAACGTGCAAAGTTATTAGGATATGACACTCACGCGCATTATGTTTTAGAACGTCGTATGGCCAAATCACCAGAAGGGGTATTCGAATTTTTAGACAAATTATTGGCCGTCTATAAACCAGCCGCAGATAAAGACTTAAAACAACTTCAAGATTTTGCAAAAGAACAAGGTTTTACTGAGGAGCTGATGCCTTGGGATGTAGGGTATTTCAGCGAGAAATTAAAACAAAAATTATTTGATTTTTCGAGCGAAGATTTACGTCCCTACTTCCCATTAGATAATGTGTTGGATGGCGTTTTTACCCATTTCACAAAATTATTTCAGCTAT
Organism: uncultured Micavibrio sp.; assembly: GCA_964353185.1. Classification (GTDB taxonomy): domain Bacteria; phylum Pseudomonadota; class Alphaproteobacteria; order Micavibrionales; family Micavibrionaceae. The sequence continues at coordinate 61,538 of CAYGUV010000007.1, read as the reverse complement.
CATTCAAAAAATCAGAAAAAATTCCAACATGGCATAAAGATGTAAACGCCTATGAAATCCATAACCAGGACACAGGTAAATTTGTAGGTGTACTTTATGCTGATTTTTATCCCCGTAGTGGTAAAAAACAAGGTGCTTGGAAAACAAGCTACCGCGATCAAGGCTTACAAAATGGTGAAATGAAAAGTCCGCTTGTAGCCATTGTTTGTAATTTTACAAAACCTACAAAAGATACTCCCTCTCTTCTGACATTTGGTGAGGTAACAACTTTGTTCCATGAAATGGGGCATGCCATCCATGCCTTACTTTCGGATGTGACCTATTCTTCACATGCAGGTACAAGCGTTTTGTGGGACTTTGTTGAGTTACCTTCACAAGTTCAAGAAAACTGGGCTTACAAAAAAGAAACGCTCGATTTATTTGCAAAGCATTATAAGACTGGTGAGACAATTCCAAATGATCTGATCGACAAAGTTAATAATGCCAAAAACTTCATGGTTGGATTTGGCGGCCTTAGACAAGTTAGCTTTGCCAAGATGGATCTTTTGTATCATACGGCTGATCCAGCAGAGATTAAAGACGTCGCCGAATTTGAAGATAGCGCCACAAAAGATACACGCCTCTTCCCAAGATTGGCTGGACCAATGTCCACAAGTTTTGCCCATATATTTGCGGGGGGATATTCCGCAGGATATTATAGTTACAAATGGGCAGAAGTTTTGGATGCTGACACTTTTGAGCTTTTTGAGGAAAATGGCCTTTACGATGTGGAAACTGCAAATCGATATAAAGACACCATTTTATCAAAAGGCGGTAGTGATAAGCCTGATGTACTTTACCGTAATTTTCGCGGCCGTGATGCAGATCCTGACGCATTATTGCGCCGTGAGGGCCTCTTGGACGATAAAGCAGCGTAAAATCCACATTAATTTGAGTATAAATTTTTCGTAGACTTGCAAAAAAATGCTTTTTTGTATTAATATGTTTTCATGTCTAAATAATTATCGCGTTGGTGGCAAAGGATTGCCTATACAACCCGAATTTTCTTCTTAAATCATCGGTAGGGTTTAAGAAATTTTTTGGTGATTGATCACATAAATTTTTGTGATTTTTGTATAGGATGGAATTAAGCCCATGGAATTGCGTAACAATTCATTATTGTTAAATAACCTCTTGCAGCGTGAAGTGAATTCAAACACTTTGCAAAAAACTGACGCGACTAGCAAAAATAAGTCTGCGTCTTCCCAATCACAGCCCGCGGAACAGATCAAAGATTCTGTTACTATTTCAAATGAAACTATTAGAAAAAATCAAGGAACTAGCAACAATACGGCCTTTACCGCCAATCCCGACAGCACATTTTTAGTTAGTGAGCGCATAGAAACATTAGATAATGGTTTTAGAAAACTACAAGAATTTGAAAGTTTAACCGGACGAAAATTCACACGCATTGAAGAAGTTATTAATACGGACAATCGATCAACACGAACTGTTGTTCAACAAAATAACTCGGGCAATACCACCCTTTTAGAAAATGTTTTTGACCGTCAAGATGATGGTAGTTTTCGTTTAACGCAACGCTTTACCAATGAAAATGGTGACACACAAAGCAACGTACAATACAACGTGCAACCCGATAATAGAGAATTTATTGTTGGCCGCACGGCAGTTTCCGATCAGTCAAACAACAACCCGTTTCAGGTCTTACGCGGCACACAATTAGATAGAAGCGTTTGATTAAACCTTTAAAACATCTCTAGCAACATACATCTTGCCGATCCACCGCCATAATATTCAATTGTCCGAATATCTGGTTTAATAATTGTTTTGTAATACTGGCCTAATTTATCTTTTTGATCATCACGAAGAGAGCCATAGCCAGCAGCAGACATCACCAGCATCTTCTCACCACCTCTTCCAATAACTTCTAATGAATTACCGCAGAAATGCTCCATCTGAACAGTGGTAAATTCGATCACATCTCGCTTTTGTTTTAAATGATCAATAATATCACGACTGATTAAATTCTCGCTGCAGATACCTGCAATTTCGGATCCAATCCACATGACAACATCCGCATGATATACAGGCTTGCCTTTATATTCCGTCTCAAAAGGAAAATGAGTAAAATCATTTTTGTCACACCAAATTTTACCAAGTTCTAAATCAGAGCGTTTGGAAATATTTTGATACGCAATTTTATTTACACGGTCTAACCAATGTGCGCCCGTACTTTCCAAAGCTTTGCCTTCTTTCTCATATTCAACCAAATCAATCACATCAGGATAACGCCCTTTTAAAAATTCAATCAATTCAGGACGCCGTTCAATCTGCCGGTTAGGCGCAAGCATTGGGTATAAAGTCATGCGCCCACCGCTATGGGTTGAAACCCAGTTATTACAAAAAATGTCATCGGGACATCCTTTTTGTCCCAAAGTGGTGGTTACGATAATTCCATGGTCAACCAACAGGTCACGAAAGGCACGGAATTCTTGTTTAGATTTTTCTTGTATTTCTTCAATCGTTTTATCATTTTCGTGTTGATAAGAATTCGTCTCCATCGTTTGTGGATTAGAGTAAAACTCCACAGGCTCCATCACCATAATATGGTTTGTAGATTGAGAGTTATTCAAGGGATTGCTCATGAGATGATTTCCTATATTGAAAAATATTAATCTATTACAATATTAACTTGATTTTGCCTTGCGCTCCAGTCATAAGAAGCACAGAAGTTAAACATTAGGATCTTACCATGATAAAAACAGTTTCTACCTCTTGGCCATTATTCTTCGGCTTGGGTCTTATTATGATAGGAAACGGTCTGCAAGGAACACTTTTGGGTGTTCGCGCCTCCATAGAAGGGTTCGAAACAATCACCATTGGGGTGATCATGTCGCTCTTTTACTTTGGATTTTTGGCGGGGTCGCATTACGTCCCTAAAATGGTCAATAATGTTGGTCATATTCGTGTTTTTACTGCCTTGGCCTCTCTTGCCTCTAGCACCGTTCTTATTCACGGATTAATACCCGAAGCCTGGGTGTGGGCCCCCATTAGGTTTTTCACTGGTTTTGCGTATGCAGGTTTATATATTGTAGTAGAAAGCTGGCTAAGCAATCAGTCAACAACGAAAACAAGAGGGAAAATTTTTGGTGTTTACCAATTTATTAGTTATGGCGGTATGGTTATCGGCCAGTTTTTTCTTAACTTTGCAGATCCAGCAGGCATTAACTTATTCATAATTGCTTCTATTTTGGTCTCTATTGCTTTATTACCAATTGCCCTTAGTTCACGCCCTGCACCTGAATTTGATGAGCCTGAGACTTTATCTTTAAAAAGCCTCTATAAAATTTCACCTTTTGGTCTTATCGGTGTATTTGCCGTGGGCTTTGGGGCAAGTGCCTTATTTAGTATTGGCGCGGTCTATGCAACAGAAATTGGTATGACATTGCCGCAAATCTCTACCTTTATGGCGCTGTATATTTTTGGAGGGGTCGCATCACAAATTCCTATTGGCTGGTTATCAGATAGATTTGATCGACGTATTGTTATCATTGGGACGTCTATGGCAGCCTCTTTAATTGCGGCTTTGGCGTGGGCTATATCAGGGTCACCATATCTTCTTAATTGTGTTATCTTTCTTTTGGGTACTCTGACGTTACCAATTTATGGGCTTTGTATGGCTTATATTAATGATCACTTAAATCCCAAGCAGTTTGTCGCGGCCTCTTCTTCTGCCATTTTAACGAACGGTATTGGTGCGGCGATGGGTCCTTTAATAATCACATTTTTTATGACGGTCTTTGGAACATATATGTTCTTCCCGTCTATTAGTTTCATTTTTCTTTGTTTAACCGTTTATGGGTTGTTCCGTATGTCGCAACGCGAAGCCATACCCATGAAAGATCAAAGCGATCATATTAATATGCCCCTTCGTCCAACACCTATATCTATGGCTATTACCGAAGAAGGGCATAACATTATGAAAGAGTTAGAAGATGAAGAAAAAAAGAAACCTTAGTCTTATAAATTTTGTACATTGAACGTGTTACAGGAATTAATATCACCTGTTTTAAACCCCTGCTTGAACCATTTTTGACGTTGCGCTGAGGTTCCATGTGTAAATGAATCAGGCACAACGTATCCTTGTTGTTGTTTTTGAAGACGATCATCACCAATTTGACTTGCAGCGTTTAGTGCTTCATCTATGTCACCTTCTTCAATCATATTATAGTTGTTTTGAACCTTTCTTGCCCATATTCCTGAAAAACAATCTGCCTGAAGCTCTAGTCGTACATTCATACGATTGGCTTCTACTTTGCTCATCTGGCGGCGTGCCTCTTCAACGGCGTCTAAGACACCCATTTGGTTTTGTATGTGATGTGCCACTTCATGGGCGATCACATAAGCTTGCGCAAAATCACCTGGTGCGTTGAGCTTAGTTTTTAAATCATGGTAAAAGGCTAAATCAATATAAATATTTTGGTCACGGCCACAATAAAATGGCCCTGTTGATGATCCTGCTCTGCCACAAGCGGAGCTAACTACATCGTTAAATAAAACTAATTTTGGTGGATTATAAACTCCGCCTTGACTTGCATATTCTGCGCGCCAAACATCTTCTGTGCTGCCTAATACAACAGAAACAAAATCAACCAATTCTTGTTCTTCTGCGGCAGGCAGATTAGTTTTTGAGATTTGGCGGCTTTGGATTGTGCGCTCAATCCCCTCACTAATAAACGGTTCAGGATTACCGCCCAATAATGCAACAATTATTCCCACTGCCAATAAGCTTAAACCACCACCAGCTGCCACAGTTTTTTTACCGCGCCTATTTTCAACATTCTTACTTCTTCGCCCTTGTTGCCAACGCATGATTTAATCCTTATATAATAATCATTAATTCATTTTAAACATACTAAAAGCAATAAAAGAGCGCAATGACCGATACAGCCTTAGAAAAAATACAAGATACTCTGGATAACTTAGAAACTTTAATATCGCATCAGGCCAATGAAATAAGCGAATTAAACGAGGTTGTAACACAGCAGGCAACAGAAATTGATACATTAAAGAAATACGTGAAAATCAAACTCGATAAAATTGAGAATAACTTACAAGGGTTGGGTGATGATGATCACCAGAGCGTATCAGACGAAGCGGCCGCAAATAAACCGCCCCATTATTAATTTAACGCCCACGTTCGCGCGTTTCAGAAAATTTTAAATTTTTCCAATCTTGTTGCGCACGGTCCAAATCCCACATATTGCGTGCTAGATAAACAGGCGTTTTATCACGGTCTTCGCCTAATGAAGCGCGGTTTCCATCAACAAATTTCTTCATATTATCATTATCACCTGTAACCCAGCGGGCAGTAATATATTGTGTTGCTTCAAAATCAACTTCTAAATTATATTCCGCATCTAACCTATCTTTCAAAACATCTAGTTGAAGTGTTCCAACAACACCGACAATCCATTCACTTCCCAGCATAGGACGGAAGACTTGAGTTACCCCTTCTTCAGCTAAGCTTTCAAGAGCACGCTGTAAATGTTTGGCCTTCATCGGGTCACCCAAGCGGACACGACGCAATATTTCTGGCGCAAAATCAGGAATGCCCGTAAACATTAATTTCTCCCCTTCGGTCAAGGTATCACCAACGCGTAATGTACCGTGATTGGGTATGCCAATAATATCTCCAGCAACCGCATCATCCACCAATTCCCGCCCTTGGGAGAAGAAAAAGATTGGATTACTAATGCTTAACGTCTTACTAGACGCAGTGTTAAGCAATTTCATGCCCCGTTTAAATTTACCTGAACAAATACGCATAAACGCAATGCGGTCCCTATGGTTGGGGTCCATGTTGGCCTGCACCTTAAAAACAAAACCAGTAACTTTTGCTTCATCCGGTTTAATTTCTCTGTTATCCGTCGCTTGCACTTTGGGTGCAGGCGCATTTTCTTTAATACCTTCAATTAAGTCTTTGACACCAAAACTTTTTAAAGCAGAGCCAAAATAAACGGGCGATAAATGCCCTTGTAAATAACTCTCATGGTCAAATGCGGGGCAAAGCTCACGCACCATTTCAACATCTTCTTTTAATTTTTCATGTTGTTCTGGCGTCAGTAATTCTAACAATCTTGGATCGTCTGTTCCTTGGCATGGAAAAATATCAGGAAGACTACCTTTTTTGGCATCTTCAAAAACAATCATTTGATCATGAACCAAATCATAGCATCCCTTAAAATCTTTACCCATGCCAACTGGCCATGTCATAGGCACGGTATCAAGGGCAAGTTTTTGATTGATCTCGTCTAGAATTTCGAACGGGTCGCGTGATTCACGATCCATCTTATTCACAAAAGTCGTAATTGGCATGTCACGCAAACGGCAAACTTCAAATAATTTTTGTGTTTGCGCCTCAATCCCTTTGGCCGCATCAATGACCATTACGGCGCTGTCAACGGCGGTTAAGGTACGATAGGTATCATCTGAGAAATCTTCATGTCCAGGCGTATCCAACAGGTTAAATGTTACGTCATCATATTCAAACGTCATTACAGATGTTGTTACCGATATTCCGCGTGCTTGTTCAATTTTCATCCAATCGGAATGGGCGCGGCGGCGGTTACCCTTGGCTTTCACTTCACCCGCCATATGGATAGCACCCCCAAAAAGAAGCAATTTCTCTGTCAAGGTGGTTTTACCCGCATCGGGGTGTGAAATAATCGCAAATGTTCGGCGGTCTTTATAACTCATAGCTTACGGATATACAGAAAATAATGGTGAAAAACCAGTTTAAAGTGACCTTATCGTTATTTAAGACGCATCCCCCATTGATAAGCGCATTTCTTCAAGCTCTAACCAGCGCTCTTCAGCATCAGCGAGACGTTTTTGAACGCGCCCCAGACGATCAACCGTACTGTGGAACAAATCAGGATCGTTCTTATAAAGATTGGCATCATTTAAAATGTCATTCATTTGATCAATATCTTTGCCTAAAGCATCAATTTTATCCGGCAATTGTTTTAGCTCACGATCTAGCTTATAGCTTAATTTTTGTGGCTGTGCTTCTGGCGCTTGTTCTGGTAAGGACTTATTAGAAGATTTCTTCTTTGCTGCCGTTTCTTTCTTTTCAGATTTTTTCAATTCAAAATCTTTAGCGGCTAAATAATCGCTATACCCTCCGATATATCCTTCAACTTTCCCCTGCCCTTCAAACGCGAGTATTTTTGATACAGTTTGATCCAAAAAATCACGATCATGGGAGACAACAATTAATGTCCCTTTATATCGGATCAGAACTTCTTCAAGCATATCCAACGTGTCCATATCTAAATCATTGGTTGGTTCATCCAAAATCAAACAGCTTTTAGGGTTGGCTAAAATTTTTGCCAGCATTAAACGGTTTTTTTGCCCTCCAGATAGGGTCAAAACCTGACGATAAGAATCAGAGGGGTCAAATAAGAAGTCTTTTAAATAAGCACACACATGACGTTGTTTGCCCATAACATCAATGTAATCACCACCACCAGGACAAAGTGTTTTGCGCAAAGTTTCTTCGGGATTTAAATCACTACGTTTTTGATCAAAATAAGAAAATTCAAGTTCTTTGCGGCGTTTAACGCGACCTTTATCAGGCTCTAAATCACCGATGAGCATTTTTAAAAAACTTGTTTTCCCTGAACCATTTTTTCCAAGCAATCCAATACGATCACCCCGTGTAATACGCATATGAAAATTTTCTAAGATGACTTTTTTAATGCCCTCTTCTTCAAATGTTTTGTGAACATTATAAAATTCAGCAACAATTTTGGAATTTTTTGTTTCTTCTTTAATTTCAGGCAAGGCAATTTTTGAAACAACTTTACGATAAGATGATTGATCTTTTTCAAGCTTTGCACGCATTTCTTTCATTTGTTCGACACGGCGTACATTTCTTTTTCTACGCGCCTTAACGCCTTTATTGGCCCAATCAACCTCTTGCGCGACCATAGCAGCACGGTTTTTTAACTCACGCTCTTCTTGTTCTAATAACGCCGTTGACCATTCCTCAAAATCAGCAAAACCATTTGGACTTACTTTTAATCCCCCACGGTCAAGCCAAAATACTTTGTTGGATATATTGGATAAAAACGTTCTATCGTGTGAGATACAAACAATTGTCCCGCGATATCCTTTTAAATAATTTTCTAACCATTCAATAGCTTCAAGATCCAAATGGTTTGTTGGTTCATCCAATAATAAAATATTAGGTTCCTCAACCAACGCACGTGCCAGTCCCGCGCGGCGTAATTGCCCACCTGATAACATCGTCATTTTATCTTCAACATTTAAGTGAAGAGCCTGAGCAATGCTGTCCACCTTATAAGCATGAAGGGCTACTTCATCCTCTTTAATTTCTTCAAAAATATATTCAAAAACGCTTTGCTGTGGTTTTGGTACAATATCTTGTTGTAGATATCCAATCGTGACGCTTTGTTCTTGCCAACGGTCCCCTGCATCAGGCTCTTTTTTCCCTGTAATGATATCCATCAGCGTGGTTTTACCCGCGCCATTTTGACCTATCAATGCAATTTTAGATCCCTGGTGAATATTAAATGATAGGTCGTCAAAAATAACCTTATCGCCATATTTAACAGCGGCTTCTTTCACACTTAAAAGTAAGGGTTGTGACATGGTTATTTAAAATTCTTAAAATCATGGCTAATCATGTTCTTAATACCATCTTCTAAACTATAGCTTGGTTTAAAACCACTTTTATGTGCTTTTTGTGCATCAACAATAGTATCTGAACAAAACTTTTTAATCCGAATTGCACTAATGGAAAAAGGTTTCCCGCGCAGTTTACCAAGCACATCAAACCCATAGCCCGCCATGAGCCCAAACCAATATGGTATTGTTAAAGACGGCCGCTTCTTATTCATCTTATTATAAATCGTATCAATTAGCGCCTGAGTTGTAAGGTCAGGCTTATCTGAGTAATTGTAGATTTCTACACCTTTTTCTTGGTCTAAACAAAAAGCAAAAAAAGCGGCAACATTGCCGACATAGGCCATTGATTTTCTATTCTGTCCCTGCCCAATCATCATGAATCTGTTGTTTGATATTTGTGTCATCAGGTTATAGACATTGCCCCGATTATTTTCACCAAAAACAACAACGGGCCGCACGATAGATAAAACATAATTATCGTTTTCACCTGCCCAGGCTTGTAAATGTGTTTCTGCCTCTAATTTACTTTTGCCGTAATCATTAAATGGGTTTGGCTTTTGCATCTCATCTGATTGCCCTGCATTTAAACCATAGACGGCCACAGTACTGGCAAAAATAATTTTGTTTATATTGTTATCCTTGGCTGCTTGAATTACGTTTTGTGTCCCTAGGGAATTGACGTCATAATATATTGACCGTGGATAAATATCATCACGATGCGCCGCAGCTAAATGATATATAGCATCACACCCGTTCAGTGCGGCTAGCAACTTTGGATAATCAAGAATATCAACAGGGTTGGCATCAACAATGTCAATATTTACGATAATATGACCAGCTTGCTCTAACAACGCTTTTAAGCGAGAGCCTATAAAACCTGATCCACCTGTAATTGCAATTTTCATGATATATTTTTCCTTCTTCGCTGCCTTTTTACAGAAATATTACCCAAAACACAATAATGCCAAAAATATAATATGCCTGCTATAAATTTGCTCAACACTCTCTTGCTCTGATATGATCAAACCTTAATTATGAGATAGTAATATGAACATAGATCTTTTTCTTACTGGGGCGGGCCAAGCAGGTTTGATGTGTCAGGGTAGCTTTAAAGAGCCTCCCGCAGGAATTATATTTGATGCCGAAGTCATGGAAATGACGGCAGAATTTGTAAACCAAGACCCCCTACATTTTAATATTAATGTCGATCACGCAATAAAAGAAACACTTCTAGACAGAAAAACAATATATTTAGGGGTTATTTTCGATGGTGTGGTCAATGAAACCCTTGATATGCCATTATTTGTGCTCAATGATCCCTATAGCGGCGGAAACACAAATCTGGATAAATCAGCAGAAACCGTTCGTCATATCAAAGGATTTGATAGCTTTATAAAGCGTAGTAAATTTGCGCAAGCTATCCACCGCGAAGATTTAGCAAACGAAGAAACAATTCAATCTGTATTACATGATCAGAATTTACAAGCGCTTGCTTATAGTCCTTTGTTAGAGCGTCAAATGAAAATGGAGGTTGCCCCCCAAGTTGTGGCAACACCTATGGCTGTTCCTTCGCCTGGCCTTGGCGGCGGTGCTGCGCCAACCGTTAAAAAACAGCCTAAGCCACCCACAAATGGTAAAAGCAACGACGATGATTAATCAACATTAGGCGTGTGATCTTCTGCTTCGATAAAGACACGTTTTACAATCGGAAATGATGCGCGTATTTGACGCGATATGGAACTTATTAATTGCTCCAATTCCCCCGTTTTTTGTCCATTTGCAAATTCAAGACTGATATTTGCTAAAATATATTCAGGGCCCATATGTAGCGTTAATATTTCATTGGTCCTACGCACGCCCTTTTCTTGATCAATAATGGCTTGAATTCCTTCGACAATAACAGGCTCCGCGGGTTCACCAATCAAAAGGCTTTTGGTCTCATACGCCAACCAGAATGCTGTCACAGCAAGAATACAACCAATAAGAACGGAAGCCAGTCCATCAAAAATGGCAATACCCGTTACCTGTGCAAGATAAATACCAATAAAGGCGATAAATAGCCCTGCCATAGCCGCGCTATCTTCGAACAAAACGACAAATAATGTTGGGTCTTTACCATTTCGAACCGCGCTTAAAACCCCTGTAGCCCCACGCGATCTGTTAAATTCACGAACGGCGTAATATAGTGCGCCGCCTTCAAAAACCATCGCCAACGCCAAAACGATGTAATTAATAGTAGGGTCGCTGATTTCTGCTGGATGAATAATATGATAAACCCCTTCATAAATAGATATCCCTGCACCAACCGCAAAAATTAAAATTGCAACGACAAAACTCCAAAAATAAATTTCTTTCCCATGTCCAAACGGGTATTCATCATCCGCAGGCTGTGCTGCTTTTTTCAATCCGTATAGTAACAAAACCTGATTACCTGTATCGACAAGGGAGTGTACACCTTCAGACATCATTGCCGAACTTCCCGTTGCAATGGCCGCAGAAAATTTTGTTACTGCTATCAACGCATTTCCAATAAGCGCAGCATAAATAACTTTTTTAGAGCCTGATGCCATTTTATTCTCCTTGTTCGTGCGGTAAATCAATCTCCGCGCTTCTTGCTATAAATTCAGGATTTAAAAACTTAGGGTCAAAGCCACCATATGTTAACTCATTACCTTGCAAATCTGTAATGACGCCGCCTGCTGCATTTAATATCGCATGCGCGGCCGCAGTGTCCCATTCGCAGGTTAATCCAAAACGGGGATACATATCGGCTTTACCCGCCGCAATGGTACAAATTTTAAGGGAGCTTCCCCGTTGGATTTGTTTGTTGACTTTATAATGCGATAAAAACTGCTCAAGTTTATCGCCTTTACCATGGGATTTGCTAGATATAATTGTAAGTCCCTTATTTTGAATTGGCTTCACAGAAATTTTTCGTTCTGTATCGTTATCTTCTAACCATTTAATCGCCGTCCCTTCACCACAGGCCGCATAAAGCTCCCCATGGACTGGGGCATAGACAACTCCCAAAACGGGTTTATTACGGTGGATAAGCGCAATGTTAACGGTATAATCACCACTTCCTGAAATAAATTCTTTGGTGCCGTCTAATGGGTCAACCAGCCAAAAATATTCTTCATTACTAAGGTCTGGTCGATACCCTTCCGCCGTCGCTTCTTCACCGACGATAATAACTTCAGGTGTAATTTCTTTTAATGCTTTTGTAATTAAAATTTCTGCTTTTTGATCAGCAATTGTTAAAGGCGAACCGTCATCCTTAATTTGTGCGTTATCAAAGCCACTTTCATCAAAATAATTTAACGTAAGATTCCCTGCCTCCACAGCAACGCGGCGTATTTGATTACAAAGGGCGGGTAAGTGATTTAAAATTTTACTCTTTTTAGGAAGATCATCAACCAAGGATACGTCCCCCATCAATTGCGGTTAATTTTTCAGATCCAGCGGCGCGCACATTACTTAAAACATAGTCAACAATCTGGTTAGCACATGTTTGAATATCGTTATTTGCCGTATCAACAACTAAATCAGGGTTTCTTGGTGGCTCGTAAGGGGAATCAATCCCTGTGAAGTCTTTGATATCCCCTTTACGGGCTTTTTTATAAAGACCTTTGGGGTCACGCCCTTCACATGTTTTTAAATCTGCTTTGATGTGAATCTCATGAAAACATTGTGGCGCAGCGGCGCGCGCCTTTTCCCTATCCACTTGGTAGGGAGAAATAAACGCTGATAAGACAATAACACCTGAGTTAGCCTGCAAAGCAGCAACTTCACCAACGCGGCGGATATTCTCTGTTCGATCCTCTGGAGAGAATCCAAGATCTGCATTTAATCCATAGCGCACATTATCACCATCTAAAACATAGGCGTTCATACCGCGTTCAAAAATTTCTTTTTCAACAGCAACCGCCAATGTCGATTTCCCTGACCCTGATAACCCAGTAAACCAAAACACTGCGCCATAATACCCAAAGCGTTCCGCCCGCATATCTGGCGTAACAGAATGGCTAACTTTATAAATATTTTCTGATTTAGGGGTTGATGATTGACGTTGATCTGCATATCCATCCATATTAATCAGGCCACCACCAACAACATCATAGCCATCGTAAATGACCGCGCGTCCCAATTTAAAGTTATTCGTATGCGGATCAATTGGCAACAAATCGCGGGAGCGGAAAGTAACTTCGGCTACATTATTACGCTCAACATTTTTGGCGGCCTCATCTTTGACTAAGCTTTTTGTATCAACCATCATATCAATGGATTGCACTGTCACTTTTGCCTCAACTGTTCCATAACGAACAGTATAAGAATTCCCAACTGCTAATGGCTTGTCTGACAGCCAAAATATATTGGCGCGAAAAACATTCGTCATCATGGGTAAATTTTCTTTGTGGCTGCCAATGTGGCCACGCTCAACAAATATACGCTCATTTAGTGTAATACCAACCGATTGCCCCGCGACTGCTTTTATAACCTTTCCTTTTTCAGGAAAACTTTCGATTGAAACAATCTCTGCTTTTTCATTTGTAGGGGAAAAGAAAATTGTATCACCAACAGACAAGGATCCTGTTTCAATGCGCCCAACCAGAATTCTTTTTTCATCAAAACGATAAACATCTTGAATAGGGAATCTTAAATCATGACTAACGGGCTGCGTTTCACTATGAAAATTATCTAAAACTTCAATTAAGGTTTTACCTTTATACCAGCTTAAATTGTCACCTCTGATGCTCAACATATCCCCTTCACGAGAGGAAATTGGCACAATATGTGATGGTGTTAAGTTCAAGGTCGCAAGATATTCTTTTACTTGCTCGGATACCTTATCAAATACTTTTGAATCATATCCGACCTTGTCCATTTTATTAACCACAACGCAAATTTGTTTCATACCCAATAAATGCAACATATACGCATGGCGTTTTGTTTGTTCCTGAACCCCTTCTTCGGCATCGACCACCAAAACGGCAGCGTCAGCCTGCGCCGCGCCAGAAATCATGTTTTTCAAAAATTCACGATGCCCTGGCGCATCAATAATGACATAGTTTCTTTTTTCACTTGAAAAGAAAATTTGTGTTGTATCAATTGTAATAGCTTGGTCACGTTCCGCCTGAAACGCGTCTAATACGAATGACCATTCAAACGGAACATTGCGTTTTTCACAAATAGATTGAAGCTCTTCTAACTTTCCATCAGCCAAACTATCGGTATCATGTAACAACCGACCAATTAATGTAGACTTCCCATGATCCACATGCCCCACAATAACGACACCCAGCTGCTCTAAAGTTTTTATATTATTTGTCATTTAAAAATTTCACCATGTTAATTACATCAAAATAGTCTTTTTTTATTTTGAGCGCTTTTTCTTCTATGCCCCATATTTTAAACCCAGATTTTTCATAGGTTTTTTGTGCTGGAAAGTTACCTTTGGTAACAGATACTTGAATTAATTCAATTTCTTTTGGCAATTCGCTTATTATTACTTCGGTTAGCTTATAAGCAATACTTTTACCTCGATATGGGGGCCTAACATAAACACCCCAAATACCTGCTATATGCTTGACTTTAAGTCCCTGCTTTTGGTAACAACCCACAACCCCACCTAAATGATTATCATTAAAATATCCATAAATATTTCCGTATTTTATTCTATCTTCAAAAAAAGTGATGTCTTCTTTTATACTATCTTCGTAAGAAGTTCCAAAATAGCTAGGTGAAGCATTAAGCATCTCTAAGCGAATTTCACGGTATATTTCCGCATCCGCTTCAACCAATTTTCTTATTATAAATTCACTCACATATACCCCTGACTGCGAAGTTTTTCGAAACTATCTTCAGTTTCTTTATCCATGGAACGACCTTCTCGTTCTGAGGTATTTGTTGTTTCCAACTCCGTAATAATTTCATCAATATTAGACGCATTACTTGGTACAGGCTTTGTAATATTTTTTTCTCCTAAGGATCGATAACGCATCCCATCACGCGCAAAATACAAATCACAAAGGGGGATATTCTCACGCTTTGTATATTTCCAAATATCTAATTCTGTCCAATGTAAAATGGAGTGAATACGCATGTGGCAATCATCGGGAACTTCGGTTGTATATTGATCCCAAAATTCGGCGGGCTGGTCTTTAAAATTCCAATTCCCATCCATGGAGCGGGGAGAGAACACACGCTCTTTCGCACGTAACCCTTGTTCATCACGGCGGATACCACAAACTACACCTTTAAATTTATGCTCGGCCAGTAAAGATTTCAACCCTTCGGTTTTGCGCATCGCACTACGGGTTGCAGGTGGCAACGTTTGGTCCATCTCTTCCTCAGGCGGACACATGTGGTTAATAACGGGTAATTCCCATTTATCAGTTAACATGTCACGAAATGCATAAACTTCATCCATTTCCATGCCTGTATCCAACAACACCAAGGGGAATGGGACACGCCCAAAGAATGCTTTTTTCACTAACCACAGCATCGCTGTAGAATCTTTACCAATTGACCACAGCATCGCCATATTATCAATTTTTGCATAGGCCTCACGAATGATATAAATGGACCGCGCTTCTAAATCATCTAAATTATTAGACATACGCTTAGGATACTTTCTTTAATTTTTGTTTATCGCTGTTTGAATTTACTTCTGGTCGCCCAATGGAAACATAATGGAAACCCTTTTGCTCCATTATGATGGGGTCATAAATATTATGCAGGTCAATCATACGTTTTATTTTTAAACTTTGCCCTATCTTATCAATAGATAATTGAGAAAATTCATCCCAACCCGTCATTAACACCACGGCATCCGCGTCCTGCATAACGGCATAAGGGTCTTGTTTCCAATCAATATCTTTAAAATGCTTTTGGGCTTCTTCTTGTGCCTGCGGGTCATACGCCATAATTTTTGCCCCCGCCTCTTGTAATATTGGTAAAATTGTCAAAGACGGAGCATCGCGCATATCATCTGTATTGGGTTTAAAGGCAACACCTAATACACCAATCACTTTACCTTCGACTGACCCTCCACACGCTTTAATAATTTTTTGCGCCATATTTTTTTGACGTTGCGCATTGGCCGCAACGACCGCCTCCACAACGCTTTGTGGCGCATTTAATTTGTTGCCTGTCTGTGCCAAGGCCAACGTGTCTTTGGGAAAGCATGATCCACCATAGCCGGGGCTGGCATTCAAAAATTTAGGTGAAATGCGGGAATCTTGCCCCATGGCTTCGGCAACGTCGACAACATTTGCGCCCGATGCCTCGCATAAATCTGCAATTTGGTTAATGAATGTTATTTTGGTCGCCAAAAATGCATTGGCCGCATATTTAATCATTTCTGATGTTTCACAGCTTGTGATTTTTAACGGAACGCCCTTATCAGTAAGTGATTTATAAATTGCTGACAACGTCGCAATAGCTTTATCTGTTTCTGCTCCAACAACCACACGATCGGGGTTTAAAAAATCATCAATCGCGGCCCCTTCACGAAGGAACTCCGGATTTGAACAGACATCAATCTCAGAATTTTCTTTTTTAAATTTGGCAACGATTGCCTCAATTTCACGCGCTGTACCAACAGGAACGGTCGATTTGGTAACCAATATAGTATAGCCGTTAACACTTTTGGAGACTTCCTCAACAGCTTGGTAAATATATTTTAGATCTGCATGACCATCTTCGGGTCTGGGCGGCGTGCCTACTGCAATGAAAACAGCATCTGCATCAATCAATGCCTCATCAAGGTTGCTGGTAAATTTTAAGCGATTTGCGTTCACTTGCTTTTCAATTAGAGCCTCTAGACCGGGTTCATAAATAGGGCTTTTTCCTTTAAGAAGCATATCAATTTTGCGGGCGTCTTTATCGACGCAAACAACATCAAGACCAAATTCAGCAAAACATGTTCCTGACACTAACCCTACATATCCAGTACCAACCATCACTATTTTCATCACACGGCTCCAAAACTCAATATTTGTTCTATAAAACCCACTATCGCATTAAAAAACAAGGGATTTTCTTAATTTTATTGATAATTATTATCATCTAAAAACATGATGAGCATTGTTTTTCCATCCAGATTGTTTTAATTTGTTTTTTAGGAATTTATAGATCATCAAAGGAAACAATAGAATGGCAAAAAAAGAAGCGAGTAAAGAAAACTCAAAATCTCCTCAGGCAGAAGATAAAAAAGCAAGAAGCACGCAAATGCCCCTTTTTTACACCGCCCCCATTCCATTAGATGCGAAAGAACATAACGATTTAGGATTAAAGAAAGATTTTGGCCTAAAATTTACAAATGGTGTAAATGCTGTACCTATTAACATGATTGAAATGCCGCAAATCTGCCATTTCTACCCCATTGGTTTTTCTCCAGATGCAAGCGCAACCCCCGTTGCAATTATCGGATTACGCGATAATGAGAACTTATTCCTAGACAATAAAGATCGTTGGCTTCAAAACACGTACATACCAGCGTATATTCGCCGCTATCCATTCATTTTTTCTGAAATTCCTGGTAAAGATCAATTGTCACTTTGTATTGATTTGGACAAAAATGTTGTGGAGTCAAAAGGAGATCAGCCTTTCTTCGATAAAGATGGTAAGCCTACGCAATTGGCGCAAAATGCTCTTGAATTTTGTAAGTCATACCATGCGGCCGCTCAACAGACGATTGAGTTTGGAAAGGCACTGCATGACGCAGACTTATTAGTTGAACGTCAAGCTGAAATCAATATTGGTGAAGGAAAACGCATTAATTTTGCTGGTTTCCGTATCATCGATGAAGAGAAGCTAAACAAAATGGATGACAAATTCTTCATTGAATGGCGTAAAAAAGGATGGCTTCCCTTCTTATATGCGCACCTCTTCTCAGGGGCACAATGGCAACGTTTAACACAATTAATGAATGAGCGAATGAAAAACGAGAAGTAAAAAGCAAGATTATTTCCCGTAATAAGGAAAATATGAATTGAATTTTCTCTCTTTTTTGATTATGACATTAGCATAACTAAAAAATAAGGATGACAGGACATGGCAAAAGTAGGAGCACAACGCGCGGCTGAATTAACAGGTAAATCAAAATCAACCATTCAACGTTCAATGAATAGCGGTAAGTTGTCTTACGAACTTGATAATAATAACCGCAAAATTATTGATGTGTCTGAGTTAGAGCGTGTTTTTGGATTAAAGTCTGAAACTGAAGGAAAATCTGGAAATTCATCCGTAGAAGCAGAACTTCAAAAAGCAGCAGACATGCTTGAGATGGAGCGCCTTAAAATGCGTATAAAAATGTTGGAACAACAGGTTGAAACAACAAATACGCACATGGAAGACATGCAAAAGCAACGCGATGAATGGCAAAAACAAGCCCAGCAGGTCCTTATCACTAGCCAACATTCACAAAAGCAAGCAGACGAATATAAAGCGGAAATAAAAGAACGCGAAGAACGCTCCCGCAAAAAACGTGAACAAATTTTAGCCGAGCGTATGCAAAAATTAAAAGAGCGCAGCGAAAATCAGAATCAACGCATGGCCCAAATACAAAAAGAAGAGCCAAAGGGATTCTTTAAAAAGCTTTTAGGGTCAAAGGCGGCCTAAGGCCCATCACGAAATTGTTACTTATAAAAAGCGGAGAGATTATTTCCGCTTTTTCTTTTTGTATAGGAAATATGCTACACTAATTTCATGAAACGTTTTTCTTATTTTAGCTTATGCTTATCGATCTTAACGATGTTTTGCGCTTCCGCGTGGGCGCAAATAATTACTGACCAAAACGATACCCAACTTTATAAGATGGAGCTTCCCCGTAACTATGATGGTAAGGTTCGCAACAGTTTTTATTACATGAAAGATGATGGCATATTTTCAGATGATGAAAAAGATGATGAGGCCATGTATATTTTTCAACAATGCAACACAAATTTCATACAAAGAATTTATTTTGATTGTGCTTGCGTATCTGGTTTATTTCGCCAAGCCAGAGATAGCGAAGATCTAGTCCCCCAAGGACAAATTGTTTCAGAAATTTTTAATGATGATGACACGCCATGCGTCAATACAGTAGGTATTGCAGGTAACAGTTATAATAAATGTTTATCTTATTCAAAATCATATCGCCAATATGAAACATCTGAATCAAACCAAAAATATTGCCAGTGCGTTGCCAATGATTTCGCTCAAAAATTTGCGGCGAAACCTAGCCTAAACCTTCGGCATATTGAGAAATCCCAAGCGCGCTCAATGGTGGATTGTAATAAGAAACTCTGACGAATATTCAGTTTAAAATTTGCTATTTAAAACACTTTGCGCGCCTGCCTCTATTGTAATTTCATAAGATCTAATTCTTGGCAAAATATGAGTTGCATAAAATAAAGCAGTATTTATTTTCTCTTTCAAAAATCTTGAATTACCTTGGTTTAATTTTATCTGGTGATGCGCGGCATAAGCACTTTTTGCCATCATAATTCCCCCTGCAAAAACACCCAAAGCATTTAAAAAAGGCACAGAAATTGAAGAGCCCGCATCCGCATTGTTAGCTGTTATCTTTCCGATGCTGATCGACAAATTTTTGGCCATATCACAAGATGACTTGTTTAAATCATAAATAACTTTTAGATCACCTTCTTGCTGATCCTTCATTTTATCTAAGAATTTTTTACTTTCATTCAGAAAATCTTCCAAGGCTGTACCATTATCTCGCATTGTTTTTCTGAATAATAAATCCAATGCTTGAATACCATTGGTCCCTTCATAAATCGGTAGAATACGGGCGTCACGGTAAAATTGGGCAGCGCCTGTTTCTTCGACAAACCCCATACCACCATGTATTTGAACACCAACCGATGTTGTTTCAACCGCCATGTCCGTGCCAAATGATTTTACAATAGGGGTGAGTAGATCTGCGCGCGCACGCGCCTTCTCATCACCTTGCGCCGCTAAATCTAAATTTAATGCTGCCTCGTATGTTAACGCGCGCATTGCCTCAATTTGAGATTTCATGGTCAATAACATACGCTTCACATCTGCATGCTCAACAATATTCACACGCAAAGATTTATCGATTAACGATGTGCCTTGCTCACGATCTTTTGCATAGCCAAGCGCATGTTGGTATGATCGCTCCGCAATGGCGACACCTTGTAGGCCAACAGATAGGCGGGCATTATTCATCATCGTGAACATATATTTTAGCCCCTGATTTTCTTCCCCAACCAAATATCCAATCGCGCCGCCCTCATCGCCAAATTGCATTGTACAAGTTGGAGAGGCATGAATACCTAACTTATGTTCCAGTCCAGTGCATTTAACATCATTGCGCGATCCATCTTCCAAAAACTTTGGAACAACGAACAAAGATATTCCTTTCACCCCTTCTGGCGCATCTGGTAATCTGGCAAGAACTAGGTGGATAATATTCTCCGCCATATCATGCTCACCATATGTAATATAAATTTTTTGTCCAAAAATTTTATAACTATTATTATCGTGAACTTCTGCTTTTGTACGAATTACAGATAAATCTGAACCAGCCTGCGGCTCAGTCAGGTTCATTGTTCCTGTCCATTCTCCAGAAATTAATTTTTCTAAATAAAATTCTTTTTGCTCTTGTGACCCGTGTGCTTCTATTGCTTCTGTTGCTCCCTGATTTAATAAAGGGCACAAACCAAAAGACATATTTGCGCTTTGCCACATTTCTTGTAATGGAAACGCAACCAGCCATGGTAAATTTTGGCCACCATATTCGGCATGAAATGGAACGGCATTCCAACCGCCATCACGATACTGCGCATAGGCTTCTTTAAACCCCTCGGGCATCGTTACCACATCACCATTTAAAACGGCGCCGACTTCATCACCATGCTTGTTAATGGGGGCTAAAACTTCTGATGCCAATTTTGCAGCAGGCTCCAACACACTATCCACCATATCAATATCAAGCTTTCCTAAATCAGGATGTTCGGGCAGATGATCCAAACCTACAACATGATTAAGAACGAAACGCATATCATCTAGCGGGGGGTGGTAATCAGACATAAAAACCTCGAGTTATTTGGAAAGAATTAGGATATCAGAAACTTCTTACGAAAGTATAAATCATCGCTGACACGCTGTGAATCCCAAACTGGCACAAAGATTGAAATATATATTTAAGAACGAAAAAGAAGAAATAGCTTAAAAACCATGCAAAACGCTTTAAAATCATTAGAAAACAATGCCTTAGCCGCTCTGAGCCAGCGCGCACCCCAAGGCGTTATGAATGCCATAAAAGAAGCAAGCGCCAAAACAGGGGTAAGTTTTTCCTATTTAATGGGAAAAGCAGCCGCTGAAAGCAACTTTAACCCAGACGCCAAGGCCAAAACTTCTAGCGCGACAGGCCTGTTTCAGTTCATCGATAGTACTTGGATGGATATGATGGACCGCCATGGCAAAAAACACGGTATTAATACAAATCAAACCAAAGAAAATTTGCTAAATTTACGCAAAGACCCAGAAATAGCATCGGTTATGGCCGCCGAATTTGCCGCTGATAATAAATCCTATATTCAAAAAACTGTTGGTGGTGATATTGGCGAAACAGAATTATATTTTGCGCATTTTATGGGTGCAGGCGGGGCAAGCGCGTTTCTCAATCAATTAAAGCAAAACCCGAATGAGTTAGCGGCCAATATCTTCCCCAAAGAAGCGCGCGCCAACCGTAACGTTTTTTACGATTCCAAAACTGGTCATGAGCGTACCTTGCAACAAGTTTACGATTTCTTTGACAAAAAATTCACATCCAATAGTTTAGAAACACAAACAGCCTCAAACGATGCCAATACGGTAGCAGCAGCAAAATCGAAAAAAGAAGGCTATCAACACATCCCTTTTTCTTTGAAAAAACCAGTTGAAATTCTACCCCTGCGATCAAATGATACCACGACAAATATGATGCGCGCTTTTTTCAGCCCCGCTTCAAATGATAGAACCTCAAATACAAACAGCTTATTTGGAAGCAATCCAATTCCAAATAATTTTTATAGTCAAATATCTGACCCAACTTCCATGATTTTGAGTTTACTGCAGGATGTAAAATAATCACCCTTTTGCGGCGCGTTGCAATCTTTCATTAATTGCAACACCAATACCCTGATTAGGGATATTCATCACCGCGATGGCTTTATTATTTTGATTGTCTAAATCACGCAGCATCATAAATAAATTTTTTGCGGCTTCTTCCAAATCACCCTCATCACTTAAAGAACGAAATGACTCTTCTGGAAGATCCTTTGCAGAACCACCCTTTTCTAATCCCATAAATTTTATTGAACCAAAGGCTAGCAAAGCTTCACCTTCTTTAACATCAACCGCATTTAAACGAACAGGAATTGATGGAGCATAATGTTTAAACATTTGACCTGGTGATTTTGGGGTTACTTTTTCATCTGCCTTATCCATTACCGCGTCAGGTAAATATTGTTGAATTTGCTCCAATGTCACTGCGCCAGGTCTCAAGATAACAGGTACATCCCCACTTAAATCCAAAACTGTTGATTCCAAACCAACATTACAATTCCCTGCGGCTAATATCATATCAACATTATCGCCTAAGCTTTGCGCGGCATGGTTGGGCGTGGTTGCGCTTGGCTCTCCTGAGTTATTTGCACTTGGCGCTGCGATAGGCTTTCCTGATTGTTTTATGACCTCTTGCATAACGCTATGGTCTGGGCAACGCACGGCAATCGTTGAAAGCCCTGCTGTGACCAAATCACAAATCTTACTATTTTCTTTTTGATTTAGAATAAGCGTTAATGCCCCAGGCCAAAATGCTGACATCATTTTAGAGGCTTGCTCCGTAATAATACCAAATTCAGCGGCCTGATTTTTATTCGCTACATGAATAATTAGTGGGTTTTTTGCAGGGCGATTTTTTGCCCTGTAAATCTTTGCAACAGCATCACTATTTGTTGCATCTGCCCCAAGTCCGTAAACTGTTTCCGTTGGCAAGACAACGATCTCACCATCTATAATTTTTTTTGCCGCATTTGCAATTGATTGTTTGTTGGCAACTATAATTCGGCTCATTTAAAATCTTCAAACTCTTGGTTATATTTTTTTAAACTTTTATCCGTTCCATAAAAGGCATGCTTACTCATATCTGGTGAATATTTTGACGCCTCTGTTTGGCGTCCTAATGCTTCTGCCATTGATCGCATATGGTGCGGGCCACATCCGCAACATGTGCCAATATACCCAACACCAGCTTGAAATGCTTTTTCTGCAAAATCTGCCATTTCATAACGCGTAACAGCAAAAGAATCTAAGGCCGCCGGAAAGCTATTGCCTTCGACAGGCAATTTTTCAGGGCAGCATAAATCTTCATCAACCATCTTTCCAAAATTTGGTTGATCCGGCGTTGTGCGATATCCAACGGGCATTCCCATCACACGGTTATTTGAAATTTTCTTTGTTATTTTTTCAAGTAAAGGCAACATCATTTGCGGCCCTAATTGACAATTCAAACCAACAATATCTGCCCCCGTATCTTGCAAAGACATCAAATCATCCACGAAATCATTGTCACTATCGCGATATTGTTCGCGCTTACCATACAAAACTGTTCCAATCACTATTGGCAGGCCAGCCGCTTTTGCAACTTTTGCGGCAAGTTTTGCTTCACCAATATCGCTAAAGGTTTCGCCAACAACCAAATCAACACCGGCTTCGGCAATCCAACCAATCTGCTCTTCAAAAATGGCTTGCGCTTCCTTATGGCTCTGTGGATCATCTTTCACATAGATATTGGTATTACAAATACCACCCGCAGCCAATTTATCAGGAAATTCTGCGCGCACTTTTAAGGCAATATCCAGCGCATTTCTATTTAACGGCTCTAGCAAGTCTTCTTTGCCAATAAGGCGCATCTTTTCGCGATGACCATAATAGGTGAAACCGAGCAAGACATCGGCGCCGCATCGTGCAAATTCACGGGTTAATTGCTCTACAACCTCGGGATGTTCCAAAACAACCTCAGGCACCATTGCACCTGTTTGAAGGTAACCGCGGCGTTCCATCTCAAACATATAACCGCTTGCATGCAAAACTGGTTGCCCTGCATCTATACGTTCTAATAATCCAATTCTTTTATTCATAACAATAACTTTTCTAAAATAATAAGTTCGGTTAGTATAGCCACAGTAATCTTTTTAGAAAGTCTTTTTCATGCCTGCTTATGTCTCAATGTTTATCGCCATAATTCTATGGAGCCTATACCCTTTAGTCACAAGTAAGGCTTTAGAAACTATGGTAAGTTGGGATTTGATTATTGCTGTAATGGCAGCAGCATATATAGGGGCTTTGCTTATAGCTATCCCATATCTAAAACATAAAAAAATCTTGGGCAAAGCGATAAATATCCAGAGAAATCTTCCATCTAAAGCCTATGTCATGTTAGCGCTTAGCGGAATTTCAGGTGTCTTATGCAATTCATTTTTCTTTTGGGCCTTAGATTTGGCTCATAAAGGGGGTGTTTCTTTACTTTACGAAGCTTGGCCCGTGATTGCTGTTATTGCATCTCCTATGCTAATGCGAAAAGCTTTCAAAGAAGTGAATTTCAAAGAATTTTTAATTGCAATAATTGCATTGGTAGGTGTTGCTATTATCATTTTATCTGACAAAGAGATTAATTTTAATGTTCTTTCAAATAATTTAAGCCAATCTCCAGATTACAGTGTTATAGGAGGATACATCCTAGCTTTTGCAGGAGCTTACATGGTTGCAATCAATGCCGTATCACAAGCTGCCTATTCAGAATTTTTCTCAGACTTAAAAGATGATTTTGGAGCAACATTAATTAATCAAGTTATGGGTAGAGGGGTAAGTATGATTTTTGCATTTATTCTCTATTTAATTTTTACCGATAGCTCAAGCTCATTCGTAGTTGATTGGCCACCAGTTATATTTATTGGATTTGGAATTTTAATATTAGGAACAAGCTTCTATACATTCGGCCTTTTAAAGTCTGATAAACCGACTATCCATATTTTATATTATTTTGTGCCCCTACTCGCCGTAATTTGGTTATGGATGGCAGGCGAAACAACTATTAGTTTGGGTCTTGTAGTGGGCGGCGCGATCATATTAGGAAGCAATGTCTATCTCGCTTATGCTAACCGTAATAAGGCTCCTTTGCCTGTTGCTGGCTCATAAAGCGTCCCACCTGTCGCCGGCTCTTTAATCCCCGTTGTTTCAGGAATAGTAAGCGCCAATCCTTTTAAAGACCGCACGGCCAAATATGCAAAGCCTTGCGCCTCAAGTCCATCGCCGTTCCAGCCAATATCTTCAACGGGTAATACTGGATAAGACAGCGCATCATTCAACGCATCCATAATATATCTATTTTTTCTTCCGCCGCCTGCGGCATACAATGCCCGTGGCTTTGCTGGTAAAAACTCCAATGATTTAATGATAGATTGAATCGTAAATTGCGCCAATGTCGCCAGCGCATCATTTAAATCATATTCATAGATAACACTCACATCCCACTCATCACGATCTAATGATTTGGGAGGCTGTTTATCAAAATAAGGATGGTTTAACCACTGCTCAATTATACCTGTATCGACCTTACCTTGCGATGCCCTTGTGCCATCAAAATCACAATCTTCTCCCGTTTTATATTTTACTAAGTCATCCATTAGGGCATTAGCGGGACCTGTATCAAACGCCAGTATGTCGCGCTGGCTCTCCCCTAGCCAGGTCAGGTTTGCTACACCTCCCATATTCAAAACTGCAATCGGTTTGTCAATAAGGCTGGCGAACGCACGATGGCAAAGCGGTAATAATGGCGCACCTTGTCCGCCTGCCTTAACGTCGGCTTGGCGCATATCCCCAACGACATTCACCCCTGTTTCGTTCGCCAATCGCTGACAATCCCCAATCTGCCATGTCAAAAACTGTGTTGGGTCATGAATGACCGTTTGTCCATGAAACCCTATAACGTCAGCCTTGTGGCCAAAATCTTTAACAGCTTTTACATGCTTATCTGTCAGTAATGTTTCTGCGGCTTGCGTTTTATCGTTTTTATGGCGGCTTCCTAAGGCGGCGCGAATTATCTCCTGCTCGGTTGTTGAGTAAGCAAAACACTTAAAATCCAACAATTCACAACGATCCATACCATCGGTTCTAACCAAAGCAACATCAATACCGTCCAAAGAGGTACCAGACATCATGCCAATTGCGGTATAGACTTTATTTTCACTCATGCGTATAAATATCCTATTATGACGACAAAATATAAATCAGATTTTCTTAATATCCTAACAGAACGTGGCTTTATTCACCAGTGTAGTGATTTTGACGCCCTTGATGCCAAGTTGATGGAAGGCCCACAAAGCGCGTATATCGGTTTTGATGCGACCGCTCAATCCCTTCATGTTGGAAACCTAACGGGCATCATGATGCTTCGATGGTTTCAAGAATGTGGGCATAAACCCATAACCCTTATGGGCGGGGGCACATCTAAAATTGGCGACCCCTCTTTCAAGGATGAGCAACGCAAATTGCTAGACGATGATACGATTAATTCAAACATCGAACATATCCGCACCACATGCTTTACCCAGTTCCTTCAATATGGTGAAGGCGACAATGATGCGTTGATGGTCAATAACAATGACTGGCTCGATGGTTTACATTATCTCTCATTCCTACGTGATTATGGCCGTCATTTTACTGTGAATCGTATGCTGTCCTTCGACAGTGTGAAAACGCGCCTTGAACGTGAAAGCCCCCTTAGCCTATTAGAATTTAATTATATGGTCATGCAAGGGTACGACTTTGTTGAGCTAAATAAACGCTACGGCACCATCTTACAAATGGGTGGATCTGACCAGTGGGGTAATATTATCAATGGTGTGGATTTAGGACATAAATCTCACCAAATGAAGTTATTTGCTTTAACCGCGCCTTTATTAACCACGCCTGACGGCCGCAAAATGGGCAAAACTGAACAAGGGGCGGTATGGCTTAATTCTACGCTTCTTTCACCTTATGATTATTATCAATTCTGGCGCAACTGCGACGATGTCATGGTTGGAACATTACTGCGCCGCTTTACACTGATGCCTATGGATGAAATCCTAAAATTAGAAACTTTAGAAGGGGCAGAGATTAACGAAGCCAAAAAAATCTTAGCCTTCAAAGCGACCAAGTTATGCCATGGTCAACAAGCTGCAAAAGATGCTGAAGAAACCGCACAAAAAGTATTTGAGCAAGGAACAGTTGGCGACGACCTCCCTACGATAGAAATCTCTAGTGACCAAGCTAGCAATGTAAAAGTTGTTGATTTGTTTATCGAAACCGGACTATGCGAAAGCAAGGGAGCGTTCAAAAGATTAGTAAAAGGTGGCGGTGCAAAATTAAATGATAAAGCAATCAATGATATTGATCTGGTGTTAGGGGCAGACGGTGAAGACATGCACAAATTATCATCAGGAAAGAAAAATCACGCTATTGTGAAAGTGAAATAATTATTCTGCTTTTTTAATCTTATTTTCTATATCTTCTTCAAATAAAATCTTACGCAAGAACCCAGGGGCTAGCGCCGCCAAAGGATTAACAGAAACCCTCGGGTCTGATGTAGGGCCTTTAATGCTATAAGTTGCGGCCAATAATGCATCACCGCCCGTTAAAATATCACCAATGACAGGAATATCTCCAATAAGTTTATTGACCTCAGACATTGGGATAACATTGCCAGACAAATCTATTTCTCTAATTTCTCGGTTTACTACCCCCTCAAATGTTAACCCTAAAGAGGCACCAGAAGACCTCCCCTCTTTCACAATTAACAAATCACCTTTTTCACGAAAACGCCATTCAAAGTCAGACTCCAGCCTTGTAAAACTTAGACCTTCATTTGAAAGCAAACGCAAAACGCCCGATAGGCTAAGTGTGTTCATTAATTTCGCTAAAATCGGTGCGTCTTTTACTTTAAAGTTATCAATACGGGCTTTGCCCATAATAGTATTTGTATTATTAGCAGATGATGTACCATCGACCTTTAAAAAACCGCCTGTGATATTTGTGTAAAGTCCCGTCGCATTTAAAAAAGAACCCGCATCAGATGTTTCTAAAGAAATTTTCTTTGTGTCACTCCCAACGTTTGGCTTAAATCTTAAAACTAAATTCCCCTGACCAATAAGGGCATCTACTTCCATCTGGTTTGTTTTACCTAAGTTATTCGTCTCGTAATAAACTTTAACATCTCTCGCCTTTAAATCGTTTTTCATTATCATAGAATTTGCGGATAATGATAATTTCAACGAAGAAGGTAGTTTTGATTTTTCCTCGGTCTTTTGACTGCTACCATCGTCTAAAAACGAACTTATATCTAAAATATTAGCCGTAACGATTGCTTTTAATATGTTTTCAGGCGTTGATTCAAACTCTACTGATAATGTGTTATCTGCAAGGTTAATATCTTTTAAAGATCCTCGTGTCAGTCTGATGTTACCATTAGGGTCTTGGCCAAAAATCAATCGTCCGTTCTTAAAATCAAGCCCATTGGTGTTAATTGTTAACCCATCAATTTCTTTTAACGATTTATCAACCAATAATCCTTTTAAAGACATACTGCCAGGCACATTTTTTTCTTTTTTAAATCCAATAATATCAAAAGCTATTGTTGATTCTAGTAAGTCTGCTTTTAAGTCAAAACTATCTCTATTTCCTACTTCTTCATAAATAATATTAATTGGAACTGGGCCTTTTAAATATTGATTTAAGTTTACTCCAAAGGCTTGTCTTAGTCCTTCGTCACTCACTATGTCAGCCGTTAATCTTATTGTGTCATTGGCAATATCTTGCTGCCAATCAATTGTAATGGGGCGGCTCGCTAGCGCTCCAGATCCTTTTATACTTAATTTTTGATCATTATATTTTAATGTATAAGGACCTCCGGCAAGGGGAAGGTTTTGCACAATATTGGGCACCAACATATTGTTTAATGTGGCATTAACAGCAACATTGAATTCGTCACCTTTTAAATCACTGTGAATTGGGAAATCAATATTTATCTTTGCAGTAACATCCCCTTTTGTCTTATCCGTCTCAAGACCAATATCTTTTAAACCAATCGGCTCATTTTCGAGATAATCAAAAATAGATTTTGCCGGTGCCATTGCATCAATTTCTAAACTTGCCACTGTGCCCGTTTCGGCCATCATATCGGTCATTGTAAAAACAACATTATCAGATTGAATTTGGTCAATTCTGGACGAATTGGCACGAACCGTTAATACATCATTTTCGTAGGAAGCCGTTCCTTGAGCCTGCGTTACAGGAGGCAGCGTATCAACATAAATAATTTTCATTCCCTCAAAATCAAAATTTACGCTGACATCATCAATAGAAATTGACCGTTTTCTTGTTTCTTTGTCACGCGTCATATTCAAAGCGAAGTCCGCCTTAAAATTATTTAATGACCCATCTTGCAATTTTGATTTTGGCCACGACAGACCAGATGAATCTGCCTTACTTTGCGGGATCAGGTTACTAATTTCTTGCATTTGCACATCAGGAATATTAATAGATACGGGCAATGAAATATTGCCTTTGTCAAAACGTCCCTTGCTGTAACTATTAAAAAGGATACCCCCTATATTTCCATTAAACTTTTCGATATTTAATATGTTTTGGGAACGATTAAAATAGCTTTCTAAAACAGCTTCATTAATAGAAATTGCAGGCACTTCTGATGAATCGAAATCAATCTGACCTTCGGGTATAGATACGTCTAATTTGGCTGAAGATAATTTAAATTTATTATCAAACGCCGCTTGAATATCTCCATTTAGAATGTAGTTTTGTTTCTTTAAAAAACTGCCTTCTGATATAAATTGATTCCAAAAAGAAG
The DNA here is from genome assembly GCA_964353185.1 of uncultured Micavibrio sp. Taxonomy (GTDB): domain Bacteria; phylum Pseudomonadota; class Alphaproteobacteria; order Micavibrionales; family Micavibrionaceae. The sequence goes on along the minus strand of CAYGUV010000007.1, from coordinate 31,903 downwards.
AGTTTAAATTTTGGACTTTCGCTACAACAGTGAGGTCATTTTCTCTCCCCCTATATGTCATGAACGTATCAAAATTTTGTTCTTCCATGCCCTCAATTTGTAAGGCCCCTTTTAAATCTATCGTAATAGAATTACGTTGTTGCTTTAAACTTAAATCAACCTGACCTATTTCTTTTTCTATCTCGTCCTGTGACAGCCAGAAAACACCAACATTTTCTAATTCTATCTCATTGATATGCTGAAAAATGCGATAATTATTTTTTAGATTATTGTACAAAATATCATTTAATAATTGCTGAATATTATTACGCATTAATTTTATATCAATGGCTTTTTTGGGGTTCGAGATATCAGAAACTTCTCTTTTTACAGCAACTGTCTCGTCATTGGATCTTATCTTTTCAGAAACGCTGTCCGCCGAAACACGACAACAAATAGAAACAGCCCCTTCATTTTCAACTATTATAATTTGGGGGTTATTTAATCGAATAAACTTAGGAAGGATTTTCCCCCTTAAAAATCCAAAAGGTGATAACCCCAACTGGGCGCTTGTGATATCTGTGACTTTTTTATCATTTTGGAACAATGATAGATTATCTACATTAATCAAAAATGGTCTTTGGATATTGGTCCAGATCAAATTAATATGTTCAAACTCAACTGAATAATCTGCTATTTGATCATTAATAAGCGCTTCAATTTTGGGCTGGGCAAAGTCTAAATTTATCGGCCCCGCCTGAAGCCTTAGCCATAGGACCGCGGTCGCAATAATACCAATAATAACAAAAACCATAAAAACCTGAGCCAACCTTCGACACGCGTGATAAAGCGCATTGCGCAACTCAGATTTACAAAAAATCTTATCCGCCTCTTCACCTTTCGGGGAAGCTTCTTGTTTAATCTTTGGGGAGTTTTTATCGGTCATAGTAATTTCTTTATTGTACGCGTTAACTTTATCCTGTTATCTATTACTTCGTAAAGCGTGAAAACCTATCAGGAGATAAGAATGTCAGAATTAAATATTGGTGATAAAGCACCTTCTTTTGATTACCCAACAGATAATGATGGAAAAGCGTCTTTAGATGATTATAAAGGCAAAAAGTTGGTTATTTATTTTTATCCCAAAGATGATACGCCAGGCTGCACCAAGGAATCTTGCGCATTTAATGAAAATTTAACCCAGCTTAACAAGCTTAATGTTGATATAGTTGGCGTTTCAAAATGTAGTGTCAAAAAACATAATAAATTTAAAGAAAAATATGGCCTTCAATTCCCTCTTCTGTCAGATGAGAATAGAACCATGTGTGAAGATTATGGCGTTTGGACTGAAAAATCGATGTACGGTAAAAAATATATGGGTATTGAACGATCAACCTTTTTAATTGATGAAAACGGCGTGATTGAAAAAATTTGGCCCCAAGTGAAAGTGGCCGGCCACGTAGATGAGATCATAGAATACCTAAAAAAATAATATCCCAAGCATATAAACAAGCATAGGCTTGCCGCCTTTTTAAAAAATTTACCCTTTACAGATAGATATCACTGTGATAGGAATAATATCCTAAAACACCCAAAATCCATCTAAATTTAAGGAGTTCCAAATGCTTGTTCAATTGGGAAAAGGGCTATCTGCGCATCGATCCAGCGGCTCTACCATCCCCTCTATCATCAATAATAACCCTCAAACTGTTGCTTTATTTGGCGATAGCTTAGTCGGCCAACATACCAGAGATACTGCCACTAATAAAATGTTTGAAAATATTGGCTGGTTTAACGTGGTCAATTATAAAATGAATGATCGTTTTAATTTTGAATTATCTCACAACCTTGGCATATCTGGAAATACAACCGTTCAAATGGCGGCACGCAAAGCAGATATGTTGGCCAGTAACGCCGACATTTATTTTGTCCAAGGCGGCACCAACGATATTAGTTTGAAAACTTCGCCCACCATTATTAAAAATGCTCTGTCAGAAATATATGATTATATATCCAACACACTTGGTGCAAAAGTGTACGCTATGACAATTTTACCACGCTCTTACTGGCAGTCCTCTTTTACTCCAGCAGAAATTGCACAGGCAAAATTAGATATCATTGATGTCAATAATTGGATAAAACAAAAACCTAATATTACCGTGATTGACGCTTATGCGGCGTGGGACGATGGCAATAATGAACCCTTATTTGGTTACACTTCCGATGGGCTTCATTGTTCACCAATTGGGGCGAATGCTATTGCAGATTCTATCATTAATATCATGCGCCCGCGCTATGGTAATGGTGGCTCTCTCACATTAACGGACAACCTTTTTACAAATGGCAATTTCGGGGGAACGGGCGCTACGCTACCCAATGGTTGTTCTGGCGTATTCCCGTCTTCTTTTTCTTTGCAAACGATCGGCGGCACATCAAATAATAATTGGCGCGTATTTTCAAAAACGATGGATGACCATTTACAAATTCACCTTAACGTCCCCCAAAGCAATGGAGAAGTGGGTATAATTGTTCACCAAAGAGTTACTTTAGGAAATGATTACGATACCCTCACAAACCTGCAATCAGCATGCGAAATGGATATCGTTTCTGTTGCTGGCGATGTTACCAACGCAACCTATGAAATACGCCATGAAGGTGGGCCAGAGGGAATTGTATATTACAGCGGAATGGATGATCACATTTTAAAAATCCCTGCATACGGCAAAGGAATATGCGCTGTCCCAGAAATTGATCCCACGGGCAGTACAACGTTAAGAGGGCGCGCTATTATTCAAGGGGACACAACAAACGGCCCTATTGATGTAACGGTCATCTTAAAAGCAATGGTAATAAATCAAATATAAAGTTCGACTTTTAAAAGCGCGCTTTATCAAGCCGCTTTTTTAAGTATCTCAAGCGGGATCTTGCGACCAGACAATTCAGCCTTGTTCATATGATCATGAATATCCAGCATCAATTCATCCGTTTTATTGTGGAAGAAATGATTGGCGCCAGGAACAACGCGATGGTCAATATCAATGCCTTTTTGTAAATGAAGCTTTTCTACCAATTTTTCAACTGGCTCTTGCGTGACAACGTCATCATTTTCCCCTTGTATAATAAGGCCAGAGGATGGACACGGGGCTAAGAAACTAAAATCATGTAAATTAGCAGGCGGCGCGACTGAGATAAAACCCTCAATCTCAGGACGACGCATCAAAAGTTGCATGCCAATCCATGCACCAAAATTAAATCCGCCGATCCAAACATATGGGGCATTCTTATTCAATTCTTGCATCCAATCCAACGCAGAAGCCGCATCACTTAGTTCGCCTTCCCCGTTATCGTGAACACCCTGAGATAAGCCAACACCACGGAAATTAAATCGTAATACAGAAAAGCCGCGCTGACGCATTGCTTGGAACATCATATACGTAATCTTGTTGTTCATCGTGCCACCATGTTCTGGGTTTGGATGCAAAATTAATGCAAGCGGCGCATCAGGAATTCTTGAATGGGAATAACGACCTTCTAAACGCCCTTCAGGGCCTGTAAACATGATTTCTGGCATGAAACTACTATCTTTCTTAATAAATACATGTCGTCATAAAACGACGGTTTTCTAATATTTACGAAAACCCTATGTTTTTCGTAATACTTGTCATATGTTGTCTGTGTTTATAAAGAAGTTATGGGCAAATGTCCAAATAATTCTTATAAGTTATTGATTTCATTGTGGATATAGCGATAATATGAAAGTGTAAATGTCAAAAATATACCTCGATTATAACGCAACCGCCCCTATTCAGCCCGAAGTCATCGGGCTGGTGAGCAAAATTATGGCTGAAACGGGGAATGCGTCATCTGTTCACGGCCATGGACGCGCCGCCCGCAAGTATGTTGAGGATGCCCGCCATCAAGTTGCCAACATGGCAGGCGTCACAGCCGAGCAGGTCATCTTTACAAGCGGCGCCACTGAGGCCACCAATGCGGTGCTTTCTGGTTTTAAAAATAAAAAGACACTAATCTCTGCTATTGAACATCCGGCTGTCGTCGACTCCCTTCCCGATGCGATTAAAATTCCCGTTGATAAAAACGGAATAATAGACCTGGCGGCCTATGAAAACCTCCTCAACACTGGCGACCCAGCGAAACTGGTATCTGTCATGCTGGTGAATAGTGAGACAGGCGTTATCCAACCTGTGGCTGAGATGGCAAAAATGGCCCGTGATAAAGGCGCATTATTCCATACAGAGGTTGTCCAAGCCGCAGGACGTATTGATATCTCTTTAAATAAATTAGGCGTTGATTATATGAGCCTCTCTGCACATAAATTCGCCGGCCCGCAAGGGGTGGGCGCACTGATCTTGCGGGAGGGAATAAACGCCCCCAAATTCATGCGCGGCGGCGGACAAGAAAAAAACTGCCGTGCAGGTACGCATAATACAGCAGGTATTGCAGGTATGGGCCTTGCCGCCCAAATCGCCATGGATAATATAGAAAACTATCAAAAAATCGGCCTCATGCGCGATGAAATGGAAAAGCGATTAAAAAGTATCTCTGATAAAATTGTAATTTATGGAGAAGATGCCCCACGCATTTGCAATACATCAAATATAGGCATACCGAATTTATCTGCTCAAACACAAATGATGGCCCTAGATTTAGACGGAATTTCTGTGAGCAGCGGCTCCGCCTGTTCCAGTGGCGCATTTAAACCCTCCCCTGTCCTTATGGCCATGGGCGTAAGCGAAGCTGACGCAAAATGTGCCTTGCGTATTTCAATGGGGTGGAATACAACATCTGCCGATATTGACGCTTTTGTTGAGAGTTGGACTAAAATTATCGAAAGACAAAAATGACACAGATTAAATTTATCCTTAAAGATGGCACACAAACATTAGTCGATGCTGAAAACGGGTTATCCCTAATGGAAGTTGCCGTGCATAATAAAATTGACGGTATCGAAGGAACCTGCGGCGGTGGCCTTGCTTGTGCAACCTGTCATGCCTATGTTCATCCTGATTTTAAAGATAAAACTATGCCCGAAGATGGCGAAATCTCAGAAGATGAAGAAGACATGCTCGACCTTGCCTTTGATGTCCGCGACAGCTCCCGCTTATGTTGCCAAATCATCGTTAGCGACGATCTAAACGGCATCACCCTAGGCCTCCCCGGCGCAGATACGGATTATTGAACAATAGCAAGAGGCTGGCCTTTCGCCATAAACATACCCATTGTTTGAAAAGTTTTTAATTTGCTATCTTGTCCAACATAAACAAAATTTGATTGCTCTCGAGAATGATTCAAAGCTTCAACGTAGCAGGACATTACATGGGCAACAGTATCACCATTAGAACGTATACCTAATTTTTTTCTAAGAGATTGAATTCTTTCTAAAGTCTGAGGATCAACATATAAATTAAAAACTTTGGTTCCATCTTTTTCAAAGTCAATTTTAAAAAATCTATTTTTTTCATCAACTAAATTTGCAAAGCGCCTTTTTGTTTTTAAATCTAAAAGAGCCAATGATTGATCATTTCTTTCAATACCAATTTTCATATCAGTTGAGTGCTTTATTGCTTCTTCAAAAAATTTTAATGCGTCTTTTAAGGCAGTTTTATTGCGAGACATTTCTGTTACCTCGGTTGCATACACAAAACATTCTTTCAATGTAAATGGTAGTTTAATTATTATTCTTTTTTCTGACATCACGTTAACTTTCTTTAAAAAAAGCTAAATTATCGACATTTAAAGTTATGTCAATAAATTTTATTTGCATTTTCAGGGGTTTTTCCTATATAAAGCCCTCATGAATAAAGAACTCAACAGCCTTGGTTTTGCCAAATCACCCGCGGAAACACGTGTGGTGGTGGCGATGTCTGGTGGCGTGGATTCATCCGTCACCGCCGCACTGTTACATGAAGAAGGCTACGAAGTCATTGGCGCAACACTGCAACTTTATGATTACGGCAAGGCCGTTGAGCGTAAAGGCGCCTGTTGCGCCGGACAAGATATATACGATGCGAAGCGTGTCGCTGAAGAAAAAGGCTTTCCCCATTATGTTTTGAATTACGAAGATAACTTCAAAGACAGCGTCATGAGCGATTTTGTCGATAGCTATATGCGCGGCGAAACACCTATTCCATGCGTCCGCTGTAATCAGACCGTAAAATTTCGTGACCTTTTCAAAGTCGCTCAAGACTTAGGCGCCGATTGCATGGCGACAGGGCACTATATAAAACGTGTTATGAACAAAAAAACAGGCAATGCCGAATTACACCGCGCCATTGATCAAGGCAAAGATCAAAGCTATTTCCTTTTTGCCACCACTCAAGATCAGCTAAACTTTCTACGCTTTCCATTGGGTGCATGGACAAAAGACAAAACCCGCGAACATGCGGAGCGCCTCGGACTTTTAGTTTGCAATAAGCCAGATTCCCAAGATATTTGCTTCGTCCCCAATGGCGATTACGCCAGTGTGGTTAAAAAGATTAAGCCCGAAGCCGAGAAATCTGGCAATATTGTTGATATGAATGGCGATGTGATGGGCACGCATGATGGCATTATTCATTACACTATTGGCCAACGTCGCGGCCTTGGTATTGGTGGTGGGCATAATGATGATAACTCCCCCTTTTACGTTGTACGCGTTGATGCCGACAAAAACGAGGTTATTGTTGGCCCAAAAGAAGCCCTCGCCCGTGACATCATTACCATCAATGATTGTAACTGGATGATTGATATTCCAGACGAAGGTTTGGATATTAGCGTAAAGCTACGCTCTGTTTCGAAACCATCCGGAGCGAAGCTTTTTAAGGCAGAAAATGGCGAAGCGGAGATTCATTTAGACACCTCACAATATGGCATTGCCCGCGGGCAAGCGGCCGTTTGTTATGCAGGCGACCGTGTATTAGGCGGCGGCTGGATCTGTAATTCATCAAATTCCAACCAAGATTTCAAACAATGCGCTTAAAATTTATTTTAAGTTTTTTAACCTGTTTATTTATAATTTCTTGCCATTCACAGACAGAGGCATCAGACATGCTTGATCAATTTAAATGGAAAAATCGGCCTGTTTTATTATTCACCTCATCTGAAGAAAACGCAGACTATCTTCATCAACTTGAAATTTTCAAAACAAATTCCGCCGCATTGATGGAGCGTGACATAGTTTTATTATCCATCACCCATGATGAAATTATTGATTCTACAGGGTCACTTGATAATCAAAAGGCACAATCCTTACGCGATGTTTATGCCATTAACAGCGATTTTACAGTTATTTTAATTGGTAAAGATGGCGGCGAAAAATTACGAGAAAACAGCCCTGTCAACATCAAGACGCTAACGAAGTTAATTGATTCCATGCCCATGCGACAAAGTGAGATGTCACAAGCAAGATAGGCTTGACAAAAACAATCGAAAAACCTTATAACCTATCCCAATGCGTGGCGGTATAGCTCAGTGGTTAGAGCAGAGGAATCATAATCCTTGTGTCCGGAGTTCAAATCTCTGTACCGCCACCAATTTTCTTCAAAAAATAACTTTATCTCATGTGTATGGGTTTTAAATTTACCCCTCCATGACCTATACACAACCATTATGCATGCTTAATATATTGTTTAATCTTATAGTTAAAAAAACATTCATATGACAAACATTGCTACCACGCCTGATATTGCACCATCCCCCAAACACATCCTTTCTTCCGTATTTGGGTATGATGCGTTTCGCGGGGAACAAGAACAGATTATCGAGGATGTAATTCAAGGCAAAAGCTGTGGTGTTTTAATGCCAACGGGCAGCGGTAAATCGCTTTGCTACCAAATTCCCTCTATTTGCCGTTCGGGTACGGGCATTATTGTCTCCCCCCTTATTGCGCTTATGAATGACCAAGTCGTCGCCCTACGTGAAGCCGGCGTGAACGCCGCAGCCATTCATTCTGGTTTAGACTATCCCGAATTACAATCAACGATGAGCGACCTGCGCAATGGCGCGCTTGATTTGGTATACGTTGCCCCAGAAAGATTGGTGAATGATAATTTTCTCGATCTTTTAGATAATATTGAAATCGCCCTATTTGCGATTGATGAAGCGCACTGTATTTCCCAATGGGGGCATGATTTTAGGCCCGAATATCGCCAAGTCTCTCTTCTTCGTACACGCTACCCCAACACGCCTTGTATCGCTGTTACCGCCACGGCAGATACACCAACCCGCAAAGATATTGTGGAGCGGCTTCAACTACCTAAGCTTTATGTCGCAGGATTTGACCGCCCCAATATTACTTATACCGTTGCAATCAAAGATAACCCGCGGGCACAACTACTCAACCTCTTAAAACAACGCGACATCAGCGAAAGCGGAATTGTCTATTGTTTATCCCGTAACAAAGTCGAAGAGACAGCAAAATGGTTGAAAGAGAAAGGCTATAATGCCCTGCCCTATCACGCGCGATTAGATACAGATGTGCGCGCCAAAAACCAAGAACGCTTTATCAAAGAAGAAGGCATTATCATGGTTGCCACCATTGCCTTTGGCATGGGAATTAACAAGCCCGATGTTCGGTTTGTCGCCCATCTAGACCTACCCAAAAACATCGAAGCCTACTACCAAGAAACAGGCCGCGCGGGGCGTGACAACTTACCTGCGGTCGCATGGATGGTTTATGGTTTACAAGATTTAGCCTTACAACGTCAAATGATTGAATCGTCCGATGCCCCGCCTGAGCAAAAGAAAATTGAGCGTCAAAAGCTGACCGCTTTTTTAGGATATTGTGAAACAACCACTTGCCGTCGCCAAGTCTTGCTTAATTATTTTGATGATAATGGCGATGCCTGTGGTAATTGTGACACGTGTCTATGGCCCCCTAAAACCTTCGACGGGTCGATTGCTGCGCAAAAATTACTTTCGTGCATCTTACGCACTGACCAACGATTTGGCGGTAATTATATTATTGATATTTTACTGGGTAAAAACAACGAACGGATCAAAAATTTTGGTCACGATACCCTCAGCACGTTTGGCATCGGCACAGAACATAATAATAAAGAATGGCAAAGCCTCATACGCCAACTGGTGGCGCGTGGCTTCTTATACGTAGATATGGATGCCCATGGCGGTCTAAAAATAACGCCCCTTGGGATTGATTTTTTAAATACAAAACCCGCCTTACAAATAAGGTTAGATCCGAAGACAACAGGCGGTTCATCCTCTTCAACAACAAAAACAGACCCGACAAATTTACTTAAAAATGAAACTGATCAAGAATTATTTGCCGATTTAAAAGCCTTACGCATGACCATCGCCAAAGAAAACAGCGTCCCCCCTTACGTTGTTTTTCACGATAAAACCTTAATTGATATGATCATACAAAAACCAACAAATTTGAATGAAATGGGCAATGTAGCAGGCGTCGGCCAATCCAAACTTGATAAATATGGGCAAGTTTTTTTGGAAAAACTGCAAGGTTGAAATTTATTGAACTTTTATGCCATTTTAACTCTTCAAAACAAATCAATGTGATAAGATAGTTGCATGAAATTTTATCATTTGCTTCTGCCATTTCAAATTTTTATCCCTGATGAGCCCATCAAAATTGATTTGGCCTACCAAAATGCTGACCATCCCCGCAATATATTTAAAACTGCGATATATCATCCTGATGCAACCTGTTGGGCGCATAAAGATTTGGCCGCCATTACAATTTTAACAGCCCGCCTTTTAAAAAAACGCCATAATTGGGCATTGCAAATCAAAGATTGCCTTCGCACATCTGACGCGCAAGCCGCCATGGCCGAAACTGACATTGTCAAAGCCAACCCCCATTGGAAAGAACCGCCGCGCCTGCTCGCGCCCCCTGGTGCTGGTGCTCATCCACGTGCCATGGCTGTTGATGTCTGCGCGTTATATTCTGATGGATCGCAAGTGAACATGGGCACCCCTTTTGATTGGATGGAGCCCTCATCGGCCCGCGATTACACAGACCTTCATCCAGATCATATTGAAAATCGCCATAAATTAGAGCAAGCATTTGTGCAAAGCGCGGAATACCTGAAACAACCATTCATACCCTACGCAGCCGAATGGTGGGATTTTCGTTTTACGAATGAGCATTACAATCAATTTGACGCCCTTGAGGATAAAAACCTGCCTCCACAGATGCAAATGACCAATAAAATCGATAATAATATTGAAAATTTATCCCTAGATCACTTTGAAACGCTTGCCCAAGAGATACGCTCTCTGATACATAAGGCGGATGAAAGTTTATAGCACCCTTCGTGATATTCCTTCTGACGCCCAAAATGCCGTGTTCGCCATTGGTAATTTTGACGGTGTCCATCACGGCCATCAGGCCTTAATCACGCGCGCCAAAGAAATTGCCAAAATTAACAATAAACCCGTTGGTGTTTTAACGTTTGAGCCACACCCTCGCGCCCTTTTTCAACCCTCGCAACCGCCTGCACGATTAACGCCTTTCGCCCTTAAAGAACAGCGCCTTCGCGAAGAAGATATTGATATACTCGTCTCCCTTCCCTTTAATTGGGACTTTGCAAGCCAAACCGCGGAAGATTTTATCCAAAATATTCTCAAAGATGGGCTAAACGCCGCACATATTGTCGTTGGCCATGACTTTCATTTTGGCCAAATGCGTACAGGAACCCCAGAAACCATAAAAAATGCTGGCTTACCCATCGATATTGTTGCCCCTATCAAAGATACGCACGATGAAATTATTTCTTCCTCCCGTATCCGTGAATATTTAAAAATAGGCGATATTGAAAGCGCGAATAAGCTATTGGGCTGGCACTGGGAAATTCAAGGCGAAATTGTCAAAGGTGACCAGCGCGGCCGCGAACTTGGCTACCCAACGGCGAATGTTATGCTAAAAAATACGCTACATCCTGCTTATGGCATTTATGCCTGCTATGTGAGAATAGAAGGCGAAAAAGAATGGCTTAAGGCCGCCACCAATATCGGTATCCGCCCGATGTTTGAAGTGGCCGAAGGCCAAGTAGAAGCCCACATCCTCGACTTCCCTTTTCGCGAAATTTACGGCAAAACCCTAAGAATTAAGCCTGTCACCCGTATCAGGAGCGAGGCCAAATTTAACTCCCTCGATGATCTTATTATCCAAATGGAAAAAGACTGCGCCAAAGCACGCGATATTTTGAAATAATTCACTACCTTTAAACAATAATGGCCTACATTCTTCTAAAACTCCTATCTTGATTTAAGCATGGTTTTCCCGCATATTCGCTGCTGAACAATGGATAGTGATATGAGCGATAATAAAGACCAAAACAAAGAAAAATTTAAAGACACGGTATTTTTACCAAAGACCGATTTCCCAATGCGCGGTAATCTGCCTGAAAAAGAACCTGAAATGGTGAAGAACTGGGACAAAACCGATCTTTTCAACAAAACCCGCGAAAATGCTAAAGGTAAGCCAAAATGGATCCTTCATGACGGCCCTCCATACGCCAACGGCAATATCCACATGGGTCATGCGCTTAATAAAATCCTTAAAGATGTCATCAACAAAAGCTGGCAGATGAAGGGGTATGACGCACCATATGTCCCTGGATGGGATTGTCACGGTCTGCCGATTGAATGGAAAATTGAAGAGAAATATCGCGCCGAAGGCAAAGATAAAGATGATGTCGACCCGCTTGTATTTCGTGAAGAATGTCGTCAGTTTGCGCGTGAATGGGTCGATATCCAAGCCGAACAATTCAAACGTCTTGGCGTGATTGGGGATTGGGAAAACCCGTACCTCACCATGCGCCTGCCCGCAGAAGCGCAAATCGTCCGTGAAATTCATAAATTCCTGACCAATGGTGGTCTTTATCGCGGCGTTAAATCCGTACTTTGGTCGACTGTTGAGCAAACCGCCCTCGCCGAAGCAGAGGTGGAATATCAAGAACATAAGTCTGTAACCATCTGGGCACGCTTTCCTGTTAAGACTACAAAATGCGCTGCCTTAGAAGGATCAGACATCGTCATCTGGACAACCACGCCGTGGACTATTCCTTCTAACCGTGGAATTTTCTTCAACACCGACATCGACTATGCCGTGTATGAAGTTGAAGAAGTTGCCGAAGGATCAAAAGTTGAAATTGGCGCAAAAGTCGCCTTTGCAAAATCTTTGGCTGAAAAAGTTAAAGAACAAGCAAAAATTACATCGATGAAACAAATTGCAGAATTTAAAGGCAGTGAAGTGGAAGGCACAATTTGTGCTCACCCCCTTGCTGGTCAAGGATATGAGTATGATGTTCCTGCTCACCATGCCGATTATGTGACTGATGAAGACGGAACAGGTTTTGTTCACGTTGCCCCGTCGCACGGCCCAGATGACTTTGAATTGGGCAAAAAATACGGCTTGGAAGTTACAGACAATATTGATGATGATGGAAGCTTTAAAGACCACGTACCTTTATTCGCTGGTCTAAAAATTTATGATGAAAATGGTAAGATGGATGCAGGAAACTTTGCGCCTATCAAGGCTATGGAGGACGCAGGCAAGCTCCTCGCCAAAGGTTCCTTACGTCATGAATACCCGCATAGCTGGAGATCAAAAGCGCCCCTTATCTTCCGCACGACACCGCAATGGTTCATAAGCATGGATAATGAATTAGGCCTACGCGACACTGCACTTCAGGCCATCAAAGATACAAACTGGGTCCCTGCCAAAGGGGAAGCCCGCATTAATGCGATGATTAAAAATCGCCCAGATTGGTGTATTTCCCGTCAACGCGCGTGGGGTGTTCCAATTGCCCTATTCGTTGATAAAAAAACCAATGAGCCATTGAAAGATGAAGCCGTCCTTAACCGTATCGCCGATAAATTTGAAGAACACGGATCAGATGCATGGTGGTCATTAGATGCCCAAGAATTTTTAGGCGATGATTACAACGCCGATGATTACGAACAAGTTTTTGACATTGTTGATGTGTGGTTTGAATCAGGCTCAACGCACTCTTTCGTGGTTGATGCCCGCAAAGAACAGCTGGGCCAACAAGCCGACATGTATCTCGAAGGGTCAGACCAACATCGTGGTTGGTTCCACTCTTCCCTGCTTGAATCCTGCGGTACAAAAGGCCACGCCCCTTACAAAAATGTGCTAACCCATGGTTTTGTATTGGATGAAAAAGGATATAAAATGTCCAAGTCTGTTGGTAACGTTGTCGATCCACTCAAAATTATGGATCAGTATGGCGCTGATATTCTTCGTCTTTGGACAATGACTTCTGACTACGCGGAAGATATTCGCATCGGAAAAGATACACTTAAAAATACCTCTGACCTTTATCGCCGTATCCGTAACACCCTGCGTTTTATCTTAGGGGCGCTTGATGGTTTCAACGCCACTGAAATGGTCAAAGAAATCGAAAGTGATATCACAAAACTGCCAGAGCTAGAACAGCTTGTCTTACACCAACTATATGAAATGGATAAAAAAATCCACACATATATTGAGGCGCACGAATACGGCAAGGTAGCTAAAGAGCTTCATGAATTCTGTAACAACAACCTATCCGCGTTTTACTTTGATATCCGTAAAGACCGCCTTTACTGTGACGACTTCAACAGTTTCGAACGCAAAGCATGCCGATCTGTCATGGCGCATGTTTATAATTGTTTGGTTTCTTGGCTTGCGCCTATTCTTTCTTTCACAACGGAAGAAGCGTGGGAACACCGTCCAAAAGGTATCTTTGATGATGCCTCAAGCATTCATTTACGTGAATTCCCAAGCATCCCTAAAAACTGGCATAACCCAGCGTTAGCAGGAAAATGGTTCGCCATCCGTGAAGTGCGCGAGGCTGTTACCGCAGCCCTTGAGCCGCACCGCGCAGATAAAACTATTGGCTCCTCTCTTGAGGCCGCACCTGTAATCATAGCAAACGCAGATTACCAAAAAGCATTGGCCGATACAGATATTGCCGATGTTGCAATCGTTTCTGGCGTATCGGTTACAGATGGCGAAGGATTGGAAATTGAATTCAAAAAAGCCGAAGGTGAAAAATGCGTTCGCTGCTGGAAAGTTCTACCCGAAGTTGCAAAAAGCGCGCATGATTTATGCAACCGTTGTGACGAAGTGGTCAATCAAGAACAGGCCGCTTAACCATGAAACAACGTAACCTCAAAGCCATCATTGGATTTTCTTTAATTCCTGATTTTATTATATTGGATCAAATTACGAAATGGCTCATCCTTGATTATGTTTTTCGCCCTCAATTGGGTCTGGAATCTTTGGGAATTATCGAATGGTTCAAAAATGCTGACAAATTACCGTTCATAAGTCTCGATATCACATCATTCTTTAATCTAACAATGGTATGGAATCACGGCGTTAGCTTTGGCATGTTCCAAAATGACAATCCTTGGCCACTTATCCTTATGGCTGTCATAATTTCGGCTATATTTAGTGTTTGGCTATATAAGTCAAAAACTTGGGTTGAGGCGATTTCATTATCACTCATCATCGGTGGAGCGTTAGGAAATGTTATTGACCGCTTTCACTATGGAGCGGTTGCCGATTTTCTAGATTTTTATATAGGTGATTGGCACTACCCTGCCTTTAACCTAGCCGACAGCTTCATAAGCGTAGGTATTGTGGTTCTGATTATCCATAGTTTATTTTGGGGTAATAAAACAAATAAGGAAGTAAAATAAATGAAACAAACTGCTCTATTCTTATTATTATGCCTTGGCACATTGTCTTTATCTGCCTGTGAAAAAACACGCGAACAATTTGATTTTTCCAAAAAAGCACCCGATGAGTTTGCAGTAACCACGCGCGCACCGCTTGAAATGCCCCCTAGCTTTAACACATTACCAACACCGCGCCCTGGTGCCCCGCGTCCGCAAGAAACTGCAACAAATACCCAAGCCATACAAACAATGTTTGGTGAAAACGCGGCGCTGCTTCAAAGCGATGGCAAAATCTCTTCTGGTGAAGATGCCTTATTACAAAAAACAGGGGCATATAATACCAACGATTCAATTCGCGATACCATCGACCAAGAAACCGAAATTCTTGCCAAAGAAAACACATCTACCTTTGATAAAATTCGCGGCAAACTGGGTTCTAAAGCGGACGTGCCCGCCGATGTAATTGACCCTCAAGAGGAAATTGAACGTCTACGCGCCACACAACAATCTAATCCAACCAGCGCGAGCGAATAATCATAATGAAAAGACAAAGCGAAAAAATAAAATACCTGCAATATTTATCCTGCGCCCTTTTTATTTTTTCACTGCTTTTTCCTTTGGCTGGTTTTGCCAAAACATTTAATGCAGAAAGCTTTACTTTAGAAAACGGCCTGCGCGTTATCATTATACCCAACACCCGCGCACCCGTTGTTACCCACATGGTCTGGTATAAAGTTGGCGCGGCGGATGAGCCTGCAACAAAATCAGGCATGGCGCATTACTTTGAACATCTGATGTTTAAAGGAACAGAAAAATTAGCCCCCGGAGAATTCTCCCGCATCGTGAAAGATTTGGGCGGCAGCGACAATGCTTTCACCAGCCAGGATTACACCGCCTATTTTCAAAGCATCTCAACAGAGCATCTTGAAAAAATGATGGCGATGGAAGCCGACCGCATGGTGAACCTAAAGGTTTCAAAAGAAGATTTTATTACCGAACGTAATGTCGTCACCGAAGAGCGCCGCCAACGCACCGATAACGACCCCAAGGCTTTATTTAGCGAACAAATGCGCGATGCCCTTTTCACCAACCACCCCTACGGCACGCCTGTCATTGGCTGGATGGAAGAAATTGAAGATTACGAATGGGAAGACGTCAAAGAATTTTACGATACATGGTACGCCCCCAATAACGCCGTTGTGATAATAAGCGGCGATGTAACAGCCGATGATGTTAAACCCATGGCCATGAAAACATATGGACAGTTAGAACCCAAAACAATTCCCAAACGTATCCGCGGAGAAGTTCCCCCCGCAATCGCCACAATCAAAATGGATTTGTATGATGAGACGATAAAACAAGAATATTTTCAAAGCATCCGCCTCGCCCCTTCTGCCCATCAAAATAAAAAAGAGTCTCTCGCGTTAGATATCCTTAATGAAATTTTAAATGGCGGCGCAACTACACGCTTATATAAAAACCTTGTCGTGGATAATAAACGCGCCGTATCTATAAACTTCTCTTATCAATCCGCCGCCTTAGATCACGGAACCATATTCGTATCTGCCATCCCTGCAGAAGGGGTTAGCTTGGAAGAAATCAAAAACAATATCCAAAATGAATTTGATGATATTATTCAAAATGGCGTCACCGACCAAGAGGTCAAAGACGCGATACAACGCCTGCAAGACAGCGCCATCTTCGCCCGCGACAGCCTAAGCGGCCCAGCGCGTATTATCGGTTATTCCTTACTAACCGGCAGCACCCTTGATGATATTGAAAATTGGCCAACAGAAATTGGTACGGTGAACCCCGCTGAAGTTCAAGACGTTGCAAAAAAATATCTATCAAAAGATACTCCTTATATAAAACCACCTGTTGAAGGATATCTTTACCCCAAACAAACTATCGCCCCTGTTGCCGATACTGCAGACAATGAATCATAAAAGGAAATGA
Source organism: uncultured Micavibrio sp. (assembly GCA_964353185.1). Lineage (GTDB taxonomy): Bacteria > Pseudomonadota > Alphaproteobacteria > Micavibrionales > Micavibrionaceae. Next base: position 15,307 of record CAYGUV010000007.1, on the reverse strand, counting down.
CCATGAAAAATATTTTACCTTTTTTTATTCTCGCATTTGTCCTTATCGTACCAGCACATGCAAATGAAAAACTACTGGATATCCAAAAAGTCACTAGCCCTAATGGGATAGAGGCATGGCTTGTCGAAGACAATAACCTTCCCATCATCTCAATAGAATTTGCCTTTGAAGGCGCAGGCGCAGTGAACCTAACGCCCGAACAACAAGGTCTATCACAGCTACTATCGAATACGCTGGACGAAGGGGCAGCCGATTATAGCTCACAAGATTTCCAAAAAGCATTGAGCGATCATTCTATTACGCTACACTTTAATGCTAACCGCGATAATTTTGGCGGAAATTTAAAATTCCTAACCCGCGAAAAAGAAAAAGCGGTTGATCTTTTAACTGCTGCGCTCAACGACCCACGTTTTGATGCCGAACCATTGGAGCGGATGAAACAAGCAAACATGACCCGCATTAAATCGTCACAAGCAGACCCAAACTGGATGGCGGCGCGCCTTTATAATGATCGCGCTTATGAAGGGCACGCTTACGCATTAAATAGCGGCGGCACATTATCCACCCTGCCCAAAATTACCGCTGATGATCTACGCACATTTAAAAACACCAACCTAACCAAAGACCGCTTAAAAATAGGGGTCTCTGGCAACATTACAGCAAAACAACTTGGTGTATTATTGGATGATATTTTTGGCGCGCTTCCGACTACCGCCCCCGCAACGAACATTCAAAAAACAAATATTCAAAACAAAGGAAAAATTTACCTTTACCAAAAAGATATCCCGCAAAGCATCATCATCATGGCCATGGATTCTATTGATGAAACAGACGAGGATTTTTATACCCTTCAGATTCTAAATCATATTTTTGGCGCCAGCGGTTTTGGCAGCCGCCTTATGGAAGAGGCACGTGAAAAAAAAGGCCTGACCTATGGCATTTATTCTGGCCTCACCAATAATGAATATGTCGATGCGCTTACTATTTCAACATCTACAAAAAATGAAACTGTTGAACAAATGTTGGACGTCATCACAAATGAAATGGATAAAATAAAAAGCAACATCACAGACGAAGAGATTCAAAAAGCAAAAGATTATATTATTGGCTCTCTCCCCCTTGCCTTCACCAATAATGATGGCATTGCATCAATTGTTTTAAGCCTACAGCTTAGCGACCGTCCCATCGATTATCTTGATCAATATCGTGATAAAATCACAAATGTTACGAAAGAAGATACAACCCGCGTTGCAAAAAAACTTTTAACCCCTGACAACATGATTACCATTCTTGTTGGCAATCCTTTAAAAATTGAAAACACAATAGAAATAACAGAAATCCCAAATGTCGAATAACCCTACAAAACAGCCCACTTGGGAAAAATTACAAGAGAGCGCTACTCAAATTAAACAAAAACATATTGTTGATTTGTTTGATGAAGACCCTGAGCGTGTCACAAATCTATCTATTAAAAAATCAGGTTTCTTATTTGATTATTCAAAACACCATGTCACCCCAGATATTATGAATGATCTATTCTCTTTGCTTTCAAAGAACAACTTTGAAACAAAACGTGCCGCCATGTTTAATGGTGATATTATTAACCATACCGAGGGACGCGCCGTCTTACATACCGCCCTTCGCCGCCCTGCTTCTGACACGGTTATGGTAGAAGGTAAAAATGTTATTCCCGATATACACGCCACACTCAACCGCGTGCAATCTTTAAGCGATCAACTGCATCAAGGTCAGTTAAAAGGCGCAACAGGAAAACCAATTGACACCATTGTGTCAATCGGTATTGGCGGCTCTGACCTTGGCCCGCGTATGATTTTCCAGGCTTTAGAAGGGCAATATCCTTCTTCAATGACAACGCACTTTGTGTCCAATATTGATGGTGAAGATATCCAATCTGCGCTAAAAAAATGTAATGCAGACACGACGCTTTTTATCGTTATTTCAAAAAGTTTCAAGACACAAGAAACATTGACCAATGCGCAAACCGCGCGCGCATGGGTTCAAAAAAATCTTCCAGACGATACTGATATCGCTCCACATTTTGTCACCGTCTCCAGTAACGTGCCCGCCGCTATTGATTTTGGCATGACCGAAGAATCCGTTTATCCCATGTGGGACTGGGTTAATGGACGCTTTAGCCTGTGGTCTGCTGTGGGTCTCCCGCTTGCTCTTCATTTTGGCTTTGACGTATTTCGCGCGCTTTTAGATGGCGCCCATGCTGCTGATAATGATTTTTTAAATGATCCTACGGAACAGAATATTGCGCTCATCATGGCCGTTCTAGGCGTCTGGAACAGGAACTTTATGGGCTACGGAACCCACGCGCTTCTGCCCTATACTGAAAAATTAAAATACATGCCTGCCTACGTACAACAGCTTGAGATGGAATCCAACGGTAAGACAATCGACAATGATGGCAACCGCATTACTGATTATCACACTTGCCCCGTGATCTTTGGCGAAGTAGGCACCAATGGCCAACATAGTTTTTACCAGCTCCTCCACCAAGGCAGTGATAAGGTGCCATGCGATTTTATTGGCATTCGTAAAGATGATAGCGCTTTGCCAAAACATCATACCCTCCTTCTCAGCCATATGCTTGCCCAAGGACAAGCAATGCTACAAGGGAAACGATCCCCTGATGAAAGCTATCGCTATTTCGATGGCGACATCCCCAGCACAACGATGGTTTTTGATACCATGGACGCTGCTAATCTAGGCTATCTTATCGCTTTGTATGAACATAAAACCTTTGTTCAGGGTGTCATCTGGAATGTGAATAGTTTTGATCAATATGGCGTTGAATTGGGTAAAGAATTGGCAGGAAAACTGGAAAAGAATGACATTTCTGATGCCGACCCATCGACAAAGGCCTTATATTCTTATATTCATAAATAAGAAATATAAAAAGATTTAAAAAAATATGAGTGAAAACTACACCGCTTTAAAAAAAATTGACCAAACACAATTAAATGAAATTGTTGCAAGACACCGCAAATTCACGGTTGGTCAACGCGGTGGGCAACGCGCTATGCTTAAATTCTTTGATCTCTCAGGCTTATCTTTAAAAAATGCTGATCTGTCGAACGCTGACTTTACTGGCTCAAACCTTACCGAAGCAGATTTATCTGGGGGTACTTTTGTTTCCTCATCATTTTTTGCCTGTGATTTGCGTATGGCCAACCTTGAAAATGCTGACTTTCGCCGCGCTGATTTTCGCGGGGCTTACGTGGCAGGGGCAAACTTATCAGGCGCTGACTTGGATTCTGCTGACCTACGCCAAGGGAAAATCATGGAATCCGACAGCTCTGGCACTATTGAAAATAGAGCATCCAAAAATAATCGTAAAGATGACACGTATAACGCCGTCTTTACCGGTGCTCGCCTTACTGAAACCAATCTTTCTGGCGTGAAAGCATCTGCGGCTGACTTTTCTGATGCCGATATGACTGGCGTTACCTTTAAAGAAGCCAACCTTATAGGATCAAACTTCAAAGGGGCAGACTTAACCAACGCGGACCTCACAGGATCAAACCTCAGCAATGCTGATTTGGAAGATACAGTGATGAACGGTACGGTTCTAAAATCAGTTGAAATGCAAGGCGCCAAAACAAATGGCATGATGAAAGAAAGCGACATGGGTGAAAAACTCGAAGATCGCGGCCAAAGCATTGATGAGCTTCTTGAGAATCATAAATCTTGGGTGGCCTCTGCTGGTAAAAAAGGGGCGCAGATGGATTTAAGCGGCGTTAACTTACGCAAAATCCCCAATCTAAAATCATTCCCCTTAACCGCAATAAAAGCCATTAAAGCAAACTTTATGGGCCAAGATTTAACAGAAATCAGCCTACAAAGCGCGACCCTTAATAAATCATCTTTCCGTGATTGTAAGTTAATGAGGGCCGACATGCGCGGATCATCCATTCAAAATGCAAACTTTAACCACGCTAATATGCAAGATGCCAAATTATCTGGCCTAAAATTCGACAGTCCTGATGGCAAAGGTATCCGCATCCAACGCACCAACCTAAGCGGCTCGACCTTCCGCTACGCTGATTTATCAGGGTGTGATTTACGTGATTCTATCCTTATGGGCTGTGATCTGACAGGGGCAAACCTCGATGGTTGTGACCTCAGAAAAGCAGACCTTACAGGCGCCATCCTAAACGAAACCAACATCGACAAAGCCAGAACCTAAGGCTTTAAAATAGTCTTGGACGAAACATGCGCTAATGTTGAATAAATGCCATAATCCATCTATGGTAAAACCATGCTTATACGTCATTTACCAGACCATTTAATAAATCAGATTGCCGCTGGTGAGGTTATTGAACGCCCCGCCGCCGCCGTGAAGGAGTTGGTTGAAAATGCTATTGATGCAGGGGCAACCGCCATCCAAGTTGACTTGGTCAATGGCGGAAAAAGCCGCATTGTTATCACCGATAACGGCCACGGCATGAGCGCCGATGACCTACAAAATGCGGTGGAGCGCCACGCTACATCCAAACTGCCTGATGATGACTTGGTCAATATAAATCATCTAGGTTTTCGCGGCGAAGCATTACCATCTATCGGGTCAGTAAGCCGCCTTAATATTAAATCTAAGGCCGCTTCGGCCAATGACGCGTGGGAAATCAATATTGAAGGCGGCAAAAAAACGCCCCCTTCCCCCACATCCCTAAATGGCGGCACGGTTATTACCGTGAGCGACTTATTTTACGCCACACCCGCGCGATTAAAGTTTCTAAAAACGGACCGCGCTGAATATGCCGCGATCAAAGATATGATTAATCAAATCGCCATGGCATTCCCCCATATTGGATTTAAACTAGCCCATAACGGTGATACAAAATTACATTATCCCGTGGAACAAAAATCCCTTCTCGACCAACGTCATGATCGCCTCAGCGCCATTTTAAACAAAGATTTTATTAATAACGCCGTTTTAATAGAGGCCGAACGAGACACAATTTCCCTCAAAGGATACGCCAGTGTCCCCAGCCTTAATCGGGGCACCAGCCAATACCAATATTTTTTTGTAAATGGACGCCCTGTAAAAGATAAAATGTTCTATGGCTGTGTTCGTGCGGCCTATATGGATGTCTTGCATTACGGCCGTCACCCTTTGGTTGCGCTCTATTTAACTATTCCTCCAGAATTTGTGGACGTCAACGTGCACCCTGCAAAATCCGAAGTGCGCTTTCGTGATTCTGCCCATATACGTGGCCTCATTATCTCTACAATAAAGCATGCATTACTGACTGGCTCACAAAATACATCTTCTTCTTTAGCGGCAGAGACCCTACAAAAAATGGAATTTTCTGCCCCCAATAATAATACACAGCGCCATAATTTATCTTCAAACCAATCCGCTCGCTCCTATCCATACACCCAGAACGGCTTGGCTGAGAATATACAAAATTCTTATGAGGCGTTTGCGCCAATACCTCTACCACAGAAAAATTTTGATTCAACTCAGCAACCATCTGGCCGTATTGAACAAACTACAGAGTCATCTGAAAACACTCATCATCATTTGGGCGCCGCACGCGCCCAAATTCACGAAAATTATATTATCGCGCAAAGCAATGATGGCCTTGTAATCGTCGATCAACATGCCGCGCATGAGCGTCTTGTATATGAACGCCTCAAAAAACAGATGGAAAATAAAAAAATTGAAAGTCAGCAATTATTAGTCCCCGAAATCATTGATTTAGAAGATACAAAAATTGACCTTCTGGCTGAACATGCTGATACCCTTCAATCCTTTGGCCTTTTTATCGAACCCTTTGGCGCAGGCTCCGTTGCTGTTCAATCTATGCCCGCAATTTTGGGTGAAAAATTCAGTATTCAAAAACTGATCATTGATATATTAGACGAATTGTCTGAGCATCAGACCCTAGAAAAGCTTGAAAAATCCATCCATGAAAAGCTCTCTAGCGCCGCGTGTCACGGCTCTATCCGTTCTGGGCGGCGCATGAATGCAGACGAAATGAACGCACTTTTGCGCCAGATGGAAAATACAGAAAAATCAGGCCATTGCAATCACGGCAGACCGACTTATATTAAATTAGACCTTAAAGACATCGAAAAGCTTTTTGGCCGCCGCTAAATATTTCAAAAGGAACATTTAAATGATATTGCTCAGCCAGAATAAAAATATAATTTTATTATATCTCATTTTTATTATTTCTATCTTAATGAACTTTGTTCCGTCGATTATAATACAAAGTTGGGGTGGCATTCTGTTTCTTATTTCTTTCATCGCGACCTATATTGCCAAATTTGGTGCAGATAAAGATAGCTTTCAACACGCTCATTACAGCTACATCATCAAAACAGTTTGGATTTTTTCTTTCTTTAGTTTTTTTGGAATTCTTGCCGCATATTTCTTTGGCGATCATTCAATAATTCATTCTTTAACGGCGGATGTACAATCGGGAATTATTCCAACTAATGATAAAATTATAGATACGCTGATAGAATACGGAACACACAATATTGTTTTATTTTTAACACTCTTTGTTCCCATTATCCTGTATGCACTTTACCGTTTAGGCAAAGGCTTACTCTTGGCGCGTAATAACCAAACCCCTTCCCTCAAAAGCTGGATTTAACAATGAATATTGCCTTTTTTGCCTCTTATAACGGCTCTTCCGCTCACGCTATCACTGATGCATGTTTGGAAAATGATATCATTGCAACGCCTGTGCTGCTTATCACCAACAACCCTGACGCAAAGGCTTTGGAATGGGCAGAAAACAAGGGATTGAAGGTTGCTGTCATCAATTCAATAACACATCCAGACCCATCAGAACGTGACGCGGCCATTGCCGATAAATTGCAGGCGCATAAGGTTTCATTGGTCGCTTTATCAGGCTATATGAAATTGATTGGCCCGCGCACCTTAAACGCCGTCAATAATCGCATGCTTAATATTCATCCGGCCTTATTGCCACAATATGGCGGTAAAGGAATGTATGGCACAAACGTCCATCAGGCCGTAAAAGACAATAATGAAACTGAAACAGGCGTAACCATTCATCAAGTGAACGATGAATATGACGAAGGAAAAATTATTGCCCAGAAAAAAATACCTGTCTTGCCTACTGATACCACAAAAGATATTGAGGAAAATGTAAAGGCTATTGAGCCACAATTTTACATCGATACAATTCGTAAAATCCAAAAAGGCGAAATTGATTTTTAAAACAGATAGATGATTTTATTTTTTACTACGCGATTGCATTAATTCATAAATTAATTTTTGATCTTTCTCTGGCATTGAAAAAAAACTATTCAAAACCTCGGACGATTTATCGTTAAGCCCCCCAGCATCAGACTTATTTATAACCGCATTAAAATTATCATCTTCCCCAAAGACCATCCATTGCACAGGAATCTCCAGCGCTTGCGCCAACTGATTAAGATATCGCGGCTGACGCGCAGACCCTTTCTCAGCCTGCTGAATGGCTTGCTGCGTCGTGCCTGCTTTTTCCGCTAGTTCCGCTTGAGATAAACCAAACAGCGCGCGCACATATTTCAAACGATCAGAAAGCTTGGGGGTCTTTGGAAAATTCATATTTCATATAATATACAATAAAAATTGTAAAATCATGACAAGAAAGCTTGTAAAATAATATAAAAACTTGTAAAATATTGTTATGACTGATGAAAACAACGAAAAAAACCGTATTCTTAACTTGCCGCTCTCGCCTTACTTGCGCAAAACCCTCGCACAATTAAGCATACTTTCCGCGAAAGAAGCCCCTACGGAAGACGACGAATCCTCCAACTAACGACACCTATGAAGGCCGTTTATATACCGCTCTTAATTGATTAATCTCTTCCCGCCGAAAACAACCCTCAACATGGTCATTCACCATTCCCATTGATTGCATAAACGCATAGCACGTCGTCGGCCCTACAAATTTCCACCCGCGTTTTTTTAAATCTTTGGACAACGCAATCGACTGCTGATTCATCGTAATTTTTTGCAATGTCTCAAAATAGCATTGATCGGGCCGCACTGATTGTGGTGTTTCATATTGCCAAATATAATGCGCAAAACTTTTATATTCTTGCAATAAATCTTGCATCATTTTGGCATTATTAATCACCGCTTCAATTTTACCGCGATGACGAATAATACCCGCGTCTTGTAATAGATCGTCTACCTTGCTCTCATCATATTGGCAAATTTTATTCACTTTAAAATTATCAAACGCCCTGCGGAAATTGTCACGCTTTCTCAAAATTGTAAGCCAGCTTAATCCCGCTTGAAACCCCTCAAGACTTATTTTTTCAAATAACCGTCGGTCGTCATCAACGGGTGGCCCCCATTCTTCATCATGATACCGTAAATATTCAGGGTCATTCCCGTGCCAGTGACAGCGCACATGCCCATCATCCCCGGTTATCAACCCCGCCTTCGACGCCATATTAACTTAAAGCTCGTTCGCTAATTCAATATAGGTTAACGCCGCCTTTGTATCACGTTTAAATGCTGCGCGCTCCGCTTCTTCTTCGGGGGAGGCACCGTATTTATCTTCATCATAAATTTTGGCTTTGTATAATTCTTCTAAATAACTGGCTTCATAAATTTCTTCCTCAGAAATATCACCCTCCACAAAGGCCAATGCCAAAATCAAAGACCCACTTAACGAAGTCATAATATGTAGAATTGTGAAATATTGATCATCCAACGCTTCGATATAATTCCACGCGCGCTTGTGCGCTTCTTCATCTTGCTCAATAGCATCAATTTTTTTGGTTGTATAAAGCGGCACTTCAAAATGCTCATCAAACCATTTTACCCACTTTCCCCATACCTGCTTTTGATGTTTGGCAAATTCTTCAGGTTCTTTTGCCCAATAACAAATAAGATCCGTATCCAAATAACGCATGACAGATTTTGTAATGACTTCGCGATCACGAATTTTATCAATGGACGTGGTTAAAATCTGCGTTAACGGCATCGTATCAGGTTTAATCGTGTCAATTTGTTCTGACCATTCGACAACAACAGCATCGGCCAACGCCTGTGACGTGGCAATCATATCCAATTTATTTGGGGTTTTTAATGTTTTACCATCTAATTGAATGGCAAATCCCTCATCTGTTTTTTTCGAGGAAACCATTGTATAAAAACGATCGGTCATGTGTCTTTACTCTCTATAATTTTAAATATTCTCTACATTGCGCCCCATCAGCATAATCAAATATGCAGGAGAGCGGATTATTTTTAGTATATTCGCCCGATTTTACCAAGGCATAATCGTCAATAACGGACTTTTCGCCTGCAATCTCCATTGTCCCGTTAACCAAGGAAACACCGCGCAAACCTCGCTCTATCGTGCCATTTAAAATCAAATCACCCATCGTTAGAATAAAAGGAACAGATGATGGCACCATATAATGCGCACCATCTTTGTTTATCTTTGCTTCAACATAAAAATCTTTTCCGCCATATATTCCTTCTATGGTAACAAAATCACCATATTTCTCAGGACCATTTTTTTCAATTATTTGAATAGCATTAAAGTCAAATGCCTGCGGTAAAATGACACCTGCCTCTGACACGATGTTATTCATTTCAAATGTTTTAAATTTATTCTGCCCTAAAAACGCCGCCCAAAAGGGGATAACAATCTTGGCTGATTGCACTTTTAAATCTATTTTTGCCGCATTATTCATACGGTGTAAGGAAATATCTTCCACCTCAATATCTATATTGGGAACGAACGAAAATTGATTCATTTGTCCGATGGATGCACTGGCCCCAAACGCGCCAGAGATATATTCCTCTAACCCCTCACGTAAGGGAACAGGATATCTTTCAGCCAAACGTAAAGTCGTATAAAGGATAAGACCTAATACCAACAAAATAATCGGAAATTTAATAAATAAAAACTTCAAAAATCTTTTTTTCTTTAATGGCTTTTTATCGCTATCGGTCATTTTTTCTTTTTATCCTTTACATCAGAAAAGGGAATGTAATTTGTACGATCATCAAAGCCAAAGCTTCGCCAGCTTTTCTTCATCTCATCTGATAATTCCGCACTAATGGCAATATCTTTATTGGTGTCTGGATGCTTAAAATAAACAGACTGCGCATGCAAATGTACACGGCGCGGATGATCTACATCATCAATCATCGCATCTTGACCGCCATACTTACCATCCCCCAAAATGGGGCATCCCATATGCGCCGCATGAACCCTAATCTGGTGTGTACGGCCCGTTTTTGGCCAGAACGCAACAAACGCCATTTGCTTATGCGCACGTTCTACAATGTCAAATAATGTAATGGCGCTTTGTCCTTTTTCAACATCAACAACCATTTTTTCATTGCCTTCACCGCCTGCTTTGATAATCGGGGCACGGATTTCCCCTTGATTAATTTCTGGCGCAGGAATCGTCAACGCCCAATAAATTTTTCGGATGTCACGGGTTTGAAAAATCTTACCTAATTTTCGCGCCATATCTGCCGAACGTGCCAATAAAATGACACCCGATGTGTCCTTATCCAATCGATGAACAATGCGTGGCTTGACCCCTTTGTCATTCACCAATGCTTGTAACATACCATCCAAATGACGTTTGACCCCTGTTCCACCTTGGGTGGCTAAACCTGCGGGTTTATTCACGGCAATGATGTCGCCTTCGTCATACAAAACTATTGATTTCATAAAATCTATATCACTTTGACGAAGCACCAGCTTCTCTTGCTCTTTGGGGGCATCCATCGGGGGGATACGCACCTTTTGTCCCGCAACCAAACGTGTGGCCGCTTTGACGCGCCCACTATTCACGCGGATTTGACCTTTGCGCATCAATTTTTGAAGCAGGCCAAACGGCACACCCTTTAAATGATTTTGTAAAAATCGATCAAGACGTTGATTATCTTCATCTTCCGTAACTTCTATATAATATGCACCGCTCATAATTTTATGCCATGATGTGACGCATCAACATCACCCCTAAATAAATTGCCCCAATGGAAAATACCACTGAGGACGCACCATATGCGAACACTGCGGTAAAGTCACCTTTTTCCCAATAATTTAATATGTCGTATGAAAATGCAGAAAATGTCGTAAACGACCCCAATAAACCAACAATCAAAAACGCCCTTAATTCTGAACTCATATCGCCCAAAGATACAAAATACGTAACGACTAACCCCATTAAAAATGATCCAATCACATTCACACCCAATGTACCTATCGGATAATTCGCCCCCAAAAGGCTATGCGCCCCTACAATAGTCAGATAGCGCAAAACCGCCCCAATCGCCCCGCCCGCCGCTATGAATAGAATGAAATTCATAAGGCGAATAATACCCCAATATTTAAACCGATGCTATCATTGTCTGATGCAGACCTCACCCACAGGTAAAGCCCTGCGCTTCATATGTTGTTTCAGGAATGTAAACCTGCACGGCTCCAACATAACCTTTATTGTCCGCGTCAGGCTCTACATCTATACAATTTACGGGAATGGCAATGTCTTCGACCATGCGCCCATCGTTCAATGACATTCCTAAAATTTCATGTAAAAGAGCCATTTCCAAATCTTTACGACTTCGCTTTTCAGGACACGGATCATTGATAATGTGTGATAAGGCTTCCTGACCAACTTCAATTGTCAAATCGTCTAAAAAAGGGCGACGTATATTTGGAAAAAATTCTTGAATGAGTGCCCTTTGCCCTTTCACAAAGGCCTCGACAAATGCTGAAACATCTAAGAAATAAAGCGCTTCTGCCCTATCATAATCTTCTACCGATACTTCAAATTGACGGCTAAGATCCCGAATTGTCTTTATATCATGCTGATCTGTTATTTTTTGCCAAGTGTAGCTTTTAGACATATTTTTACTCATTTTTAATTGAAAAAAATAAGTAACGTAAATATTTTATTATGTCAACAAATCTCCTGCCCTACACCAAAAATCCACCCTTCACATTGCTTTGATTTGTCACTCATGGATGATGGCCATGCAATATCATCTGGAATGTTTTTTTGCGCCCCGCAGAGATATTTTAACCCTGCGGCTGATATTAAGGCATCGGCATCATGGTCGCTAAAATCTATATCATTATACGGCGCCATATCAAAAAATTCTAAGGCTTGGTTTAACGCATAAATGGTACGCAATTTTTGGTTCCCCATCCCTGCGCGCATAATAAATTGCCGTGGATATATTTCTGTTACAACGGCAGACGCTTTGTCATACGCGGCCTCACCTTCAAATGGGTAAACCGCTATTTTATGTCCGTGTCGTTTTTTTAACGCGTATGCCATGCGCATTCCCGCTAAACCGCCCTTACCCACTTGTTTGGCCCCAATTAATTTAAATGGGCTTTCGGGATTGCCATATCCGTTTTGCGCGCAAACTATTTCTGTCGCGCGTTTGGGCATATTAAATCCTTCGCGCATTTTACCCGTCGTCCAAAAATCTTTTGCGTATGGTGTGTGTTGCCAAAAATTTCCCGCAAAAAAATTATCGTTCTGCGCGTTTACCTCATCCACCCGCGCCCACAAATCAAATGCTGTTGCATTCTCACCCAATTGTTTATGAATAATTTCTTGCGCATATCCAAAATTACAGTCAATCCCTATTAAGGCCCGCCCCCGTGATTGAATATTCTCTTCGATCAAACTATCTATATATTCTGCCACCTTATCGCGGCTTCTAATTTTTGTATGTAAATGTAAATCATCACCGCCTTGTGAGACAGATGCCACGGCAATTGACTTGGTCTGCACTGGCAATTTTGCCCCGCTCCAATCTACACCGATAAACTTATCGAAGTTTTTCATATTGCCCCTAATAAATTAAGAATAAATTCCTAAGTTATTGATATCATTTGTATTTTCATAACTGTTTCACGTGAAACAAATTAAGATCCCATTTTTTTGGCTCTCAACTTTTTCCAATAATCTAGCCGCTTTTGAATATCCCTTTCAAAACCACGCTCCACTGGTTGGTAAAATTCTTGGCGGTTCATATTATCTGGAAAATAATTTTGTCCTGAAAATCCATCTTCAACATCGTGATCATATTGATATTCTGCGCCATACCCCATATCTTTCATCAAAGCTGTTGGGGCGTTTAAAATATGGGCTGGCGGCATGTGGGAGCCTGTTTCTCTAGCACTTTTTCGGGCTTTATTATAGGCCATATATCCCGCGTTTGATTTAGGGGCAGTTGCCAAGTAAATGAGAGCCTGCGCCAACGCAAGTTCCCCTTCAGGGCTACCCAGCCTTTCAAAGGTTTCCCACGCGGCAGTACATTGTGTAAGGGCATTTGGATCGGCTAAACCAATATCTTCGACGGCCATACGTGTGATGCGTCGGGCCAAAAACTTAGGATCCTCGCCCCCTTCCAACATACGCGCAAACCAATAAAGCGCGGCATCAACATCCGACCCACGCACAGATTTATGGAGGGCGCTAATAAGGTTGTAATGGCTTTCATAGCCTTTATCATAGATAGGGGCGCGCTTTTGCGTGAGGGTAGTTAAGCCCGCCACATCAAGAATTTCGCTTGAGCCAAAAATCTGTTGCGCCATGGTGAGCAAATAGCGCCCATCCCCATCCGCCATAGCCTTTAGCGTTTCACGCGCATTTTTATCCAGCGGTAATTTTTTGTCTTTATCATCTTCGGCGCGCCGTAATAAATTTTCGAGTGCATCATCATCTAAACGTTTTAAAACAAATACTTGGCACCGCGAAAGCAAAGCAGCGTTTAATTCGAATGATGGATTTTCTGTCGTCGCGCCAATGAGCGTGATTGTGCCATCCTCCATAACAGGTAAAAACGCATCTTGTTGCGATTTATTAAAACGGTGAATCTCATCCACGAATAATAACGTGCCCTTCCCAGAAGCACGTCGATCTTTAGCCGTTTGGAAAAGCTTTTTTAAATCAGCCACACCAGAAAAAATAGCGGAGATTTGTTCAAAATGATGATCGGTATGATCGGCCAAAATACGCGCAATGGTCGTTTTGCCACAGCCCGGTGGCCCCCAAAATATAAGCGAGGAAAGCTCACCCCGTTCAATCATTTTAGTGAGCAATCCCTCCGCGCCCACAATATGATCTTGCCCAGCCACCTGCGCCAACTCATTAGGCCGCAACTTATCCGCCAACGGCCGCGGCGCGTCGTTTGAAAGAGCAGCAGATTCAAATAAGGATTGAGACATTTTACACGCCCTTAAAACAACCCAATTTGGGTTGTAATCAAATAGCTAATTAACATACAAATTGATAGAGCATACGCAATGCGTAAACCTTTTTCGGGAATAAGCATTGCTATTTTTGCACCTGCCGCGCCAGCAAGGATACAGGAGGGAATCATTAAGGCCAATAATTTAAATGATAGTAACCCTAAAAATAAAAATGTTATCGCTGCGGACAACAAGCTTATTGTACTTAAAATGTTAGCCAAAGAAAATATAGTCTTCATATCTATTTTAAAGCATAGCGCTAAAAATAAAATTAGTAGTACGCCACCGCCAGCGCCAGAAACCCCATCATATAATCCAAAGCCTAAACCAGCGAAAACACTTAAAACTTTCCAATGTTTAAAATAATTTTTTTCGGCAACGAGTTCCAAAGAGCTGTTATTATTAATTTTATAAATTGCATAAATAAATCCAATAAAACTAATTACAATAATAAAATATGTAAGGAATTGTTCAGAAAGCATACTTAAAATATTGCCTCCTATAAATGCCCCAATAATCATCGTTGGTGCCATCCATAGGGATATTTTTATTGCCTCTGAATTTCCTATTTGTTTTTTTTCTTTTCTAAAAAACCATAAAAACGCAAGATTTGAGAACACCGCTGCTGCAACATCGTTTGCGATTGCAGCACTTCCAGGTATGTTGGCCGCAAGTAATGCGGGTTGAATAAAAAAACTTCCGCCCCCAAAGAGAGTGCCAAAAGTTTCCCCTAAAAAGGTTGCTACGAAGATATAAATTGCTTGTAGTAATGAGAAATCCATAAAAAAGGATAACTTAGTAAATTATTATAGCCAAACTAATAATCGAATGTGTAAAAAGTTTCGTACCGTACGATAGTCAAATTCTATAAAAATTCTTTGTATATTTGCGGCTTGGTGCTAAAAACTTAGATATGAAAAAGACACTGGACGATATTCAGAATACTAATAAACCTATTGTCTGCCTCACTGCCTACACCGCGCCCGTTACGTCTGCGGCCGATGCATATTGTGACCTTTTGTTGGTCGGGGATAGTGTCGCGATGGTTTTGTATG
>CAYGUV010000006.1:74896-108542 GCA_964353185.1 uncultured Micavibrio sp. | reverse complement strand
GGAAATGACTTTTCATCTATCGCAGAAAACATCACAACATCTATCTCAAGCATTCCAGGTCTTTTGACTGGTGTGTCATATATGTTGGGTATTTTATTGGGTGTTTTGGGTATTTTGAAAATCAAAGACCATGTTGAGAACCCATCACAAACACCATTACAACATGGTGCGATCCGTTTAACAGCTGGTGGTGGATTATTTGCCCTACCAATCGTGTACGAAGCAATGACAAACACAATTGGTGATGGCGGAAACGCAGTAACAGCTCCATTGAACGCTGTTGAGTTTGCCGTTAACTAAGATTAGAGAATAAAAAGATTTACCAAAGCGCCGTATAGTTTATATACGGCGCTTTTTTGTGCTTTATTTCAAGGGTTGAGGAATAAGAATAAATAGCGATTTTTGAGGCATTGAAATATTTATTAAAAAACACAACAATATAAGTTGTTAGCCCCTTTACGGTTCATTTCCCTATCTGTATTTTAATGTGTATAATAAAGGTCAAATTTTGTAATAATTACCTTAGACCATTTCGTTTCAGAAGAGTTTCTACAGTATGAGTTTTTTAGATAAATTAATGAGCCCTTTTCAAGTTGCGCTGAAAAAATCGCTTGAAAGTTATATTCGTTTGGAAACAGCCGATGGCCCTAAAACAATAGCTGCATCTGATGGGTCATTGGTGTCTTACGTAAAAATAGATGGTAGCCGACAATTGGTTGGTGAAGAGGAATATAAGCATTTAATTGAAAGTGCGACAATAAAAATTGGCGCGCGATTTGACCGCCCTGGTCACGCCATTCAAATGTATTTTGTGCGTGACCCTGAACGTATTGAAGAACATTTAGAAGATTTGGTAAGGCCATCGCGAAAAACTGCGAAAGATACGGGCCTTCGTGTTGATGATGTGTTTGAAGAACGTATTCGTCATTTATCACGGTATTTAGCGTTTGAAGAATGTTATTTTGTTTTATGGACGCGCCCCTCTGTCTTGACAAAGAATGAGATGACTCGCGCTGCGAAAGAAGCGCGAAATAAAAAATGGGTGAAAGCGCCACGATCACAATTTCCAATGGCGGCTTTAGATGCATTGCGTACACGTCACAAAAGTTTCGTTGCATCAATCATGTCCTCCCTTGATGAATTAGGTATTTCAGGAAATGTGTTGAGTACACATGATAGTTTGCGCGCCATTAAAAATAATTTATATCCAAGCAAGGCGCACGAAGAATGGCGCGCCAATTTGCCTGGGGATGATATTCAGCCCCGCGCCCAGACAAGTTCGACTGATTTATCGGAGCTTTTATGGCCATCACTGCGTCAGCAATTATCATTGGCAGACGCGCATGTTGTGAATGATTCAATTGTACGAATTGGGAGTAAATTTTGGGGTGGCGCCGATGTTACCTTGGCCCCAATGGACCCGAGTCCGTTTCCAATGTTGCTTAATCGTTTGTTTGATGCGGATGTTCCGTATCGTATTTCATTTTTAATTGAAGGCGGTGGGGCGCAAAGTTCTGCGTTGCGCTCTTCTGCGGCGACGATGTTGGGTGTTACCAATGCGCTTAATAAACAAATTAAATATTCATTAGAGGGACTTATGCGGTTATCGCGTAAGGAGCCTGTTGTGAAGTTAAGAATTTCGGCAGCGACTTGGGCCCCGCATAGTGACCTAAAATTAGTAGAAGATCGTTTGTCAAATTTGGTTCAGTCCATTGAGAGTTGGGGGTATTGCCAAGTCAGTGAATTTTCAGGAGATCCGCTTGATAGTGTGATGTCATCGGCCTTGGGGATTCATTGTGCGGGAACGGCGCCTGCCGCCATTGCCCCTATGTTTGAGGTCATGAAATTAATGCCATGGCAGCGTCCGTCATCACCATTTGAAAATGGTGCAATGTTATTTAGAACGCCTGATGGTAAAGTTTGGCCGTACCAAACAGGGACAAATATGACGACGACGTGGTTTGATTTAATTTTTGCCCAGCCAGGGGCCGGTAAATCGGTATTGTTAAATTCAACTAACCTAGCCACAGTTTTATCCCCAGGGATTCAAAAATTACCTTACATTGCTGTCATTGATATTGGCCCATCTTCATCGGGTATGATTTCATTAATCAAAGAAGCCTTGCCAGAAGAACGCCAAAACGAGGTTGAGCATTATCGCCTGCAAATGAATCAAAAATATGCGGTAAACCCATTTGATACGCAATTGGGCTGTCGTTATCCAATGATTGATGAGCGAAGCTATATGGTTGAGCTATTGACCCTTTTGAGTACACCGCCAGGCGCGGAACGCCCCTATGATGGTGTTCAACAATTGGCTGGATTGGTGCTTGATGAAATGTATCGATGGCGTGATGATAAGGCGGCTAATGCGGAGCCACGGCCATATTTACCACGATTGAATAATAAGGTGGATGAGGCACTACAAAAGCATAACGTACATTTACCCGTAGATCCTTATTGGTGGGATGTGGTGGACCATATGTTTGATCTGGGTGAAACAGCCATTGCCATTCAGGCGCAGCGTTATGCGATGCCCACTTTAGCAGATGCTATTACGGCGTCGCGTCGTCCGCAAATTCAATCTTTATTAGAAGATGCAACGATTGGTACTAGTGAAAATGTAATCAATGCGTTTGAACGGATGATTACTTCTGCTATTCGGGAATATCCAATTTTGTCTGCTGTAACACAATTTGATGTGTCGCATGCACGCATTTGTGCGCTTGATTTGATGGATGTTTCACCGCAAGGGGATGATACGGCAGATCGTCAAACCGCTATCATGTACATGCTTGCGCGCCAAACATTGGTGCGTAATTGGTGGGTTGGTCCAGAGATGTTAGCCTCTATTCCTGATAAATACCGCTCATGGCATGAAGTAAGAATTCAAGACATCATGGAAACACCCAAACGTCTTTGTTATGATGAATTTCATCGTACCAATAATTCGTTGTCTGTTCGAAATCAGGTTGTACGTGATGTACGTGAGGGTCGTAAGCGTGGCGTGCAGATCGCTCTTTCATCACAATTATTAGATGATTTTGATGATAACATGATTGATTTGGCCACTGGTATATGGGTTTTGGGGGCGGCCATTTCGGATCAAGCGGTTGATAATATCAAAGACCGCTTTGGCTTATCGGATACCGCGCGAAATGTTATCCGCCATAACTTGACCGGACCAAAAGCAGGCGGTGCGCCGGTTCTATTGGTTTTAGGAACGGTAGATGGCCGATACGAACAGCATTTATATAACACGCTTGGCCCTATTGAATTATGGGCGCTATCAACATCATCGGAAGATGTCGCAATCCGTACCCGATTATATGATCAATTGGGCGCACATCGTGCCAGACAAATGTTAGCAGCAAACTTCCCCGGCGGAAGCGCGCGCGGTGAAATAAAGCGCCGTATCATGGCATCAACCAATAATGGAGAGCGCCGATCCGAAGCATTAAGCGCGGTTATTAATGAAATTGTGGGTGAATTGGTGACAGCCAGTAATACCAAACTAGATAAGTCCCCCGTAGAAGTGCCTGACCCTAACAAAGTCAATCAGACTTAACAAAAGATATGCGCGAATGGCCAAAATAGATTTTGCAAAAATAAAAAAGAACTTAATGACAACCAAAGTTTTAATTTGGTGTGTGGTTGGTTTTGTTTTGCTTTCAATTATATTGATTACTTTTCAATCCTTATCCCCGCGCAAGGGAAATATATTATACGGGATGTGTAGTAAATTTTTGGAATTACAATTGCCATTTCCAGATACGATTGAACATAAAGATATTGAGCTTTACCGCCGCGCGGTACGCATTAACTATACGCATTTAGATGGGTTTGGGGAGTATCGATTAGAAATGATTGAGTGTTCTTTTGTCCAAGACCCTGTTGAGGGTGTACAGTTGGATAAAGTACTTTTTAACTATGTTAAGCCAGTAACATATAACGAAAGAATTATTGGCAAAGGCCGATTATATAGCGTTCGAAAAGAAGTGATAGATTTGTTTAATCAATCAAAATCACCCGCCGCTATATTAGAAGATATTGATTTATCCGTTCCTGATGATGCAGTTTTACGCGCCTATTAAAATGGCGGTTATTTTTCCGTGTTATTCAAACCCATGGCGCGGTTTATAAAAAACTTTTTCGCCCCACGGTTTCTTTCAACAATTTTTAACCCTTTGCGGCGCAATAATTTTGTGAGGGGGCGATTATTTGAAAATAATTTATTAAGCATATCTGTTGCTGCTGCCATGGCTGTATTATCAGGTTTTCTTAATATTTCATATTGTTTTAAATTTTCAACTTTGCCGATATCTTTATGATTGTTTTTTAAATCAACTAATATTTTATGCAGGGCCTGTACATCTTGCAGGCCGATATTTAAACCTTGGCCTGCGATAGGGTGAATGCCATGCGCCGCATCCCCAATAAGTGCGGTGCGGTGTGCAACGTAATCATAAGCATGGTTAAAGTTAAGGGGGTATATTTGCGTGGCGCTGACTTTCATCACTGCGCCATATTCATCAGGAAAGCGTGCGTTCATTGCGGCCAATAGGCTTTCTGGGTTTGTGATTACATCTTTTGATTGACTGCCCTCTATGGTCCATACAACGGCAGAGCGGTGATGGCCTTGATTGTCATCTTGCATTGGTAAGATTGCAAATGGTCCGTGCCTGCGGAAATGCTCAATCGCGATATTGTGGTGTGGGTTTTCGTGGGTGGCAACAAAAATGACCGCCTGCTGATTATATTTCCATTTTTTGGTGGTGATGTTCGCGGCCTGTCGTGTAAAAGACTGACGACCATCGGCGCCAATAATTAAATTGCCTGTAATGGTTGTGCCATCATTTAATGTTATTTCGGCGTCGGTGTCGTTATAGGTTATTTTTGTAACGCTTTGACCCATGATATGGTTTAAATTTTTATGTGAGGCACAATTTGATTTAAGGGATTGATACAAATATTTATTTTCAACAATCCAGCCAAAGGCTTCAAAATTATTTTCTATATTTGATGGGTCAAAATTTCCATCTGTATCAAAATTTAACAATGTTGAAGACTTACCATCTAATATTTGTATTTTATGAATGGGGCAGGCGCGGGGGATAATTTCATCCCATATGTTGGCGGCTTTTAAAATTCGGGATGATCCGTATGAGATAGCGGTTGTTCGGATGTCTTTGGTATTAATGGTTTTAGGCGCAGTATCAATACATGTCACGTCAAAATCATCTTGCGCCAATAATAAGGAAAGGGTTAGGCCATTCATGCCCCCGCCGATAATGATGATGCTGTTTTTAAATTTTTGTTCCATGCCGAAGATAACGTATCAAGCATGCATAAAAATGAAAAGCATCTTTGTAAGGCGGGTTATTATTTGTTAGACGATAAAGGTCGTTTGCGTGATAAATGGCTCAAGTGAGCTTAATGTTAATCCTAAATCGCCGATGCCTAAGGTTTCTTGGACGGCACTAATTATTCCGCCTAAATTAATCGCAATGGCGCCCCCAATAATGTGGGTGACCGCCGCCATCATTGACGCTTGCCCGTTTCCTTCGGAGACGCCGCGCATGATAAAGAATCCGCGGATAAAGCTTATGATACCGAGGATGCCAACAAAGGCCATAATCGCGCCAATAACGGCATTGGCGTGTGCTTCACCGCCATTCATACCTTCTGTATATGAAAGTTCTGCGAATGTGAGTGCGCCGCCATCAAAGATTGAGTTTACTGTCGAGCCTAAGATTTGGTTGATTGATAATAAAACACCCGCCACCATAAAGGTCATAATTGTTCCTAAGCCCATGGGGCCGCGCGGGCCATCTTGTTCAGATTTTAACAAACGCGAAATACCAATCATAATAAGAATAATTCCAGCAAGATAGGCAAAGCCAGTCAAAATAAAATTCATTGGCCCCCATATGTCGGCCATTAGATTAACAAGTTTAGCATCTAATCCACCGTCAGAAACGCCAGCTGTATTATAGCCGTTTGCTTCGAGTACAGCTGTGTCACCGCCAGTGAGCGTTTGAAAAACAACGCCTGTCATATAAGGGAGGGAGAAGAACGCACCGCCCGCAATAAAACGCTTTATCGGGTCCCAAATTGGTACTTGGTTGGGGGCTTCGACATGCTCTTTTAACTTTAAGATCCCCATGATCCCTAAAACAAGACCGAATAGGTAAGAAAATCCGGCAAACAGGCTAGGGACGTTTCGGGAAGAGACGATAACATTATTAATAACCGCGCCAAGGGATTGGCCAGCAAATGCGTCATTTGCGTGTAAAAACACAGCAGAAAATACAGCAACAGTTAAAATTTTGAAAACATTGGTCATGTTTTGATCTCTCATAATGGTAAATCCCCCTTATTACCTAATAAGTATATCACAAGAGAATTACGGAATGAAAATTTGGCAAAGATTCTCCAAAAATAAATAATTTTATCTAATCAAATCAATGGCTTGCGTTTATTCTATTTACGAAACAGGGGCGTCAATTTTTATGGGTAAATCTGCTGCGATAGGCTCATCATCCAACATTTCGATCATACCGCCTGGTTGTACCGAGAAATTGGCAATAAATAACGCGTTAGAATAATAAACAACCGCATCACAGAGCCAGTTGTTCTTATCATCTTTGCCTTCAAAGCTGGCTTCGCGGACTGTTCCTTCGATTACCATACGGGTTTTATCGTCCAATTGCTTGGGCACATATGTGTCTTCCATGCTTTCAGCGATTAAGAATGGTCCTTCTTCGCCGCGGACAAAGAAACAGAAGAAACGTAAGTAATCGAGCACGTTTTCATCAGTAATTTTAACAGGTGCTTTGGCGTTTACCTCGTGAATTGGCGGGGATGTCCCATTGAGCCAATAAAGGTTTCCTTGGTCCGTTAGGTAATAGATAAACAGATTACGTGGTGTCCACGCAGGGTCTTTCACACGGATAAGGGCCACTTGGTCATAAAAGGGCAGCGGACGCCAACCAACCTCAGTTGTTTGGGGGCTGACGCTGTATTTATCGCCAATTGGGTTAATTTGTTCTAAAAATCCTGCTAGCTCTTCGCCTTGGACAGGATTCCATTTATTATCCATATACATAAGGGTATTTCCTTAAAATTATTCTTTGTGTTCAATTCGTTAAAGCATTGATATGTAAACGTCATTATAACGAATATAGACCTAATAATGCCAGTTTATGGTGAAATCGCAAGCGGAAACTCGCAATAAGAGGGTTTGAATGCGTCAAACAGGCTTTGTTTATTGAAAAACATATTTGACACGCCCTCTGGTTAAATGTATAACACGCAAGAATTTAATAAATGATTAATGCCCGCTTTTAAATTTTTAGGGCTATTGGAGATCGATATGAAACGTACATTTCAACCTAGTAAATTAGTTCGCGCCCGTCGTCACGGCTTCCGTTCACGTATGGCAACAAAAAATGGTCGTCGTGTAATTTCAGCACGCCGTGCAAAAGGCCGTGCGCGCTTAAGCGCTTAAGCTTTTTTTAAAGCCGTCAATCGGCAGGCCGAAGGACGCTCATTCTGTAGGCTTATTATGAAAGCATTAAAAACTGAGATAAATAAAATAGACCGCTTGAAAAAGCGGTCTGATTTTTTATGGGTGCAATCAAACGGCCGTAAATGGATTGCAAAAGGTATTATTGTTGAAATCGCGGACAATACAGAGCGTAAGGAAAATCTAGGCATTCGATTTGGCCTGACCGTCAGTAAGCGGGTTAGTAAATTGGCCGTAAAAAGAAACCTAATAAAACGCCAATTACGCGCGATAGCGTTAGAAGTTTTACCCAACTATGCCGCGCAAAATTTAGATATAGTGATTGTTGGTCGTTATGGCGCATTAACGCGTGATTTTGCGGCGCTAAAAAATGATTTGATTTGGTGTTTAGAAAAGATGGAAATTCATCGTGATTAAAAAAATGATCATTGCCGTGATTAAAGGCTATAGTTTTTTAATCTCCCCCTTGATTGGGAAGAATTGCCGGTTTTATCCGACTTGTTCCGAATATACGCAAAAATCCATCCAAAAACATGGCGTTTTAAAAGGCGGCGTGATGGGTTTAATAAGAATATGCAAATGCCACCCATGGCATAATGGAAAATTTGACGATCCTGTGCCTGAGTCGATTGCATGGCGCGCCGTGCTGGGGTATAAAAAGCGCAAATAAAGATATGCTTATTTAAAAATCGCAGACCAACAAGAAATAGATGGATATAAATTCTGATGCAACAAAACGATAAAATGCACCCTGAAGACAAACGCAACCTTATAATATTTGGGGTGATCTCAATTTTATTATGGTTGAGCTATGACCATTTTATCCTAGGGCCTAAGCTTGAAAAAATGGAAGCGGCCAATAAAATGGCGCAACAACAAGCCATCAAAATTCAATCTGAAAATGGAATGTTGGATTTAACGGAAAAACCACGCGCTGAAATTATTGAAACGGCATCTACAGACCGCATTAAAATCGACAATGATTTGGTCTTTGGAACGATTAACCCGGTTGGGGCGCGTTTGGATGATTTATCAACCAAAGAACATTTTAAAACAGCAGAACGTAAAACCAATGCGGTTTTACTTTCGCCATTAGGGTCTTTTTTTCCAAAGTATGTTGAACATGGTTGGGTCACAAGCGATTCAAATGTTGCTGTGCCGGATGCCAAATCTGTTTGGTCATTGGCGGGCGGTGATGTTCTAATCGAAGATCAACCAATAACATTGCGTTGGAATAATGGAAAGGGGCTAACGTTTGAACGGGTTGTCTCTATTGATAATGCGTACGGCTTCACCATTATTCAGCGCGTTTTGAATAATACAGGCAAGGACGTTAAATTGTACCCCTATGCGTTGATTTCCGAACGGGGAACGCCCTATGATTTTGAAGGGCGCTGGGTCGTTCACGAAGGGCCAATTGGATATGTTGGCGATGCGCTATATGAAGAAACATATAATAAGATGGAAAAAAAGCCCATCTTTGAAAAGGTAGCCAATAATGGATGGGTTGGATTAACGTCTAAAAACTGGTTAACAACGTTAATTCCAAACCAGAATGAGCAAAATAAATTTCGTGTAACATTCACCAAAGCGGTTGATACGGGCACGATTGTAAAAGCCAAAGACCGTTATCAAGCCGATGTATTAGGGCCTGAAAAAATTGTTCCTGCTGGCGGTATGGTGCAATATGAAAGTAATCTTTTTGCAGGTGCCAAAAAATTATCGATGGTGCGCAAATATAGTGAAGAGTGGAATATCCCACATTTTGATTTGACGATTGATTGGGGCTGGTTCTTTTTCTTAACCAAGCCTTTCTTCTATATCATTAATTTCTTTTACGGCCTTGTTGGTAATTTTGGTGTTGCGATTATTTTGTTTACAGTCGTGTTAAGAATTGCTGTTTTTCCATTGGCGAACACATCCTTCAAATCATTCGCAAAGATGCGTCAAATTGGGCCGCAAATGAACGAAATGCGCGATAAATACAAAGATGATAAGCAAAAATTACAGCAAGAGTTGGTAAAGTTATATCAAAAAGAAAAAGTAAACCCAATGGCGGGATGTTTACCTATTTTGATTCAAATCCCAATTTTCTTTTCATTGTTTAAGGTTTTATCAAACACAATTGAAATGCGTCACGCGCCATTTTTCGGATGGATCCAAGATTTATCGGCACCTGATCCGACAAGTATTTTTAATCTATTTGGGTTGTTGCCGTTTACACCGCCGTCATTTTTGATGATTGGGGTTTGGCCGTGTTTGATGTTATTAACGATGATTATACAACGTAAATTATCGCCGCCGCCTGCTGATAAATTACAGGCCAACATGATTGCAGCAATGCCATGGGTGATGACATTTATTTTGGCACAATTTGCGGCAGGGCTTGTTATCTATTGGACATTCAATAACCTGTTTAGTGTGATACAACAATATATCATCATGACGCGTATGGGCGTGAAAGTTGATTTAATCGGGAATATTTTAGGCAAAAATAAAAACAAAGAGATGGAGCCTGTTGAAGGCATCCACCCCGAAGCCATTGTTGCCGAAAAACAGATTGAAGAAGCCACGAATACAGATATTGATGGTGATGGTCACATTGGCCCTGCACCTGAAGGCAAACCCAAAAAGGTTTCAAAGCCGAAGCCAAAAAAATCTAAGAAGAAAAAATAAGATGAGCGACCTTATAGAATCCGAAGATTCTGGTGACACAGCTGAGCCAAGATTTACCAAGGCACAGTTAGAACATGGTCGTCTGCTTTTTTCAAAATCTTGTGACTTTATGTTGGGGGTGGCCGCGTTAGATGGGCTACCGCCAATGAATTTACCTGAAATTGCGTTTGCGGGGCGTTCCAATGTTGGAAAATCGTCACTTTTAAATGCATTAACACGCCGTAATGGGTTGGCACGTACGTCCAATACGCCAGGCCGGACACAGGAATTAAATTATTTTAATTTGGCAGATGAATATTACATGGTGGATATGCCCGGATATGGATATGCCAAAGTATCAAAAACAACGCGCGAAAAATGGAATCGATTAATAAAGGGGTTCTTGCGCGGGCGGGCCACGTTGCGCTGTGTGTTTATTCTGATTGATGGGCGCCATGGCTTAAAAGAAAGCGATGAAGAACTAATGACAATGTTGGATGAGGCGGCGGTATCGTACCGCATTGTGTTCACAAAATGCGATAAATCGAAAAAGAGTGAGATGGATAAATATATTGCTGATTTACAATCCAAATCAAAGAAACATGCGGCTTTACATCCAGAATTTTATTTCACCAGCTCCAACAAAAATACGGGCATTGATGAATTACGCGCGGCGATCTCTATTATCGAATAATCTATTGTACGGCGATAATGTTGTAATAGGTGTAATTATCGTTTGTATTATTTTCCACACATAAAACAGGCATTTCATCACAGGCGGCACATTCCGTGGTATCAAAATCAGTTGTTCCTGTGTTGAGGAAATATTCCGCGTGCGGGCTTGCGGTTACGGGGATAGTGGCATCTCCTGTAATTTTTTCATTCAAGCGTTCGCAGATTTGCTGGTCAATAAAATAGGCGGATAAGATAATGTCGTTTGCGGCTGTGGGGGTCCATTCTACATTGATATTATTCTGAAATTCCCAAACGGAGGCAGCGCCATTTTGGATAGCCTCATTGGGCGCCGCAACAAAGTTTAGGCCACCGCCTTGTGGGTGGAAGACCTTGTATATATGCGGCGGCGTATCAAATCCCGCTTCGGTTGGTGTAGTAAAATCAAGATCGCTTATCTCTGCACCGCTGGCCAGCATGATATTGATGACTTGCTCCGCCGCAGCGGTATATTCGATGATGTCATTAACGTATAAGTTGATGTTTTCTTTGGTGAGGGTGCGGTTATCTGATTGTTGATTTTGGCGGGACATGGTCACGGTTAAAAACCCAAAAAGCGCAAGAGCAATTAAAATATAAACCATTGCATTCCCACGCTCGGTACAATGGTGGTCATTAGATGAAAAACGGCTGGTTGTCATGTTTATGGGTCCTTATGGGCTTGTTCTCATGCGCTATAATGTTTATTCTATCACTTAATATGAATAGTAACATAAAAACAGATGGAATAAACGCCCCTCAATACCTCAATATACAAGCTATTGACTTGTTTTCGGTTGGGTTAGGCTCAGCCATTGGCTTGCTTATTGGCGCGCTAATTTTCCTGATTATGATTATGCGAATAAAGGCGCAAAAACTGGCACTGGTGGAGCGTGAAAAAATTTATTTGGCGCAATTGGAATCTCAAGCGACAGAATTATCGGCCATGACCAGCCGTCTAGAACAGGCAAATGAAGATCACGTGCGCAGCAAAACAGAAAGCATTGCGGTACAGCGGCAGTTAAACGACCAACGCGAAGATTTTAAAAAGATGGAGGAGAAATTCAAAATTCAATTTGAAAACCTTGCCAATAAAATCTTTGATGAAAAAACCACAACATTTAAAAGCCAATCTAGCGAAAGCATTAATAGTTTATTATTACCACTTCGTGAAAAATTACAGGCATTTGAAAAAAAAGTTGACGATTCCTTTAGCACACAAAAAGCGGAGCAGTTCTCCTTAAAAGAACAAATTGAAATTTTTGTAAAGCAAAGCGATCGTATGAATACGCAAACAGAAAATCTGACCAATGCCTTAAAAGGGGATAATAAAGCGCAAGGGAATTGGGGCGAAATTATTCTTGAAAAGATTTTGGAAGAGGCAGGCCTGCGTAAAGGGCAAGATTATATTTTACAAGGCACAGGCGTCGGCATGAAACATGCCGAAACGGGACAGTCTTTAAAACCAGATGTCATTGTAAATTTGCCAGATAACAAACATATTATTATTGATTCCAAAGTATCCTTAACCGCGTATGAGCGTTTTTGCTCAACCGACGATGAAAATATACAGCGCGCGGAATTAAAAAAATTCTTAACCTCTGTCAAAGATAAGGTCAAAGAATTAGAATCGCGCCGCTACCAAGATACGGAGCAATTGGGCACGCCTGATTTTGTTGTTATGTTTATGCCCGTCGAAGGGGCGTATATGCTGGCGTTACAAAGTGATCGTGACCTCCATCAATTTGCATGGGATAAAGGGGTTGTTTTGGCGGGGCCTGCCACGCTTTATTCAACGTTGCGCACGGTTGCATCACTATGGGTGTTGGTCAACCAAAATAATAATGCCAATGAAATTGTTAAACACGGCAATGCGCTGTATGACAAGGTTGTTGGCTTTGTCGAAGATATGAAAAAAATTGGCGCTAATTTAAAAACAGTTGAAACTAATTATGATCGTGCGATGACAAAATTATCGGGCAAGGGTAGTATTTTAAGCCGTACTGAAAATATGAAATCATTGGGTCTGACAACATCAAAAACAATCCCGAGCGATCTTTTGGATCAAGGGGAGGGCGTTGATGAATCACCAGATCATAACGCGCAAAATAAACTTACTAATAAAGTAACAGAGCAAAATAATAATGAGGCCGCTTAAATGGAAGATGTATATGAAGTTGTAAAAGTCCCATCCGCGGTTTTAAAAGAGAAAGCATCTTTTATTGAATCGATTAATGCGAATATCCAAGCCCAAGCGAAAAAAATGATTAACACCATGTATAAAGATGCGGGGATTGGTTTGGCCGCCAATCAGGTTGGTATTTTAAACCGTATGTTTGTGATGGATTTACCCGAAGGGTCGTGGGATTATAATGGCGCCAAAGGTGGCGTCAAAATTATTGAGGCAGGCTATAAAAGTGGTAATCGCGAAGAGGCGTTGGTTAAAAACCCCCTTGTATTTATCAATCCAGAAATTGTCTGGGAATCCAAAATAAAATCTGTCTATGAGGAAGGGTGCCTTTCTATCCCAGGGCAATATGGTGAGGTAATCCGGCCTAGCGAAGTGAAAGTTCAATTTCAAAATGAACAAGGGACTACCGAAGTACGCGAATTTCACGGGCTTCATGCCCATTGCGTTCAACATGAGATTGATCATTTAAATGGCATTTTATTTATTGATTATTTATCATCGTTAAAACGAAATATGATTCTAAAGAAAATGAAAAAATTCAACAAAGATGCTGCGGCATTATAGAATTAAATGACCATGACAAACCAAAAACCACTTCGTATTGCTTTTATGGGTACGCCTGATTTTGCGGTCACGGCGTTGCAGCAATTATTGAATAATAATTTTAATGTAGTTTGCGTGTACTCACAACCGCCCCGCCCCAAAGGCCGTGGTAAAAAAGTGCAATCATCGCCCGTGCAACAATTGGCGGAGTCTGCGGAAATAGAAGTACGCCATCCGATTCATTTTAAAAACAAAAGCGATATTAAAGATTTTCAAAATTTAGAATTAGATTTGGCCATTGTTGCGGCCTATGGATTAATCTTACCGCGTGAGATTTTGAATGCGCCAAAATATGGGTGTATCAATATTCATGCCTCAATCTTACCGCGTTGGCGGGGCGCAGCGCCGATTCATCGCGCCATATTGGCAGGGGATCGTGAGACTGGCGTGACCTTGATGAAAATGGATCAGGGGTTGGATACCGGTGATATGTTGTCCGTGACACATACGTCCATAACCGCCAATACCACCTTGCCAGATTTGCACGACCAGTTGGCCCAAATGGGCGCAGACATGGTGGTGGAATATCTACAAAATTTTGACCGCAGCCGAGCTATTGTTGGTAAAAAACAGCCTGAACAGGGTGTAACCTATGCCCATATGTTAAAAAAAGAAGAAGGTAAAATTGATTGGAGCCAAAATGCGACCGTAATTGCCCGTCAAATTCGTGGGCTAAATCCGTGGCCAGGGACGTGGACAATAAACCAAAATGGCACGCGTATAAAAATTATCAATGGACAAGTGGCAGATGAAAACCACGATGAAGAAATTGGTACGGTTTTATCCGATGGAAAAATTCAGTGCGGCAATCAAACCATCTTGCAGTTAAAAGAAATTCAACCTGAAAATAAAAAGCCGATGGATATAAAAGTTGCCCTTAATGGTGGGCACTTGAACGAAGGCGATTTGTTCAATGGATAGCCAAACATCTAATCGATGGAAGATTACCATAGAATATGATGGCGCGCCTTATGCAGGGGTTCAAATTCAACCTGATATTGAAACTGTACAAGGGGAAATCCAAAAAGCGATAAAGGCGTTTTCAGGACATGATATTACAATAACCCTTGCAGGGCGGACTGATGCGGGGGTTCATGCCTTTGCCCAAATTGCGCATTTTGATTTTGACTATAAGCACAAAGACGGCAGTGCGCGGGCGATGACCGGTCACGACATATGCAAGGCCATTAACGCGCATTTAGTACCACAACCCATTTCAATTATTCATGCCGAAATTGTAAGTGAAGAATTTCACGCGCGATTTGGCGCAAAAACAAAACGATATCAATATCGAATTTTTAATCGCCCCTATGACGCCGCCATTCATAAGGGGCGCGTATGGTGGTTTAAGAGACAGCTTAATATTGAAAAGATGAGAGAAGGGGCAGAATATTTTTTAGGACAGCATGATTTTTCGACCTTTCGGGATACTGAATGTCAGGCCAAAAACCCCGTCCGAACGGTTGATAAAATTTGGATAGAAACAGCAGATATGATGAATGGTCAAATGATTGATGTCTTTGTCGAAGGGCAATCTTTTTTACATCATCAGGTGCGTAATATGGTGGGAACGTTAACCTTGATTGGGGAGGGGAAGTGGCAACCACAAGATATTGAAACAGCATTTCAAGCCATGGATAGAACCGCCGGCGGGCCAACTGCCCCTGCGGAGGGTTTGTATCTGGTATCCATTAATTATGATGAATAGAAAACTATTTTAAATATTCTTTTAAAATATCCGTATAAATCTCAACCAATTTTTCCAAATCAGAAATTTTTAAACATTCATCAATTTGGTGGATAGTCTCATTGGTTAGACCAAATTCTAACACGGGGCAATGCGCCGCAATAAATCGTGCGTCCGATGTGCCGCCAGATGTGCTAAGGCGGGGGGGATTGCCAGTATGTTTTTCAACGATGTTTGAGACAAGATGGATCCAGTCTTTGGTATCCGTTAAAAATGGGTTGGCTGTACTTTTTAAAACTAAATCATATTTATCATCAACTGATTTGATGATGGTGTGGACTTGCTCGCTTAAACTTTCACGGGTCCAGTTTGTGTTGAAGCGAATGTTAAATGTTAGCTTGCCACTCGCCGGGATAACGTTTGTGGCGGGGTTTCCGACATCAATGGTTGATATTTCTAAATTTGTTGGCGGAAAATTTTCTGTACCCTCATCAAATTGATAATTTGAAAGCGCGCAGGCCATGGCCGTTAAACGTGGGATGGGGTTATCCGCATTTTCTGGATAGGCAACATGCCCTTGTGTTCCTTGAACGCTTAAAAAACCAGTGAGGGAGCCACGGCGGCCAATTTTTATTTCTTCGCCCAATGTGGTGATATTGGATGATTCCCCAACCAAACAAACATCAGGGGTTTGGTTATTTTCTTTCATCCATTCCAAAACGCGCATGGTGCCGTTTAATGATTCTGCTTCTTCATCGCCCGTGATCAGTAAGCTGATTGAGCCTTTATAATCTGATGTATCGCTTAAAAATTTTGCTATAGCGGCGGTGAAGGCGGCGTTGCCCCCTTTCATATCCGATGTACCGCGGCCATACATGATGCCATCTTCAATAACGGCGTCAAAGGGGGGGTGTGTCCATTTGGTTTCATCGCCTGCGGGGACGACGTCGGTGTGGCCTGCGTAACAAATATGTGGTGCGTCTGTTCCCAGGCGTGCAAAGAAATTTTTGACAGGGTAAGTCCCGCCATTGCCCTCAAAAGGCAAGTCGTAAATGGTGAATCCCATTTCTTTTAAGGCATCAATTAAAACATCCTGCGCCCCATCATCTTTGGGGGTCACAGATTTACAACGGATAAGATCCTGGGTCAGTTGGGTAACGTTAATCATGGGCATGAGGATAAGGGGTTTTTAAGTGGCGTGCAATCCTCGATTAAAAATAGGTAACGCTCTTTCATGATATTTATCAAATGCTGGCTTTATCATGTATTTAATCATGTCTCCTACTTTAGGGTTATGATTATGTGCAACCATTTCTAATCTTTCAATGAATGGTTCAAAATAGTTATTACCAGGAATCATTATAGGAAGTATTCTTTCAACAGCAGATAATGATTTTTCAAAATTAAAGGGTTTGGCTTCTTTTGGATTAAAAAAGACTTTTCCTTCCTGCAATAATTTATACGTACGAGACATTTGAAAAAGAGGAGAAAGAAACCCCTCCATTATTCTGCAAGGCTCTTCAATCTCAGGAAATTTTTCAATTGCTTGGCCTATAAAATCTTGTTGCTCGTCAACGAATAGAAGGGCAGTCTCATCTAATACTTTTACGAGACGTTGAAAACCATCTTTTTCGAAATGATCAACGCCCGGCATAGTTTGTATTTTATTACACCAATCAATAATCTTAATTGGCATACAATAAGGGTGCGATAGCCAACGATTTGCTTGGTCGATCCTATTTTCTCCAACAATAAGATTTCCCATTTCGTCTTTGCGTGATAGATAAAGGACAATCTCCATTGCATGATCTAAATCTTTTTCTATTTCTTCGTCAGTTTTATTAATAAGATGGCTACCGTTGGAACGAAGGCTATCTAATCCGCTTTTTATGATGCTTTTAATCATTGCTGGTGAAGTGTTAAAATCTTCAACTATATCGTGGCAAATTATTGCAAGAAAAAGAGCGTCGACTGATCCATATTTATCTTCATCAATCCAATATTCTCCTGTAACTTTTAATAGTTTATCCATTACATCAACATGGCTTTCTTCATGTTGTTCACGACGTGTTATTGAGTCTTTTCGAATTTCTTTTTTACCTTCGGGAATCATCGCTAAATAAGCCGTAAGTCCAATATGCGACATCGGTAAATTACGCTCTTGTAAGATTTGATAGCAATGACTACGCCATAAGGCAAATTTCAAACGAATTGATAGTTCGCTAGGAAATAGATATTGAGGGTCATAATCTTCGCCGAAATCTAAATGTATAGTCAAAATGCTTCCCCAAGCTTTAAAGTCTTATCTGGCAAAGGATTTACACTATTCCTTTGGCATAAGGCAATAAAAATATGGAAATAAGCAATATAATTACTTAATTTATGTTAATCACGCAATAATTCATTCACCGATGTCTTGGAGCGGGTTTTTTCATCAACACGCTTTACAATAACGGCGCAGGCCAAGTTTGGCCCTGGGGTTCCGTCTGGTAATGGCTTACCCGGTAATGTTCCAGGGACAACCACGCTGTAGGCGGGGACGCGGCCCATGAAAATTTCGCCTGTCGTACGGTCGATGATTTTCGTCGATGCCCCAATAAAGACACCCATCGAAATCACTGCACCTTCTTCAACAATAACGCCTTCGGCCACTTCACTTCGCGCGCCTATAAAGACATTATCTTCCACAATAACGGGGCCAGCCTGAAGTGGCTCTAACACACCGCCAATTCCTGTGCCGCCTGAAATGTGACAGTTCTTACCAATTTGTGCGCATGACCCAACGGTTGCCCATGTGTCAATCATCGTGCCTTCATCAACATACGCGCCTAAATTTACAAAGCTAGGCATGAGCACAACACTGGGGGCGATATAGGCAGAATGACGGACGATACAATTGGGAACCGCGCGAAATCCTGCGGTTTTAAAGTCTTTTTCGCCCCAATTTTTAAATTTAGAATCGACCTTATCCCACCAATGGCCGCCTTGTGGGCCGCCGCTTTGCGCGTTCATGTCATTTAAACGAAACCCAAGAAGCACCGCTTTTTTAAGCCATTGATTAACAGTCCAAACATCATCCTTTTTTTCTGCAATACGCATTTCACCCGCATCAAGGGCGTTTAATGCCTGTTGTACTGCGTCGCGAACTTCGCCTGTTGTGCTTGTGTTGATTTGGTCACGATTTTCCCACGCGTCATTGATGATGTTTTCCATTATATCTATCCATTTTTTTAGTTTTTAAATTTCCAACACATTATAAGTTTTTGCGTATGAATCAAGAGATTATCTGTGGTAGCGTAATAACTATGAAATGCACTATTCTATGGAACACACTCCCCCTTGATCAATGGCAGAAAAGATTTGCCAGTGTTACGCAGTCTAATATTTTGCAATCATATTCTTATGCGCAGGCCTGTGCCAAGACGTACGGACAAAAGGCGCGCTGGGGTTTGATTATGATGGAAGATCAAGAGGCTGGATTGGTGCAAATAATCGAAAGTCGCTTATTCTTTGGAGGCATACACGCGCTCATTTTAGATCACGGGCCTTTATGGTTTGATGGGTTTGGCGGCGCGGCGCATATTAAATTATTTTTTGATGAGATTAATAAGCAGTTCCCTAAGCGTTTTGGCCGTAAAAGAAGAATTTTACCCGAAATTGATACTAAAATTGGCGGCGGTGGCGCGGTGGAACAAATTATCCGCCAATGTGGGTTTGAAAAGAAAGACAATATTTACGGATACCAAACTATTTGGTGGGATATGACGCTGGATGATGCCACTGCGCGCGCGCAATTAAAGTCAAACTGGCGCGGCAGTTTAAAAAAAGCCGAAAATGCGGGATTAGAGATTGAATGGGATTTTGACCAAAAATTATTCAACGAATTTAAGATGCATTATATTCAAGATAAGCTGAGCAAAGGTTACACAGGAATTTCGCCTAAATTACTGAACAATCTGGCCTTATTTTCGGCGCAACAAAAGTCTATGATTATTGGAAGAGCAAAATTAGGCGGTGAATCTATTGCGGGTATTTTACTACTTATGCATGGGCAATGTGCAACATACCAAATTGGATGGTCCATGGATAAAGGGCGACAAAATGCGGCACATCACCTATTATTGTGGCAAGCCCGCGATGTTTTAAAAGATTACAACGTCCAAAAATTGGACTTAGGAGGAATAAACGACCATGACGAAAACCAAAAAGGATTATCAAGCTTTAAACGCGGAATCGGTGGTAGAGAAGTTGAATTGGCAGGTCATTATTTTTAATGCCTTCATTTTCTTAAGCATAGCAGTATTTAGCGTTTCTGCGTTGGCGCAGGATGGCAAAGCCCTTTCCCAAAAAATGGAATATAATGTGTATGCAGGCGGCATTCACGCGTTAGAAGCAAACTTAATAAACGATCTTTCCGATTCAAAAATGTACAATATGGAGGCAGTGGCGATAACGCATGGTCTGCTAGGGAAGCTAGCGCCCTGGAAAGGCGTTTTTTCTACAAAAGGATGGAAAGGGGATATTTATAAACCTCAAGAGCACAAGTCTGTCACAACCTTTCGCGGGGAAGCCGAAAGTAAGACGTACAGTTATAATAAAAATGGTAGTTTTAAAAACTATATACGTATTGAAGATGGTAAAGACAAAAAAGATAAGCCCGGTAAAGATTTAACAGAAGGCACGAGTGATATTTTAACGGCGACATTAAACACAATGCGCATGATTGCTAACTCTGACAAAGGCTGCGCAAGTGAGAGTGATATTTTTGATGGAAAGCGCCGCTTTCAATTAAAATTTGATCAGGTGCGTGAAACGACATTAAAAAAATCAGGTTATAATGCGTATCAAGGGCCAGCAGTTGAATGCACAGTTTTGGTCGTACCCATAGCAGGCAAATGGCATGAAAAGCCACGTGGCTGGGCCTCTATCCAAGAGCAGGGGCGCAAAAAAGGAAGCCTACCAACGGTTTGGTTTGCTGTTGTTGAGGAAGGAAAGCCCGCTGTACCCGTGAAAGCGCGTGTGAAGACCGATTATGGGACATTATTTA
The DNA here is from genome assembly GCA_964353185.1 of uncultured Micavibrio sp. Classification (GTDB taxonomy): domain Bacteria; phylum Pseudomonadota; class Alphaproteobacteria; order Micavibrionales; family Micavibrionaceae. Next base: position 88,120 of record CAYGUV010000006.1, on the reverse strand, counting down.
TGCATTTAACCAGCTATCAATCAGGAGATAAAAAGCTAAAATTATAAATCGTAAATTGATCTATTTTGTTGCAAAATGCAACAACCTGTTACTTGTTTAATTCCTTGAAATCATTACATTATTGAACATGATAAATGATACCCCAATCGCTGTAATTATTTTGGCTGCTGGCAAAGGTAGCCGCATGAAATCATCCAAACCAAAAGTGATGCATGAAATTGCGGGCTTACCCATTTTAAAATGGTTGATTGGTCGCGTAGAAAGCCTTAATCCGCAAAAAATTATTGTCGTTACTGCGCCTGATATGGATGACGTGGTAAAGGCCGCTGCGCCCCATTCATGTGTGATCCAAAAACAACAATTAGGCACTGGTGATGCGGTGAAGCCTGCGATGGACGCGCTCAAAGACTTTGACGGTAAGGTTTTGGTTTTATTGGGGGATGAGCCTTTTGTCGATATCGATATTTTGCAAGAAATGTTAGATGCTGATAGTCCAAGTGTCATGGCGATTGAACCACCATCAAACAAAGGTCTGGGGCGCGTTGTCACCGATAAAGACTTTAACCTTGTTGAAATTATTGAAGAAAAAGATTGCGATGATGATCAAAAGAAAATCACCTTATCAAACGCCGGTAATTTTTGTTTTAACGCAAAAGATCTTACGCAATGGTTAGGCGCGCTGGGGAATGATAATGCGCAAGGGGAATATTACCTAACAGACATTCCAAAAGTCGCGGCGAAAGATGGTGTAAAAACCAAAGTTATCAAAGCAAAGACTTCAATGGTTTGGGGCATTAACACACGCAGTGAGTTAGCCGATCATGAAATTTTTGCCCAAATGTTATTGCGTGAACGCGCCATGAAAAATGGTGTCACCATGATTGACCCAGACAGCGTAACATTGGCATTTGATACTGATTTTGATGAAGATGTCTTGGTTGAGCCGAATGTTTTCATTGGCAAGGGCGTGACCATCGGTCGCGGCGTTAAAATTCATGCGTTTTCTTACGTTGAAGGGTGCGAAATTGAACAAGGCGCAGAAATTGGTCCCTTTGCCCGCATTCGCCCTAAATCACATATTGGTGAAAAAGCCAGCATTGGTAATTTCATTGAAGTAAACCGTTCTATCGTTGAAGCTGGCGCAAAGGCAAAGCATGTTTCTTATCTAGGCGATGCGATTATCGGTGAAAAATCTAATATTGGCGCAGGAACAATTATTGCCAATTATGATGGATTTTTTAAACACACCAGCAACATCGGTAAAAATGTTTTCATCGGGTCAAATTCAACAATAATCTCCCCCGTTAATGTTGGGGATAATGCCATTGTAGCGGCAGGGTCAAATGTGAATAAAGATATTCCGGGTAATGCGATGGCGATTGGTCGATCCCGCCAAGAAAATCATTTGGGATGGGCAAGCGAGTATCGCAAAATGAAACAAGAAGCCAAAGATGCGCAAGAAGACGATTAATTATTACAGAATAAGGATTACATTATGTGCGGTATTATAGGAATAGTCGGCGATAAAGAAGCCGCGCCACAATTATTGGAAGGTTTGCGTCGGCTTGAATATCGTGGATATGACTCTGCTGGTATTGCGACACTTACCAATGGTCACATTGATCGCCGCCGCGCCGAAGGCAAGCTGTTAAATTTAGACACGCTATTAAAACAGCAACCATTGGATGGAACAGTTGGTATTGGGCATACACGGTGGGCAACACATGGCCGCCCTACAACCAATAATGCACACCCACACGCCACCCAAAAAGTAGCGGTCGTGCATAACGGTATTATTGAGAATTACGCAACGATAAAAGACACCTTAATGGGTAAAGGCCATGTTTTTGAAACAGAAACAGATACCGAAGTCATTGCCAAATTAATCACATATTATATGGATGAAGGTATGTCCCCCCAAGACGCCGCGAATAAAGCCTTGGATGAATTGGAAGGGGCCTATGCGCTGGCGATTATTTTTTCTGGGGAGCATGATTTGTTAATTGGCGCGCGTTACGGCACGCCTTTGGCGGTCGGCTATGGCGAGGGGGAGATGTTTTTGGCGTCTGACTCATATGCGCTGGCGCCGTTGACTAAGCGGATCTGTTTTTTGGAAGATGGTGACCGTGTTGAGGTTAATAGAAATTCCGCGCGTATTTATACCCATGATAATGACAATGTTGAACGCCCTATTCGTATTACCGCCCAATCTGGCGCAACGACGGGTAAGGGGGAATACCCGCATTTTATGCTCAAAGAAATTTATGAACAGCCAGCAGTTATTGGCGATACGTTAAATTCATTCATAAACCCAACCACGGGTGATATCTCACTGCCTGATAATATTTTAGACGCCGTGGATGCCGCGCCGCGTTTGACATTGATTGCCTGTGGGACAGCGTTTTATGCGTGCATGGTTGCCAAATATTGGTTTGAACAAATTGTACGCATCCCCTGTGAAATTGATATCGCGTCCGAATTTAGATATCGCGAAGCACCCATGCCTGAAAACGGATTGGCGATCTTTATCTCCCAAAGTGGGGAGACATTGGATACGTTAGAAGCGCTTCGGTATTGTAAATCACAAAATCAAAAAATCTTATCCATCGTCAATACGATTGAAAGCACGATTGAGCGGGAATCTGATCTGGTCTTGCATACTTTGGCGGGGCCCGAAATTGGCGTTGCCTCAACGAAGGCATTTACAACGCAATTAACAACATTGGCCTGTTTGGCATTGGCGCTTGCGTTCCGCCGTAAAAAAATTGCAGAGGAAGAGCGTAATGATTTTGCAGATTCTTTGCGTCATTTACCAAAAATTGCTGCTGAAATTCTACAGCATGATGGCGCTATCAAAGACATTGCCAAAGAAGTTTTTCATTCCAAAGATATGCTTTATATCGGGCGGGGGGCATTATATCCAATCGCCCTTGAAGGCGCGCTGAAAATGAAAGAGATTTCTTACATTCATGCCGAAGGCTACGCTGCAGGGGAGATGAAACACGGGCCTATCGCCCTTATTGATGAAAATGTGCCTGTGGTTGTGATTGCCCCATCGAATGACCCTTTATTTGAAAAGACGTTTTCTAATGTTCAAGAGACAGTGGCGCGCGGCGGAAAAATTATTTTATTTTCTGATCCACATGGCGTTGAAAAAATGCGTGATATCACAACCCATAGTGTTTCAATTGGGGAGGTACACCCCTTTGTCGCCCCTATTTTGCATACAATTCCAATGCAGTTATTATCGTATCATGTGGCTGTTGCCAAAGGCACAGATGTCGATCAACCCCGTAACCTTGCGAAGTCCGTCACGGTGGAGTAGTTTATAATTATGGTACAAAATTATATTCAGAAATTATTTTGGTTTTGGATTCCAGTTGCTTTTGTTGTCATTCAAGGCATTCTTGAGTTTACCTTGCCAAATGATGTGATGAATAACTCGCTTTCTGAAAATGGGCCGCATGAGCTATTACAATTTTTTGTTATCGCCATGGCGGCTTGTGTCGCGTTTTATTATTTTGTATCGCGCCAAACCAATAAAAACATCATCTATAAAATTTGGTTTGCCCTCGCTTTTATCTCTTGCGTTTATGTTGCTGGTGAAGAGGTTAGCTGGGGTCAGCATTTCTTTGAATGGGGCACGCCAGAATATTGGCACCAAATTAATGATCAGGCGGAAACGAATTTGCACAATACGTCATCATGGCTTGATCAAAAGCCACGGTTAATTTTGGAAATTGGTATTGTTTTTGGAACCTTAATCTTGCCTGTGTTGGTGACAAAAAACATCTTAAAATTACCAGAAATTTTAAAGACACTTATCCCTGTAAAAGAGCTTTCCTTACTCGCCTATTTAATTATTGGGACACATATTTTAGAGAAGGCTTTAGATGTCTTAGATATTAATTTCTTTGCCCGTTATAGCGAGGTTCAAGAGATCATGATGTTTTATTTTGTTCTGATATATCTTGTCAATCTTTTCACAGTTTTGTGTAATACGGAAAAAGCTTGATTTTTGCTCCATAATGATCTTTAATTAAATCAATCAAAAATAATAAGTGGCATAAGATAAAAGAGCCGCATCGAACAGGGTATTACTATGTCTAACTTGGATAAAACTGAGTTCATCTGGCCTCCACGTGGCTGGATGCAATTAAAAAAAGTGGAAAAACTCTCGGGCACCGTGATTGTAAAAGATCCGGTTTTTGCCAAAGTTTCAAGCTTGTTTTACGAGATAACACCAACCCCCGTCATATCCAAAAGAAATCAAAATAAATTCTCTTATTATTTTCAAATTGATGGATGGGAATATGACATCAATAATAATAGCCGCGAATTTCCGGTACTTTCTTTTGTAGTGAAAGAACGGGTCAGCCATTTAACCAATCATTTTTTATTATCGGAAATAAAAAGCAATGGTCGCCCAATGAAAAGCACGCAAATAATTAGCCACCGTATATTAATGGCGGCAATACATTTTATTCGTGAAATTGACAAGGGGAATGCTCCTGCGGTGCGCGATACGTTATTGCTATATAAAGTGCATCCGTGTCAAAAAAGATTATATAGTGAGCGTAATAATAAGGCGCTTAAAAACATCATGAAAAATTTATTGAATAATGTTGATAATAATAATGCGGCTAAGGATTAACTTGCCGCATTATATTTTATTTTTTTTTAAATGAAGAATGATTAATTATTAAGATCATCATCGTCTTCGTCTTCATCATCGAAATCATCATCATCAGGAAGGTCAATATCATCTGGGTCATCGTCGATTGTTAATGTGCGTGCATCATCATCATCGTCGTCGTCGTCGTCATCTTCATCAACGTCTTCTAAGCTAACGAAATCATCATCAGCATCAATTTCGGCAATTTCATCATCTTCTTCTTCAGATGGCTTTTTCTTTTCTGCTTCTTTAACAGGTTTATCTTCAGCTGCGGGGCGGCCGCGCTTTTTCACTTTTTCCTCAAGTGAGAATTCTGTACCACAAGCCGGGCAAGTGATTGGTCTTTTATCCATATCATAAAATCGCACGCTGCAATTTAAACAAATGCGTTTTAAACCTTTAGACATAAAAGAACTCCTTATAAATTTTATATTCCTTGAGCAAATAAGTGCCTTATTTTTGGCGCGCTGTCAAACCTAAACCCAAATATTGAAATTTCAAGAAAATTTTAACCATTAGATGAGAGAATAAGAATGAGGAATAAAGGAAACCATTAGACGTATCAACCGTTACATATTAGAATAGCATTCGAATATGTTTCATCACACTCAACTCTATATTCTTGGAGGCACTAAACCATGCAAACCCCTGTAGTTATCTGCGGTTATAAAAGATCCCCTTTCACATTCGCGATGAAGGGCGCATTGGCAAAAACACGCCCCGATGATATGGCAGCCACGGTTATCAAGGCGTTAATTGCCGAGACAGGTGCGAATGCAGACGATATCGAAGATTTATTGATGGGCTGTGCCTTTCCTGAGGCTGAACAAGGATTTAACTTAGGTAAAATTGTCGCGCAATTGGCGGATCTACCCGACAGTGTAGCGGGTGCAACTGTTAACCGTTTTTGTGGATCATCTATGACAACAATTCAAATGGCTGCTGGTTATATCCAAATGGGCGCAGGTGATTTATTTGTGTGCGCAGGCGTGGAAAGCATGAGCCGCATCCCGATGGGCGGATTTAACCCTATGCCAAACCCGTTAATGACCGAAGCCTGCCCCGCTGCGTACATTAGTATGGGCATCACGGCAGAAAATTTAGCTAAAAAATATAAAATTAGCCGCGATGAGCAAGAAGAATTTGCAGTTAATTCCCAAAATAAAGCGGCCGCCGCGCAAGAGGCAGGCAAATTTAAAGATGAAATCGTCGAAATTAATGGCGTTTCTGAAGATGGTTGTATCCGTGCAGGCACAACAAAAGAAGCGCTAGCAGGGCTAAACCTTGCCTTTGATAAAAATGGTACGGTTACCGCAGGAACTGCGTCCCCCTTAACAGATGGGGCGGCGGCAGTACTTGTAGCCTCCGAAGAATATGCGAAAAAACATGGTTTGCCCATTATGGCACGCATTAAGTCGGTTGGGGTTGCTGGGTGTGCAGCAGATATCATGGGTATCGGCCCAGTCCCTGCGACAAATAAAGCGTTGGAACGTGCTGGCTTAACCATTAATGATATTGAAATTGCTGAGTTAAATGAGGCGTTTTCTGCACAATCAATGTCTGTCTTACATGATTTGAAATTAGATGTGTCGAAGGTCAACTTGGATGGCGGGGCGATTGCGATGGGTCACCCATTGGGCGCATCAGGGGCGCGTATTACAGGAAAGCTAGCCAGCCTAATGCAACGTGAAGGTAAGAAAATTGGTCTTGCCACCATGTGTATTGGCGGCGGTCAAGGAACAGCAATTATTTTAGAAAGCGTTTAATAAATTTAAGCATGAGCGATAAAGACTTAACTGCGATCATTGAACGGAACAAAAAGGTAGAGGCCGATAAGGCGTGGGAAGTGTCATGGACACGCCGTTTATTTATTGCGGTTATTACCTATTTTATCGCTGTAATTTATATGCGCTTTGCTGGTTTAGGGAACCCGATATTAGGCGCGTTTGTCCCAACGGGTGGTTATTTGCTTTCAACATTTTCATTACCAATTTTAAAAGAGCTATGGCTCAGAAACTATAAGAAATCATAAGGATTTAACATGACGATCAATAAAGTAGCCGTTATCGGTGCAGGTTTAATGGGAAGCGGGATAGCCGCGCAAATTGCCAATGCGGGTGTACCTGTTTTGTTATTGGATATCGTACCAAAAGATGCGGGGAGCGGCGGAGACGCGACAGGGAAAAATAATGTTGCCAAAGACCGTAATGTCATTGCCTCTGGCGCGATTGCGAAAATGTTAAAGGCAGACCCTGCGCCCTTTATGTCCAAGAAAAATGCCAAGCTGATTGAGGTTGGCAATTTGGAAGATGACCTCGATAAAATCTCGACATGTGACTGGATCGTTGAAGTGGTCTTGGAAGATTTAAAAATCAAACATGCGACGTACGAAAAAATTCAAAAGCACCGCAAAAAAGGCTCCATCGTTTCGTCCAATACGTCCACCATTCCGCTTGCAAAATTGGTGGAGGGGCAATCTGACGATTTCAAAAAAGACTTTATGATTACTCATTTTTTCAACCCTGTACGTTATATGCGGTTACTTGAAATTGTCGTGGGTGATAAAACGCGAGATGACGCAGTGAAAACTGTACGTGAATTCTGCGATAAAGACCTTGGAAAAGGAGTTGTGTTGGCGAATGATACGCCCGGGTTTATTGTTAATCGCCTGCTTGTCTTTTGGATGCAATCTGCATTAAACGTTGCGTTAGAGGATAATGTCCCAATCGAAGTTGCGGACGCAGTGATGGGTAAGCCCATTGGTGTGCCAAAAACGGCTGTATTCGGATTGATTGACTTGGTAGGGGTTGATTTAATGCCTTATTTGGCCAATTCCATGCTTGATTCCCTTCCCAAAGATGACGCGTACAGAGCGCTCTATGAAGATGCGCCATTTGTCGCGCAAATGATTGAAAACGGCTATACGGGCCGTAAAGGCAAGGGAGGTTTCTACCGTTTAAACCCAGATGCCCCCAAAGGAACACGTGAAAAACAAGCGTTAGAAATTCAAAAAGATAAATTTGACGAAGGCCAATACCGCGCAGCAGACAAACCAAGATTAGAGTCCGTTCAGGCGGGTAAAAAAGGGCTACGCGCCGTTGTTGAAACTGATGATATTGGCGGTAAATACGCATGGAAAGTCATGAGCCAGACTTTGACGTACGCGGCCTCTCTTGTTCCGCAAATTGCTGATGATATTGCCGCCGTTGATGAAGCCATGCGTCTTGGCACGAACTGGAAATTTGGCCCGTTTGAAATGATTGATCAATTGGGCGCAAAATGGTTTGCCGATAAATTGCGCGAAGAGGGTAAGGACGTTCCTGAATTATTGGATGCCGTTGGCGATGACAATTTTTATAAAGTTGAAGATGGAAAATTAAAATATTTTGGCGCAGATAAAAAATATCATGCTGTTGAGCGCGGGGAAGGCGTTTTACTTCTTCGTGATATTAAATTAACGGCTGACCCCGTTATTAAAACCGCAAGCGCAAGTGTGTGGGACATTGGTGACGGCGTTCTATGTGTTGAATTTACAGGTAAAATGAACGCATTGGATGAGGAAGTCTTTAATGCGTACCATCAGGCCATCAAATTAATAGGTGATGGTTCGGGTAATTATAAAGCCATGGTGATTTATAATGAAGGCTCCCACTTTTCCGCAGGCGCGAATTTAGGTTTGGCAATTTTTGCCATGAATATAGCCATGTGGCCACAAATTGATGCGTTGGTCTCTGGCGGTCAAAAAGTTTACAAGGCGCTTAAATACGCGCCTTTCCCTGTTGTGTCTGCTCCATCTGGCATGGCATTAGGCGGGGGATGTGAAATTCTGCTTCATTCTGACCACGTTCAAGCCCATAGTGAGACGTACACTGGTCTGGTTGAGGTCGGCGTCGGTCTTATCCCTGGTTGGGGTGGGTGTAAAGAAATGCTACTGCGCCATCAAGAGGCGGAGCGCCAAGCGTATGATAAAGCCACAGGCGGTGAGAAAATTTGGTTTAGTCCAAAAAACACACCGATGGGCGCCGTGCGCAAGGCGTTTGAAACAATTGCCATGGCTCAAGTTGCCAAAAGCGCGCAAGAGGCAAAAGAATTTTTATACCTTAAACCAAGTGATGGCATTACGATGAATCGTGATCGTTTATTGTTTGATGCAAAGGAAAAAGCATTAGAACTAGCCAAAAATTACACCGCGCCCGAACCAGTGGAAGAAATTCGCGTTCCTGGCCCAACGGGTAAATACGCATTGGAAATGGCCGTGGGTGATCTGCATACCTCTGGTAAGGCAACGGATTATGATGTGGTGGTATCAAATGCGGTGGCGAATGTGTTAACAGGCGGGCCAAATGCCGATTGGACCGAACCCATGCATGAAGATAAATTTTACGCGCTGGAGCGAGAAGAATTTATGAAGCTAATCAAAAACGAAGGAAGCCAAATGCGTGTCGAACATATGTTGGAAACGGGCAAGCCGCTGAGGAATTAAAAAATCTTAGAACAATTAAATAAAAAAGGCGCCATTAACGGCGCCTTCTTCGTATTTTCTATCTCAAAAATTTCTTATTTAGAAATTGTTGTAAATTGTGGTTCTGCTGACATCATTACCGGTGTGTCGTTCACAACTGGCGCTGGTACTGGAGCCGGAGCTGGTGCCGGAGCGGGGGCGGGGGCTGCAACAACAGGCTCAGGAGCCGGTGCAACCATAACTTTTTTGTCTGCTTGCGCTGTACGCTCTTCAGTGTACGCGCCGCCCATATTACATTCGTCTAAGTAATCGTTACATTCTGCTAGACCACCGCAAGCTGATAAGCTTGCTGTTGTGGCGAGTAAAACGCCTAATCCAAGTAATTTTTTCATAATTTATTCCTTCAAGTTAATGCAAATTGTTATTCAACACCAACACATTAGAGGGAATTACGGTATTTTACAAGATATAGTGATAAAACTACTTTTTATCACTTAGGTAACGTCTGGTTAAATGATCGATTAATGGCTGTGGACTGACATCTTTACCAACCAAACGTTTCATTGTTTCAAACGGTCCATGAATGCGGCCTTTGGAATAGATATTCTCTTTTAACCATTCATGCATTTCTGTGAAATCGCCTTTTGCAACCTTTTGCGGAAAATCGTCAATGGATTGGTAAAGCAATTCTTGCAGTTCCGCCCCCATAATATGAGAGTATGTATTGGTTGGAATAAAGCCAAAGCGCCCTGTAAACCAATCAGGGTTTTGTAAAACCCCTTCTGACAGGTTGGTTGGTGTTAGGCCTAATAACTCTTTACTTTCGGCATTCCATCTTTCTGGCAAATCTTTCACTTTTAGGTCACCGTTAATCAAGTCACGCTCAATACGGTATCGCAAAATATCGTGGAAAATTTTACTAAACTCATCTGCTTCGTTTCGGTTTGTTGTGCGTTTTAAAACTTTTTTCAATTGGTAAAAGTTTTCAGGCTCAAACGAAGAATTTTTAAATTGTCTAAAGACGCCTTCGGCGCGTGTTGATATAAAATCAAAAAATTGTGGTGTGCGTCCAATAATAGTTTCATACAATGCGCTTAAGCTATTCATCATAATCATCCCTTGGTCTTGACCAACAGGTTGTGATTGCCATTGCTTTGGCAGGTTTTGTTGATACAAACCACGCGCCCCTTGATAAAGCGTATCATCAAGAGAATCCATGAAGTTTCCATCGTTTTTACAACGGACCAAAATACGCGTATCGTCATAATGACCGCCCATCATGGGGGACAGACTTGAAATTTCTAGACTACCGCGGTTGAAATCAAAACCCATAAGTTCAAGCACAGTTTTGTTAAGCCACATTTGATCACCGCGGGAAAATTTACCCTCTATCGGTTTTGGTAGGCCTTCCATATTTTGTTTGTCTAATGCCTTTTGATATAAATCTTGTAATGGCTTTAACATTGAATCGTAAACATCGTCCATCTGACGGGTGCTGATATCACTGGCATATCCGATTAACAGCGCACGATATGGTGTGGCTGTATTAAATTTCTTTTGTTTTAACTCACCAATTTTACGGTATGTATCGACAACTTTTTCAATATAGGGGGAGACTTCTTCCCATTTTGTTGCCTTTTGTGCATTTTGATGCATTTTGCGGCCTTCATTCGAAATTTGAACGGAGGCGATATAAAGCTCGGGCGGGAGGGCAGATAAATGCGAATGAATACGGCGCATTTCATGAATATTGGCTAGATCCCATTGATCCCATTTATCTTTATTATGGTCGGCTTCTGCCTCGACCTGATCCAATAGATTTGAAACGGAGGGCGTTGTTGTTTCGGCATAAATACGTTTGGTCAGGGATGAAATCTCGTTAATGCGTCGGTTTAAACCGCCTTGTGGCATGGATGTCATCATATCAATAGCCAAAGTGTCACGAATTGAAAACATTGTGTTTAGATTAGAGAAATAAAACTTTAAATCATTATACCCTGCTGCTGGCGCCTTTACGCTTGCCAGTTTTGCCTTATCTTGTGTTGCCTTATCAGTCATAAGAGGTGCCCTTTATTTAATTGTAATATTTCTAAATTCCACACAATAGCATGGCGTAAATGGGTTAAAATTCTTTTAAGATTTGGGTAAAAAATTCAATAAAAAGAAGGTGGTAATACATAGAAAACACTATTGAAGTCTGATATAATAATAGCTGAAACAATTATAAAAACGAAGAGGTTTTATTTATGCCAATTTACCACCCGCCAATGGACAACATTAAATTTATTTTACATGACGTGTTGGGCGCAGAAAAGCTGACTGAAATACCTGGCTATGAAGATGCAACGGCTGAATTGGTAGATCAAATTTTGGAAGAGGGCGGACGTCTTTGTGAAAATGTTTTGTTCCCGATTAATCAAAGTGGGGATGAAGAGGGCTGTAAATTAGAAAATGGTGTTGTCACAACGCCAAAAGGTTTCAAAGAAGCTTATAATGAATTTATCCAAGGTGGTTGGTGCGGCGTTTCCTCTGACCCAGAATATGGTGGCATGGGTTTGCCTATGTTGGTGAACACCGTGATGCAAGAAATGATTTGTTCGGCAAACTTTTCCTTTGGTATGTATCCAGGATTATCCCAAGGATGTTACGAAGCCTTGCACCAATATGGAACGGATGAACAAAAAGCTACATACTTGCCCAAATTGATTGAGGGAACATGGTCAGGAACAATGTGTTTGACCGAACCTCATTGTGGAACAGATTTGGGATTGATCAGAACCAAAGCAGAAGCATTAGATGATGGTGATGATTTATCCTATAAAATTTCAGGAACAAAAATTTTCATCTCAGCAGGCGAGCATGATTTAACGGAAAATATTGTCCATCTAGTCTTGGCCCGTTTACCTGGCGCACCAGAGGGGGTAAAGGGGATATCTTTATTTGTCGTGCCCAAATTCTTGCCCGAAGATATGGGCGTAAATGGTGTTGTCTGCGGATCTATCGAACATAAGATGGGCATTAAGGCGTCCGCCACCTGCGTGATGAATTTTGAAGAATCAAAGGGCTGGCTCGTGGGGGAGCCGAATAAAGGTCTCAAGGCAATGTTTACCATGATGAATGCTGCGCGATTGGGTGTGGCGATGCAGGGGCTTGGTATTGCTGAAGTCGCATATCAAAATGCGCTGGCCTATGCCAAAGATCGCCTACAAATGCGTAGTTTGGATGGAACAAAACATCCTGATAAAGCGGCGGACCCTATTATTGTGCATCCTGATGTACGCCGTATGTTGTTAACATCAAAAGCATTTTGTGAAGGCGCGCGCGCCCTTTCTTATTGGGCGGGTATGCATTTGGATATTTCCCTAAAACATCCAGATGCGGCAACGCGTCAAGAATCAGATGATCTGGTTGCGTTGTTAACGCCTATCTTAAAAGGATATCTTACTGATATGGGGTTTGAGGTGTCGTCCCTTGCCATGCAAGTGCACGGCGGTCATGGATATATCTGGGAATATGGGGTAGAGCAATATACCCGCGATGCCCGTATCGCCATGATTTATGAAGGAACAAACGGTATTCAGGCATTGGATTTGGTCGGCCGTAAGATGGGGGCGCATATGGGTCGTTATTTGCGCCGCTTCTTCCATCCCGTTAGCCAATTTATCGAGGATAACCAAAGCAATAGTGATTTGCAGGAATTTATCTTTCCGCTCGCAAAATCTTTTGCAAAGCTACAGCAATCTACCGCAATTATTGCCCAAAAAGGATTGAAAAATCCTTTAGAGGCAGGTGCGGCCTCAACCAATTATTTACGCCAATTTGCGTTGGTCGCGATGGGGTATATGTGGATTCAAATGGCAAAAGTTGCCCAAGAAAAATTAGAAGCAGGTGATGGCGATAAAGAATTTTACGAGTCAAAAATAAAAACCGCGCGTTTCTTCTTTGCCCGCATGCTACCCGAAGCCGACTGGCATTTCAAAGCCGTTATGGCCGGTGCAGAAAGTTTGATGGAGCTAGACGAAGCACAATTTTAGGCTTATAAATACGTCATTATGAATTTCGAGCGTACTTTAACAGAAGAAGAAAT